>JACPBS010000025.1 GCA_016180195.1 Candidatus Woesearchaeota archaeon
TCTTTCCTAACTAACTCTTTTTTCATGAGCACCACCCAATTCAGCCAAAAAAACGGCTGAATTTAAGGATGGTGACATATGTCACTGCCCGATACACGAATCCCTAAAAAGATAACTTTATATAAGCTGTTTTTGAAGCATACACATGCTTGTAAACAGCAGGTTAATTCTAAACAAGGCAGACAAGGGAAGGTATGCAATAGGGGCTTTCAATGTAAGCAACCTGGAAATAATGCAGGCAGTCATTGAAGGGGCTTCTGAACTGAGGTCGCCTGTCATAGTGCAAACCTCGGAATCGGCAATAAAATACGCCGGAATGCAGAACCTGGTCGCGATGACCAGAAACCTATCAGGAACGGCAAAAATACCGGTCGCCCTCCATCTTGACCACGGAAAGACAATCGAAACCATAAAGAAGGCAATCGAATCAGGGTACACATCAGTGATGATAGACGCATCAGACCAGCCTTTCGAAAAGAATGCTGCGATAACAAAAAGAATAGCCCTGTTGGCCCATAAGAAAGAGGTAAGCGTTGAAGGCGAGCTGGGCACGCTCGGAGGAAAAGAGGATTACGTTTCCGGCAGGGCCGAGCTTACAGATCCCGGGATGGCAAAAGAATTCGTGGAAAAAACAGGAGTTGACTGCCTTGCGGTCGCCATAGGCACCAGCCATGGAGCATTTAAGGCTGCAGCAAGGCTGGATATCAAAAGGCTCAAAAAAATAAAAAAGCTCGTGAAAATACCGCTTGCCCTGCACGGGGCGTCAGGGGTTTACAGGGATATAGTTGCAAAGGCAGAAAAATACGGGGCAAAGTTGGAAAGCGCAAAAGGGAACAGCGACACCGAAATACAGGTTTCGATAGCTGCAGGAGTAAGCAAGGTAAACACGGACACCGACTTGAGGCTTTCTTTCACTGCAGGACTAAGGAAATGCCTGAAAGAAAAAACCAACTTATTCGACCCAAGAGAGATAATGAAAGAGGCAAAGAATGAGATGAAAAGAATGGTGAAAAGAAGAATAATCCTCTTTGGAAGCTCAAACAAATGCTAACAGGCCTTGACATAGGCGGAACAAGCATAAAAGGCGTTCTCGTAGACTCGCGGTTCCGCATACTGAAAAAAGTTCAGCTCCCAACACTTGCAGACCAGGACAAATCGTCCACGCTGAAGAACATTGTTTCTGCAATAAAAGAACTGGGCAGGAGCGATGCCATCGGGATCAGCATAGCAGGAAGGGTGGATAAAAGAGGCTTTATGAGCTTCAATCCAAACATACCAGGACTTAACGGTGTCAAAATAGCGGGGGAAATAAAAAAAAGGACAGGGATGCCTATAACTGTCGAGAATGACGCCTCATGCTTTGCAATAGCTGAACACAGAATCGGGTCAGGAAAAGGATCAGAGAACATGATAGGACTAACAATAGGAACAGGGATCGGGTCAGGCCTCATAATAAACGGCAACCTTTACAAGGGGAACGGAAATGCCGGGGAGCTCGGCCATTCAGTGATAGATCCAAGCGGCCCGATTTGCGGCTGCGGAAAAAAAGGGGATCTCGAGAGCTGGTGCTCAGGAAGAAGCATAACCTCGAGATACCTGAACGCATATGGAGCAATCAAAGACCCCGACCCGATCAAGATATTTTATGCAAAGGAAAAGACAGCACAAAGGATAATAGATGAGACTATAGAAAAACTTGCAATAGGGATAACCAACATGATTGCGGAATTCGACCCTGACACGATAGTAATTGGCGGAGGCGTAAGCAACCTGCCTATCTTCGGCAGGCTCAGGAGAGCGATAAAAAAATTCGCGTTAAAAGACCTGGAAATCAAGACAAAAATAAAAAAAAGCGGGCTTATGATGCCCGGATCTGTTGGAGCCGCAATGGTTGCCAGCCAGGGCCTCACTCATAATCGTCCTCTTCCTCTTCGGCGAATGGATCGTCAAGATCAGTGACCCTGTGAATGCTGTCCTGATCTGACTCATTGTAGCCATTTATGAAAGCTGCCTCCCTGAGAGACACCTCATCATCCTCGAGGTCCTCGATCTCATTTGAAAGCAGCCCCAAGTCGTCTTCTTCGATATCCTTATTCCATTCCATTCTATCCACCCCCATTAACTTTTTCGACCCTAGAGCTGCACCTCTTTATGCAGTTAAACTGGCAGAATACAGCATGATAAAACTGCACCCTTTCTATCACCCCTTAACCGCTTAAAAAAAGAACGAGTAGATTGTTATATAGTTTTTCCTTATAATTTATAAACTAGGGTTGGAAATTATAAAAAAGATATTTGCTATAAAAAAATTTAAATACTAATAGGCTTACTGAAATAACTGGTGATACATTGAAAAGGAAGGTGATACAAATTGCAGGATCAACGCAGCTCATATCACTGCCAAGAAGCTGGGCGAAAAAGAACAACGTCATGAAAGGGCAGGAGCTGGATGTCGCCGAGGATGGCGACAAGGTCATAGTAAGCTCGTCAGCATACAACTCGGTCGTGAAGGACGAAATCGACATAACGAGGCTGGATGCAATGGCCCCCAGATGCATAAGGGCGCTATACAAGAAAGGCACGGACGAGCTCAAGGTCACATTCTCAAACCCAGAATCCCTCAAACTCGTCCAGGACGCAGTCACCAAGGATGTTGTGGGCTTCGAAATACTGGAGCAGGGCCCAACCTACTGCGTGATAAAGAGCGTCTCGGGAAGCACCGAGGAATTCGAGCCAATGCTAAGGCGCACATATCTCCTTCTGCTATCTATGGCTGATGAGTTCCTGGCGACCCTGAACAAGGGAAACTTCAATCACATGAAGAACGTCGCGTTCCTTGAGCAGACAAACAACAGATTCACAATGGTGCTGAGGAGGCACATAAACAAGAATGGAAAGATGAACTATGACAAGATAGGCCCCCTCTATTTCATCATCGAAACCCTGGAAAACCTAGGAGACCAGTACAAATATTCATGCAGATACTTCGAGAATAACTTCAACCGCAAGCTTAAACTAAGAAAAGAATCAATAGATCTTGTGCAGAAATCAAACCAGATGCTCAAGACAATGTATGAGATTTTCTACAAGTATGACGAGGAAAAGCTTGTTTCGCTCAAGCATCTCAGGAACAACATCGTGGACAACGGGTTCTCCCTGATGAAAAAGGATCTTAACAGCGGAGAGATGATGCTTGTCCACCATTCATTATGTATTGCAACCAAGGTATTCGGAATCATTGGACCCTACCTAATATTGACGATCTAGACTTCGCCTCAACAAGATTGAGGGGTTGTTCGAATCAGAAGAATATCTGACAAAGAAATTCCTGATCTTCCAAAGGCAACTGAACTGATTATCCGGACTAGTGATTTCGAGGCGTGGCTGCTTAAAGACGCCAAGAACTGATTCCCTGAAATCAGGCCTTCCATAAAGATTGTAAGTTGCCAAAAGTGCATTCGAGTATTCAGCTCCAATGCCCTGCCAATGGACAAAATCAGAAGCGTATTCCTCAATTTGCCGCTCGTATTCGTCAGTAGTCAATCCCAATCTATCATACGCTGTCTTTGAATTGCTAGAATACACCAGGACCTTATACGGCTTCCTTATTCCCTTAAAAACCCCAAAGACCATGTAGGCAAGAAACGCATCACGCACAGCATCCTTTTCAAACAACTCAGAAATAAACCTGTCAATCCAAAATGCCTTTTCATCGCCCTCGAAATGCATGCTTGGGTGCTCAAGCAAATGCACAACATCCTCAAGCTTCGAACCAACCCTCCCGTACTGGGGATCGAAAACAGCCATCCTGTAAAAGAGGTAACCAGACACGTCCTTTACCCCTGCCCTAAAATACTTCAACAATTCATTAACAGAAGGCGTGTTATTCCCTCTTTTCCCAACACCCCAGTTTTCCGGCTTCGCATCAAGAATTGTCCCCCAAAGAGAAGGATTTTTAAGGGAAATCCAGGGCCCATTATCGATAAGGCCGAATAATGCTTTAAACTGGGAAGCATAAGAGCTTCTTTGCCTCTCACTAAAGCAAACATGGGCGCTTTCGAATCCCAAAAGGTTTCCAATGGAAGGGCTGCAAAGGCCTTCGATAGAATTCCTGACTCTCCTCTCATAGTCCAAGATTGAGCCATGAATCGCTTCTGGATGAGCAGTGTTCCTTTCCCAAAATTCCTTCATCACCAGAAGAAAGCTCTCCAGGATCTTCTCCCTCACTTGCTTAAAAGAAACATCGAATTTCGAATCATGCAACGTATCAAGCACGTAAGCTCCAGTGGGGACAAGAAGGGTTTCATACAGCCCAATAGAATTACCATACTGCGTGGCGCAAAAAAAAACAGGCATGGGATGGCTAAAAGTTCTGTATGGATGCTTCATTCCTTCCATTAAAGCTCTTCTTTCGGCATCAGGAACCATCTTCAAGTGGAAAATAGAGCTATCATGCATCAGCATCCTAATTCCTTTTGTCGCGCCCCTAACAATTGGAAGCAAGCCTCTTTTCGCCCTGTTAAATGCGTATGGCACTATCACCTCTCCAAGTTTAACCCTTTCCCTCAAGTAGTATTCCATGTCCTCCTTGTCAAAAGGCGAAAAAGACCGAATCAAGTTCACCAATTCAACAATTTCTGCCACGAGCTTTCCCTCGAAAAAAGACCTTTCAAGCACGCCTTCCCAAACAAGATCAAGAAGGCTCTCCAAGCCACCCTTCTGGCCAGGCCCTGAATGAAAGCTGCCGTTGTCAAAAAAACCAGCAAGCTCGATCCAATCACCCTCCCCAATATGTCCGGCATAATCCAAGAAAACCTTATTCTTCCCGTCAACTACCCTTGGGAATTTATCATCAGTCCTTAAAACAGATCCGTCTCCAATCACAATAAGAGGGGGTGCAAATCTAGTTAAACCCCCGAAAGTCTCAATGATGGCAGCCCTGTCCGCATTAATCGCGTCAAAAAGGGCGGGGAAATCAGGCCCGGAAATCAGGACATCCGGATTGAAAGCATTGTAAGAGCCGACAGCGACAATTTCAGCATCATTAACTACAACATTATAACCCTTATCGTTGAGCGCACGCCTTATCACACCTGCCATGACAAGATCTGACAAAGCCACAAGAACACTGTAGGAATTCTCTTTATATCTAGAAGGCCTGAACAGCCCTACTGACTCTACACGATCATCCAGGCCATTCATATTCAAGCAGACAGACATTTCTATATTAAAATTTTCTGTCAAAGCCCTGACTCTTTCCTAAGCGCATCTGCCACATCTGTCCTTTCCCAGGTGAATTCAGGCTCAGTCCTTCCGAAATGCCCGTATGCAGCCGTTTTCCTGTAAATAGGCCTCCTCAATTTAAGCGACTCAATAATGCCCTTTGGAGTAAGCCTGAAATGCTTCCCGACCAGTTCTGAAATCTTTTCTTCAGGCAATTTTCCTGTGCCAAACGTGTTTATGTTTATTGAGGTGGGCTCTGCAACACCTATAGCGTAAGAAAGCGACACCTCGCATTTCGCTGCAAGGCCTGCAGCAACCACATTCTTGGCAACGTATCTTGCAGCATAGGCAGCGCTCCTGTCAACCTTTGTCGGGTCCTTACCCGAAAAAGCACCGCCGCCGTGTCTTCCGACTCCACCATACGTATCAACAATGATTTTCCTTCCTGTAACCCCAGTATCGCCTTCAGGCCCGCCTATAACAAACTTGCCTGTAGCGTTTATGTGCACCTTAGTGCTACTATCCATATACTTTCCAAGCACTGGCTTTATTACCTTCCCAAGGATTTCCTCCCTTAACCCATCCTCCTCTATATCATGGGTATGCTGACAGGCTATAACAACCGCAGATACCCTCTTGGGCACATCATCATGATACTCGACACTAACCTGGGACTTCCCGTCAGGCCCTATATGATTTATAGTACCATTTTCCCTGACTTCAGCAAGCTTTCTTGTTAACTTATGCGCAAGAGTTATCGGAAGAGGCATAAGCTCTGGAGTCTCGTCACATGCGAAACCGTACATCATCCCCTGGTCACCCGCACCTTCCCTATCAACACCTTGGGAGATGTCAGGGCTTTGGCCATGAATAGAAACAAGAACACCCGCATCCTCATGATCAATACCAAATGAAGGGTTTGTATATCCAATCTCCTTTAATGTCCGCCTCACTATCTTCTGGACATCCGCATAGCCCCTTGTCGTGACCTCTCCTGCGACAACAACAAGCCCGGTTGTAGTTAAAGTTTCAATTGCAACCCTTGACATGGGGTCCTGGGCAATCAGGTCGTCTAGAATAGCATCACTAATCATGTCACAAATCTTATCGGGGTGACCAATCGTAACTGACTCTGAAGTTATATATTTTATCTTAACCATTTTTCTCCTCCAAAATATTCTCTTTATATGGCAGATATTTTCTTTTTAGATAAATATCCGCATCAGAATAGATATATTCAGCCAGCCTTTTTCCGCGAGAACATTCGTAGGCTAAACTATAAACGTTTTTGCCAATCTTCCTGACATTCCCACCAACATTAATAGACTGACTTATTTTTTCGGCCAGTTTAATTAAAAAAGGTTGTGATCCTGAATAAATTCGAATTGAAAAATACGGGCTTCTCTTCCTATTGAAATAATTTATAGACCCATCACCATCTATAATGCCCCTTATAAAATGCTTTAAGTATTGGGATGGCAAAAATTCAGGGAATTTCACTTTAAGCGATTTATTCGGAATAACTCCGAGATCAATCAATCTTTTACACATTCTTTTACTGTTTACTATAAGCCTATAAGAGTTTGTTTTAGCGGAAAATAATAGGGGCTTATTGCTCTTTAATAAATTTCTAAATTTTTCAAGATGATCTCTATCTTTAGCTGATGAAGTAATGGTCAACGAATAGTAACATTTTTTGGGATTCCATGAAACGTTACCATCAGCATAAATAAATCCGAGAAGATATGAGGAAGCCTCATTGAATGTATCGAAAAAATATTCATCAGACTTAAACTTTTCAAATATAAGCCCAATTTCTTTAGCCCATCTATTAACTGTGGTTTTTCCAAGTCCTAGATTTTTAGCAATTTTTCTCTGTGAAATGATTCCAAAATCATTTTTTATACATTCTTGAAACTCTGATTTTTTTGGAATCAAAGAATACCTATTGTACTTGAAATTATTATCAGTGTGCATTCTGATTTTAGTCCAATTGCTATATAAATGCCTTATGCGAGCACCTGTCCAGTGTCCTGTGTAAATTTTCGGAAAATTCGGAAAAATTTCGGAAATATACATTGATAACACCTGCGTACCATAATTATGAAACTTATCTCTTAAAACCCGGTGGGCCTGAATAAAAAGGTTTGTGAACAAAATATTCCGAAAAGAATAAAAAATCTAAATCGCAGCAAGATGCAGGCATTATATATCACGGGATTTTTCAGCCTCGAATGGTTTTTCAAACGCAGCAAGATGAGGAGTACTGAACACATTTGAGCAATAAAAAAAACTAACATTAATTTAATTAAGATGAAACGGATAACAATAGGAATTGTTGCATTAATGATATTCCAGATAATTATCCTTGCAAGCTTCAGAATTCTTATTTTCAATGAAGCATACTACAAAGAAGGGTTTGCAGAGTTCGGAACCTATGAAAGAGACCGGAACGCAGATGAAAAGCTGAAAGACGTATTAAGCTACCTCGAAGGCACCAAACAACAAATTTCATACCCTGCATTTGAAGAGCGGGAAAAATCCCACCTGCAGGATGTAAAATCGCTGATACACAATGCCATAACATACCTATATGCCCTTATTATTTTGCTTGCTGTATTGATTGCAATGGCTGCCAGAAAGAAATCTTTTAAGCCAATCCTAACCGGGTTAACAATCGGAACTGCAGCCATGCTAGCAACAGCAATAATCCTTTTCCTGATGAACGGATTATTCCCACAGCTATTCGAGGTCTTCCACCAGGCTTTCTTTCCGCAAGGAAACTACACATTCCCTTACGACAGCACGCTGATAAGGCTGTTCCCCGAGGCATTCTTCAGGAACTTTGCATATGACATCATAAAAAACAGCTCAATAACTTCGGCGCTTCTGCTTACAATTTCACTAGGAATCAAATTCAGGGAAAAATTTTTAAGCAACGCCAAAAAATGAATATGCAAAGGTGATAACATGGCAAAAGAAAAAGCAAAGAGCTCAGGAAAAAAGGAAAACAAGAAAAGTTCAGGATGCTGCGGGAACTGCTAAAAAAAACCCTTTTTCTTTTTTTATTTTATCTGCGAATATGCATCCGCAAAAATCGTATAAGCAATTATTATTTTATTTTTTTCTCATTCTTCAGAGAAAGCCTGACCCAGTATTGTAGCAACTGTAATCCCTAAAATGACATTAACAATAATTGAAAGAAGCTGGTGCAATGCGGTAAAAAGAATACCAAGGAACCCCGGCAGATTTTCGAGCAGGGTTAAGATTATGGCTGGCACTACCGAGATAATGAAAACGCCAATTGAATAAATAAAAATAAGCCCCAATGAGTTGAAATACTTCCACCTGAATGTCTTTCTAAAAACCGCGCCGAAATCAAAGGCAGATCCAAAACGATCATTTTTAACAAAGTTAAGTATCGCATTCGGTACCATGAGCGCGATCACTATGAAAAGAGGGATGATAATTACAAGGGCTATTCCTAAACCCAAAATCAAGCCGAACAGTTCAGAAAAATCAGAATCACGTGCGCCAGCCCCGTCATTGGCAGGAAGAGAGGGGGGCAGTACAACATCGCTGCCGGTCACCTCGTGCATGATAAGGCCTGTAGGTGAGCCCAGACCGGAAAACAGGCTGAAAAGTGCAGCTCCTGCAACAGCCAAAACGATAATTAATATGGGCAGGAAATACAGGAAACTTATGAAAAAGGCTTTTAAGCCTGTTAAGAAGAGCGAGCCGAAATCCTTCCACTCCGGAAGGGAAAAGTCATTTGACATTGCAGATTTCGAGCAATTCAAGGTGTACCCCTGGAAAACCAAGCCCATAATAAAGGAGACTGCCCAAAATAGAACCACCAAAGTAATTATGGGCGCCAAAATTTCGAGCGTACCCTGCGAAAAAATGCTTTCAGGAGTTATGGATTTTATTTTTTCATCCAGAGAAGGGGAAATCATATACACTGCCATAAGAAAAACAAAATATGGAACAAACTGCAATGCAGCACCAACGCCCACTTTTCCAAGATCAGAAAACGGCCTCTTTATTGCAGCACCGAAATCAACTATAATAAATCACCTTTTTTTTAAATTAAGCAGGTTCTTATTTAAATAGTTTTCTAAAAGAAATCGCCCAGGCCCTTCTGTCCGTAACTGCAATCCTTCCTTAGTTCAGGCTTGTATCCAAGCACAGGCTTTCCATATTCGCCATCGTAACCCGGTATGACTTCGATCCTTCCCTCCCTGTTGGTTATTATTGCTTCAGCAAGCTTTTCCCCTGCAACCACTTCCATATCAGCCTCCGGAGCTTCCAAGAGAACTTTGAACTCCGTGCCGAATTTCTTTATGAGGTCATAAAACATCTTCCAGGTCTTGACAGAGGAAACCCCGTTTCCATTCACAAGCGCAATGATCTCTGATAGCGGAATCAACGAGTAAAATGCGGCTGCATTTTCCGGCTTGTATCCCTCAGGCCTGTTCGCAAGCTGCTCAACCCTGTTCAAGACCCCGATAGTCAAAGGCTTTCTGCATCTCGGGCAGATATTGTTTACCTTATTTGTTTCGAAAGGCGGCAGTGATATTCCGCAATTTCTGTGGCCATCATAATGGTATTTCCCATACCCAGGGTCAACTTCCACTGTTGCCGAAATTTCCCTATTCCTGATTGCCTTTATGATGCCCTTGTAGCTTACATCATTGATTTCGAAAATATTTGCTTCTCTGCCAAGCCTCCAGGGCCAAAAGCTGTGACAGTCAGAATTGGAAAGAAGCGCAATATCATCCAGCTCCTTCACCCTCCAGTTCATTGGCGGGTCTGAGGAAAGCCCTGTTTCAATTGCATGAATGAAACCCACCTTATCCCCGAAACATTCTTTAAGCGAGTCAAACCCGGACATGCTGCCGAAAACACTGAACCAGGGAGTCCAAGCATGAGCGGGTATAATTTCGATATCGCGGCTTATCGCCATCAATGACTCAACAAGCTCAATGCTGCTGAACCCGAAAATAGGACGGCCATCATAGTCAATCCTGCCTTTGCTCAGGAAGAAACCGGTAACCTGATCCACTACGTCCTTATTCGGGGCCAAAATGACGAAATGAACCCTCCTTCCCCTTCCACCCTGGGAGTAAGCCAGCGAGATCTCCGTCTGCCACAGGAAAGGAAAGCCCGAACTGCTCCACAAAATGCCATTTTCATCTTCCTTCAGTTCCCGGCTTATCTCCTGACGCCACTTAGGATGAAGAAAATCGCCAGTGCCTAGAATGCCAAGCCCCTTTATCCGCGCGTATTTCTCCAGGTTATGAAGCGTGAGCTCTCCGCTGGTAGCCCTGGAATGCCTGCTGTGAATATGAAGGTCTGCAATCAGCTTCATGCTCATTAAAAGCTGTTTTGAAGTATAAAAAGTATTTCAGAACATCAAAGCTGCTGCACAGAGAAGCCCGGGCTGCCTGAATGACCATAAGATAGCGAAAGCCTCATTTCCCCATGATGTTCAATGACCTTTCCAGCATACAGCGATGCGTCTTCACCAAAACCCTGAAACATAACGTTACCCCTTGACATGATAGACCTTGCAAGGTAAATCACGTTGTCATCCCTTGATGTCCTGTTTACCCCTATTGACGCGGTAAGGTGTGCGAATCCCCTGTCATCCAATTCATGTTCTAATGAATCCATAACCTTAAGCATCCCCCTAACTGACAAAACCGAAGCTGCAACCGCATAAGTGATATCCTGGCCACCCTCTGCAGTAATCCTGTTGCTCGACAGGTAATGAAAATTTTCATCTCCCAGATCACCACTTATCCTTCTGTGAACCGGGTTGCTGGGATTGTAATTTGACAAGCAATCAACAATAGCCCCGCAAGCATTTCTTGCAGACCTGAAGCGGGATTCCTGGACCCTGCCATAATCACCATTAACGCCAACATGACTCTGGATGTCAAAACAATAAAGGATAAAGGATTCAGGATTGGAGTAAAGCTTTTGCTTTAGGTTGGAATCGGAAGCATGACCAACAGTAACATGAGCAAATAGGCCCGCATCCTCAACCCCGCCTCCAATTGGAAAGAATTCCTCAACTAAAGGCTCGCCAGTCTCCCTTATTGTTGCGAATCTCGAAGCAACATCCAAATGATAATCATTCAGTGGCTGCCCCTTATTAGCCCGGTCACCACAAGTGGTGTGCGCAAGCGTAACAAGAACGCTTCTTTTCGAAAAGTCAGCGCCAACAGGAGGATCAGCCAGGTCAAGCTCATCACGGATAACCCGAAACCCCCACGCAAGTGTTCTGCGATCTTTAACAATCTCCTCCAGGTAAATGCGGTGGCTGTTCCTCTCAATCCCAAAACAGGGTACGGTTCTGAAAACGTTAGATGCTTGTTGGTTTAACATTCAAAAACAGGTTTTTGGTTCACTTAAATATTTTTTCGCTAAAAGAATCTATCAAGCTTGCTCTGCGCCTTTGGTTCAACATGCTCACTGATGCTGATGCCGAAAACATCGAAAATCTTGCCTATCGCCGGGACCACCTGGTTATAAATGTAGTAATCAGGGTCATAGTCACCACCCTTAACCTCCTCAGGCAGCCTTGCCCTGTCCCTTATCCGATCCTTACCTGCAGAAACAACATAGCTTATAACTGAGCCAACCCCAACATCCTTTCCCTGAAGCCTCATTTTCTGGGCAACAGCAACATGAGGAGAAATCGCATCATAACTCGCGATTTCCTTCTGAAGCTGCGTCCTTATTATCATCTTTTCCAAAGGAACCTCCCTCCTCCTTATCG
>JACPBS010000023.1 GCA_016180195.1 Candidatus Woesearchaeota archaeon
GTGTATTGTGTCAAGAACCCCTGGCTAAAGCCCAGGGTATGTTCTTGAGCATGTTCAGAAATTGCTCGTCCTTACTGCGCACTAAAAGTGCCACAGATTGCGTCGAGAGCAATTTCTGACATTTCAAATCTACAAGGAGCATTGCCTTGAAACCCATATGGATATTGTGGATTGGGAAAGGCCACTTGCGCATTTTATCACTAAAGAAACGCATTACGCACTTGAAAGGGCGGGGTATAATTGGGATGGTTCTTCTTTTGAGGGAGGTTTGACTCCTGAGCTTTATGATATGTACGTGCAGAAAGCTATTGCTGCCCTTGCGCGGAACGCAGTTAATTTTTTCCAACTTTCTAAAGTGGGTTGCCTGGAGAAGAAGGACCCGAATGGCAATTTAAGGCAGCCATTGAAAGATTCTCTTGATGCGCTGGTTGCATAAACATTCATTCAATCACCGAAATTATTTTATAAGATTATTTTTTTTAATCCTGATGAACCTTGCAAAAGCTGCGAAGCGTTATTTTTCGCAAAACAGGCGATGGCTTCTGGTTGCCTCTTCTATCATTATAATTGCAGCGGCTTTGCTTGCGGTTACGGGATATCTGAAGAGCACAATTGTCCTCATTGTCCTTTTTTTGGTTGCTGTCTTGCCTACTATTTACCAGAGGTGGCTTAGGGCATCGATCGGGATAGAATTCATGGTGTTCTCAACCGTTATCGCTGGATTTGCTTACGGTCCAGGAACAGGTTTTGTTTTCGGTGCAGTTTCCCTCTTCGCCAAGGACGTCATGAACCGGACAATCGGCGAATGGACTATGCTGAACATGGTTGCAATGGGCGTTGCCGGGTTTATCGCAGGTTATTTCAGCTCTCTTGGGCTTGTCCTGGTAGGCGTTTTGGCAACAGTTGTTTCCGAGATACTGAGGCAAATACCGACTTTCTTAATCGGGGACATTCAGATCAGGATCAAGAACATAGCCATTGCATCCATTCATGTTGCGTTCAATCTCTGGCTTTTTGTTACGGTAAGTCCGATAATTCAAGGGTTGCTCTAAAACGGTCAAGTTTGTGCAGGATAATTCAGGGATTTATTTCATTTGTGAACAGTGCGGTTACAAATATTCTGATAAAGATACTTGCGATAAATGCGAAGAGTGGTGCGCTAAACATCACAGCTGCAATACTAAAATCATAAAAAAAGCGATAAATTGTGGTAAATGAATTTACTCATATCTCAATGCGTCGACTGGTTTAAGCCTGGATGCCTGGTATGCGGGTATTAGGCCTGCAGCTATTCCGACCGTTATTGACACCGAGAGTGCCATTATTACTGAGCTCATTGAAATGGCCGTTCCTCCTCTTCCAAGCGGGAGGGATCCCATTAACGCAGGCATTGCGCTTGAAAGCATTATTCCTGCGATTACGCCTAGTACGCCTCCTACTAGCCCGATTAGTGCTGAATTGGTTAGGAATATAAGCATTATGTCCCGGTTCCGCGCCCCTATTGCCTTCATTATGCCTATTTGCTTTGTTTTCTCAAGCACTGATGTGAACATGGTGTTCGCAATACCAACAGCCCCAACTATGAGGGAAACAGCTGCTATCGCGATAAGGAATGCGCTCATTGAGTTCAGTGTTTCTGACATTGTTTGTTGTAACTGCTTGCTGGACGTGACTGAGAAGTCCTTGTTTTTCTCCGTCAGATGCCTGGAGGTCATGAGCCTGCTCTCGATTTCGGCAATCGTTTCGTCAAGCCTGTCCTCCCTGATCTTGACGGAAATTGAGTCGTACTGGTCCGTCTTTTTTCCTTCAAGGATCTGATACGCCATCATGATGGGGATGTATATCTGGTTGCTTTGGTCCTCAAGTATCCCAACTACCCTGTATGCGCTTCCTTCAATCGTTATTATCTTGTTAATGCCTATTGGCTGCCCGAAATATGATGACGCCAGTCTTCCGCCGATGACTATGACGTTTTGGTCGGTAGGGTCGAGCGTCCTTCCCTCTTTTACCTTTGATGTTGTGATTCTCGGCCATACCCTCTGGTCAACTCCGGTTATTGACACCGTGCCTGTCTTGCCTAAGTATGATACCTCTACGTTACCCCTGATGTTTGGGTCTATCTGTAGTATGTCAGGTATTCCTCTGAGGACCTGAACGTCTGACCTTGTAAGTACGGCTTCATTTTCTGTTGCCTGTGGGCCGCTTCCTCCTTCAGTCCCGTGCATATGTACCCCTCCCCGAAGCGCCACCATGTTTGACCCTTTCGAGAATCCGGGTGAGATAGTTATGATGTCAGCTCCCAGGCCTCCCAGTCTTTCATTTAGGGAGCGCTGCATCCCTTCGCCTATGGAAACTATCGCTACCACTGCTGCGACGCCGATGACGATTCCTATTATGGTGAGCCAGCTTCTTAGTTTGCTGTGCAGCACCATTGCAAATGCGTGCTTGAAACATTTGCCGGGCTTCATTTTTTCACAGGCCGTTTTTTCTCTTCAGGATATCCTTTAATGGGATGTGCTTTTTCCCTCTATACCTCCGATAAGCCAGGAACCCAAGAGCCAAGACGGGCATTGCCGCCAGATACCACTTGTATTTTGATATCTGGTTTTCATTCTGGGCCATTCTGTGCCCCTGGGCTGCCATCGTTGTGGGTGCAATGTTTTGGAGGGAAAGCTTTACTTCCTTGTCAACTGTCTTTCTTTCTCCCATTGTGTCTGTGTACGCGATTTGCATTAGTAATGATCCTTGCGTCCTGTTTGTCTGCCTTTGCTGCATATTCATGCCTTCAGGAGCGCTGACCGATGGCTGAAGCTTGAAGCTTGCGACTGTATAGTCTCCTTTGTTGAGGTTTCCTATCATGATGGAGTTTGAACCGGTTAGCCTCCATCCTCTCTGGTCAGGTATGCTTACCGAAACTGAATTGGCCGGGTTGCTCCCTATGTTTGATACGCTGAAGGAGGCTTGCCCATTTGCGCTTTCTGAGTACGTCACTTCAAAATCGGTGCCGCCCCCCACGTAAACCCCCGCCATTGTTGACATCTTTTTTCCTGTGCTGTTGGCGGATTCGTAGTTCAAATATAAATTGAGTTTGTAAAGGCCAGCGGCTGCGTTCGTGTCTGCTATCACCTGGTATTCTATCTCTGCACTTTCTCCGATGTCGATGTATTTCACGTATCTTGTGTTGTCGCTTCCGACCGGTAGGATTATTTTGTCTTCATTTTCCCAGTTGAATGTGAGGTCCCTCAAGGGTGCGTTTCCCACGTTGTTGATGCTGAACCTCAGGCCGCTTTGCTTTCCAGGGACCAGTACAGTCTTGTCTATGTGGATCACTTCAGCGCTTTCCCTGTTTTTTACATCTATTGAAAGGCTTTTTTGGGCCGTATTGTTTGAGCCATCCTGATAGTACTTTATTTTCAGTTCGTAGCTGCCTGCATACGCTTCCTTGTCGATCCGGATTCTGTATTTGATTATCTTCACGTTCCTTTTGTCATAATATCCCTGATAACCCATTATGGTTCCGACTTTCTGCGCAGCATCTTCCTCCTGAACTGGCTGGAAGGGGTATTCAGGCACGAACTCAATGATTAGATTTTCTGCATCTTCCCCTCCGAGGTTCTCCACAGCGATCCGGATGTCAGCGATGTCTCCTGCAATGGCGGGATCAGGGTCCTGGTTTACAAGGCTTACCGAAAGCACTGTTGCGTCATTTAGCTCCGCATTTATGGCAACCATGTTCAGTATCAGACTCAATATTGCCAGTAAGGCTATGATTGTTTTTCTCATTTTGATTTACCCCTCAGTTTTGAAATGCTCGTTATTTGCCCGTCTTTCAGTTCTATTATTGTTTCTGCATTTTTTGCGATGTTGATGTCGTGGGTTACAATAATGAGCGTTTTGCCCTGCTCTTTCCATAATTTGATCAGTATCTGAAGAACCTCCTTTCCTGTAACGCTGTCCAGCGACCCTGTGGGCTCGTCCGCAAGGATGATTTCAGGGTCGCATGCAAGGCTTCTTGCGATTGCAACCCTCTGCTGCTGGCCTCCTGAAAGCTGTCCTGGCCTGTTGTTTATTTTATCAGCCAGTCCTACTGTTCTTAGCAATTGGTTTGCCCTGCTCAGCGATTCCTCGCTGTTGTATTCCAGGAACTCCATTGGCAGCAGGACATTTTCAAGCGCGGTCATGGAGGGGATCAGGTTGTATTGCTGGAAGATGAACCCGATTGTTTTTCCGCGAAATGCGGCCAAGTCCGATTCCCCCAATTTGCTTATGTTTTTTGATTTCAGGTAAACGCTGCCCTTTGATGGCGTGTCAAGGCAGCCTATCAGGTTCATCATGGTTGATTTTCCGCTCCCTGACGCCCCTATTATTGCTATGAAGTCCCCTTGGTTTATTTGAACGCTTACTCCTTTTAATGCAGGAACTTCAATTTCCCCCATTCCGTATATTTTCCATACATCTTCAAACTTAAGCACAGATCTGTCCATTTTCAGTTCTGCCTGCAGATTATTTATAAAGAAGATGGACTGTTGCTCCATTAATGCGTAAATAGGGAGTTGATTTAACGGGAAAATGATGCCATTCCATTTTTCAGATCCCATAGTTTTGATTTCAAGCATTTTCTTCACTGTGCTGACAGTTGCCTTTTGTTTTCTGATCTACTTCAAAACACGGGAAATTTATGATTTGACGAAATATGAAGGAATAATGTATTTCCGGGACGCGTTTCTCTTCTTTGGGATTTCCTATGCCATGAGGTTTTTTTTCGGCTTGCTGATTCTTTCGAGGTTTGCTTTTGACTTTATCATTCCTAGATCCGTTGTCACTTTTTTTATCTTGCCTTTGGGTTATTTCAGCACGATTGCCATCCTTTCCCTGATATTGAGCTCAATCTGGAAAAAATTTGACAGGAGGAAATTGCTGTTTATTTGTCATGGAGCTGCTCTGTTGCTGTCCGCCGTTGCCTTCATTACCAGGTCCCACTTTACCCTTCTTTACCTGCAGAGTGTTCTTTTGGTCATATCAGTAATTTTGATCATGCACAGCGATGGAAAAAGGCTATCCCAGATGAAAATGGTTTACGTGTTGGTGTCACTTGTTTGGTTGGTGAACTTACTTCTTATGGGCCAGAGAGGTTCTGACGTAGAGGTGTTCTTCCAGATTTTGCCACCGGCTGTGTTTTGCTTCATTTATTACAGGGTTTTAAAGTGGGTAAAATGAGTCAGAGGAGAGACAGGATGGAGGTTATTTTCGACATCCTAAAGATCATCATGGACAACCACAACTCCATCAGGACAACTCCTCTCCTGAGATATTCCAATCTTTCATCCAGCAGCTTCAACGATTATTTTACGAAGCTTATTGAAAAGAGATTCGTGAAGGTCATCAGCAGTAGTGATGGGAAAAAATACGTTACGCTGACTGATAAGGGATTCACTTATATTGAGAAATACGAGGCGTTTAGGGGTTTCATTGGTGAGTTCGAGCTTTGATCGAGGAAATGTTTAAATAGGTCGTTACAGTTTTTATGGCATGCTTCTTCAGGACATGCTTCTTTTTGCTGTTTCCCTTTTTTTCCTTTCCAAGAGCGCTGACTGGCTTATAAAGTCGTTGACAGGCATTACATCCAGGGCGAGGGAATTTGCCATAGGGGCGTTGATTGTCGGGATCGGAACATCCCTTCCCGAGCTGTTTGTCGGGGTTTCCTCGGCCTTTTCGAAGGCAGAGGTAATTTCCCTCGGCAATGTTATCGGCTCAAACATAGTCGACATGGGGCTTATTCTTGGAATACTCGTCTTGATTAACAGGGGGATTAGTTTGGGAAAGGTTGTAGTTAAGGATGAGATGGTTGCGATGCTCTTTGCTGCATGTGTTCCAATCTTTCTTCTTCTTGATAGCAAGTTATCAAGGGTTGACGGCGTTCTTCTTGTTGTTGTTTTTATTTTCTACACTTGGGGTGTTCTGAAAAGGCACAAGGTTTCTGAAGTCAGGAATGGCGTTTCTTTTGCAAAAAGCATTGCGGTTTCAGCTTTTAGCCTGCTTATCCTTTTGGTAAGTTCCGACCTTGTTGTGAAATCAGGGCTATCTTTGGCTGGGGATCTGGGACTTCCTGCTCTTGTTATCGGCCTTGTTGCTGTTGCGTTTGGAACCTCTGTTCCTGAGCTTATTTTCACGTTGAAATCCAGGGAGGGCATTGCGCTTGGCAACCTTGTCGGGTCTGTTGTTGTGAATTCGTCTTTGGTTCTGGGCGTGACTGCTATTATAAGCCCATTTACTGTGAATTTCAGGTTGTTTGCAGTGAGCGCAACTTTCATGCTGGTGATATTATCATGGTCATTGATGATGGCCGAGAAGAAAAACAGGCTTTCTGTTCGTGATGGCGTTCTTCTTGTTATTGCGTACATATTATTCGTTGCCGCGGAGATGCTTGTAGGACAGCAAATATTATAAATAGCTGCATTGCTTGATGCTTTTGATGGTGCATAAGGGTTCTGAAAGGATTGAAAGGCTGGTTCCGGATACTTCTGTTATAATTGAGGGGCTGGTAAGCAGGAAGATTGGAGAGGGGGAGTTTTTGCCTGAGACAGTAATTATTCATGAAGCAGTTGTATCAGAGCTTGAGCATCAGGCTAACATGAACAAGGCCATAGGTTTTCTTGGCCTGGATGAGCTTATCAGGGTTAGGGAGCTTTCAAAGAAGTTTGGATTCAATATCGAATTTTCAGGCATTAAGCCGAGGATCTCGGAGATCCGCTTCGCAGGTCTCGGGGAGATAGACTCCATGATCCGGGATCTTGCCTATGAAAAGGATGCTTTGCTTTTTACCGCGGACAGGATACAGAATAGGGTTGCCCAGGCAAAGGGCATCAGGACAATCTTTTTTCAGGTGGATAAGATTGAGAAAAAGCTGAGGCTTGATTCATATTTTGATTCATCAACGATGAGCGTGCATTTGCGTGAGAACATTCCTCCTGTCGCCAAGAAGGGAACTCCTGGGAACTGGGATTTTGTCGAGCTTGGAGGCGCTAGCCTTACAAGGGATGAGATTCAGGAGATAAGCAGGGAAATAATCGAGGTGGCAGGCTATAGCAGGGAGGGTTTTATTGAGATAGAGCGGCCCGGCAGCACCATTGTGCAGCTTGGGAGCTTCAGGATAGTAATCACCAAGCCTCCTTTCAGCGACGGCTGGGAGATCACCGCTGTCAGGCCTGTCAGGAAACTGGGACTTGATGAATACAAGCTTTCTGACAAGCTGATCAGCAGGATTTCAGGACATGCAGAGGGAATTCTTATTGCAGGCTCGCCTGGGCAGGGAAAGAGCACTTTTGCACAGGCCCTTGCAGAGCATTATGCCTCTCAGAAGAAGATTGTGAAGACGATTGAAGCTCCTCGTGATTTGATCCTTCCTGAGTCAATAACCCAATATGCAATTAGCCATGGGGATGCACAGGAAATTCATGACATCCTCCTTCTCTCCAGGCCGGATTACACTGTTTTTGACGAGATGCGCAACACATCTGACTTTAAGCTTTTCGCTGACCTGAGGCTTGCTGGAATCGGGCTTGCCGGGGTGGTCCACGCAACAAACCCCATAGATGCCATTCAAAGGTTTGTGGGAAGGATTGAGCTGGGCGTTATACCGCAGATAATAGATACTGTCATATTCATCAAGGATGGTTTTGTTGGGAAGGTTCTGAGCCTTTCAATGACAGTGAAGGTGCCTGAAGGGATGACAGAGGCTGACCTCGCGAGGCCTGTTGTTGTTGTAACTGATTTCGAGACGAACAAGCTTGAGTATGAGCTTTACAGCTATGGTGAGGAGACTGTGGTCATCCCTGTGAGGGGCGGGGCGGAAAAATCCCCGGGGAAGCTTCTTGCCGAGAAGTCTGTGGTCAGCGAATTCAGGAACTACGTCAGCACGTGCAAGGTCGACTTCGTCTCGGATCGCAAGGCGATTGTTTTTGTTCCTGAGGATGACATTGCGAAGGTAATAGGCAGGCAGGGCAAGACCATTGAGCAGATTGAGAAGAAGCTCGGGATCTCAATTGATATACAGCCCCTTGGGAAGGTTGCAAGCGGGGAGAAGCAGGTTGTTGCTTTCGATGCCCAGTTCAGCAAGAAGCATGTGGTGCTTTCTGTTGATGAGGCCCTGGCCAACAAGAATGTCAACGTGTTCATTGAAGATGACTATGTGATGACTGCCAATGTCGGCAAAAAAGGAATTGTGAAAATCAGCATGAAAAATAAGATCGGGAAGATGATTGCGGAGAGCGTAAACATGGGAAACAAGGTAAGGCTGGTTCTGGCTTAAATTGCCCTGCATTTTCCATCGGTGTAAAGTTGCGTGTCCACTGGGCATATTTTGCACTCATCCCTGAAGCATGTTGCATAAGAATCACAGTACGTGTTTGGTGAGCCGCAGGCGGGGTGGCAGAGGAAGTTATCGTATATGTAGCCTTCCGGGCATCTCCCTGTGTTCCTTGTTTCCTGCTGCTCGGATTCGCAGTAAAAGCCCGTGCAGCGGTCATGGCATTCTTCGTCTTCCCCCAGCGCCTGGTTTTCGGTGCAGAACGGCAGGCATTTCCCGTCTTTCACGTACCTTTCTGGCGGGCATGAAAGGAACTTTTTCCCTTTTTTCAGTTCGGATATGTTCAATGCATATGCCCTTGTCCCGTCTGTCGATGCCCACGTTACAATTCCTTCAAGTTTTCCTTCGCTGTTGAAGAATCCGCCGCCGCTGCTTCCGAAGTATGCGTAGGCATCAGAGTCAAATGCCTGAAACTGATACCCTGAATTGGTCATAAGGTTCCTCACGCCTATCATTGTGCCCTTTACAATAGAAAGCTCAACAACCTCCTGAGCGAAAGAGGGGTATCCCGCAACTATTATCTCGTCGCCTGCCCTTAATGCCCCTTCAGAAATCTGGGCAGCGTAGCTTCGATAGTCTTTCCCGGGACTTATCTCTATAACCGCTACATCAAGGTCAGGGTGCAGGCTTATTTTCGTCGCCTCGTGGAAGGTTCCGTCATCCAGCCTTACCCTGACCTTCTCGTTTATTTTCTGTCCGCAGCTTTGGTCAAAGCTGCAATCCAGAACATGTTTGTTGGTGAAGATCTGGGTCGTGGAGCGATTGCTTGCAAAAATTATTCCCGAACCGGAGGAGGTTGACTTGAACTGCACACCTGATGCAGTCTTTGCCTGCACTTCATATTTCACCCAGACAAGGCTTCTCTTGATGGAATTCAGTTTTTCCTCCTGCTGCATCCTGTATTCATTCTGTTTCTGCTCGTATTTTTCCCGGTATTCCTCAAGATATTTGGTGCACCCCGCAAAGATTAATGAAAATATAGCCAGGGCAATAAATACGGATCTTTTCATTTGTTTTTGCTATTCCCCAAGATTTAAATATGTTTGCCAGAGACTTAAAATGAAAGCTTTTGGCAAAATTTTTATTGTAAGGTGAAAAACTGTTTTTTCATGGGATTCAGCTACAGGCAGGATAGCGCGGTTGTGATTAACCCTTCTATTAGCCCCGGTTTGCATGTTGAGCTTTTCAATGGAACCTGGGATTATATTCCCAGTGTTGGAAGGGAATTGGTTTTGGGTGTATGCAGGTACAATGCGCATCGTGGCAGTGGATTGTTTCATTTTGGTGAAGCAGGTTTTAAGATTTATTCCTTGGCTAATATTTCAGTGGATCTGCTGGACCCTGTTTCGGATTTTCCCCCTCCAGAAATGAATGCTAAAGACTGTGCAATGAATGCTGTTGAAAAAGCATTTACAGACCATTCCCTTTCAGGCCTCATCATGCAGCATGAAGCCAATGCCCTGGAAGTCACCCATGGCCGCCTTTGGGGTTTTCTTCCTGAGGACATTATCCGGGAAAGGCTTGCCCGCATGGGATTTTTGGTTCAGCCTTCCTACATCAAGACTGGAGGGAGAAACAGGATTATCACCCATGCCATGCTTTTGAGGTGAGTAGTTTAATTATTTGATAAAATTTTTCTAAACAGTTTGGCCAATGTCATCCTTCCTTTGGAGGAAGTGCTTGAAAAGCGGACAGATACATCATTGCGAAATATTTATATAATGGAATATTATAATCAATAATATTTCATAATGGAGGGAATAAATGATCCAAGCAATTGTTAAGATCGGGGACCATGAGGATATGGTGTTAAATGTGATTAAAGGCAAATTTGGCTTCAGCAATAAATCCGAAGCAATAAATTTTGTAATTAAAAGATTCGAAGAGGAACTGCTGGAACCAGAATTGAGGCCTGAATATGCAAAAAAACTGGACAGAATAAAGAAAGGAAGGCACATCAAATTCAGCTCAATTGAAGAATTAAGAAAGATAACCAGTTAAAAAGGAGATGCATGCGAAGTTATTCTTTAAGCGAAAACCTGCAGAAAATACTTCAAAAGCTGTCAAAAAAAGACAGGCTTCTCTATGATAGGGTTCTTTCAAAGATACATGAAATAATCAGCTGTGATGAAGTGGAACATTACAAAAATTTAAGGCACAGCATGAAAAACCTCAAAAGGGTGCATATAGGGCATTTAGTTCTTGTCTTTGAATATGACAGGTCAAACCAAAAAATTATTTTTGAAGATTTAGACCATCACGACAACATATACATTCATCAGGTTTGATTAATACATTGATGCCCTCAATGAGCTTCCAACCCGAGGAAGTGCTTGGAAAATGGCGTTCATATCGTGGACACGGCATCGTGTTGAACCATATGCCTTCTTCATGGAATTTACAAGTGCCGGAGGCATTGTTCAAAGTTTCATTTTGAGCACCTCATTAACATATTGTGGGTGAAGCATTTGGCGTAGAAGTGTCTGGCTTGCTGCCAGACGGTGCGGCCA
>JACPBS010000001.1 GCA_016180195.1 Candidatus Woesearchaeota archaeon
CATAGCAGCCTGGCAGGTAAAACACCTGCAAGTGTTTATTTTAGCTTTTCACAACTTTTTTAGGGCTAGTGACATATGTCATAGCCCAGCACACTTTTTTAAACAACCAAAACACATTTAAAATGCAACGGCGGCTTCTAGAAACGTGAAAATAGCCATAATAACAGACGAGACAGAAGGAAATGCAGTAGGAATGGGCACGTACATCCTAAACCTCACCGAAAACATACTAAAGACAGACCGGGAAAACGAATACTTCCTCATACACAGGAAAAAAGAGGAACATCGCATCTATTCAATGGCCAACGAGATAATAATACCGTACAACCCGAAATTCCCGTTCTCCACGATAAGAAACTTCATAACCCTGCCAAAAGAGCTAAGGAAGCACAACTTCGACATAATCCACCACCCCACAAACATAGGACCATTCGCATTCAAAAGCGTGTGGCCCACAAAAAAAGGGAAATGCATACAGACAATCCATGACCTGATACCCCTTCTCTTCAAAAACACCCATGAGAAAGCAGTGAGAATGGCTTTCGAACACATACTTCCAAGGGTTGCAAGAAACTGCGACAAAATAATCACTGTTAGCCAAGCATCAAAAAGAGACATCATAAGCAGGCTGAAGGTAAGCGCTAATAAGATATCGGTCATTTATGAAGCGGCATCAGACATATACAAGCCCCAGAAAAGAAGCAATCCTCTGCTTAAATATGGGGCTAATGGGGAATATATTCTCTTCGTTGGCGCACTAGAGCCCAAGAAAAACCTGACAACGCTGATAAAGGCATATTCAATGCTAAGAAACAAAGACCACAAACTAGTTCTTTGCGGAAAAAAAGGATGGTACTACAAGGACATTTTGGGGGAAATAATGAAGCATGGAATCGAAAGAGATGTGATATTCACAGGATATGTCCCCCTTGAGGAAATGCCTGCAATGTACTCAAACGCATCAGTTTTCTGCTTCCCGTCGCTTTACGAGGGATTCGGACTACCTGTACTGGAAGCAATGAAATGCGGAGTTCCTGTAATCGCCTCTAACACAGGGTCTATTCCGGAGATTGCAGGGAATGCTGCGATTTTCACAGATCCAAACGACCCAAAAGAGCTATCTGAAAAAATTGATGAAACAATAACAAGCAAAAAGCTGAAGGAAACACTTAAAAGAAAAGGAATCGAGCAGGCAAGCAAGTTCAGCTGGAAAAAGACAGCGAAAGAAACAATAAAGGCATACCAAGAAACAACAAAATGACTGACCTACACTGGCATCATCACTACAGCAGGGAATTCTCCAAGTTCGACTATTTCGGGAACATAAACGCCCACAAAAGCCTGTTCTACTCCATCCTCAGAGAAAGACCAAAAAGAGTCATAGAAATAGGATCAGGATCAGGAACTATGTCAGTATTCCTATCATATTTCGTAAGGAAAGCAGTCTCCATAGACAACAACCCGGGCGTCCTTGAAAACGCAAGAATGCACAACAGCAAGTTCAAAGGTAAAGCAGAATTCATCCAGGCAGACGCATTCAACATCCCTTTCAGGGAAAAGGAATTCGACGTGGCATTCTCACAGGGGTTCCTCGAGCACTTCAGCAGGGAAGACATAATAAGGCTCATAGACGAGCAGCTAAGGGTGGCAGAAAAGGCTGTCATAAGCGTGCCGAACAACAACCTGAAGGAAGAGGGTGTAGGCGAGGAACTGAGAATGAGCAAGGAGCAGTGGGAAGAGCTCCTATCAAAATACAGGATAATAGAAAGCAAAAATTATGGAAGGGCGGCATTAAAGCTATTATTAAACAAGCCGGGACACTACCTCGCAAAAATCACGAAAAAATGAGCATTAAAGAATTAATGATAAACCTGGCTGTTCTTGCAGCCACGATGCTCCTGTTCGCAGCCGGCCTTGAAGCGTATTTCAGGGTATTCAATCCGCAAAGCTGCTATGCGTTCCCAAAAGGAATATACGAGGAGTCAATGGAATCATGCTACAGGCTATCACCAGGCACAGAAGGCAAGGTATCCCAGCCAGAGTACAAGGTAACGTACACGATAAACAGCAAAGGGCTGAGGGATACAGAATACAATTATGAAAAAAAAGGAAGAAGGATAATAGCCCTAGGTGATTCATTCCAATTCGGGCACGGGGTGGAAAACGACCAGACATACACTGAAATAATAGAGCGAAGGCTTAACTCAGAAGGAAACCCTGTAGAGATCATAAACATGGGCGTGCCTGGCTACGGGACAAAACAGGAGCTTGAATTACTTAAAGCAGAAGGCACCAAATACAAACCAGACGCAATAATATTAAGCTTCTTCACAGAAGACCTGTACGACAACCTGCACGAAACATGCACCAGGTATGTAAGGGATGGCTACCTTGTTGACAACGCAACCGCTGATGAAAGAACAGCAAGCTTCAAGACAAAGCTATTCCTGAACCAAAACCTCCAAAGCTACTGCTTCCTGAAAAACAGCTACCTAAGGCTGCCATCAATCGGCAAAAAATACTCAGGAAGGGTGGGCATAGAAGGAACTGCAATCGAGGCAATGCGAAAAGAAGAAACAGAACAGATAAAAAAGGCATGGACAAGAACCAGCATACTTCTCGCAGAAATGGAAGAAACTGCAAAAGAAATCAATGCAACCCTTGTAATAATAGCCATACCCCATCAGGTGCAGGCAGACACCCAATTATGGAATACGGTAACCAAAACATACAGCCTCGACCCATCAGACTATGAAGCTGACAAACCTGCCCTGAAAATGAACGAAATAGCTGAAAAAATAGGAATCAAGGCAATAGACCTGCTTCCAGGGCTGACCAGGGAAAACAATAAAAGAAGGCTATATTACCCCATTGATGGCCACCTCAACAGCGAAGGCCAGAAAGCAGCTGCACAAATAGCATATGAAGAGCTGAAAAAGGAAGGAATAATATGATAAAAAAAGCGGGAAATGCATGGAAGAAATTTGCCGATATTATTAGCACCATTTCAAACACAATACTCCTTACAGCAATATACATAATATGCGTGACACCAATATTCCTCGCCAGAAAACTGGCAAGAAAGCAGGCAAGTGAAAAAACGTACTGGAAAGACTTCAACCAGGAGGACGCGCGCGAAGAGCTAAAAAGGCAATTTTAAAATGCACATACTCGGGATATCATGCCACTACCACGATGCAGCCGCGTGCCTGGTGAAGGACGGGAAAGTAATAGCTGCAGCGGAAGAAGAAAGGTTCACAAGGAAAAAGCACGACCACCAGTTCCCTGAGAACGCAATAAAATACTGCCTAAAGCATGGAGGCATAACAGGAAAGGAACTGGACTATGTCGGGTTCTACGAAAAGCCGGTTCTGAAGTTCTCAAGAATGCTTGAAACACACATAGACACATTTCCAAGGTCAATAGAGCAGTTCACAAGGGCCGTGCCCGCATGGCTGACGGAAAAGCTGAGGATAAAGTCAATAATACATGAAAAGACAGGATACAAGGGCGAGATATTCTTCATCAAGCACCACCTGAGCCACGCCGCATCAGCATTCCTGCCCTCACCATTCAGCGAGTCTGCAATAATAACATGGGATGCTGTAGGGGAATGGACAACAACAGCGTACGGGACAGGCAAGGGAAACAAGGTAAAGATGACAAAGGAACTGCAGTTCCCAAACTCAATAGGCATGCTGTACAGCACAGTAACGGCATTCCTGGGATTCAAGGTAAACAGCGACGAGTACAAGGTAATGGGCCTAGCAAGCTATGGAACGCCAAAATACTATGACAAACTGAAAAAACTTGTTGTACAACTGGAGGACGGGAGCATAAAACTGGATACAGAATATTTCGCGTACGAATACTCCTTCAGGATGTACAGCAGCAAGTTTGTCCGCGAATTCGGAAAGCCAAGAAAGCCTGAAACAGAGATAACCCAATACCACATTGACTTGGCAGCATCCCTCCAGAAGCTAACAGAAGACATGATGGTAAACATAGCAAAGCACGTCAGGAAGGAAACCGGACAAAAAAAACTTTGCATGGCAGGAGGGGTAGCACTTAATGTCGTAGCAAACAAAAGGATACTTGATGAATCAGGATTTGAAAGAATATATGTGCAGCCGGCCTCAAGCGACGCAGGCGGCGCCCTGGGAATAGCAATGTACATATACAACAGCATGCTCGACAACCCAAGAAATTACGTGATGACAAACGCATACCTGGGCCCTGAATACAGCGATGATGAAATAAAAAGATACCTTGACTCCAACAGCATAAAATATGAAGAATACGAGAAAGAAGAAGACCTGCTAAGAGAAACAGCAAGGCTGATACACGAAAACAGAATAATAGGCTGGTTCCAGGGAAGAATGGAGTACGGGCCAAGGGCCCTGGGGGCAAGAAGCATAATTGCAAACCCATGCAACCCCGAAATGAAGGACATACTTAACAGCAAGGTAAAGCACCGCGAAGACTTCAGGCCATTCGCACCCGTAACAACAGAAGAGGACGCAAAAAAGTATTTTAAGGTAAAGCAGCCAGACCCTTTCATGGTACTGCTGGTAGACGTGAAGAAAGACAAGATGAAACTAATACCTTCAGTAACTCATGTTGACGGCACCGGAAGGCTCCAGACCACAACAGAAAAAGACAACCCACGCTACTACAGGCTCATAAAAACATTTAAAAACCTAAGCAAGGTGCCAGTGCTCATAAACACATCATTCAACATAAGAGGCGAGCCCATAGTATGCAGCCCGAATGACGCATACAGGTGCTTCAAGGGAACCGGGATAGACGTGCTGGTAATGGGGAGGTTCATCATAAAGAAATAAAATGTCGCTGCTTCCAATATTCCTGCTCATACTGCTGACCATAATAACAGTAGTGCTGATAAAAAACTTCTACATCGTGAAAGAGCTATGGGGCTTCATGAAGGTAAGGAAGAAATGGTGGCTCCTGCCACTCATAATAATGCTCCTGCTTGTCAGCGCGCTCGTGATATTTGCAGCAAGCACACCACTATCACCATTCATATACGCGTTTATCTAAGCTTCCTGATAAGTATATTGGTGGAGCTGCCAGCTTCAACAGTATGCTCAGAAAAAAGCCTGGCAAAATCAACAGGCACAAGCTTCCCGGTTTTCTCATCAGCATCAAAAAGACTAAACTTAAGATCAGCGAATTTCCTGATGAAAGACTGCGGGTCAGCCCCAAAATTAAAAAGCCCGCGGGGCCAAAACTCGATAAAAAGCCTGATCCCATGGTTCCCTGATATGGTTTTAGACATCCCCTCAACAACAGCACCCTCAGCACCCTGAACATCAATTTTCACAAAGTCCACCTTTTCCCTGACGAACTCGTCAATCACAACACAATCAACCTCCACGTGCCTTGAAGAGCCGTTAGGGTAAATCCTGTGATCTCCATGATTCGAATCAGACACGTAAAGCCTGACCTTGCCCTTCTTGTTAGAAACCGCAGCATTCACAAGAACAACATTCCCATACCCGTTTACATCCACATTCTTCCTCAAAAGAGCGAAATTAGAAGGCTCAGGCTCAAAAGCATAAACCTTGCCTTTGTCGCCCACAAGCCTCGCAAGCATAAGCGTATAATAGCCAACATGCGCGCCAATATCAAGAACAACATCACCTTCCTTAACATTCTGCCTGACAACGTCAGATGAAAGCGGCTCATGAATCCCGGATACTGAAAGGCCAAGCACATCACCCTCATCGAGATACATCTTGTGCCCATCAACAACAGCAAAGCCCGACTTAAGCCTGGGAGCCACCCTATTCATGAAGAAACTGTTTGCAACCCTGACAGGATAAAACCTCCCAAGGCCCCTCCTGGCAAAAGCCCTTACAAGAACCCTATAGCCTGAAGCAAACAAACCCCTAATCCTAACACCCCCTATTGAAACAAAACTCCCCTCTCAATCCTTGGCTTATGAAACTCAACAGTCCTAAAAAAAACAATGGCACAATAAACATATAAAAACTTATTGATGATCGAAATGAGGAGTCTTGAAACAGGACCTTTAGCATACCGCTCATCATAGATCTTGCAGCTCATCATGCCAACCAGCCTGCTGTCAGGAACTTTCCTAAGAGACTGAATCCTTCGCCGCTTATCTAAAACCTTCCCCGCATTAACTAAGAACCACCAAAAAACCTTCAGCCTGGAAAAGAAGTGCCTGAAATCAAAAATATTCGAAAAAGCAAAATAAAAAACAAAATAAGGGAAAAGCCTGATAAGGGAAAAGAAGCTGTAAAACGAAATGATATTCAGAATCTTGTTCCTCTCAGCAAGGATAAAGAAAAAATCCCAGGGAACATCCATCCTCTTAGCGGTCACAGCACCCTCATGAAAAACAATAGACCCTGGAACATGAATAACCTTATGGCCCATCAGGTTAGATCGCCACCCGAGAGCAGCGTCCTCGGCGTAAGCAAAATAATCCTTGTCAAAAGGCTCACCAATGACTTCTTTCCTGAAGAAAGCAGATCCGCTGGCAGTCAAAGAAGCAACGTAATCCGAAGTATCCTTATCAACACCCGAAAGGAAAACAGGAGCGTGGAAAAGGCCAATCGTCCCATATCCATGAAAATGATAATCCTTCTTCCCATACCTGTCAAAAAATTTCGGGTTAAAAACAGCGGCATCCTTGTTCCGTTCAGCGGCAAGAACAAGCTCCTTCAGCCAATTCCTGTCAACCAAGGTATCATTATTCAAAAGGCACACAAACCTGCCACGGGAATGCCTGACACCGACGTTATTGCCCTCTGCAAAACCGAGGTTCACGCTGTTACGGACAAGCCTTATATCCTTCCTCTTACCTAACAAATCCACAGAATTGTCGGTTGAACCATTGTCAACAACTATGACCTCATAATCCCTGAAAACATTCCTTTTAATGGAATCCAGGCAATTCATGGTGTAATCAGCCCCATTAAAATTCAAAATAACAACCGAAACCAACGGCAATCCTTTTTTCATCTTAAAATACCTTCAGCTTGAAAATGTTCCAGTAAACGACGAAATTGTAAAGCGCCTGCAGGAAAGCAACCTTCTGCCCCCTAAACCCGTTATCAATTCCATGCCACAACGAGTCCCTGAACCAAACCATGAAAAAAACAAAAACCGAAACAAAAAAGTACATGAAACCAGGAAGCCCAGCCCTGCCGTCACCAATCATGTCGCGAGCCTGAATCATCGCCCACCTAAGCCACTTAAGCCTGAAAGACCTGAACGTATAATTGTCATAAAGCGGCCTGTGGTGCAGCAAAAACCGGACATTCCTGACCCTACCCCTGACCCTGACAGCCTCGTGAATGAAACCACGCACACCAGCTCTTGACTTCCTGAACATGCAAAGCCTGCTTCCAACCTTCTTCAGAGGCCTGAAGCTCACCATTATCTCATGCCTGAAACCGTAGCCATCAACAGAATCATCCGCTGCCAACTTCCTGATATTAGTCCTCAATCCATCAGAAAGGAACTCATCCCCATCAATATAAATAATCCAGTCACCAGAAGCCTTTGAAAAAGCAAAAGGCCTGTTATAGCAACCCGCACCCCTGTCAGGGGCAACAAATATCTTTTTGGTATATTTTCTCGCGATCTCCAGCGTCCTATCTGCACATACCCCGCTATGAACAACAATGATTTCATCAACAACCCCCTTAAGGCTGCCCAAAGCCCTCCCTATGAGCTTTTCCTCATTCCTTACAACAAGGCATGCTGATATTTTAGGCATACCAACAAAGAACAAAAAGGTTATTTAAAGAGTTTACGCTAACAACTCTTAATGCATGCTTTTTCATCCATAAGAATAACTTCACCATAGCCAGCATCAAACAAAACTAAAGTTGGAGAATCATCCATTTGAAATCCTCATGGACTCCATCAAAACAGCAGAATCTGCAAGCGCAACAGGGCCTATCCAATGAGAATATGTCTCCAAGCCTGATTTAATGCCTTCAACTGAAAAGGGAACGATAAACATCCTTGAGTGCTCCCAGGCATCAACATTGGGATAACCCCTTCCCCTTAAAGCCTGCCTCGCATCATTAAATGAGCAGCCATTCCTTACTAATTCCTGATACAACACGTAAGCCTCACTATGAAGCTTGATTATTTCCGAAGCTCGGGCATTTAATGATCCCTGAAAAACAAAAACATGAGCATTATAAAAGCTGGACTCAAAATAATGACCAATGATTTTAGGGTCATTCAACTTGAATCCTGCTTCAGTGAGCGTCTCTGAATCCGCAGCCTCGAAAAGAGGGTGCCTCAATCCTTGAGTGTATTCCGCAACACCGCCAATCTGATCAATAACGCCATTGTTATCCTGAGCTGACCTTAACCCGCCAAAAACAAGCTGTTCATCAAGAGTAACAAGCCACACAGCAACGCCTGCTTCAAATATCCGAATAGGCATATAACCTGACCTCTTTGCCTGGATCGTGTAAGATGAAACAGGGTAAAACTCCATTTCAAGAGGCGGATAAGGCCTTTTCAAGTCAACACAAAGCATTGTCTCCACCCAATCAGGAATCCTCACATAATCAGCAAACCGGTCTCCAAGCTCTGATTTTAGAAGAGCTGAATCCAGATCGAAAACCTCACTTGGTGTTGATGATGACCTTATTGAATATGCTCCTAAATCTGCAGAAGCCTCTCCAATCGGACTTGAAAATACTATGGCATCGATACTCCCTGAATTGCACGGGACAAGCAGTTTTAACGTCATAATAAACGGGAAGAGGGCGTATTATAAAAAATTTTAAAAAAAACCAGAAAAGAGACAAAGAATTTAAAGAATGTTGAGCTTGTGAAAGAAAAATGCAAACAGTAATACTATGCGGGGGCGAGGGCACAAGGCTCAGAGAGTACACGGAAGCCATACCCAAGCCAATGGTTGAAGTCGGCGGGAAGCCGATAATCTGGCACATAATGAAGATATACTCCCACTACGGGCATGATGAATTCATACTGTGCCTGGGATACAAAGGGGAAAAGATAAGGGAATATTTCGGGAAAAACAACAGCGAGAAATGGAAAATCACCTTTGTTGATACCGGAGAAAAAAGCAACAAGGCAGAAAGGCTGATGCAGGCAAAAGGATACATAAAGGACGAAAACTTTCTGGTTGCGTACGGCGATGATGTATCTGACGTTGACATAAACAAGGTCATCGAGCTGCACAGGAAAAGCGGGAAAATAGTCACGCTCACGGCCGTAAACCCGGAGTCCCAGTTCGGGGTACTAAAACTTAATTCTGACATCGTTGAGGGATTCATCGAGAAGCCAAAACTCGAACAATGGGTAAACGGAGGGTTCTTCTGCATGAAAAGCACAGTCTTCAGCCACCTAAGAAAAGGGCACGAGCTTGAAGATGAAACCTTCAAGGAACTGGCATCCAAAAAGGAGATTGCGGCATACAAGCACTCAGGCTTCTGGAAATGCATGAACGTGTTCAAGGACGTGGTTGAACTTAATGATCTCTGGAACAAGGGAAATGCGCCATGGAAGGTTTGGGAAGACTGATAAAAATAAAGAATGACAGATGCGCAGGCAATTTTCCAGAAGCTTCTTGAGAAAAATATCGTGGTTTCTGAAAAAAGGGATTAAGGATTTGCATTTCTACAACAACAAAACAGATGTTGACAGGCCTGAACTTAAAAAACTGATTTGAAAGAGCAAAACCGAAAATATTCCTGTTTTTCCGAAAATTCTCACAGGACACTGGACAGGCAGCTGGAAGCTATATAAATGAATCCTATTCCTTAAAGAAAAAAACCCAAATCAAACAAAAATTTGATTTGAGCCCAGTTGACACTTCCCAACATAAAATAAATCACCAACTATAAA
>JACPBS010000011.1 GCA_016180195.1 Candidatus Woesearchaeota archaeon
AGGCCGCATAGCAGCCTGGCAGGTAAAACACCTGCAAGTGTTTATTTTAGCTTTTCACAACTTTTTTAGGGCTAGTGACATATGTCATAGCCCAGCACAAACTATTAAGAAAACGAAACTATTAAATACTTGAAATTGCCGAAAATAAAAGGTGAGGATCATGGCCAAAGCGAAAAAAAATGCTAAAAAGGCAAGGCCAGCAAAAAAAACTGCAAAGAAACAGCTGAAAAAGCCTAAAAAAGCACCAGTCAGGCAACCAAAAAGGCAGTTTAAAAAACAGGCTAAACAAGTCAAGAAGGCTGCAAGAAAGCCTTCGAAAACCTCAATCTCAAAGCAGGCTTCAAAGCCTGTAATGGCAAAAGTCATTACGGGAAAGCCAAACCTTCTCGTAACATACGACCCCAACCATAAAGGCATTGCAGCAGCAGAGATAAAGGAGGCAATGGCAAGGATAGGGGAAAGATATGAGCTGGAAAAAACAATAGTTGATGGGCTTTTCAAGATAAAAACACAGGATGCCAGAAGGGTGGTGAAAAAGCTAGCAGAACTTTACCGGAGAGAAATACAGCTGCTCAATACAACACACAGGTTTATACCAATCGATGCATGGTGCAGATCTGAAGTTCCTGAAATGCAGAAAGTCATAAAAGGGCTTGTTCCAAACATTGGCCAGAATGAGAGATGGAAAATGAACATAGGAAAAAGGCACTGGGAAAAGATGCATGGAACTGAGCTGATAATAAAGCTAACCGAAGTCATAGACCGGGCAAAGGTTGACCTTGAAAAGCCTGAAAAGATAGTCCAGGTTGAAATAATAGGCAATGAGGCAGGAATCTCACTAATAAGGCCGGATGAGATGCTTGAAGTTACTTCTTAAAAGAACGAATTTAGCTTAGACTGCCGCTGAAGCTGGAGAAGCCGACTAGAATTCAATATTTTCGAAATATCAAAGCTGAATTTCCTCCTAAAGACTGCAGAAGCATACTTAAGGAGGAGTTCTTTTGAAGCAAAAGAAAGCGGAGGATTTGAAATAGCTTTTCTTACAGCCTCACGGCAAACCCAGACCCCCAAGGGAAGAAGGTACTCGGATGTAATGACCCTGATAACAAGAACAGAAGCCTGCCTGCGCATAGAATTAAGCTTCTCAAGTATCGGAAGCCTTGCAGCATAATACCCGCCCGCGCATTCCTGAGCATAGGACTTCCTGCCGAAATAAGACTCGAAATCGGTTGAAAAGTCATCACCCTTTTCATAAGATTCGAACAGCTCATAACCCCAAACATCTGGGAAGAAAAGCACAAGGTAATAGTTGCCAAGGTAGCCGCCAAAGAAAGCCATGAAATCATTAACCTGGCTGAAACCCTTCACCCCATCAATGAGCCTCTTTCCAACAATGTCATCAACAGCAGTTATAGAAAATCTGGTTGGAACAAGCCGCCTGCCAGATTTCAAGCCCAAAGCGCCAACAGACAGAACCCTGCTCAAAAAATCAACATTAAACCCTGAGCTGAACAGGTAGTCGACAGCATCCACAGATTTCCAGCCAGAGTCTGAAAAAACCCTCTCAACTTTATGATGAATTTTCGGGTTAGAAGCTAACTGTGCCTTTTTCAGGGATACTGCAGGCCCGACAGGGGCGTTAAACTGGCTGAAGCCTAACGAAAAGACCGGGCTGGAGAAAGAGACATCAAGGTCAACAGGAACCGATGACAAGGCAACTTCCTGTGCAATGCCTATAATCCGGTCATTTCCTCTCACGGACGCCTTCGACCTAGAATTCACCAAACCGCTCCTATAATCCACCACTTCAGAAATGCCGAGATTCCGATCAGCCCAAAAAGAAGGAGAATCATAAGCCCAGGCATCATCAGATACAAATCCGGGGCTTAAAAGGCCAACATTAACATCTGGATACCCAAACCTGCCTATAAAAGGAGCGGGAAAAGAACCAAAAAAGGATTCCTTAGAAAGGCGTTCCTTCAGCTTCCCAAACATAGCTTTCCTTGAACATACAGGACAGATAAACTCTGCAAAATATGATGAAGGGAATGAATTATTGCAGGACTTGCAGACAGCAAACTTGAATATGCGCATCAGCTGAAAGAGTCCTGGAATAATAAAAAATTAGTGGTAACATTTAAATAAGTTCTACAGAAACAATACCCTTGTAGCCCCGTAGTGTAGCGGCCAATCATCCCGGCCTTTGGAAGCCAAAGCTGAAGAGAGCCGGGGACGGCGGTTCGAATCCGCCCGGGGCTATTTCTAAAGAGTTCATTCTAAGGTTCGAAAGAAGCCAAATCAAGGCAACGGCTAAAAAGGCATTAGGAACAGCAGTAACACCACACATTGATAAGACACACATCTGCAGGCCGCCGATTTCGGATGGAGATTGTATCTGACATTCAAGACCATATGTTGACTGGCAAAGATATCTGAGAAGAAAACAACAGAAATAATCAAAGGCGACGACATGACTGAACTTAGAAAGCAAAATAAGAAACTAGGGGAAGAAATGGCAAGCCTGCGAGAAAACTATCAGCAATTGCAAGAAGACATCAAAAAAGAGAACTGCCAGAATGGTATGTCGATCTGGTTAAAGCCTATATATGTTGTTATCGGGAGATCAAAAAAGGCTAGCACTGGACATGAAGGCACAACATATTTAATTAAGAAGAAACATGGTCAAGAAAAATGGACAAGGAAGTTATTGAAAAATTAAAAAAAACCTTTGAAGACTTTGCCAACGAAAAAGACGGAATCGAATTTTGGTTTGCGAGAGACCTACAAAACCTGCTTGAATATGATGAATGGAGAAACTTCTTGAATGTTATAGAGAAGGCAAAAATAGCTTGCAAAAATTCTGATCAAAATGTAACCGATCATTTTTTTGATGTCAACAAAACGATACAGATGCCAAAAGAGGCAAGTAAAGACATCCCAGATATAATGCTCACAAGATATGCTTGTTATCTAATAGCCCAGAATGGAGACTCAAGAAAAGAACCCGTTGCATTTGCCCAAAGCTACTTTGCAGTCCAGACAAGAAAACAAGAGCTAATAGAACAAAGGATAAACCTGATTGAAAGAATAAACGCCAGAAAGAAGCTAATAGCATCGGAAACAGAACTATCCAAACTTATCTACGAAAGAGGCGTTGACGAAGAAGGACTCGCCAGAATAAGAAGCAAAGGCGACAAAGCTCTATTTGGAGGCAAACAACAGCAATGATGAAAAAAAGGCTTAACCTGCCTTCAAACCAGCCCCTTGCAGACTACCTGCCAACCATCACAATAACAGCAAAAAACCTGGCAACAGAAATAACAAACTTCAACGTAAAAAAAAGACAGCCTAGAAGGAGAGCCAAGTATAACCAAAGAACACGTAAGAAATAACACCGATGTAAGAAGGCTGCTATCAAACAGGGGAATAAAACCCGAAAACCTTTCACCAGAGGAAGACCTGAAGAAGCTTGGACGAAAAATAAAAAAAGGAGAAAAAGAGATAGCGGAAAAATCCAGAACAGTTACAAAACCATAGCCTGTCCGCCCGGGGCTACTATTGTTTCTTTAACCAAACCGGGGCGCGTAGAAACTTCGTTGATTAGATTCTTTGCCTTTACAAATAAATTTTCTTTTTGAAAAATCGGCCTATCCCCCAGCCTATTTCATATATTAAAGCCAACTTTATATTTATAAACATTGTTGCGTATTTATATCTTGCGGTTGAGGTGAAAAAGTCTGAATAGCATAACCTTTAGGTTATGTAGTATTATTCTAGCGGCGACTTCTGAGTGTTTGGTTTAACTTTTTCTAAAAGACTTTCATCTCAGCTGCAACACAGCATAATTTTTTATATTAGTGCTTTTTTAAGTGAATATGCAATTCCAGGCATTGATCGAAAAATTTTTGGCATCCACATACTACGGCAATACCGGGGATAAGATTGCCTACTTCTTCGCCCTTGTATTGGGCGTTACTGTAATCCTGAAAGTTTTCAAGCTTTACTTTCTTTCCCATCTTAAAAGGCTGGCGAAAAAAAGCAAAACGAAATTAGATGATGCAATTGTTGAATTTATTGATGAAATCGATTGGAGAATAATGCTTCTTGTTGCTTTAATATTTTCTTCTAGGATTCTTGTCCTGCAGGAGTGGGTTTCGAAATGGCTTTGGTACTTCCTCCTTGCCCTGCTTTCGTATTTGATTGTTAAGTTTGTGTCAAAGATCATAGATCATTTGATTAAGGACGAGATTGATAAAAGGCTGGAAGCAGATAACGCAGATGACACCACTGCAATTTCTGTTCTTGGAAGCATCCTTAAGGTTTGCCTCTGGGCAATAGCCTTGCTGTTCATACTGTCAAATCTCGGTGTGAACATAACTTCTCTGATTGCAGGTATCGGGATTGGCGGCATTGCCATAGCATTTGCACTACAGAAGATCTTAGAGGACCTCTTCAGCTCCTTCACCATTTATTTCGACAAGCCTTTTAAGAAAGGGGATTTTATAATAGTTGGGACTGACATGGGCACTGTAAAGCACATAGGCATAAAGACAACAAGAATCCAGACCCTGGAAGGTCAAGAGTTGATCATCTCCAACAGGGAGCTGACCACCGCAAGAGTCAACAACTACAAGAAGATGGAGGAAAGACGTGTATTATTTAGCATAGGAGTTGTTTATGATTCAACTGTTGCAAAGCTGAAGGAGGCAAAGGAGATCATCAGCGAAGTTGTCAGGGGCATCGAATCAGTGAGGCTGGACAGGGTGAATTTCAAGAAGTTCAATGATTATTCTCTTGACTTTGAGATAGTTTATTACTTGAACACCAATGACTACAACAAGTACATGGAGGTCCAGGAGAAGATAAATTGGGCTATCAAGGACCTTTTTGATAGGGCAGGCATCGAATTTGCATTCCCAACAAGAACCCTGCATCTAAGCAATGTTCCTCAAAAAAGAAGCCAATCAATATCGGGGTAAGAAGCTGATTGTTATGAGAAATTTCTGACATTTCAATCAGAAGAATTCTGAGTGGTATGGAGCGTAGCGGAAGACCTGCAAGATATGTGTTTTTCTTAGCAGACAGTTAAATCCTGGAGATGATTAATATGGAAGATTAGTCAAGAAATCATAATTGAAAAACTCCATTTGGTCGTTTTTCAAAGTTCTCAACCTTACAAATAAATTTCGCCTCGGGTTCAAAGCCCCGCCCTTTATGGCGAAACCCAAATTGTTTTGACAATTGGGCACAAGAATGCAATTCTTTGTGTTCCCAAATCGTTTTGCGATTGGGCCCATTTGAACTCTGTTCAAATTGGGATCCGCCATTGAAGTGAGAGGATAGCTCCGAGCGGCGGATTTTTGTTACCATAATCTTTATATACTCCATAATCTCCATAGGCTTCATGGCAACTACAATATCTTTAAGCACGGAGATGAAAGAGAAGCTCAAGTACCTTGGAAGGACAGGAGACACATATGATGACATAATTAGAAGGATGTATGAGGCAACAAAAAAGACCATCTTGCTTCAATATATCTACGACCAGTCTGATTCTGTTGAAATTGATGAAGCAATTTCGGATGCGCACAAAAGATGGCCAAGGTCCTGATAACCAACCTTCTCAGGGATGAAATATTCTCAAAATTTAAATCAAAATCAGAGGATATTTTCAAGAGAATGAAGCGGCTGGAGACCAACCCAAATCAGGGAAGGATTATTGGAAATGTAGGTGGTGTCGCCATCAAGGAACTAAAATATGAAAAGTTCAGATTTTACTGCATAACTGATGGTCACGTCCTCAAGTTTGGCTCTGATGACGAGCTTGCAGGCCTTCTCATCAAATTCGTAAGGATGTCAGAAAAGAAAGACCAAAAAATCATCATAAACAAAATAAAAAACATTCTGAAATCTTTTGGATTTGATGGATTCTAGCCCAGTTGACCAGGCGGTTAATGCTGTTTTATCTGCCTCTGGGCGATATGTTGCCGAGGTTGGCAAGGCTGGCTTTGGGGCTGATGTTCGCGAGGCTTTGAAGCCGCTTTACAAGTGATTTTTTTTCACATAAGGATTTTCTCATTGCCTGATGCTCACCTCCATTCCATCTTCGCCGAACCTATGGAATGTGCTCCTGTACCTGCTTGAATTCCTGACATATGAAAGGTAGTCTTTCATGTCCTCACCGCAAATCCAGGCATTATCAGCAACAATAACGCATCCCCTGCCAATATTCCCGTTTTTTTCGAGCAGCTGCAAGTACGCAAAGTACTGGTCCTTCGCTGCATCCAGGAACACAAGTTCGAATTCCACTCCGAGATTTGGGATAACATTCAAAGCATCGCCAACTACAACCCGGACTTTCTTTTCAAACCCAGCCTTCCTTATGTTCTGCCTCGCAATCCGTGCAGAATCATCTGATATCTCGATGCATGTCAGCATTCCTTCAGCAAGGTTCCGCGCTATACGAATGGCAGAATAGCCAACAAGGGTCCCGATCTCAAGAACTTTTTCAGGGTTTCGCTTCCTGACGACATCCTCCAAAAACCTGCCCTTCTCCCTTCCGACAATCGGCAAAAAAACTGATTCGGAAAGCGTTTCTATGGATTTCAAAACTTCCTCATCCTTTCTCATCAAAATAGGTAAAGAATGCGGGAATTTAAGGCTTTTCAAATCATTGCCTGAAGCCTGCAATCAGGAAGCCCTGCTCATTAATTCTGGCGGATTCGCAAGCTTCAATGACCTTATGAGGAAGAATGGTGGAATCCGTGAAATCCATGCGAACAAGGCCGAATCCCGCTTCCCTAACCAGACTTTCCATAAGCCTGGGGTCATTCCCCGGGTTTAGCGGCCCGTTATAAGAAAAGTTGAAATGTCAGAAATTGCAAATGAACCTAAAAGTTTATTGCACAATAAACGCCAAGCGTTTATTTGTGCTCTCGACGCAATCTGTGGCACTTTAGTGCGCAGTAAGGACGAGCAATTTCTGAGACCCAATTTGGGCTTAAGCCCGGGGTTCTTGACATAACCCCTGTTTGGCATCCTGGAAGTGTTCCTGTAAATATCCGCGACAATCACAAGCGCGCATTCCCCTCCAGACATCAGCCTATACCTGTTATCACTGAACCATCTGGTAAGCTCATTAAAAAAAGGCGCAAAACTGGTGCTGTAAAGAAATAAAACATCCCCGCCATGATTTTCCTGGAATCGGGCGTTTGCAAAATTTATATGACAAATTTGCTCAAGAATGTCCAATTCTCGCAATTCTTCAGGGGATAAACACGCCATCTTAATCCATAAGATAAGCGCCCAGGTTATTAACCTTGGATACCAGAGCACTCGAATTAATCCCCATGCTGAGGAAAGCACTGACTCCTGCATTCGCTACTGCTTCAGCATTTTCCCGCGATACAACAGCAAACATAGAAGGACCAGACCCGGAAATGCTGTAACCAAAAGCACCAGCATTCATGAAAGACTCGCCCACCTTTTCGTAGCCCCTGATGAACCTTGCCCTTACCGGAGTCACTATTCCATCCATCATCACGCCTTCACCAAGAAGAACAGGATCTCCTTTTACAATTCCATCATAAACCTTTTTGGCTCCCAAGAAATAATTCTTCACCGTGTTTTCCTGACCGCCTTCCATAACTACCTGGGAATTCGCAAATTCAAGATTACTGCAATAAGCCTGAAACTCCCTTTCAGATCCAAGAAATCTAGCTCCCTTTACAAAAGCAGCAGAGTATGCAACAAGCATACCAATATCATAAGGAGCTGCCTTCAGTGCCTCCCTTGCCATCCCAGTATCAACCCTCAAATCAGGGGATACAACAACAAAATTAATTGAATCATGAACCTCATGCCTTTCATAGTAGAAATTTGCGAAATCGTAAATGAAAACAAACCCTCCAAGCAACGAGGGCCACACATTATCCGGGTGTCCTGTTTCTTTTTTGATCGCGACAGCTTCCCCATGGACCACAGCCTCCAGCATTGCCCGGTCTGACTTTTCCATCGGTCGGTCAAGAAGCGCATTTGTGGCCCAGGCTGCTGCAACGCCGCTTGACGAGCTGCTCCCCAGTCCCGTTCCAATGCCCATGTTCTTATATAAGCTCAGACTTAAACCCTTTCCTTCCTCTTCTTTTTCCAGAAGAAACTGGGAGACTGCCTGAACTACATTTTCAGGACCCCAGGGAAGGCCTGCTGTTTCAGGCCAAATGCGATCAAGACTCGCGCCTTTCCAGAAGGATTCCTTTGTTTCAGCCTCAACAATATCGCCCAAACCATTCAAAGCCACGCCGTACATGTCAAAACCCGGCCCGAGGTTCGCTATTGTTGCAGGAGCAAAAGCCCTTACCATGAAAATGCAGGAATCAAGAATTTTTTAAAAAATTTGTGCAAAGCTCAAATCCGCCTGGCGCAATACTTGACAAGCAGCGTTGCTCGCGCCGAAAACGATGAATTGGCACATGGAAATCGGGAAACGGCTAAAATTTAAAAAGATTCCTGCAATATCAACGTGAAATGAAGGCATTTACAATTGCCATAATTCTGCTGGTAACTGCAGGGGTGGCCGCAGCGCAGGAAACATATTATGCAGATGTAACAATCAGCATTGACGACACAGGAAATGCCATCATAAGAGGAATAACAAACCACGAAACCCTGAAGGAGAGGAGCGCGCAGGAATTAACATCAAAAAAAGGGCCTTACTGGCTATTCAACCTATCCATCAACGAGACATTCTCCGATTTTGTCTATGAAATCCGACTGCCTGAAGGAAGCGTTGTGAACTTCGTAAAAAGCACAACTCCTGTCCGCATAGGCAGCGACAAGGGCACATTTGTAAAGGCAATAGGGAAAAATGAGAAGCTTCAAATAGCAATCCAATACGGCATAGAAAAAAAAGGAAATGGACCTGATGTTTTTTACATAATTGCTGGCTTGCTAATAACCGGCACAGCGGCATTTTTCATTTTCAGGAAGAAAAAACCGTCGATCCATGCCATAAAGCCGTGGTATAACAAGGACATGCTTGCGGACCGGCAAAAAGAGATAGTGAGCATACTTGAGAAAGAAACAGGCCCTATGACACAAAAACAGCTTGAAGACCGGATGAACATACCGAAATCCTCACTTTCAAGGAACATAGATTCACTGGTCCAGAAAGGAATCCTGGCAAAGGAGGAAAAGGGCATGACAAACGCACTACAGCTAAACCAAAAAAAGCCCCAGCCATAGGCTTGTTCCGGGTAATTCCGCTTATTTCCGGAAAAAATTGATATCCTGTTCCGCCCCATTAAATACCATGGCGATCATGGAGGTGAGCCAAATGAAAATGCATGTATTTGCAGTTGTTTTTATGATGCTGATAGCAGTTATTCCAGCCGCTATCGCGCATGAAAATGAAACTGAACTTGAGATAGAAGTGGAAAATGAAACTGAACTTGAAGTGGAAGACCAGGGACATGAAACAGAGATAGAGAATGAGATTGAGATAGAAGATGAAACCCTCGAATTGGGAAACAGGACAATAATAGAAGTGGAGTCAATGTCCCACAAGCACGGGGCACAAGTCAGGCTTCTACAGCTGCAGAAAGCAATCGAAAGGAACATACTGCTTGGAAATGCCACGATAGAGGCAATAAGGCAGGCAAACAGCACTGCCAACCTGACTGAGCTTGAATCAATAATCGCAGAAATGGAAGCGCTCAAAATCCAGGTATCCCAAGTAAACCCTGACGGGAACTCAAGTGAAGCGGCAAAGCGCTTCGTAGAGCTGAAGCACGATGCGATAGAGCTTACAAAACAATTCAGGACAAAGGCAAGGATGATCCTGAAGGAAAATGCAGACAGGATAAGGCTCAAAATCAAGGTTAGGGTCGGCGATGAAATCAGGGAGCTTGACGAACAGATCAGAAAGGAAAAAAGGGAATTCAATGCTGAAAGGCTGAATGGAATACTGAGCAAGATGAAAGCAAGGAACAAGGAACTTGAAGAAAAAATCCTCTCAGGAAATGCAACAATTGGGGAAATAAGAAGCACCCTGATGAGGCACATGAACGAGCTAAGGAAGGAAATGCGCACAGAAGCACTGGAAGAGTTAAGGGAAGAACGCTCGAAAATGAAAATACTGAGGCAGTCAATTATCCAGGAGGCAAATGATAACTTCACAATCCGCAAAATAGAGCGGATGGAACAAAGAATAGAAGGTGTCAAAGATGGCAGGGTAAGGGAAAAAATAGAGGAAAGGCTTGAAAAGCTGGAAAACAACACGAGAACCAAGATTGAGAAAAGAATCGAGAAAAGTGAAGATGGAACAAGGGTAAGGATAAAAGAGAAGACTGAAACAAGGCAAAAGGAGGTGAAAGGATGAACGCACCAGCAATAATTGCTGCCCTGCTTTCAGTCCTGGTTATTGCCGCAGGATGCGCACAACAAAACCCGGAATCTGCAAATATCGTCTCTCCAGAAGAGGCAGCAGCAACAGATTCCCAGGAAGCGCTAAACAGCATCGACCAGACATTCATCAATGAGAGCGACGAGGTTCGTATAGGCGAGATGATTTAGCAAGGACAACCCGAATGGCCAAAACACCCCCCGGCCATTCGGGGTTTGCCCACAAAAAACTTTATATATCAACCCGGAATGCTCTTTCCCAATGGCAAGGATGCACTCAAGAAAGAAGGGAAAAGCAGGCTCTAAAAAGCCGCTGTCAAAAACCAAGCCTTCATGGGGAAGATACAAAGAAAAGGAGATAGAACTTCTGGTAGTCAAGCTGGCCAAGGAAGGCAGCACGTCAAGCCACATAGGCATGCTTCTGAGAGACACATACGGCATACCCGGGGTAAAGATGGTATCCGGCAAAAGCATAACCAAGATACTGAAGGAAAGAAAGGTGAGTTCAGCAATCCCTGAAGACCTGATGAGCCTTATCAAGAAAAACATAGCTGAGAAGAGACATCTGGAAACAAAGCGCACAGACATGACAGCAAAAAGAGGCCTCCAGCTTACCGAGTCCAAGATAAGAAGGCTCGTCAAGTACTACAAGAGAACAGGCAGGCTCGCCCATACTTGGGAATACGACCCGGATAAAGTAAGGCTCCTCATAGAGTAAGTTCTGACGCAACAATTTTAAACAGGCAAATCTGAAGCCGGACTGATCAAAAGTGGACAAATACAGCAAGTTCTATGACCACCTACAAGACGCAGCAAACGAGTTCAGAAAAATAGGACCTGGCAAAACAATAAGGGTAGTGTCACACCTCGATGCAGACGGAATAAGCTCCTGCTCGATACTCATCAGGGCACTAACACGCCAAAACATGCAGTTCGTGGTTTCGATAGTGCAGAACATAGATGAGAACCTGGCAAAAGCACTTAAGGCGGAAAGCCATGAACACGTAGCATTCACAGACCTTGGATCAGGCCAATTCTCGATACTCAAGGAATACCTTCAAGGAAAAAAAGTCTTCATCTTTGACCACCACGAGCTTGACTCGGAACAGGAAGCCGAAGGATTCGTGCACGTGAACCCCCACATATTCGGGATAGACGGATCAAAAGAGATAGCCGGAGCAGGAGTAACATACCTCTTCGCAAAATCGCTTGACAGCAGAAACACAGAAATGGCGCACATCGCGATAATAGGCGCAATTGGGGATGTGCAGGAAAACAGCGGCTTCGGAAGGCTCAACAACGAAATATTAGCGGATGCCGTGGCTGCAGGGAAGATAAAGGTTGTTCCGGGACTAAAAATATTCGGAACACAGACAAAGCCGCTGTACAAGCTTCTCGCACACAGCTCCCAATACAGGATAAGCCAGATAACAGGAAGCGAAAGCAGGGCAATACAATTCCTGCTCCAAACAGGCATAAACCCCAAAGAAGGAGAAAAGTGGAGAAAGCTCGGGGACCTCACTGAAGATGAGATGAAAAGCCTTGTAACGGGCATCCTCCTAAGAAGGCTCAACGAAAAGGAGCCAGAAGCCATAATAGGGCCAACCTACATACTATGCGAGGAATCAAGGCAATCGCTTCTCAGGGACGCAAAGGAATTCTCAACCCTGCTAAACGCATGCGGAAGAATGGACAAGGCATCGCTTGGAATAGGGGTCTGCCTCAACGACAAGAAGCAGAAAGCAAAGGCAATAGAGCACATGGCAACGTACAGGAAAGAGATAGTCAAGGCAATGAACTGGTTTGAAGAAAGCTACAACGCGAACAAGATAATAAGGGGAAAGAACTACGTCATAATAAACGCAGAGGACAAAATACTGCACACAATGATCGGCACCCTTGCCTCAATCATATCAAAGTCCAACCTGATCGAGAACGACATGTTCATCATGTCACTTGCAAGGATGGGTGACGGGAACACAAAGGTGAGCCTGAGAGCCAGCAGCAGCAACAACCCCGACCTGAAGGAGCTGATCTCAAAGATGGCTGAAGCAGTAAAGGGCACATCAGGCGGGCACATGGGAGCAGCAGGGGCGATAATAAGGAGCGAGGTTGAACAGGAATTCATAGAGACTGCGAAAAACACGTTTGAATCCATGAACACGAATCTCCTGATAGATCCAGAACGATAAACAAACTTTTCACCTGCACTCGTCTCTGACCGGTGGTTTTTTCCAGGTATATATTAAATATCCAGAATATACAAAACTTTAAAAGCGAAAACAAATCCCCCAAAAAATATTTTTGCTGAGATCTTCGTTCGCTTAGTGAATGATGAAATTCGAATGATTCGCTCATTTGACTCAGAATGATTTTTGGAGGGGATTTTGAGTGGGGGGACCGAACGGAAACATCAGAACTTTAGAGCATCACATACAGCAGGTTGCCTCCGGCAACAGGGTCTTTGAAAATGTCTTCCAATCGCTTTCTCGAATGATCCTTGGGGATCCTGATATGGTTGAAAAGGTGGATCCTGATATGGTTGAAAAGGTGAACGTTTGCGGCCAGACAACATATAACTACAAAGCTCTAAGACGAGGTGGAAAACCAGTTGTTGGAATGTATTTTGAAATCAACAGCCTAGTGAATTTCATAAAAGATGCTGCGGATGGCGGCTCCTCGAAAGAAATGGCCTTTGTTCTTGTTGGAGAGCCTGGAAACGGAAAAACATTCCTTGTGGAAACACTCTGCTCCATTTATAGGGATTTCCTTTCAGAAGAAAGAAACCGAATATACACTTTTAGATTCAATGGCCTTGATGAAGCGCTTGGGTATTCCCAAAAGGTTGCAACGATAGAGAGCCAAACTTATGAAGATCCAATGATACTTGCAATGAACCTCTTTAGTCGTCAGGCAAGCATTGAGTTCCTTGAATCACAGGGAATAAGCGAAAAGCAACTGGACCTTTTTTTGAGGAATTATAGGCCTTTAGGAGCCTGTACCGATTATATAATGAACCAGCTCCAAGAAAGATTTAACGGAGATGTCAATGAACTGCTGAGACATGTAGAAGTGATTCCGGTTCCCCTAAGTCCTGCTTTAGGAACTGTTACAGGCAAATATACTGCTAAGGATAAAATTACCTCGTCATCAGTAGACCTTCTTGGCGAGGAAGACGTCGGCCGCCTTCTTTTTGTAACTGATGCAAATCATCCCTATCGGCTGAACCTAAGGAGAGGAGCTCTTGCCAGGGTTGCAGCCCGAGGCATTCATTTTGCGGACGAATTATTCAAGAACAAACCGGACTTGATTCAAGTTTACTTGGGCGTTATACAAAACAGATCCATTGAGATAGATGGCTTCAGATGGCCGATGGATACCTTCATCATTGCCACCAGCAATAATGATGAATACGCTGAATTCGCCAACCAGCAGAAGCAGGCTCCGATTATCGACAGGTGCAGAAGGTGTGATGTTGCACATAATACGGATTATAATCTACAGGGACAACTCACTGCATACGTTTTAGGTTCTGATACAAAGCAAACAGTTACCTTGGCGCCATTGCATGAGGATCCCAACCTCAATTATGCTGCTTCAGTTGCGGTAGTGCTGACCAGACTTCCACATAATGCTGACATTGCCAAAGACAAGCTAACACCTGTTGAGATGATGAAACTTGCTGCTGGTGAAGTGGCGGGAGATAAAAGCATAAAAACTCTCGCAGAAGTGATAGATGGGCTAAATCATGACCCGGATATTACCAAAAGATTCGGACAAAAAGGCGTGGGCCAGAGAGGAGAAGGCAAAGCGGTACAAATTCTAGGAGAAAGTTCAGGGACCAATGAAGGGCAATGCATGTTTGCGGGCGATTTTTTCAGGGCACTCGAACAAGTTGTACTTGACACTGTACTCGACGAAAGAGAGAGGGCAAAATATTTGGGCGACATAGAATTAGCAAGAGGCCTTTACAGGGAAAAGGTAGTAACTGCACTTTTCAATGCCTACATGGATGATCCAGAAGGAATAACAAAGGATGTGTTGAATTATGTCAATATGGTTGTGGGAACTGCATCGGAGACACTTGGAAAGGAGCGCATTTGGAGATGGACTGATCCACAAACAAAAAAGATGAAAGCAATCAAGATAGATGATACTTTCATAAACAGTGTTGAGAGCCGTTTGGGACTCACCACGGCAGAAAAAAGGGAATCATTCAGGACATCCATAAGAAAGATACATGGACAAAAAATGGTTACAGATCCGAACTACAACTTCATGGACAATAATGATCTGGTCCGAGCAGTTACAGATGTCAGGCTTAACTCGGATATAGGCACAGCAGGGAGCCTATCCGGTGCGTTGGCAAACAGGACAAACGAGACAAACCAAAAACTGTATGACAGGATCATGAGTACCATGGTCAACAAGCTCGGCTACTGTGCGACGTGCGCAGAAAAGACCATTGAAATGTACTGCAGCAAAGACAATACCAATTAAAACCTAGTCAGGCATAATGAGAACAATATATCATCCATTGCTAACTCTAGACGAACTATTAAAGATGGATGAGCGAAGAAAAAATGATGGATTCTATCCAAGAATAAAAATCGGCAGAATTATACGCCCTGGCGAAAGGGGAAAAGTAGTTATATTTCCGACAACAATCGAGGAGAAATTTTACCATGATAACAGAGATCTCTCGAACGAAGAAGACCAAACATCCGGCGGCTCTGGTGAAGGTGAGGAAGGTGATGTGGTTGGTTACATTCCTGAGGAAGGCCAGGGGGGCCAAGGGAGAGGGAGCGGGAGTGAGGATCATGGAGAAGGGACAGACGCGTATGAGCTTGGAAAAATCCTTGCAGAAAGGCTCAAGCTGCCCAACCTTAAGGACAAGGGAAGAAAACACTTGGCACAGCCAAAGTATGATCTTACTGATAGAAACAAGGGTTCAGGCCAGATTCTTGACAAGAAAGCTACACTGAAAAATGTAATCAGGACAAATATTGCGCTCGGAAGATTAACTGATCCCGCTACTGCAGATATGAGTGAACTGATAATAAACCCGAGGGATAAGGAATACCGAATTCTTTCAAGAGAACAACAATATGAGGCTCAGGCATTGGTTTTCTTCGGGAGAGACTACTCAGGATCAATGGTTGGCCAGCCCTCTAAAGCGGTTGTGTCACAGCACTTATGGATATATTGCTGGCTCATGTACCAGTATGAGAGAAGAGTTGACACCCGATTCGTCCTCCACGATGATGCTGCAAAGGAAGTATCCACTTTTGAGGATTACTATAGGCGAGCTGCATCAGGCGGTACAACTATTTTATCCCTTTTCAAATATATCAACGATGTTGTTAATAATGAGAATCTTGCGCGCGACAACAACATATATGTTTTTTATGGAACTGATGGTGATGATGTTGGAGGCAATGATTACTCAAAAGTCCTTGCCAGTGAGATAGAAAAAATGCTGGGATATTCGAACAGGCTTGGAATAACCATAGTCAATCACAGAACAACTTCCTTCGGAACAAATCTCGAATCATCAGGTCTATTAACAAAATACGATCAGTTAATCAAAGTTGACTCCTTTGATAATACTGTGACAGAAGAACGTCTAAGGGAAGGGGTACGAAAACTAGTTTCGTAAAAATGCAACTTATAAACCAGCATGCAAAACGAATAATGGAAGAGTGCAAGGTAAAGGCCAGGGCTGCGGGGCTGAGATTTGGTGACGAAACGCTGGAATACATAGTAACAAACAGGCAAATGGTTGACCTGAAGCCAAGGATATTTATTCCCACGCTTTATGATTACTGGGTCCATGATGTTGAGACGCTAAAAGCAAGGGGGTCATATCAAGTGTTTCCTCATAATGCTTATGAAACAGTTGTAAACACAAGACCTACAATGTCATTTTACAATGACAATAACCCTGACTGGTTAAATGTTATGATTTTTTATCATGTACTGGGACACATTGATTTTTTCCAAAATAATGTCATGTACAGGCATACATGGAGCGATGATTTTTCCGGGCAAGCCCTTGCCGACAAAAGGGTCATTGCAGGCCTCAGAAGCGAGCATGGAAGATGGCTTGATTATGTGATTGAGTTTTCAAGAGGAATTGATAATCTAGTCGGATATTATGAAACACTTGCCGAGCTAAATGAAGAAAGATCAGGCCACCCCACAAAAACTGATTTTTTCTTTGATACCTTTCTGCAAAACATAAAAAAAGTCCGGCAAAGCGAATACCTTCGATACCTTGACCTTTATAACGAATTAATATCTGGTGAACAGGGAGAGCAGTCATTCTTCCGAGAGGTTACTGAAAAATATCCCGAGCTTGGTGCGGAATTTGAAAGGTACATCAAAGAAAGAAGGGCAAGGCCTTCAGACCTACTTGAATTCATAATGGAGAACTCAACATTCCTCAACAGAAGGGAAAATGAATGGATGAAAGAAGCCATTGTAATAGTGAGAAGAACTTCCCTTTACTTCCAGCCCCAGATCAGGGATCATATATTAAATGAGGGATGGGCAACATATTGGCATGAAAGGCTGTTCATCGAAGATGACAGAGTCAGGGGAAACGAGGTAAAATATGCAAAGATCCATGCAGATGTAACTGCATTAAATCGAATGGGCATCAACCCTTACGCAATAGGAATGAGGCTACTCCAGCACATAGAAGACATGGCTGAAAAAGGAAGGTATTCGTACGATTACCAAAGAACTAGAAGCATGGAAGAAAGGGAAAAATATGACCTACATACAGGAAACGGGACTGCATTCTTATTCAAAATGAGGGAAGAACTTAATGACTTTTCTCTAATCAGCAGATTTGTCGACCAGGAATTTGTGGACAGACATAAGCTATTTGTAGCCGGAAAGAGATTCAATAGCGATGAATTGAGATGGGAGTGGTACATAAAAAGCAGAAAAGCTGAAGACTACAAGCAAATGCTGATAGGCCAGCTCTACCATCCTCCACACATAACAGTCGATGAAGCCGAAACCGGCGAAACCTTAAGCCTGGTGCATCATTTTGAAGGAAAAAGGCTTGTTCCAGAATATATCCCGGCAACAATGATAGGGATCGAGTACCTATGGGGCAGGCCTGTAAAACTCAAAACGCACGAAAACTACCTGGAAGGAAATGAGGAAAGATGGAGGCATGTAATCTACACATCAAAGGACAGAAAAGTCACAAAGGATATCGGCAAACATGTAAGCCCTGAAGTTGAATCATGGTTCAAATCGAATTGAAAAAATGACTAAGAAAGATTTAAAACAACTTTATGAAAGCCTGGATGGGCGAAGCAAAAGGACGTTAATCCCCTTTTCTGTGCTCCTTCAGGAAGAAGTTCAAATGCATCCTGAAAGGGTCTTCAGGGACATCTTCCATCTGTTCAGAGACATGGTTTACCATTACGTTCCTCCGGGTGTGGATGAATACCCTGACGATCCCGAAAGCATAGGTTACGTTAACTACGACCTGGGCCAATTATTGGTAAACGGAACAAATTCTCCTTTTTTTGCAGACAGGCCGTTTGCAAACAGATTCATGAAGTTGGTAAGATCGCTTGGAAGCCAGCAAAGAAAAATTTACCTTTTCGATGGCCCGCCAGGTAGCGGGAAAAGCACACTCATCAATAACCTGCTTCAAAAATTCGAACAATACACAGGTACGCCAGAAGGGACTGTTTATGAGACTGTTTGGAAAGTCGATGTAAGCAAATTCAACCTTGAAACTCTCATAGTTAATGAAGCCAATGGCGCACGAAAAGCTGACTTCCCAAACGATTTTCTTGTAGTTCCATGCCCAAGCCATGACAACCCGATCGTTCACATTCCTAAGGCAAGACGAAAAGAATTCCTTGATGGGCTAATAGAAGACGCGGAATTCAAGCAAAGGCTTTTCCACGAGAAAAAGTACGAATGGGTATTTACAGCAGATCCATGCACGATCTGCACATCACTATACCAGACCCTTATCGATAAGGATGAAGTGGGCTCTGCAATAGCCGTATTCGATATGCTTTTTGCAAGGAGATACAGGTTCAGCAGAGTTCTCGGTGAGGGTGTAAGCGTTTACAATCCAGGAGACGAAATAAGCAAAAAGCCCATCACAAACGAGACCCTCCAGGCCTTCCTAAACGCTCTTTTCAGGGACAGCAACGCAGTGATATACCTGTTTTCAGAATATGCACGAACAAATAATGGGATTTATGTTGTCTCCGATGTCAAAGGTGAGAATAGAAGACGAATTTCGGAACTGCATGGAATTATTAGCGATAGTGTTCATAAAGTTGGACCGCTTGAAGAACATACAACATCGTTATTCATGGGGCTGATAAACCCGGATGACAAAGAAGAAATAGTGAAGGACCCGGCGCTAAAAGACAGGATTGTCGATATAGCCGTCCCATACGTTCTTGACTATCATACAGAAGCAAGTATTTACGAGCACGTATTTGGTGAAGGCATTAATGCAGCCTTTTTGCCAAGAGTGCTGGAAAACTTTGCAAAAGTTGTAGTTTCATCAAGGCTAAACACAGAATCCCCAAACATGGAAACATGGATAAAAAATCCGGAGAAATACAAAAGATATTGCGATGAAACCCTTATGCTCTTAAAAATGGACATCTATGTAGGCTATATTCCGGAATGGCTTAGCGAAGAAGACAAAAGGGCTTTTGATGCGAAAGTGAGAAGGGGGGTAATAGGCGAGGCAGAGAGCGAAGGCAACAGAGGATTTACAGGGAGGGAATCTATTGCTTATTTTGGCGAGTTCATTGCAAGATATGCCAGGCCAGACAGACTCATAACAATGGAACACCTTACGGGCTTTTTCAGAAGACAAAATGGCAGCCTTTCAGACCAATTGCCGTCAAACTTTCTTGAAGCTTTAGAGAGATCGTACAACTTTTCGGTTCTGCAGGAAGTAAAGGCATCAATGATATGCTATAATGACCAGGTTATTGAGAGGGACATACTTAATTACTTATGGGCGATAAACCTTAACCCGGGAACCAAAACCAAGTGTCCATTCACAGGCGAAACCCTTGAAGTTGACGAGCAATACTTTAGCGATATGACTGCAAGGGTCTTTGGATCAGTATCTAAAGAAGCACAAACAAGGATAAGAGAAGAAGTTCAGAAGAAATACTCGGTGACAATTGCACAGGCAGGTCCCGGAAATTTAACAGCCACTGAATTATTCAGGTCCATGCGCGAACGCTATGAAAAAACACTCAAAGAAAACGTGCTTGAGCCCTTTGTGAAAAGCGAGAGCTTCAAAAGAGCAATCGGGGAATACGGCACGCCGGCTTTTAGCAGCTGCGATCCGAGGGTTAGGCAGGATGTCACACACTTGATAGGAAACCTTCAGCAACAGTATGGATACACAGAAAAAGGAGCACAGGAAATCTGCCAATACGTAATTGAAAAGAAACTGGTTGAAACTTTCAAGTAGAACTAAAGCAGCCCCATAACACCGTTAATGTGGTCAGCAACCTCATGGCCTGTCTTGGTCAGGGTGAGGATCTTGAGCCTGCCTTGCTTCTCAAAGTTAACAAGCCCGGCCTTCTGCATCTCCTGAAGTATCTTGACAACATGGGAATAAGTGCAGTCAACCGACTTGGCTAGGCTGGAAGCATATATCTCGCTCTTCCCGTTCTTCAGGTTAATGAGCATCATAGTAGGCTTTTCCCTGAAAAAGACATTGAAGATTTCCTTGTTCTGCACACCCACCACCCCACCACATATCGTATGCAAAATCTATTTTAAAACAGATATATAAATATTGTCATTTCCATGAAGAAAGCGCCTCTTCCTCTATGAAATGAAGCTCGCCCGGCACAATGAGGCAGTGAGGGGCAGGTCCGAAATCAAAGGATAAGAGGTCTTTTGCATTGCCTGCCTTGACGCAGAAATCAGGCCTCCCGATCCTTGCACACCCCACACACAATGTGTCGTGTGTGAACAAGTTTTCCTTTCTTTTCGATTCGATATCAAGCAGGATCCTGATGGCCTGGTTTACTGTCATGAACCTGTTCTCATCAGGATTAAGGTCAAGGATGAGCATCGTATGCAGCCCAAGTATCCTGTTCTGCTTCACGACCTCATAAGCGGTAACAGGCTGGAAATTCGTCTGCGGGAAAGGCACGCTTGAGGTCTTCCCGAACTTGTAGATCTGAAGGCCTGTAATTCCAACAGAAGTCATTATTGAAGCGTTATTGATGATCGTGAACTTTATTCCCCTTCTCTTGGCACGAAGCATAAGATCAATATGGGTTGTGGCAGCAAAAGGATCGCCAATAACAAGCAAAGCAACGTTTGAATAAGCTGCATTATCAATAATATCCTCTGACTGCTCCACAAGCTGACGCCCAGCAGGAATAATCTTCTTACCATAAAACCTCTCAAGGTCTTTTATGCTGCACGCCAACACGCTGCTGTATGTTTCGAGGTATACGTAATCGCAACTCTTAACTATCTCAAAGCCCCTTATAGTTATGTCCTTCTCGTAATTGAGCCCGATACCAACGAAATATAACGCCATGCAATAAAGAATCTGGTCAGGGTTTAAAAGCTTAATCAAAGGAAAATAATATGTGACATCCCGAATGCTCATCTGCAAGTTTTTGGACAGGCTTGATTTTTCGCAAACCTTGATGGCGTTCTCCACCCTTTACGCCTTCGTCAAGACATTTCTTTAGCTTGTCATTGATGGACATTTTTAATCACCTGTACGAGAACGTCAAATCCCCAGAGAACGATACCATTTCTCAATATGCTGACGATGACCGGATCGCCTTTTTTGAGATTTTGTTCCAGATCTTCGGTTGCTTGGATGACGTCTTGAATTTTGATTGGAATGAGGTCTTTAGCTTTGGATAATGCTTGTTTGTATGCTTCAAAGTTCGTCTTTTCAAGAACGAACAAAACATCGAGGTCTCCTGGTTTTTCTTTGGTCGTGATATATGAACCGAAGAGGATGCAGACGTGGGTTGTCTCTTTGAGTGGTCTGAGGTCTTGCGAGCGAAGTTTAATTCGTCCTTCAAGTTCGCTTGGCACAAATGCAATGTGAAGAACGCTTTCCGTATTGTCTCCTTTGAAGTCAAGCTTGTAGGAGATGATGTTGGCAATGTTTTTGGCTTTTACCACACCTTCTTTTTCCAACTTTTTCAAAACCTTATGCGCGCCACTTGGAGCGAGATTACAGGCCTTAGCAAGGTCGTTGATTGATAAATCTTGCATGCTTATCGCCAAAAACCTCAACACACGTTTTTCTTTAGTTGTTAAAATCATCTTATACACCTTTGGTGAATAATCATTCACCTTTAGTATATAAATGTTTCGGCGAAGAAAAACAAGACAACCCTGATGAGCCTATATCGAGAATGTGGGAGATTTATCTAAACAACTTATAGATATTTGTAAAAAGAAGAAATTGTCCGTTTTCACGACGTGGTAATAGATTGGACGGGTTACGTTTTTTCCATAAATGCCACTTCTAAGTAGTAACTTTCGAAAAGCTTAAATACATGGATGATTAAGAACCATAAAGGGGGTCAAATTGAGAAAAATCATACAAATACTCCAGAGAATGCAACACAAGACAGGGCTCTTTTCAGCAGCCGCAAGAGATGTAAAGACCGGTTACAACAAGGCATGGATAAGAGACAATGTTTACGCTGCCTTAGGGCTTGAAGCTGCGAGGAATAAAAAAGCAACTATCAAAACATATAGGGCCCTGCTGCAGATATTCCTTAAACATGAGTATAAGATAGACTGGATGATCAAGCAGCCCCATCCCAAAGCATCCTTCAGATACATACATGCCAGATATGATCCGGCCACAATGGGAGAAATCTACGAGGAATGGGGCAACAAGCAGAATGATGCAATCGGGGCAGTCCTTTTCAAGATTGGGGACCTAGAGAAAAAAGGCTTCAAAATAATAAGGAATGACAGCGATAAAAGAATACTGCAAAAACTTGTAGATTACCTTGCAGCAATAGAGTACTGGCAGGATAAAGACAACGGGATATGGGAAGAGAACGAGGAAATACATGCATCCTCGGTAGGAGCATGTGTAGCTGGGCTGAAAATGATCAGCTCAATAGTTGATGTCCCGCAGCAACTGATAAAAAAAGGGCAGCTTGCATTGAATACCCTGCTTCCAAGGGAATCCGAAACAAAAGAAACTGACCTGGCATTGCTTTCACTAATATACCCCTATGATGTGGCTGATAAAAAACAAAAAAGGGAAATACTGGAAAACATTGAAAAGAAACTTGTTAGAAAAAAAGGGGCAATAAGATACATTGGGGACAAGTATTACAGCAACGGGAAGGAAGCTGAATGGACATTTGCATTCCCATGGCTTGCAATCATATACAAGCAGTTGAATTGCCCTGAAAAATATGCACATTACATGAAAAAGGCATACCAGTCAATGAACAAGAAAGGGGAGATGCCTGAGCTTTATTACTCAGGAACAAACAAACACAACGAGAATACTCCTCTAGCCTGGGGGCAGGCCATGGTTATTGTTGCAGGAGAAAATAATAGTTAGCCACTTCCTGATTGTAACAAACTTTTTTAAAGGCATAAAATTTGGCCATAACGGGGTGGTAAATGTGAGAATAAACTTCAACAAGCCAATGCTAGTCATAAATGCGGACAGCTTCAAGTGCTACTGCAAGAAAAGATCGATGAAGGAAGTGTTCAGCACCCTAAGAGGGGCTTAATTTTATTTTTTTTTCTATACATCCATAACCTTACAATCAATAAGATAAGGAGAATTAAAGGAAGTCATTTGGCCTGCTTTTTTTCCAGGAACCGGGAAAAGGCGCGCTGATAATGGCTTATTGAGCTTTATTGACAACGATGCTACATCCAGAAGCAAAGCTTCAATCTTTTCTGGAGATACATCTCCCGGTATAGGCACTGTGTCAAGCCCGCAGCCGCAAACTGCTGAATTTAACAACAAGTCCTTTACACTGTAAGTTCCCTCGCTTGCCCTTCTGGCCAACCCGAAATCCTCGCAAACAGGAAACATGAGTCCTGAATAGCCGCATGTTTTTAACGGAAGCTCTTTGAGAATTTTTGTTATCATGGCTGAAATGGACAGCGTTCCAGCCTCCCCGAATTTTCCAAATCCCAATTTCTCATATGCAAAAGCAACGCTTTCAGCTTCTGAAAGAGAAGGAGCGATTGAGGCATCAATTCCATCATAGGCCGTTTTCAGCTTTCTTGAGATTTTTTCTGCTGCTTTTTCAACTTTTTTTAACTCGAATGAAAACGTCTTTTTGAAATTAGCCTGTGCTTGTGAAAGATTCTTAGATTTAGAAAAAGCAGCCATGAGCAAATCACCGCATTCAAGCCCAATGGCAAACGAAGCCTTTTTTCCTTCATGGTAACTTGCAGGGAAGAAAGGAATTCCGGGCCCGCAGTTTGCAGATGCGCAGAACCTAAAATTTCCGTAGCCATTTTCGGTTTCTTCAGAAATCCGTTTTATTGCCTGTGCTGCGGCCTTAACATTCTCAAACATAATCCCCTTTTTCGGATCAGCGATTTTTGCAGAACAAAACACAAACGAAGTATTTCTTATAATAAAAGGGCTTGTTGAGATATCTCTGTAACCTGATGCAAATCCGATATTAAAAAAAGAAACATTAATGTTTTTGCATAACTCGTCCAGTTTTCTGATCTCAGTTAAAATCCCTTTTTCAGACAGGCCTTTAAGCCAGTGCTTCCATGAATTGGTTGAGATCCTTGAAGTTTGGACCTCGTAACCTTCTTTTTCTAAGCTTTCTTTGATTTTCTGATTGAGTTTGGCTGCTTCCCTGATCTTAACGGTGTCTTTGTAAGAATTAAGGTTTATTCCGGTTGTTATTGTTCGGATTATCACTTTTATATCCCCGGAGGAAAAAACCGCTAAAAAATAAAATATAATAGCGATCTATTCCAATTGTCTCTTTTTCAGTTCATCACAGAGTTCAATAAACATTGCGCTGCTCCATGCCTGATTAAGGCAGCCTTCGGCTCTCTGCTCCCTTGCCGAGCTAAGCTCGGAATGGTTTCCTATAGACCCATTCCACAGAATGTCATTTGTGCTGGCCTCATGTATCTTTTTGATCTGCCATGAGAAAGCCTTACGGTCAACCCTGCTCATCACCAACGCAGCCAAATTGTTTATCCAGAACCATGAATCCCCGCGATGGTAGCTTTCCGGGGGTTCCCCAGAATACTCCTCATGGAACAGGGCGCTCTTCTTGTCAATGCTTGAAATTCCACCCCACTCCAGCCAAAGCCCCTGAAGCTGGTTTCTGAAGCACAATGACCACTCATCCCTGCCCAGAAGCTGAGGGTAAGCATAAGCTGCAATGAAAGCATTCGGCCTCACTGTAAAGTCATCAAGCCCGTCTGCAAGAATCTTCCCGTTCCAGAAAGAAGACCTGACTTTTGCAGCCATCCTGGTCTCCAGTTCAGTGTACTCATCCTTGCCAGTCAGCTTTCCAAGAGCGTTATACATTGCGAGCTGCATGGCCTGGATCTCTATCCTGAAGCCCTCCCTGGTATCGTTTCCAACAGATGTATCCATCCATGTTTCAAGAGGGCTATTAAAGATAAGCAAGTCCCTTTCATAGGCTTTCCTCAGGCATTTAACGGAATCCTCCAGCTTATCGGCAACAAATTTCTTTTCAGCAGGCGAAAGCTTCAGTTCCATTACCCTCAGCGCAAGCCATCCAATCCCATCAGCACAACCGATCTTAACCTTCCCGCCAAACTGGCAAGTCCTGCCGTCAGGAAGAAGCTGGTTGAGCCTGCCAAGTAGAAGATTTTTGACACTTTTCTCCCCGATAGCCTTTGACAGGGCCTTGGCAGAAACAGCCTCATCCCTGGCCCAAGGCTGAAAGAACCACGGAAAGCCAGCAAAAAGGCCATCAACGGCAAATAAACCGCGAAGGGATTTAATGGCGCACTCATATGCGACATCATCACCTGATAATCGGTATGGTTCAGCATTCTTGCCTGAAAAAACGCTGGCAGCCTCCCTCATTGCAGACTCTTTCCTTTCCGAAACAGAAAAGACGACCTTACCTGCAACGCCCTCAAGAGCCTCAAATACATGCATTGAATCAGGCATGCTTTTCCTTTTTCTGTCAAAAGAATAATCCCTTCGCACCCACCTGTTGGAAGGAACCAGGGATCCGTCATGCTTTATCGCCACATAAAGGGAATATTCAGGAACATTGCTGCTTGAATCCTCATAATGATGAGTGCTCTTTGAAAAATGCACAATAATCATGTCCTTCTCGTTAAAAACCTCATAGTTCCTACCCCACTGCCTGAAATCGTTCGCATCCCTTATGTCGAAATCCAGCTTCATGAGAAAAGGGCTGCTCAGCTCATAAACAAGTGAATTGGTGTTTGAAGGAACTGAAAAGCGCTCAACAATGCCCTGCCTTTTCCTTTCAAAGCATCCAAACCTGTTAATGACCTCTGAAGGGCCCGGTGAATTTATGAGGGATACATTTTCAAGCACCTTGAACATCCTTTTCCCATTGTAAAAAAACCACCCGTTATACCTGCTTTCAGGCACACTTCCAATATTAAGGAAGCTGCCCAGGCCATTTGCCAGAATAAAAGTTGAGCTGTCAGGAACCTCCCCTGACACCTGGCCCCTATCCAAAACATGGCTTGCTTTCATTTCTGATTTTCACCTCTGTAAAAAGCTGCTGCATCCTCAGGCAGCACCGAGTTTATCGTGGCGCCTGTTGAGAACTCAAAGCCTGCCCACACGGCAAGCCTAGGCATAACCTCGATATGAGCATGAAGATCAAGCTTGCCTGAATAATGGAGGACAAAATTATAAGAGGCATTAATCGACTTAAGCTTGCCAAGCACAGAAACAAGAATCCCTGACAAGTCAGACACCTCGCCATTGCTCAATTCCAAAAAGCTCGAAACATGCCTCTTGGGAAATATCCAAACCTCATAATTGAACCTGGACGCGTAAGGAGCAAAAGCAACGAAGGATGAATTCTCAAAGCACCTGCGAAGGCTGCTCTTCTCGATATTCAAAATCCTGCAATACGGGCAAGACCCAAATCTTCTGCATGCAGAAGCCTCGTCCAGGATTGCCTTTGGAAACATGGAAATGGCAGTGATTTGGGTATGGGAATGTATCAGGGAAGCTCCGGCCTCAAGGCCATGGTTCTTGAAAACCGAAACAAAGCTGACAAAAGGAAGTTTTGACAGCTCACCAATCCGGGCGAAGTAAACCTTCATTAACCCGGCCACCCGGTCCTGATCAAGGTCCCAAAGCTGCTCATCATGCCTTGGAGTTTCTGATATGATTTCATGCCTCCCATAAGCAGACGAGTAAGTGAAAAAAGTATTATCAGTAAAGACATCAGCACTCTGATCAATGTCAACAGCGGGAAACTTGTTATGAAACCACCTGAAAAGCCATCCGTTTTTGCCCTCAACCCGGCCTATCTCCGGGGGAGTTAACGACTCATTCCCTGGGCAGAATGTGCAGGCCTTCTCTACTTTGATGCCTGCCTTGGCAGGCAATTCCTTTGGCCTTGATTTCCTTCCCACTGCGAAATAAACCCAGCTGTCCAAGATATAATCCTTCCTTAACTCCATCATGACCCCCATTTTTTGGCCATAGCAATCTTGTGGGCCGAAAAGTAATACTTGGCGAAGTTCTTCCAGTCTGCATGGCTGGCAATGCGCTTTGCCTCTATCTTATTCCTTATCCTTTCTTCCTTGGTCATCCTGGAATAGCTGTAAAGTATATCTGAAAGATCATCAACAACCTTGTTATCATCCTTTCCAAGCCGCCTGATAACGAAAATACCCTCATTTTTACTGCTTATCTTTGATATGTACTTGCCAAAGCCCGCCAGGTCTGTAGTAACCGATGCGACACCAAGAGCACCAGCCTCAAGCGGCGTATACCCCCAAGGCTCATAGAAGCTCGGGAAGACACCCAGATGAGAGCCAGTCATTGCCTCATAATAATTGAGGTCAAGGAGCCTGTCTGCGCCTGTTAGGTATATTGGGTAAAAAACAACCTTCACCCTATCATCCTCAGAGTTGTTCAGGCCCAGGCTTTTAAACATAGAGATAATGGAGTCATGCTCCTCATTATGGATATCATGGGTGGAAAGAGGAGGGCTTCCTTTTTTCGAAAGCCTCAAGGACTTTTTCCTGATCTCAAGCCACAAATCCCTGCCAAAAAGCTCATCCTCATTTATTCTTTTCTGGGTTATGCTCAGGTAAACCAGCCTTTCTATGATCTCGAGCGATGAGTCCCTGATCGATTCCTTGACATCCTCAAAAAAAGCCCGGTTTTCAACAAGCTCCTGCTTTATGCCCTTCACGTTCCCGGGAACCCAGAAAAAGGCCACTATGGTGTTATCTGACTTTTCCTTCTTCATGCGTTCATTCAGCTTTCCAAGAGACTGGATAAAGATATCAACACCCTTGTCGTGAAACTCATACCTCCCGCTCAGAAAATATATCAGGGTATTATTAAGGTTGAAATGGTAGTAAGGGAAAAAATAATATGTTATGAACTCCTTAATCCGGGCCTTATAATGCTTGTGCTTAATGGACGCTTCGTCAAAAGTAGGGAACTTGTCAAGGTTTAATCCGTTGGGCAGGACAAGGTCAGTCTTCCTTCCAAGCAGGCCCTCTGCTTCAATAGCTGTAACTTCGCTGACTGTTGTGAATACATCTGCATTCCGGGCAGCAGCCCTTTCAACCTGATGCTTCGGATGAACCCCCAGCCTGTAAGACTCAGCATCAGAATCTATCTTGCCTGCGTTATAAATGTCAATATTGGCAGAGGCCATGCACCTGCCAAGGACAGTTGCGTGCGTTGTAAAGACAGAAGCAACATTTGCCTTGTTCTTCTTGAGGTAAAGCAGCCCGGCCCCTGAAAGCCACTCGTGAAAATGAGCCAGGCACCTGCTGGAACCGGAAAGCTCCTCAATTAGTTTTCCGGCAGCATATGACCAGACAACAGGCTCGTCAAAATCATGGAATTCGGTATTAAGGGAATCAACCTTGAAGTGGTCCCATAGCTCCCTTTTAATCTCATTTGTATGGTAAGTGAATCCTGAATACTCAAGAAGTATGGCATTGGGCTCGCCTTCAACAAGCCAGGTGCCGAAATGGCAGACAATTCCCTGCCCCTTGAGCCTGTCAAAAGCAGCCTTCAATAACTGTGATGGCGGCTTCTCCTCAAATTCGCCTATGCTTTTTGCCAGGAAATAAGGTCCTACCGCAAAATAGCTGTCCTTATACCTGTCAACCATCTGAGCAGCCTTTGACCTGACCACTGTATAGATCCCTCCGACCTTGTTGCAAACCTCCCAAGAAATCTCGAAAATGAGCCCAGGCATGATCACAAATCGCCAGCTTTATTTATAAAACTTTTACACTACTTAAAAGTAGATGACGATCTTTTGTGAAATTTCTGGTGAATGCCATGGATCTGGGAATATACTTTGGATTTGCCTTCCGGATTCAGGTCCCGATAAAGCTTTCTTACGCTTTCATAAAAAAGAGTGGCATCATCATACCTGCTCTTCGAAATCTCAATCTCAATCTTCCTGATGAGCTCAAGAATATCACTGATCCTCTTCTTGTCGATCTCACCGGAAAACTTTTTGTCCATCCTTTCCAGCATCGACAGCTTTTTCTCCACCTCAATCAGCCTGGATTCTTTGGTTGAAATATCATCCAGAACACCCTTAAGCCTGACAGAGCTATGCTTATGCTTCTCATCCAGAAGCCTTGTAGCGTTCAGAAGCGATTCGAATGCTCTCTGCCTTTCAGAAAGCTGCCTGCCCTTCCTTTCAAGCTCGATTGCGAGATGCTTTTCAGCCTTCATTTTTTCCGCGATCATATGCTGCCTTTTCGCAAGCTCATCCTCTGCATTTTTTTTATCCTGATGAGACCTGAGGATCTCATGCCTAGCCCTGATTCTTTCCCTTTCCTGGGCATTTATCCTTTTTGCGAGATCCCTTAACTGCCTGTCAAGCTCGGATTTCTCCCTTGCAACCTCTGCATTTTTGCTCTCAATCGCCTTTTCCCTTTCCAGAAGCTGGGAAAGCCTTTTCTCATAATTGGCCTTCAGCTCGATAACCTTCTTTTCATGAACCTCAAGGCTCGCATATTTTTCCTTCACAAGCTCATCCATAACTTTAACGGCTGCCAGCTCCTTCTTGACCTGCTCCTTAAATGAGCGCTCAGCATTCTTCAGCTCTGCAAGCCTTTTCCTGAAATCATTCTGAAATAGCACAATCAACCACCCCTTTTGAACAGCTTGCCCACAATTCCCTTGCTACCCTGGTCTGATTCAGGAACTGACACTTCTGACTGGCCCATCTCCTTAAGCTTCTCCACCTTGACGCCGCCTGCCCTACCACCCTCCTCGCTCATCATCCCCAGGACCTTTCCAAAATCTGCATTCTTGCCTGCCAAGGACTTGAATCCGGCAAGCAAGGCATTAACTTCCTTTATCCTTGAATCCATGTCAGCAGCCATTTTCCTCTCAGCAGTATCAATCCTTGAGTTCATCATTTCCACAATGCTGCCAGTCCTTTTCTCAAAAACAGAAAATTTCCCCATAAGCTCAGTAACCTCCTTCTTCGAGGATAGGGTGTCTATCTTGACTGAAAGGTTGTCTACGTCTGAGCTAAGCTTCTTGAAGGAAGTGTTAAGGTCATTTGTAACGTCCCTAAACCTGTTAAGCTCGCCAAAATTCTTGCTCATCTCCGCAAAAATAGTCTCGACACGGTCAGAGTGCCGCTGGATAAGAACCTGCATCTTTCTCATCTCAACCAGGTCACCCTTGACCTGCTCGCTCATCTTCACGACCTCTTCAAGACCCCTCAAAGAAGAAAGCTTGTTCCTCAAATCCTTGAGCTCTGAAAGGATATTATTGATCATGGCTTCATGGCTGTCAATAGTGGCCCTTACACCCTCAACCTTTGCATCTTCCTTCCTAAGCTCAACCATCAGCTTCTCAGGCTGAACACTTTCAACGATGTCAATGGCCTGTGTTGCCTTGGCCTCAAGGTGCTGCTTTGCCCGATCCATGTCAATAATCATGGCCCTCAGCTCCCCAATCTGCTCATTGACCCGCGCGAACCTTTCACTGACAGCCTTGTTCATCTCATAGAATGACGCAAACTGGTTCTTCAGCTTCTCCAGGTCAAGCCCTAGCCTGTCTACATTTGTTACAGCCTTAGGGGCTTCAGTGTCAGAATGCGCAATCGGAACATCTTCAATGCTGATGTCCTTATCACTTAATGAGTCCTCCTGGGCTTCCTCTTTTTTTTTCTTGAAAAGCTGCATATATTCCTTTTCCGAAACCAGATTTATAAAATTTGCGTGCTTTCAAGTTTTCCAACCTCAGCTTCCAGCTCTGCCATCAGCCTTGCTGCGGAATCAATATCCTTTTTCAACATCGTAGCCTCAGCAAACTGTATTCTTGCAGGCACTGAAAGAAGACGGGTGTTAAGGAAAAAAGTATCGACACCCTTTTTCCTCATGCGGCTCACCCGGTCATACATGTCCTTCAGCCTGAGCCTCAACGCATCTATCTCAGGATTCCTGGCTGTCATCTTTTAAGCTCCGCTATCCTTCTCTGGAGGAAAACACACTTTTCAGCTATTAATTTCTTGTCCTCTGGCTTAAGATCATGATAAGCCTTCTGGATATCCGAATAGCTTGCCAAAGCTTCATCCAAGTTCTTGGCTTCAATGCTGATGAACGTTGCTCCGATTAGCTGCTCAATTTTCCTTAGCAGGTCGTTAGGTGTTTCACTTTCCTGTTTCCTGGCAGCCCTCTCCTTTTTCCTCGGCTCCTTTCCAGCCTTCTTGAACTGGTTGTCAAGGTTTGTCTTAAGGTCCTGAACATATATGTCTGCCATGCTGAAATTTCCGGACTTCACCTTGTCCGAAACCATCTTCAGACCAAGCTTTAGATCGAAGACATCAATCTTAAGCTCCTCCAGCTGGTCAACCTGGAACTCGATGTCATCAATCATTTGGTTGTACTTGTTATAGGACGTCAGCTCCTCATCCGAGAGCCTTCCTGTATCATGCACAACTGGCCTGAATGTTATGAAGTAGGGCTTACCCTGGTTATAAGCAGCATTCTGTATCATGGCAACGCCAACCTCTGACTTAATAAGCGACTTGAGAGCCTCCTCCCCATATTCCTCCTTGATAAGCTCCATATCCTTCTCATCCCTCAACCTCAACATGATCTGCGTGTTGATGTTCGCCTTTATCGAGTCGCTGAAATCACTTGTTGTCTGGCTTATAACAATGATGCCTATCCCCCATTTCCTGAACTCCCTGACAGCGCGCTCGATCTTCACAAAAACATTTCCAGGCCCCCCAAACTTAGGAAGGAGGTTATGTATGCCGTCAAACACAAGGAGGTACTTTATCTGCTTCTCCTCAGGCATGTTCTGTGAGAAGATGCTGTCAATCACGTTGGCAAGGAACACGTCAAGCCTGCTTGAATCCAAGTCCTTGGTGACAAGAACGTTAATCTCACCTGGCTTCGAGGTCTTCTTGAAGTCAATAGGCTCGTACTCGTCTTCCACATTCTTAATGTTCCCGGCGAAAGCACGCGACATCGAAGGCTTCATGCCGAAACTGCTGAAAAGCGCCAGGTTCTTCTTTTCCCTGCAGGGCCTGAGAAATCCAGTCCATTGCGCAGTCTGGTCAAAAACAAAAACCGAAACACCCCTGGACAGCGCTTCCTCTACAATAACCTGCCCTGCAATGCTCTTACCACTTCCGCTTGCGCCAGCAATCAACGTGTGCATAGGAAGCTGATCAATGTCCAGAATCGCTTTTGAAGATGACTCAGCTATCTTGCCAACAAACAGGCCACGCGGTCCCTCCTTTGGCAATTGGCCAAGGCTAACCGATACCTTGTATCTTTTCTTTTCATATGCACGCTTCCTGTAAAGCACAGTGCCGAAAGTTGCAGTTGAGATAACGCCCACTGCAACCAGCGCAACCCACAAGGGAATCCCGAAAACCGCGTATTTGTAAAACGGCTGCCTGATGCTGAAGAATGAACTGTAATATGAGGAGGATCCGATGTACTCGGCCTTCACAACAAGGTCGTAATCCCCTGGCTCCATGTTTTCAGGCAGGGAAGACGACTTAACCAATACAGCGGAAGTTTTCAGCTCAACCTCGTCACTGCCGATTTCCGCGCTGAACCCATTCCTGTCACTCACGTTATATGAAAGCTTAAGAGCGAACTTTTCCTCCTGGAGAAGGTTCTGAAGCTCGATCCTGTACTTTAGCCTGTCACCGATAGTAATCATGCTATCAGAGATCCTAAGCTTTAGAAGCAGCGCCTCTACGGGAAGCTTCTCCTCGCTATAAACTACGACCTCGATTGGAATCACCTTGCTTACAGTCCCATCCACCTTCAGCTTTCCGTTGTATATCCCCTGCTCCTTTCCGAAAATGGAGACCTCGATATCCTCCTGCAAGCCCTGAGCTATGCTGACAGACTTCTTGTTCAGCTTTACAATTTCTGCCGCATCACCCTCAACCTCCAAAGTGACGTCAATCTTGTTCTTTTTGTGGTTTTTGATGGTGATAGGGATAGTGGAAAATGTGCCTTTCCTAAGCTTGGCGGTAATCTTCTCGAGGGAAAACTCATACTCGACCTTTGATGTTTCCTTTGTGTCAACGGCCTTCACCACTTTTTTTGCAGCCGAGCTTCCCTCACCGCCTCCCCCGCCCTGGACGATCTGGACTATCACGCTGGGAACATAAACTGACATTGTTATGTTCTTCCAGGTAGTATCCAGTACAGTTATGTTGCCGATGTAATTGTTATAGCCTGTCTTGGTTGCGACAATAACATGAGAGCCCTCGCTGACATTGCCAGAATAAAATCCTGAATTGTCTGTTACGAACACATTTCCAGCGATGCTCACTGAAACCCCTGAAAGCACGATGCCAACCTCATCCCTGACAAATCCCATTAATGTGCCGTTCTCAGCAACATTCCCTTCAGGAAGGGAGAGGCTGATGTTATGGGAATTAAGCGTGTCAGGCTCTATGACCGAGAAATTGACATATGAACTGTAGCCTGGAGTGTACGCGATTATGGTGTTCGATCCAGCTGAAATCCTGTCAATGATATAGGTGCCATCCTGGCCGCTAATATTTGCCAGCCCTCCTGAAGAAACTATGACGCCGGGTAGCCTTGATTTGCTAACATCGTCACTAACATTCCCGACAAGGGTCCCGGTCTTCAGGCCTATCACATAATTGGAAAGGTGACTGGACATGAAAACGATTGAGTTGTCAAGGGGATAAGCGGTTGAATCAAGCCTTTCCCAACCAGATGCAGACTCATTATAATAATACCCTGCCAGGTAGGACTCGTTGAAGAAGTTCGGGACTATACTATCAGGGTAAGTTATATTGAACGATATGTTCAAAACCTCGCTGCTGTTGAAGTAATCCGAGCTGAAGTCATAGAACCTGTAAATAACAGGGAAATCAGGAATTGAAATGTCAGGGGAGGACATGATAGTTGCTGTCATAATAACATTAGTCCTGTTCACGTTCAGCAGCACGCCAAGGGTTGCCGAAAAATTAAGGGACTCATTGAAGAAAGAGAAATACTCAACCTGGTTTGATGTTATGTTTCTAGTGATTGACAGGTTGGATATTATTTTTTTTGAAGCAGGAGTCCCACGCTTAACCTTCTGAACCATGGATAGGTTCTCATCAACAACCTCATTGGCAACCACATCAACAATCTTAAAAAAGGTATCGTAGCCTGATTTAGATGCAATAAGAACATGCTTCCCCTCAGTCACGTTTAAGGAATATAAGCCGCTGCTGTCAGTAGTTGAGTTTATCCCGTTTATGCTTACCGTGACTCCTGAAACCGTGAGATTTGTAGAATTGTCAATTGCATATCCCCTGATCGTGCCATTCGAAAAAACAACAAACCTTGACATGTAGATGCTTGCATGAACAGTGCTCCCGGCACTAATAGTTATGTTATTCACATAAGGATTATAACCCTGCTTTGTCGCAACAATATTATAAGTGCCTTTCAAGCTGGTGAAATTGAAAAATCCCGAGGAATTGGTAACAACTGATGACCCGGAAAAGCTGACAGTAACATTTGCAAGCAGATCCATGGAACCATTTTCATACACAAAACCATCCAAGGACCCGTAAAGAAGCCGCATTGAAATATTCTTATATGTTACATTGCCAGGAACCACGTTAACGGACGAAACATAAGCTTCATACCCCGACCTGTTAGCGATCAGCGTATAATCGCCTCCACTTATATTCATCGAATAGAACCCTGAGGAAGAGGAAAAAACAGTCTTCCCCCCGACAATCACCGTCGCATTATTAATGAAGACAGAGTAATCCAAATCGGAGATGAAACCCTCGATGCTGCCAAAAACCTTGGTCATGGTAATGTTCCTGACAGCTGTCTGATTTGCAATAACTGTGACGTTGGCGATAAAGCTGCCATAGGATGCCTTTGTTGCGATAATATTGTGGGTGCCCGGGGTGGTGTTAAGCAGGTAATACCCGGATCCGTTGGAATTGACAACGCTTCCCTGGACACTGATGCTTGCATTAGAAACAGGAAGGCCGCTTGAGTTATCAAAAACAAAACCCGACAAAGAGCCATTGGCATCCCTGTAACCGGTAAACTGCGTCAGGTTGAAGTCAACAACAGTAGTCTGGGCCAAAGTGATGTTTATTATCGAACTAATGTGAGTATTATACCCGTCTTTCATGCCAATCACGCTGTAGGACCCGGTTGCGACTGAGAAATTATATCCGCCAGTGGAATTTGTAGATCCGGAAGAGGCGCCAACAGAAACAGTAACGGCCGACAAGGCCTCGCCCGTCTGGTTGTCCCTCACAACACCTGCAACGATCCCGTCCCCTGTAAGCCCGATACCAAGGCCTTCAGGGCACGAATCATAAGGATCAGAAAGGAAATAGTAGGTTGTAGTGGCATTCGGAAGGCCAACCATCATCTGGTAATTAACGCTTGAATACTTGTAGCTCTTAGAAACAGACGGTGTTTTCTTTGTTACGAAAACAAGATAGTTGGATACATTAAGAATGCCCAAGGGAAAAACAGTGCTTGACTCGTTATTGTACTGCTTCATGTAAGCTGCGGGTGTGGAAACATTGCTGTTCCCTACTTCAAAGGATTCTATGTTGGTAAACGTCCTGTTGCCAGAGTCGTCGGCACTTGGGCTTATATTAAGAAAGGAATCCAGCATGCCCGTAGTAGCGGCTCTTGTCGTTGACCAGTCAAGAAGCGAAGGATCTGTGGAAGTGGCAAACACCTCATGCGTCCTGCCCGGCTCAAGGCAGTTAAACACAAGGTGCTTCTCATCGACATCACCTGGCGATGCGTCATCAGTCTGCTGCTCCTCATACCCGGGAAGCATCAGCTCCAGGCCGTAATAGCCCTGCCAATGCCCTGTCGTGAACTTCCGGATTACGGTCAGCGCTGTTATTGTGCCGCCATCCGTATCCACAACAGCGTAACCTGAAGGGGATCTGGTTTTAAAAAAAAACAACGAGATTGCAAGAGACGAAACCAGCACAACCATGATTAATGCGAACTGCAACTTCCTGGAAAAAGGAACTGTTGTCATTTTCCTGCCTTTTTCTCGGCCTTCTCCCTTTCCTTCTGCGCCAGCTCAAAGTCCCTTTTGAGCTCCTCCTCGCTGATCACCTCAATCTTCCTTTCCTTGGGCTTCATGCCGAGCTTTTCCCATTCTGACTTTATCCTCGGAAGAAGGCTCTCCAGATAGATCTCAACCATGTTGAAGCTCCCTGCCTTTACCTTGTCAAGCGCCATCTTCAGCTCGAGGCGCATGTCAAAAACATCAACCTTGAGCTCCTCAAGCTGGTCGATCTGGAACTCCAGGTCGTCAAGAAGATCGTTATATTTCGTGTAATTCGCCAACTCATCGTCACTAAGCCTTGCATGCTCATGGAGCAGGGGCCTGAATGAAATGAAATAAGGCTCGCCGTTGTTGTAGGAGGAGTTCTGCAACATACCAGTCCCGGTAGAAGCCTTAAGCAGCGACTGGAGCATAAAAGTGCCGTACTTGTTCTTGATCCTGTCCAGGTCACCCTGGTCACGCGTCCTCATCTGGATTTCCGTGTTGATATTGGCCTTAATCTCGCCCATAAAATCAGTCAGGACCTGGCTAATAAGGACAAGCCCCACGCCCCACTTCCTGAATTCACGAGCGCCCCTCTCAACCTGCACAAAGCCCTGGCCAGAACCCCCGAACTTGGGAAGAAGCCTGTGAACCTCATCGAAAAGTATTACCAGCTTAAGCTCCTTGTTCTCGGGAAGGTCTGCCTTGAAAACCTGCTTTACAGTATTCGCGACAATGATATCTATATCCTTAGGCTCCAGCCTGCTGACAACGAAAATCGTTATTTCCCCGGGCTTCATGAACTTCTTGATGTTTATTATCTGCCTTGGGTTCGTAATAGTCCTTATGTTGCCGTTGAAAGACCTCGCGTCAGTCTTCTTGAGGCCATAGTTCTCATAGATGGCAAGCATTTTCTTGTCCTGGTTCCTCCTAAGCATGCCAGACCACTGCGCAGTCGGGTCGAACACTATGACCGAAATACCCTTGATGAGGGCCTCCTCGATTAGCACTTTCGCTGCGACAGTCTTTCCTCCGCCAGTGGAACCTGCTATGATGGTGTGGGTCTGAAGCTGGTCAATGTCAAAGAAAGCCTTTACTTTCTTCTCCGCAATGAGCCCTGCAAAGGCGCTCCTGGCACCCTGCTTGGGAAGAAGCGAAAGATTCAGGTTGCTCACATACCTCTTTTTTTTCTGAAGCTTGGTCTTGTAGATGAAGAAGCCTGCGCCGCACATCAAAACAAGCCCTAAAAACAGCAGGATAGCCCTGATGGGCAATACACCGAGCACAAGGAAATCAAGCCAAGACTCATAAACAAAGAACCTGGTGCTGGCAAATGCGGACAATCCCAGGTAATCGGATTTCACATTAAGAACATATTCTCCCGACTTCAAAAAATCAGGAATAGAAATCTCCTTGAGCATCGAAAGCGAGCTATCAAGCTTTACAGTCTCGGATTCCGAAAAAAAAGACCTGTTCTGCATATATGTATCTGATTTTCCAATCTTGTCAATGCTGTACTCAATCTTCACATCGTAACCTTTTTCGCCCAGAAAATTCTGCAAGTCAACCTTGAACTTCAGCTTGTTGCCCATCTGCACCTTATCGGACACAATCTCCACACCAAGGTTGAGCGCGTTAACAGGAGTCGCACTCTCTGCTACTATAAGGTTCATTGGGATCTTCTCATTTGCATCCCCCTTTAAAACCAGGCTTCCATTATACTTCCCCAGGTTGTTCCCGAAAAAAGTAAGGGTCACATTGCCGCTTGAAGAGGGGCTCAGCTCAAGCCTTGACTTGTCAAGCTGTGTTATGTTGCTAACATTGCCCTCAAGGGCGAAAATAATCAATGATTTGCCGCTCTTGTAGTTGCTAATCCTTACCGGAAACTCCTTAAACTCACCGACCTTAATCCTCTTGATTATGCTGTCCTCAGAAATACCATACAGCTCGTTCTCAATAGCGAAAGCCACAGGAGACAGAGCTACAGCTAAAACCAAAATGAAGACAAAAGCCTTCATCATCTTGACAATAATCCGTGTACCTCTGAACATAAAGCGTAAACCTCTTTCTTCCTCTCTGCGGCGATGATCCGGTATACAGATTGCATCTCCGAATATGCATCACGGGCTTCCTTCGCCTTTCCCTCCCCAATCAGCCTCTTTGCCTGGTCTGCCCGGGCTTTCACAAAGCACACGTTGATGCTGGTGCAAAGCAAAGACAACCTTTGCTTGACAGAAGCCCTTGATTTCTCAGGAAGCCCAGCAAAGGCTGACCGTATGCTGCCATAAGCCTTCTTAGCAGCCTCATAATCATTCCTTCCCAAAGACAATTCCGCCTCCTTAATCAGGTCGTCCAAAGGCCCTTTTGCAGGCCGCCTGCTGTAAACCACAAATATAGCCGCAATAACAAACACAAGGACCAGCTCTGCGACAAGCCTTTTCCTTGCGCTTCCGGCAAGCTCATCAATGCCTGAAAAAAGACCTGTTATCCCGCTTGGCTGGCTTTTGATGTATTTCCCAAAAACCAAAACAGTAGAGGAATCCTTGATTTTCTCAATTTCAGCCTCATTCCCCGAATAATAGGCAATAAAATCGTGCCTGGGCGAAATTGATATTACCGGATCCCGTTCAAGCACCTCATATTCCAATCCATCAAGGAAATGAATGTCGGTGACATCAGCTGCAAACTCCTTTGGGATCACTTCCAAAAGCTTCACGTTGTCATCGGTGTACGAGTTCTTTATCGTTTTCTCAACCAGGCCATATCTCCTTTGCTCACCTGACAGGAAGGCGACCTCAACAATGGAAATCTTGGAAGTGACCGTGACATGCGATTGAAGCTCCAGATTCTGCTTAACCCATCTTTTCCTTTCATTATCCTTGACCTTGTTTTTCGACATCGCAATGATCCTGGCCGCTGAATCCTCCACTAATGATCTCTTTGGATAGCTGACATACTCTTCCTCGGCCACGACAGAAACCGAGAATGGCGTGCTGTTCCTCACACTTTCCAGGGAAAGCATGATCGCGGCCGTGAAGTTCTCCTGCTCTTCCCTGGTGAATCGCCTCCACTTCATGTCGAACAAGTCCCGCCTCAGCCTTTCAAGAGATGTAATCGATGACTCTATTCTTTTGTCAAATTCCATTCGCCTGAAATAATCATCTGACTCAGGATCCAAACCAGGCATGATCCCTGAAATCTCACTTATCGCCTGATCTATTCTCTGGGACTTGCCCAGTGTATCAGTTGACAGGTTTATGGTGAACCTGCCATTGCTCGAATTGCTGACACCTGACTGGTCAGTACAATTTATGACCGCAATGTAATCGCCCTCAGTCAGGTTAACCATTGAAAACACATTCTCAGTCCCGTTCCTTGCAGGCGTTGTAAGGATTATCCCCGAGGAGTTAAGGGACAGTGAGCAGACCAGGGGATTTGCGGACACAGGGATGAATCCAGCACTTGCACCGCTACCATTTGAATTAAAAGACACTCCTCCCAGCATTACATACCTGCTGGGTATCCTGTCCAACAATATCTCGATGGAAATGTTTGAGCTGACTTCGACTGCTGATGAATATGGCCTGTAATCCTCCGCGCTAACATCAATGCCGTATTTCCCTGCCCTTCTCTGGGCAGATCCATTTGGATAAGCGACGCCATCCAGCCTGAATGTTGCATTCGGGACAGGGAGCCTGGAAGCATTGTCCACCACCACCCATGTCAGGTTGTTCAGCCTGTGAACTTGAATTTTCATGGACGCTGACGCGTTTGAGGATGAATCTGTAGCATTAAGGAGAACCATATATGATCCATTCCTGGAGAACGAAAAGTTAGTTGAGGAAAGATTTGAATCCACATTCCCGTCGCCATTAAAATCCCATCTAAAGGATACTGAGCTGATGTTCCCGGAAATTGCAGCAGAGAAGGATATTCCCTGGCCCTCATCAACATCACTGTCGTTGGCAACGATTGAAACCCCGAGGCTGCTTTTCATGGGCCCCACCACCTCAAAAGGCAGCATCATGCTCCTGTTTATGAGGGACATGTATGAAAAGGAAACATTGGCGCTGTAATTGCCTGGAGAGGAAAGATAAAAGAAATAGGTAACCGGGCCGTAGCTTGGAAAGGCAGTTGACTGCATGTAGCCTGGGCCGATGACTGTTATGTTATAGGTGGAATTTGCAGGCGACTGGACTGCAATCAGTATCTGCTCGCTGATATTGTAACTCTGCTTGTCAACAGCCGCGTCAAATTCCCTGCTCATGTTCTGGACAAAGTAAAAACTGTGATATGAAAAGTTTGAGTTGCCGTTCATGTCGCTTACATTAACCAGCAAAATGTTTGACCCGTTCAGCATCGAAAGATTTACCGGGCTGCTTCGTGAAAGCCGTGCAGGAGCTGAAAAACCATTCGAGTTCAATGAATATGACAAATATGACTCCTCATTTGAAGTCACGTTTACCAGCAGGGATGCGTGTTCTGAGATAATAGTCCCTGACTGCTCAACTACGCCTGCCAAAGGCGGCAATGAATCATTGACTTCAAACATGTAAGGAACAGAAAAAAAGGATCCGTTCACGCTGATGTTGATCCAAACAGCATATTCACCGTTCCTAAAAATTCCGGAATCAAGCCCTCCCGTGAGCAGCAGGCTGAAAAAGGAATCGTTTCCCGACCTGGAGACTGGAATGATGTAAGACCTGTTCAAAAAAGATGCATTAGCTGTGGCATTTCCGGCAATGCTGAAGTTAAGATAAACAGGCTCTGCAATGCCCAATGGGGTCATATTCTGTGGGCTGTATATAATGAGCGTAATGAGCGGGCTGCTGTTAAGGGATATGTTTACGGGAGAAATGAAAACCGCTTCCAGGGTTGACCAACCCCCGAAACGGACTTCTGAAACCGAAAGCCCGTCATCAAGATAGACCAGATTTGCGTTGACCTTATTCCTGCTCCCAGACCCATCCTTCCCTAAAAACAAGTAAAAAGAATCATTCCAGGAACTCAATTCCCTGCTTTCAAGGCCGATGGATTCGCAACAAAATCCAGGACCGTTGCACGAAGGAATGAAATTCCCCGTTTCCTCATTATATACAGACCACCAAGTACAAACATGGGAAATGTTCGTGTCCAGAATGCTGTTCTTAACAGTGAAATCTATCACCTGCCTGCTACCTTCAATCCCGTTGTTGTCAACGTCAAAAGGGCCGTGACCATACTCAAGAACAGTCCTAATACTTGCCTGCTCCAGGCCTGAAACAGAAATTGCAATCAGCCAGGCTATTGCGAATGCAATAAGAAAACGCCTATTCATCGCCAATCCCCTTCTTGATCTTTTTAAGCTCCTCTGCGATCATTCCCGCAGCAAGCTTCCTGCTTTTCTCCCTTATCGAGGATGAAATCTCCTGCCTGAGCATTTTTACCTCGAACAGGTAAGGATCAGAATAAGCAAGCCAGCTTTTCCTCGTTATGCTCCTGACCAGCTCGCTCACGTCCATGAAGTGATCTTCCTCAGAAGCATGCCTTACCTCATCCAGCAAACCCTGCGGGAGCCTCAGCGTAACGATTATGTCACTCATTTCGTTCTTTCCCTCAGGTATTCCCTTATCTGGTCCCTGATCGCCTCGGACCTGCTCTTATAAGTCCCCTTTTTCACAAGATAATCCAGCCAACTGACAACCTCCGAAGGCAGCCTGACATTAAGGGAAACTATTTTTTTGTACAATGTATTCTCCTTGTAATTTTATTGTATTCATATCACCCTATAAATCCTTTATTTAAATTTTACGTTTTTTTTTTAGTAGCTCTGTTATCCCGACTAGAATCACGAAACTGCTATATTTTTCAGCAAGGCTGGACGGTTCTTCGAGCCTCTCGCCACCCCGGATGGGGCATCCCCCGGCTCGCCAGCCAACTAACGACGTCGTTGGTTATTGGTGCGCTGGACAGGGGTTGTTCCCTTCGGGATGTCCAGAGCCTTTGCTTAGAGCAAAGGCGTCGCACCATTTGATTTAATGTGAAAATTTTATATTTGTAGTTTTAATGTAATTATCTTGTAGTCTAATTATCATATATAATTTTAATTTTATGAATAAGCCTGAAGAAATAACGCTTTAAGAAGGAAACATGACTGGGTTTAACGAAGAACCTCACTTCACGGTCAGCCCGTTGAACTTGACCACTTTCCCAGAGCCCTTATCTATCTCTACCCTTACAGACGTTGACTTCGTGGAATTGCCCACCCTTGACTCAATCCTGATGATGCTTATCCATAATTCTCCCTCTGAAAACGAAGATACATCTCCTATTTTGTATTCGCTTACAACACTTATATTTGAAACATTGTCCTTAGTGAAGAACTTGGCCCTTTCCTCCAGAAACCTGACAGACTCGGCCTCGGCGTATGACTGGCTGACCCCACCAGAACACCCTACGGCAGCAACAATGAAAAGCATAACAACCAGAATAGCCCATCTCATTTTCCAGACCTCCCAAATGATTTTTTAACCTGCGAATCAATAATTTTAGAACTCATAATGTTGTATTCATCAATTACCTTTTTCAGTTCCGCCTTGTAAGCATCCTCTGCATCAGCCTTCTTTGCCGCAATGCCTGCCTCCAGCTGTTCGAGAAGATGCTGCTTCTGCTCCTCAAACCATGATTCCAGCTCGGACTCGTCATTTATCTTTTTCATCTGCACATGCACCTGCATGTATTGCAGCCAACATCGCTCATGTTGAACTCAAAGCTTTGCATCATCAGGTCAGAAGCAACACATGCTGAACCGCACCTTCCGCTACATTCATCGCTGTCGGCTATGGTATGGATCTGCCTGCCAAGAGCGCTTCCGCAGTTATCAACAATCTCGATCTCCTTCAGCCCCCCCCTTGATGAAAAGATGAAAAAAGCCAATGCCAAAGAGGCCAAAACAGCCAGAACAAACAATATCCACCTCATTTTTCACCACCTGCAAAAAACTTTCCAGCCTGCTCATGAAGGTACTGAAGAGAAAGCATAATTATCGAAAAAAGCACGGTCACTACAGAAAATGCGGTGATTATCCAAATCGCGCTTGGCGAAAGCGAGAGCTCAGAAAAGTCCCTGAATGACAGGAAAAGATTAAAGCCCATTATTAGGTAGCCCACCCTGACAATGAGCATCTCTCCTGAAATAATGAAGAAAAGGGCGATAACAAAAGGAAGCACGATCCCGGAAGCAGTTATAGCGATCTCACTATAGCCTGAAGCGCATGAGAACTCTGTATACGGGTTTTGATCCATTTCATAAAGGACTATCTTCGAATCGCAGCCGTATGCCCTCGCGGCAAAAGAGTGGCCGAGCTCATGGATCGATAAGGTTCCGAGCAAAGTAAAAGCGCTAAGACCAAGAACAAAAATAAGGTACTTCACGAACAGCGCGGGAATAAAAATATCCTTGGGATCAGACAGGGTAATTTTCGACCTTTCAAAGCACTTTCCAAGGAAAAACAGGCTCATGATGAGGGCAGCATTCCTGGCAAAGAAAACTATTCCTGAACTATAATTCAAAAAGAAATCAGAAAAGATAAATAACAGCGAAGCTCCTGAATAAGCGATCCCTGAAATTGCCGCCCTCCTGAATGATGCATCTTTAGAATTGAATACCAGCAGCTCAACGAAGAAAATCAAGACAAGAAGATATGACATGACTGAAGCAATCTTGAAGAAAAGCATCATGTCGATCCTCAAAGGAATGATGCTAAGAGCAAATATGAGAAGGAGGAAAAGCAACTTGCCTTTCCTGACCAGACTATATACAAGGAAAAGAAGTATGAGGGCAGTTATTACAGAGAAGACAGAAAAGACAAACAAGGGATCCCCTGATGTCAGCTTAACGCCGCCCAGAGCCCAAAGAACATAGAGAATTCCCTGGACAAAGAAGGTAACAGCCCCGCCAATCATCAGAAAGGCAGGCGCGACCATCCCGACCCTGATAAGCCTAAAGAAGGCATAAGAAGCAACAAGTCCAGCAAACACCAATACAATGCCTTCCAAAAAGGAAGAAACAAAAAATATCCCGCTAACCATCGAAATCAGACTTTTCTTTTCTTGATGAACCAGATGAGGGCAATGACAAGGCCTATTATTATGGGTATTAGCAGGAAGGAAGCCTGATTCATCATAGCCTCTGCCAGCGATACGACCTTAAGCTCGAACTCACCCTCAAACATCCTTATCAGGGATGATTCCCTTTCCCCAAAAAAGGCCTTCACCTTCACAATCCCGTTATCCGCAAGATCTATCTCGTCAAGTTCTGCAGCAATAGCAACCTGCCTTCTCTTGCCAGAATCTATCCTGGAGTTGCTTTCCGACGCGAAATCCCTCCTTTCGCCTGAAACGATAACGTCCACTACCTCCGCATTCAGATAGCAATCTGCCTCTGATGGGTTGAAAAGGTCAATGACAAAAGCCCTCTTGCCGGTGTTATAAGAAACCCCCTCCACCTTTAAATCGCAGGCGTCAACTATGTTCACCGATTGAACCTTCCTCTCGCATGAAGGGCACATCTTCAGATCAATAACCTTCTCAAGCGAATTTTTTGACTCGCCGTAAATGATGTAAATTGTCGCAGAGATATCCTCGCCAAGAGAGGGAGCGTCGTAAACCATGGTCTTCAAGCCATTCCCATCAATAAACACAGGCTCAAAATCCCCGACAGTCAGCGAAGCATCACCAGACCTTAATGTATAAGTGCCCTTGAAATAGGATGCCTGGTCAACATTATTCTTGATTGCGACCTCAAGCTTCCCGGTAGCTGAATTGTACTTTACAGACTGAACCCGAAGATCAAGGCTGTAGGTTGGCAAAAAGAACATGTCAAGCCCCTCAACCTGTGAGATGCTTGAGGGTGAAGCCCTTGCACTCTGTGCGAACTTCACGAAAACACTGATCCCAAGGGACCTCCTTATGCTGGTAGCGGTGCCAACAAGGTCGTTTCCGACAAGCACACCTACCTTAATCTCGCTCTCCTTGAAATAATCAACCACGATATCAGGAATGTTGTTCTTCCCGATGAAAACCACGGGCTCAACCCCGTTAATGAGCTCCCTCTCCAAAAACTCCCCATTCGTGAAAAGCGCCTGCTTGGACCCCGTCAGCTTCTGGTATTTCCTAACAATCTCTATGTTGTTGGCAAACCTGTCCCCGTTCTTATTAATAACCTCGGGGTTAAACTTTTTCAGGCCTGCAGAAACCTCTTTGTCAACATGACCATAAATAACAACTGCCTTCACAGAAGGAAGCGACCCAAGAAAGGATGCTACCTTGTTTATGTTCCCTTTATCAGCGAAAATGACGAACGACCTTGTCGCAACAGCATATGGCGCAACCGAGACAGCATTATAGCCATAAGAATCATCAAGGATAATGAAGCTGTCTGCCTCGGACAGCTTGGCAAGGTCAAGATTGATGTTGTCAGAGATGAACTCCTCAGAACTATACCCCCTTCCGTCAACAATTGCCTTATAGCCCACTACATAAGGCGCCTTTTTTGAACTGAATATCCAGATATGGTTTCCTTTGCCAACGCTGTTCAGAAAAACAGACCCATGCCTTTCGCTTACAAGAAAACCTGTAGAGGTCTTGGAAAAAGAACCGTAAAGCATTACAGAATAAACATCCCTCCAATCCTGGGAATTTGAAATTAACTGACCAGGCTCTGCGCCTGAAGCCAAAACAGCTGAAAAAATTGCTGCAACTAACACTAATAAAAAACCCCTTTTCAACAAACTCACCAAAACTTCCTGGCAGAAGGTAATTTTCTTTCACGTACGTAAAGATAATTTGAGTCTCAAAAAAGACCACGATCAGGAAAAAATAGTTCTAAAATACGGCGATTGGCAAAAGGGAAACCGAAAAGAAATTGAAGTCCTTTTACAAAAGGAACAATTCCAAAAAGCTCTCTCGCTTCTTAAAGGCTTGGGGTTTAAAAGGGGTTATAAAGTTCCCGCCTATGGCCAAGATTTCCGCTACCAGGGTGTACAGATTTCTCTAAAAACTAAAGCGGTTATCGACAATCATTTTGAAAGGGAAACCACGGTCAATGATCAAAATATGGCCCAAGGCACG
>JACPBS010000002.1 GCA_016180195.1 Candidatus Woesearchaeota archaeon
TCCATAGGGCCTCCTACCAACCCCGTTGTTATTTGTCACAAACAACAATAGGGCTAGGGAGCCCTATTTACCATTTACGAAAACTTTGAACTGAGCCGGGAATCTACAGTACAGGTTTGCCATTCGGCACAGATTCCTTTGTATGTCGAAAAGCATGATCCGAAAATTTTCACAACGGTACAAAAAGTGTTTTTGTGCATGTATAAGATAAAAAAGAAGCTAACATTGCGCAGTCTTGTTGAGGATTTATCGACGAGTAAAGTTGTTAATTTTTTTTGCGGCTCTCAAGAATTCCCAATTTTAGCATGCTGTCGTATTTCTTGACAAAACTTCCATCAAAATTAGTTAAATCCATTGATGAGGCAGTGCAGAAAATCCTTCCAGATTACGATAAAATAATTGTTGACAGCACAGGATTTGAATGCACTTGTCCTTCGCACTACTATTGTGTACGCAGAAATAGTCCTTATCCCGTCGACGGATTCATAACTTTGTTTGCCGCAATAGACCAAGAAAACGGATATTTCAGAACTCATAAAACACGAGCAAAAAAAAAGTCCACGACTCAAAAATGCTTATTTCCCTTCTGAAAAAACTCGAGAAAAAACCAGAAATTTTGTATGCAGACAGAGGTTTTGACAGCGAGAAAAACTACGAATTCACAATAGAAAAACTTGATTGCACACCCTTAATTTTACAGAAAAACATGCTAAAACCAGCCCGCAAATGTAAAGGAGAATACCGTCTACAAATCAGAGAAATATTTGACTACGGAGAATACCTCAAAAGAAACAAAATAGAAGCCATCTTTTCAGCACTAAAACGAAAATATGGCTGCACACTAACCACAAGAAAAGTTAAAACCCAAGAAAAAGAATTAACACTCAAAATCATCATCTACAACCTAGAAAAGAAAATCAAAAGGGTTTTCATCATAATTCTACGTCCAAACACTTTTCAACAAAACCAGAACGAATATATCAAGCTCGCTAAGAATTCTGTCAAGCTTGATTGTTCGGGAATCAATGAATCTCATAAACCTTCTTTGTATGGCGGATTTACATAATTTGTCCGAACTATTCTTTGAGCAAAAAGATATTCTTCTATTAAGAAGACCCGCCTTCTTTCACCCGGCAGGAATTGGGCAATGGTCGGGTCGATAATCAAATCATCTAGTCTGGATATGTAATGAGCGGACCTGCGCCGGGTTTAAAGATGAAAATTGACATGGGCTGAAAAAAAGGAATCGGGATATAGGCTCTTTGTTTTTTTTCTTTTCAAGCAAAAAAAGCCTGACAAGTTTAAAAAGTTTCGAATCCTACTACATAAAAGCATGGCAGAAAACAACTATAAAATAACTGCAGAGCCCGGAAAGCAGGAAATAACCATGATCCAGGAATTTGATGCTTCCCCCGAACTTGTTTTTAAAGCTTATACAGACCCGGAACTTCTGGTTCAGTGGCTGGGACCTAGGGATTTAACCATGGAAATAGAAAAATTCGATCCGAAACAAGGCGGAGTCTACAGATACGTGCATAGGGACAATTCAGGAAAAGAATATGCTTTTCACGGAGTGATTCACGAAGCAACGCAGCCAAAGAGGATTGTCCAGACATTTGAATTTGAAGACGCTCCAGGGCACGTGAGCCTTGAGACAGCAACATTCGAGGAACTGCCGGACGGCAGGACCAGGGTCACATCCAGAATAGTGTTCCAGTCGGTTGAAGACCGGGACTCAATGATAGAAAGCGGAATGGAAAGGGGGGTAAAGGACTCGTATGAGAGGCTTTCCGAGCTTCTGGAAAGAATGACTGTCAAACACTAAAGGACTGAAGAAAAAAAGCTTAGCAATAGGTTCTGCCATTACACGACAATCCTTGCATAGTTGCAGAAAATCTAAAGCAGGCTTAAGCTTTTTGTTAACTTTTAAAAACAGCAGTCTCTTTCTATCAAAGCGATCTTATGAAACAGACAATAATTTTAGCAATCCTCCTTATATTCATCATAGGATGCGCAAGACAAGCATATCAGAATGAAACCCCATCAAGAACTTCACAACTGGTGCTTAATGAAAATGACCTACAGCAACTCGGAATGGCTGGAACTGGTTGCAACACAGAAGAATATCCAACTAGCGAAAATTCACCTCTAGCCCAATATACTTTTTGCAACTACACTATAAACCGCTTGAAAAATTCCGAAGTAGTGCTTGAATTGCAGAAATTTACAAATTTCGAAGATCTAAATGGCACATACCAGTATACATCCCTGCACCTGCGCGGTTCCCAAGGGCTTATAAGCGAGAACGATTATGGGGATTTCAGCAGATTTTATGTTAACAACGAATCAACTATTTACTACTACCATCTTTGGATTGGCAAAAATAAATACATCATCCACATCACTTCTAAAGGAAGCAAAGAAGACGGCGAATATATTGCAAAAACAGGGCGACAAATCTTGCTAAAATTCGGGTAAATAGGTTTGTCCGAATACTGGGCTGTTGATGATTTGGTCAAGAGCAATGCTGGGTAATGGCAACCCATAACACCATGATTACGGGTATTAAGACTTTGAGATGCTTGTGTTGTTGCAAAAACCTTTAATAATAGCTCTTAAAATATCCGGGCATGGTGCTGTTTTCGCTTTTGGAGCTGCTGGACATAATTATCATGACTGCTGCTGTGGGCTTTATTTTCAAGGATTCATTTGTCGTCCCCAGGAGAAGTTATAACCCGTTGCTTCATGCGAGATCTTTTTTTGATATCGAAAGCTTCAGGCTCGCAATCATTGCAACCGCTCCTGCCATAGTATTGCACGAGATGGCCCACAAGTTTGTTGCCCTTGCAGCAGGCATCCCTGCGGTTTTTCATGCGGATTATTTCTGGCTTTCGCTGGGCGTGATAATTAAACTGCTCAATTTCCCGTTCGTTTTTTTTGTCCCGGGGTTCGTTGAGACTGTGGGGGGCACTCCCCTTGAAAGGGCTTTGATCGCCTTTTCAGGGCCTTTCATGAACCTGATTTTATGGCTGGGCTCGGAGGCTCTGATAAGGTCCGGAAAGGCAAAGGGAAATTACCTGCCCATTGCATATGCAACAAAGCAGATCAACATGTTCCTGTTTATCTTCAACATGCTGCCCATACCTTTCCTTACAGATGGCTGGCACTTCTTCTCAAGCGTTATAGAGATGTTTTAGCGATCTCCCGTTCTCCATAATGTTTAAATAATACCTCTTTTAATTTTCTTCATGCAGAAAAAAACCAGATGGATAGTGATTACCGGAGGTGTGATTTCAGGCCTTGGCAAGGGCACTGCCACAGCTTCTGTCGGAAAGCTTCTTTCAAGGAATTTCAAGGTTGTTCCAGTCAAGTGCGATGGCTACATTAATGTTGACCCCGGCACGATGAATCCCTTTGAGCATGGGGAAGTGTTCGTTCTCGATGATGGTGGCGAGGTTGACATGGACTTTGGCCATTATGAGCGCTTCCTGAACATCAACTGCAAGTCAGCATGGAACCTTACAACAGGCAAGATTTTTGACGGGGTGATAAGGAAGGAGAGGAGGGGTGATTTTCTTGGGGGAACTGTCCAGATAATCCCTCACATAACAAATGAGATCCGGAACAGGTGGAGGGAGATAGCTGAAACCGAGAAGGCTGACATAATCATCATAGAGATCGGCGGCACTGTTGGCGATATAGAGAACTCATGGTTCATTGAGGCTGCAAGGCAGTTGAAGAAGGAGGCAGGCCATGAGAATGTCCTGTATATTCATCTTACTTATGTTCCTTTTGTAAGCAGCGTCGGGCAGCAGAAGACCAAAACTGCCCAGCGCGATGTTGAGGGTTTGAGAGCGAAAGGAATCATCCCTGACGTAATAATTGGCAGAAGCGAGGGCGACCTCTCCAGGGATGCGAGAAGGAAGATCGCAATGTTCTGCGACGTTGACGAGGATGCGGTTATCAGTGCAAGGAACATAGAAACAATATATGAGATACCTTTCATGTTTGAGGAGCAGAAAATGCTTAGCATAATTGCCAGGAAATTTGATTTCTCTCCGAAAAAGGATCTTGAGGAGTGGAAAGGGCTCATAAAAGGACTAAAGAATCCCTCCAGGAGCATTTCCGTTGCTATCTGCGGAAAATACACTATGCTTAATGATTCCTATGCGAGCCTTATCGAGTCCCTTGCTCATGCAGGTGCAAACCTGGACACTAAGGTAAACATAAAGTTCATAGAGACAACAGATATAGAAGAAAAAAAAATCAAGGTTGAAGACGCGCTTAAGGGCATTGATGCCGTGATAGTGCCTATTGGTTTCGGGTCAAGGGGTGCTGAAGGCAAGATTGAGTGCATAAGGCATTCCAGAACGAATAACATCCCTTTTCTCGGTCTTTGTTTCGGTCTGCAGCTTGCTGTTATTGAATTTGCAAGGAACGTCTGCGGGATTAAGGGTGCCAATTCCACAGAGATCAGCCCGGAAACAAAAGATCCTGTTGTTATGATTCTTCCTGAACAGGAGAGGGTTGCAGAGAAAGGTGCAACGATGAGGCTCGGAAGCCAGGTTGCTGATCTCCGGAAGGGTAGCGTTGTATCAAGCCTTTATAAAAGCAATAAGTGTTCGGAAAGGCACAGGCACAGGTACGAGGTCAATCCCGAATACCATGAAGTGCTTGAGAAGAACGGGCTTGTTATTTCCGGATCATCCAGGAATGGGAAGCTTGTCGAATTCATAGAGCTTCCCGGGCATCCTTTCTTCGTTGCCACCCAGGCCCACCCTGAGTACAAGTCAAGGCTTGAAAACCCTTCACCCCTTTTCTATGGCATCGTAAAGGCTGCTCTCGAGGGGAAAAATCAAGCTTAGTCCGCCAAATACATAAATATTTATTTTAGCCTTTAAATCGGGTTCCATGCGTAAAAGCCGTTCTTTCCTTGTTTTTATGGCCCTGATGTCCTGGTCATTGAATCCTTTCAACGTTCCGGTTGCCGGGAGCCCTGAAAAGCCTCCGATTAAGCAGGGAATTGAAGCGGTTATTGAAGGGCAAAGCTTACCGGATACTTCACCGAAGTTTGGATTTCCTGAAAATAAATTCGGCATAAATCTTATGATACATGAATACCCTTCCAATACAGTCCCTGAGCATTTGGAAAATGCCCACGATCTTGTTGGAGACGGCTGGGTCAAGGCATTCTCCCCTTCCCTCGATGACCCTTATAAGTTTTCTTTATTTGTCAGGGAGGCTGAAAAGAGGGGAATGGCTGCGCTGCTAAGGATCGGGGGTTGGGACAGGCCTGAGCCAAGTGATTATGAGCGAATCGCGTTAGCTTATGTTGATTTTATTAGGAAGATAAACTTGTTGGCAGGGGAAAAAATAAGGTTTATAGAGGTCAGGAACGAGCCTAATCTTGAAAGCGAATGGGGTGGCAGGCCAAGCGGAGCCGAGTATGGGAAGTTTCTTGTTTCTGTTGCCAGAGCTTTTAAAATGTTCGACCCTGATGTCAAAGTATTGAATGCGGGCCTTGCCGTTACTGATGGGACGCCTGATGGCAGGAACATCCGGACTGAGAATTTTATTCGTGACATGTTTGCCGCAGCTCCGGAACTCGTCACATACCTTGATACGTGGAGTTCGCATCCTTACCCTCAGGATTTCCGCGGATGCAATCCATACGCAAAATCCGCATCGAAATTCTGTTTCGGCGCTTATGACCATGAATTGTCAGTCATTTCCGAGTATTATGAACGGGCGGGGCTTTCTCCGCCCCGGATCATAATTACCGAGACATCCTGGAATCCGGGGATCGGTAGCGTTTCAAGGGGTGAGTTTTATACCCCTCATGAGTTCGGAGAGGCTGTTCGTAATTACTGGCTAAGGGACGACCGGGTTATTGGGTTCCTTCCTTTTGCTTTCACCAGATACCCGTCAGGGGAATGGACGGCTTATGAGTTTGCTGACCCTGGGCGGGGATTCAAGACTAACGAGTATTACAGTGTTTTAAAGATGCTGAGGCTTGAGCAGGGGGCCATTTTGGCCGGACATAGATAACCAATACCTTTATTAATATCGCCTTGTTCTGCCTCCGGAATGGTTGGCAGGATTAGGGATTGGCTGCTTTATGTTTATGATGTTCATTACAGGAAGCTTCTGCTGTTTCCGCTTGCCATAATCATCGCTTCTATTGCAGTGATTTCCTATAATTATGCTGTGACAGGCGAGCTTTTCGAGAAGGATGTATCTCTAAAAGGGGGCATTACTGTAACTGTTTTTTCAGGCAAGGATATTGATGCGGATAAGCTACAGTCTGATTTGGCAAGTGACCTTCAAAGGGATGTTTCTGTGAGGATTCTTTCACAGGCAGGTTCAAGCGTCGGGTTCATTGTGGAGGCTGAGGGTTCTGAAAAGGATGCTAGCGGGGTGCTTGAGGCATTGCAGTCCCGTATAGGTCAGCTCGATAAGAAGGATTATAATGTCCAGGTCATAGGGTCTTCTCTGAGCGAGAGCTTTCTCAGGGAGGCTTTGTTCTCCCTGATTTTTGCATTCGTTCTGATGGGCATTGCAGTAATTGTTTATTTCAGGGCTCTTATACCTTCGCTTTTTGTTATTTCAGCCGCGTTCAGCGATATACTTAGCACGTTTGCAGTTATTGTGCTGCTCAATGAGCGGCTTTCAACTGCAGGGCTTGCAGCCTTCCTGATGCTCATAGGATATTCTGTTGACACAGACATTCTTTTGACTACAAGGGTCTTGAAGGGCAAGGAGGGAACTGTTTTTCAGCGAACTGTTGGAGCAATGAAAACAGGCCTTTTTATGACGTTGACTGCTCTCGCTGCAACAACAATAGGGCTTGTTTTCTCCCAGTCTGAAACCATAAGGCAGATTATGCTCGTGCTTTCTGTCGGCTTGGTTTTCGATATGATACACACATGGTTTACAAACGCAGGTGTTTTAAGGTGGTATCTTGAAAGGAAGAAGGTGTCGGCATGAGCAGGTTCAAAAGGATTTTCCTTAACTTGAGGGTTATGCTTGTTATTTTTTCCCTTCTTATCGCGGTTATAGCTCTCGCTCCTAACCCATTTAGGGAAGGTGCTGCCATTAGATCCATTGACAGGGATAGTGCGGCTTCATTGGCCGGGATGGTCAGCCCTTCAGCAACAGATTCTCCTTCAGGCAAGGAAAGGGTTGTTTTTGTAAATAATGTTCCTGTGAAGAAGGCTGAGGATTACTATAAGGCAATATCCGGATTGCCGCCCAACAGGACGATCCAGGTCAAGACAACTAGAGGTATATACAGGATTACAACAAGGCCTATTGTTAATTTCAGTGTTCTTCCTGAACTCGAGGACAAGAACATCACTTTTGTCGAGTCTTTTAACACCACTGTCAATGGAAGTGCCAGGCAGGTAAACCAGACTGTGACTCGAAAGGTTAAAGTCAACAAAACTGTGTCGTTCGTTAACGGCACTGAAGATATCGGACTTGCTGTTTACGACGCCCCCAAGACCAATTTGAGGATGGGTCTTGATCTTCAGGGTGGAACACGTGTTCTCCTGATGCCTGAAACAAGGGTTTCGGATATTGACATGGAAACAATTGTCGAGAACATGAAACAAAGGCTGAATGTTTTTGGCCTGGGTGATGTTGTGGTAAGGCCTGCATCCGACCTTTCAGGAAACCAGTATATCCTTGTGGAAATCGCTGGTGTCAATGAGCAGGAGGTTAAGGAGCTTCTTGCAAAGCAGGGAAAGTTCGAGGCCAAGATCGCCAACAATACAGTGTTCAGGGGCGGCAATGATATCACTTATGTGTGCAGGAGCGCTGACTGCTCGGGGATTGATCCGAGCAGGGGATGTGGAGAGTCTAATGGGGAGTGGGTTTGCGGGTTCAGGTTTTCAATCACATTAAGCCAGGAAGCTGCACAGAGGCAGTCTGATGCGACCAAGGACCTGGATGTTATCGTTGAAGGAAACGGAAGGTTTCTTGATGAGTCACTGGAGCTTTATCTTGATGACCAGCTTGTGGACAAGCTTCTTATTGGTGCTGAGCTGAAAGGGAAGCCTGCTACTGATGTCAGCATTTCAGGATCTGGTTCCGGGGGCACGCAGCAGGAGGCCATTGAGAATTCGCTAAGCAGCATGAAAAGGCTTCAAACAATACTCATTACAGGTTCCCTGCCGGTTAAGCTTGATGTTATAAAAACAGATGCGGTTTCTCCTGTTGTGGGAAGCAGGTTTTCGAGCAACGCGCTCCTGCTTGCTGCACTGGCAGCCTTGGCTGTAGGGATTATTCTTATGATTGCTTACAGGAGGATCGCTGTTGCGGTTCCAATCCTTTTCACGAGCCTTATAGAGATTCTTATGATGCTGGGCGTTGCTGCCATCATAGGATGGAATATTGATTTGGCTGCCATCGCAGGCATAATCGCTGCAGTAGGTACTGGTGTCAACGACCAGATAATAATTACTGATGAGGCTTTGAAGAAAACCGGATCGTATGAGCGAAGGTTCATTGGCTGGAAGGATAAGATCAAGAGCGCATTCTTCATCATTTTTGGTGCTTATGTCACTCTTGTGCTTGCAATGATCCCTCTTCTTTTTGCAGGTGCAGGCCTTCTTAGAGGCTTTGCCCTTACAACAATCATCGGCATATCCATAGGCGTCTTCATTACAAGGCCGGCTTATTCAAATGTTCTTGAGATCCTTAGTGAGAAGGAGTAGTGCTTCTTCCCCGGCTAGAAGCCATACCCAGCATATATCCTGCCATTAAATTTGCAAATGTCAGACAGATGTATAAGGTTTTCTGAATTCCTGACAGCTTCCCTGTTTAGGGAGTTGCAAGCCTTTCCATATCCAACAATATTGAATGCGGTTACATATGCATTGTCTCCGCCAATCCAGGAATACCTGTTTTCCAGCCGATTAATGATGTCCGCCATGACCTTTTCAGCAACATGCCCTTCTTCTTTCCTTGAAACTTTTCCTGAACTGAACAATCTTGTCACCATGCGCAGTTCCGACTCAACAGACATATCAAGGCAAATCTCTTCAGCCAGTATATGCTCAAACAGGACAGCCTTTAGCTCTTCAAGCACTGTATCGGGGAAATATGGGGGGATAGAATGACCATATTCATGTGCAAGCGCTTGCAATACCCATGGCCTTTTTGATGCCTGAACAGCCAATAGCCAGAATTCCCCTATTCTTTCACAGTACCCCTGGATCAGTCTTGGAAAGTCAAAATCGTCAGGTGGGAGAACTGCTGCTTTTCTGCCCTCCATTGTAAATTCATGTTTATGCCTGTTAGAGAGGGATTCCAGGCCTGCCTCAAATATGTGCCTTACCTGATTGTAGCTGCTAATTATGGGGGAATTGGCGTAGGCTTGTTCTATATGATCGCAAATCGGCATTGTAGCGGGGATTTTTAGGCGGTATTTATCTTTTCTGCGAAGTTTTTAAATATGGGCTTTGAACAATCTGGTTTCATGATAATCACGATATCAGGTGTTCCTGGAAGCGGCAAGTCAACTGTTGCCAGGGTTGTGGCAGGGAAGATGAATTTGAAGCACATTTCTGTTGGTGACATCCTTCGGGAAATTGCAAGGAGCAGGGGAATGACTATACTGGAGATAAGCAAGCTGGCCGAGGAAGACC
>JACPBS010000003.1 GCA_016180195.1 Candidatus Woesearchaeota archaeon
GACGAGCAATTTCTGAACATGCTCAAGAACATACCCTGGGCTTTAGCCAGGGGTTCTTGACACAATACACAAATTGAGCAAAGCTCAATTGTGCCCAATTGTTAAAACAATTTGGGTTTCGCCCTAAATGGCGGGGCTTTTAACCCAAGGCGAAATTTATTTGTAAAAAAGCCAGAATTGTCATACGGGAATTAGAAAGATTATTCAATCGTTTGCTTGAAAAACCTATCTGAAAGATTCCGGCTCTCCTTCTCATGTGCCATTCCTGCATACAACCCTGCGGCATAGGAAATCAAGATAAGGCTATTCATAAAATCTTCCCTCGTCAGGGAACCTGATTCGTAAAGGCGATATAACTGCTCTGCCTGACGATCAAGATATTTTCCCAAAGGAGCCTCACTGCTCACGCCCCCGATAACAAGCTCAGCCAGCGAATGCCTGTCAATGTGCATTGGCAGATCAATAACCTTCCTAAGCTCATCAACAATAGACTGATAGTCGACCATGATTTTTATATAAAGATCCTGATAAATATAAAATTTGCCTTAAGATTGTAAAAAATCGGATAAAAAAATTCAATAAACTTCTCATTAAGCGCGCCGTCAAACCAAACTCGAAACAAAAAACCCTATGGCGTAGGCTGCAAACGCAGCAATACCGCCAACAGCCAGCATCTCAAATCCGGAGACGAACCAGTTCCTCGACGTAAACCTAACCCTCAACGCTCCCAGGAAAAAAAGACTGGCAGCAGTCAGCAAGGAAGCGACCAAGAAAGGGTTCCCCCTGAAAACAGGCAAAAAAATGAATGAGACCAGGGGAATAATACCAAACCCCGCAAAGGAAAAAAAAGTTATGATAGCCCCTTTCGATGGCGACGCATAGCTTTCAACAATCCCAAGCTCCTCTGCCATCATCACATCAACCCAAACCTTCCTGTTCTTTGAAAGCAAAGCAGCAATCTTTGATGCGTCTGCCTTGCCAAGACCCTTGGATTGATAAAGCTCAGCAAGCTCCTTCCTCTCGCCCTCAGGATAATTATCAACTTCCCACTCTTCCCTGGCCCTCTCAGCCCCCTGGAACTCCTGCTCTGATTTAGAGCTCAGATAATCCCCTATTGCCATGGACAAGCCGTCAGCTATCAGGTTTGCAAAACCCAGTATCAAGACTATGCCCGAAGACAGCGAAGCCCCTGCAACTCCTGCAACAACAGCAAAGGTGGTTATTATGCCGTCCAACCCGCCATAAACCGCATTCTTAAGGAAAACCCCCCCTCTTCTATGAGCTTCAACATTACCTCCTTTGTGCGCCTGGATGCTGGCTTTAACATCCCTTTTTAAGTACGCATCGCGAGCCTTTTCTAGGTTACGGGTAATCATTAATCTAAAAAAGGAAACAAGATATAAAAAAGTTCACAATCAATTTGGACACACCGTAAACATATCTTTATAAATCACCTCCTGATTTCCGAACGCATGCGGCTCTTCCCGATCTTCCTAGTAGTCTTCATTGACCTTCTTGGTCTGGGCATACTAATCCCTGTAATGGCCCCACTGATAATGGATCCCCATGGAATTCTCCCGTCCGCAATAAACAGCAGGGAAAGGGCTGAGATACTCGGGCTGCTGCTTGGATCATTTGCAATCGCACAGTTCTTCGGGTCACCGATACTAGGAGCGCTTTCGGACCGGATCGGAAGGAAAAAAGTGCTTGCAATATCAATTGCAGGAACCATGATAGGCTACATGATATTTGGTTTAGGGATAGTTACCGCAAATATATGGCTCCTCTTCATAAGCAGGCTTCTCGCTGGATTCGCGGGAGGTAACATTGCGGTTGCAATGTCTGCAATCGCTGATGTCAGCGATGAGAAATCCAAATCAAAAAACTTCGGCCTTGTAGGTGTTGCATTCGGGCTCGGATTCATAATAGGGCCGTTCATCGGAGGAAAGCTTTCCGACCCAAGCATACTGCCCTGGTTCAACAACGCAACCCCGTTCTGGTTCGCAGCAGCACTTTCCGCGGTTAACATGGCACTCGTGATGCTGGTATTCCAGGAAACCCTCAAGGTGAAGGTTCACAGGAAGATAAGTCCGACGACAGGTATAATGAACGTTGTGAAGGCACTGAGCATGCCTAATGTAAGGATGATGTTCCTCGTCAGCTTCGCATACTTCTTCGGGTTCACATTCTACACCCAGTTCTTCCAAGTTTACCTTTATGAGAGATTCAGCTTCACCCAGTCCCAGATTGGAGACATATTCGCATACCTAGGCCTGTGGGTAATATTGACGCAGGGGTTGCTCATAAGATTCATTTCAAGCTGGATGAGCCCAAGAAAGGTATTGTACTTCTCGATACTCAGCCTCTCTCTATCTCTGCTGCTTGTTCTGGTGCCCAGAAACCCTGCAATCCTTTACCTGATACTTCCAATCGTATCCGTATCTAACGGAATAACCATGCCAAACATGTCTGCAATAATAAGCGATCTCGCAGGCAGGGAGTCACAGGGCGAGATAATGGGTATTTCAGGGTCGCTACAATCACTGGCATTTGCCATTCCCCCGATAATATCCGGATTTGTATACACAGTTCACTTCACGCTTCCAGTAATTCTCGGCAGCTTTTTCGTGTTTACATCCTGGATCCTATACCTGCTCTTTTCAAGGCAAAAGGAAACCAAGTTCCATGAATTATAGTTCAAAGCTTGCCGCTGAGAACTACTCCCCTTTGTCCATAACGCAGCAGATCATCAGAGTGCTGCAATAATTCGACAAGAGGACAGCCCAACGTATTAAGAATACGTTCAAGATTCTCATGCTTGGGATATCTTGAGCGGCCGACATAGTACGAAATCAAGTCCTCACCGCAGCCTATTTGCCTGGCAAGCCATGCCTGATTCCTTCCCTTTTCAGAAAGACGCTGCCGAATATAATCCGAAAGATTTTTCCTCCTTTCATCCAATGACAAAACCCTAATATCCCTTCCAGAATCAGCCATCAGATCATCAAAACTCGCATAAGGGCCCTGTAAGACTTCAAGAATTCTACCGAGGCTGTCACTTCGTGGAAACATCAACCCATTGGCATAATAACTCACGGTTGTACGATTCATTCCAAGCTGTTCAGAAAGCCAAGCTTGCGTGCGACCCATCTCATTAAGCCTGACACGCATGTATTTGGAAAGGGCTGCTTTCTCCTCAGACATTATCCCATCCAATCAGGCAGATGCAAAAGAGCTGATAGAAGAATGGTCGCCGCCAAGCGCATCAAAAAGTTTTTCCAACAAATAAGGCGAGGGAAAACACTCCCCATTAATGTACCTGTAAACCATCTTCCTGGTCACGCCAATTTGTCCAGCCAATGAATACTTGGAAGTACCGGTAACTTTCAACCTTCCGATGATATATTCCGACAAAAGCATTTTATTTAAACCCATTTTTTTAAAGGAGTTTAACAGGTTATAAAAAATCATCCATAAAGCCTCGGGCGAGAATTGAACTCGCGACCTCGTCCTTACCAAGGACGCGCGCTACCACTGCGCCACCGAGGCAGAAAAAGCGAGTCCCGAGCCCGAGTTTAAAAATATTGCTGGGAAACGAGATAATATCGCTAAGTTTAAATAAAGTGCCGGGTCCTCAAATTCCATGTCAAAACTCCATGATTACATCATATTGGCAGCAGCCTTAGTATCCTCTGTTTTTTACAGGAATGACCACGTCCCTAACCCTAATACCCTCAATTTTCAAGGCACAGAAAAACCGCGAATAATAAAAGTATCAGGAAACATTGACGATGTATTGACTGGGCCGGATGGAACAACAGTCCGGATTTTTGATGACAGAAGAGGGCTTTTCACGATAATGTACAATACTATGGAAGAAGAAATACCTTGCGGATCATGGGGATTTACCCTTTATGATACCGGCGCATATCATGCTGCTTCACACCTGGAAATAACACCTCCCAAAGGCGGACCGAACTATAGCCAGGCCTACTTAATGTTCCTTAAACAAAACGGGCTTGAGCCCCCCTGCTCCAGGAAATAAACACGGTTGAGCAGAAGGATTTTTGACAATTTTCAGTCAACCCTGATCAGGAGCAGTCAGAGATGCAAACATTTCCGCGTAAACCCCTTTTCCACGCCTTTTTTCAAGCAGATAAAAGAAAGAATCACCGAAAGCATGGTATTCAGTCCTCCGGCCGGGCAATTCATCCGTCAATGAAAGGCTTTTTTTGGGTTCGCGCCCAAGAGCTTGGCAAAGCCAGTTATAAGCCCTCGACAAATTGTATGTTGATTCCTTTACAACAATGTAAAGATACGACTCGTTGCCATGTTTTTCAGCATACCATTCAGAGAGATGTCGTTGAACACCGATTGCCGTACCTTCCATAAATGCACCCATTCCTTCGTTGCCTTCATAAGAAACCAATCCTAATTTTTTTTGAACATGATGTGTATATTCGTGACCTGCCAAAGGCAAGAGATTTGCTCTTCTATCTTTTGGAGCATTAACAACTTCAAACCTCGGCGAATAGGTATAATCAGCAGGGGGTTGCCAATAAAACCCTCTAGAATGATACTTGTAAAAATAAAAAAATCCTGTAGCCATCATCATTACGTTAACGAACTGGCGCGATAAAAATGAATCAAGAGAATCGGAGTTTAACAGAACCAGCTTTAATGCATAGTCATACAATCCAGTTAAGAAAAGACTTGCTGCAACTGCGTTATGAAAAACCTGGCCTGGAACCTTGTTGTAATAGTTGACATTCGGAGCCTGAATTCCTGAAACGCCCATAAAAACATCAACCTCCGACCTGACTTCATCAAACAAGCTCGCAAATTCAACTTTGCCCGGAACAGATCCGAAATCAAGCCTTCTTTTCCCTTTAAACAATTCAAGCCGGCTGAACCTATCAATCTCAAAATCAAGAAGTTCTTCAAGGCCACGAAGCTGCTCTTCTGATTGAAGACCTTTCAATAACTCCCTGTTTGTGAACTCATGATGAATTCCATGCATTAAAGCCAGGAATTATCAAAGTTTAATAAACATGATGCTGAACTTGGTACAACTGCAACCTTAAATGTTGCAACGAGCCAACGACTCTTTTTTTTATGCGGGGGAAGGGATTTGAACCCTCGTACCCACTAAGGGACAGGATCTTAAGTCCTGCGCATTCGGTCGGGAATCGGCAATCTCCGATTCACTTTGGCCAGGCTCTGCCACCCCCGCGTGTAACAAACAAAGAGAAGGTTTCTTTTTATAGGTTATGCTTTCCGGCAACTCCTCTTCTTTTTTATAAATTTTTAATAATAAAGTTAATTAATTGCCCACACCTAATTAAGCCATGACTTTCAACGCAATAGATGCAGGGCTGCATAAGGCAAATGAATGGATAAAGGAGTTGATGGAAGACCTAGGTATCGAGGACAAGCAAACCGCTTTCACCGGGATGAAGGCAGTCCTTCAGGCTTTGCGTGATAGGCTTACAATCGAGGAAACTGTCCAGCTGGGGGCGCAGCTGCCTGTTCTGATAAGGGGCTATTATTACGAGTCTTGGGAACCTGCAGGCAAGCCCCTCAAGATGGACAAGGAAAGGTTCATCAGCAGGGTCCATTCGTATGCGCACTATTCCGAAACCATTGAACCTGAGAGATTCACAAGGGCTGTATTCAGGCTGTTGCAAAAAAAGATAAGCAAGGGGGAAATAGAGGACATAAAGCACATGCTTCCGAAAACCTACCTAGAACTCTGGCCTGATGCAGCTTATTCCTATTTGTAACAAAAATCCGCCGCTCGGACGGGACTTTGAGCCCAAGCGAAATTTATTTGTAACTAGAAAGCACCAGGCTCCATCCTCGGGCTCCTTTTCATAGGGGCTGAAACATACCTGTGCATGTTCAAGTACCCCTTAATTGTCTGGTAAAGCTGGCCACAATTCTCCACCAGAAGGTCCTCGAACTGCCCGGTGTATGTCCTGTATATGAACTTGTCAAAGATTGTCCTGAGGAAGAAATAGAAAGGTCTCTGCTCCCATCTCCCCTCAAAATCAGTATACATGAGTCCATCAATAATTACATAAACCTTTCCCTTATGCATCTTCTTCTTCTTACCGTCAACATCTATCGTAACTTCCTTGACTTTGATCATCCTAATAAGAACGCGCATATTATGCCTTACATAATCGCTGACTTTTTTCCAGGGTTGCAGCTCAAGCTCGATATATTTGCCCTCAGGAGTCACGTGCTCCTGGTTTCTTAATTCCCTTTTGTCGAACCCCTTCTCCCTGATGAAGTTATCAACAAGCTGGTAAAGCTCGGTTATGTTGAATATTCCTGAATACGTAACTGTCAAATGATCCACAACAAGTCTCTGCTCAGGCATCTTTAATCCTCAATACAAGTTCCCATGGCACTCCATGCGCAGATAATCCTTGATGACCTTGTGAAACTTCCATGTCTCATACATCAAAGCATCAAGATGCAGCAGCTCAAAGTCCCTCTTAATCACAAACCTGTGAAGAAAGGACTTCAAGTGCCTTTCAATGACTGAATTCCACCTCTTCTGGCCGAAGATATCCGCATAGCCAGTCTCATTGCCAAAATTAAGGTTAAGAGTAAGCCTTCCCTTGACCATCCTTTTTTTGACACCACCAACTATTGTCTCAACCTCTTCATATCCCCTGATATCCAGATTCACGACAATGATATCCTTAACAAACGGGGTTTTCTTCCTCTCAGCCCTCCAGTTAAGTATAAGTTCAGGGGGCTTGAACCTGTAAAGGGGCTCATGGAACTCAAACCTCCTGGATTTCAGCCACCGAACCATTACCTTGTAAAGCTTGTTCAAATCAAAAACGCCCCTGTACTTGATTATGCCAAAAGGAGCAATGCCTCCAACAGGCATTTCGTCATGCACGTCCGGAACCCCAGACGTGTAATCAGGTATTTCACGAACCTCTGAACTAGGCTCATTGGGCTTTGAAAAAAGCTTCTGAAAGAAAGTCTCATCCGAAGGCATGGCAAAAAAAAGGCTTCAAGAATTTATAAAGTTTTCTATATCATGTATATTAGTATAGGGAAATGTGATATCAGTAGTTGAGCATGATCTCAACATCCTTCCCAAAGATGCCCTTAAGGTTCTCAAACAGCTTCTCCTGTATCAGCACCTTTGGAGAGAGTGATGCAGTTGAGACTGCCTTCTCAAGCTCCTCAATGGAAGATTTTCTAACATGAACCAGCCCATCTTCGGAGAAGTCAGCAACGGATATTTCCTTATCTTCATTGTCAACATCATGGATTATATATGCATTATTCCCAAAAAAAAGCACCTCTCCCATCCTGTCGCCATGCTTAACCCTGATCCGCGCCCTGTCAAGGTCCCTTCCCCTCTTGCGCTGCATGTGCTCAACAAGGAACCTTGTGAATGCCTCAGAGTCCTTCTTCACCTTCTCAACCTCTGCCTTTGTAAGCTTCTGTGCATCATAATCCTTCTTGGCATCAATAATTGAATTAAGTATCCTAAGGTATTTTACGGGAATCTTGCCCTGGCTTATAAGCACGTTCTCAAAGGTTTTCACTATTTCGGCATCATTTACCTTCTCAATGCCCTCCAGCTTCAACGCATCCCTGATCATCGTGACAACATTTTCATAAACATGAATCATGCTCTCCTCTTGCTTTGTCTTTTGGATCTGCTCGAAAAGCTTGTTCAGCCGCTTAAGGTAGCGGTCTGCATCCTTGAGCAGGTCATCAACCTCTTTCCCTGAAAGCTCATTCAGGGTGCCATGCTCCAGGTCTTTCCTCACCTGTATATTGTGCTCAAGAATCTTAACGAATTCCTCTTCAATCAGCCCGAGCTTGTTTACAAACAGCTCCCGCATCACTTCAGGAGTCTCCTTAGGCGTTGGCGGCGGAACGCCATAAAGCATAAGCGCAGCCTGTGAAGGAGTCAGTATTGCCCAAAACGTGTCTTCCATCCCTATCTCCTTGAGCTTGAAGTTAACGCGCTTAAGGATCTGGTCCCCTGTATTCATGTACATCTCGATTGCTTCCTGGCTGGGCCTGATCCTGCCCATCTGAAGAAGCTGCTTCCAGGGCATGAATGTCCCCCTGTCATAGAAAGGAACCCCGTCCCTCAGGAAAGTGAAAATTATTGGGTTGGCTTCCCTGATGGAGTCCCAGAAATCTGTAAGGATATAAACCTGGACATTCAGCTTGTTCTTGATGCCTGTCAACTCGCCAGCCTCAATAGCCATCCCTATTATTATAGCCCTAAGCTTGTCCTTAAGTTCAGCACGGGTCATCCTCTTAACGTCAGTATCGTCAATAACAATGAAAACGTCAACATCGCTCTTCTCAGTTGCCTTTCCCTGGATAAGGGAACCAGCAAGGACATAGCTAACTATGTAGCGCTCAAACTTCTTCAAAACCATCGTCTTGTGCACTTCAGCAATCTTGATCGCGGAAAGCATCCCCTTATCAAAAACAGGGGCGGATGTTGAAATCAGAATGTTAAGATCATATTTTCCATCATAGCAGCCCTGCCAAACATCTGAAAGTATTATTGTCTGGGATGCCAAGCGCGGGTCAACCTCAATCGCTATCGACTGTATGATTGTGCCGAGCTTTGTCCTAAGCTCTTCCTTGGACATCTTCTTGCTATCAGAATCATCAACAAGGACAAGCACATTTATCTTTTCCTGTTGAGCAGGCTGTTGTATAGTTTGACCTGGCTGAGCGGGGAACTGCATGCCTGGCTGAATACCCTGCTGCGGAGCCTGGATTGACGGGGGGAGCTGTGGCATCCCTGGCGGAACCTGGATGCCTGACGGGATATTGATTCCTGGAGGAAGCTGTACCACTCCCGGAGGAAGCTGCATCCCAGGGGGAAGAGCCATGCCTGGCTGCGGATTTGTTGGCGGAAGAAGTGCAACACCTATAATGTAATTTTCAAATTTCTTTATTATCTCATCCTTGAAAACATCAAGCTTGGCCTTAATCTCCTTGAGCTTCTTCTGGGCCTCCTTGGGCATCTTTATGCCTAGCTTATCAAGATCCTGCTCCCAGGACTTGTCCTTGGAATCCTTATCCCCTGCATCTTTCTCCTTAGAATCCTGCTTTTCCTCTCTTTTCCTTTCCTTCTTCGGCATATAAAAAGAATGAATTAACAAAGTTTATTTAAATGTTTGTTTTAAAAACCATTGGACTGAAAAGCCCAGTATTATGCCGTAGAATTTGAACTCCCAAACTTGCCCTAAAACAAAACTATAATCACTTAACAGTAGCGAAAGATTTATAATCAGTGATATCTATTACCGCGTCGTGAAAACGGATAATTTCTGTTTTCGAGTGGACTTGACACATTCTCGTCTAGTAACGCTTTTGAGGAAAGCGTTACTAGGACAAATTTCTGAAAATCCCAGATGAAAGTAACAAAAATCCGCCGCTCGGAGCTATCCTCTCACTTCAATGGCGGATCCCAATTTGAACAGAGTTCAAATGGGCCCAATCACAAAGTGATTTGGGTTTTGGAATGTCAGAAATTGCAAATAAACCTAAAGGT
>JACPBS010000012.1 GCA_016180195.1 Candidatus Woesearchaeota archaeon
GATGGAACAGTTCCCGGGTTTCCGTTCACCATACTTTACAGGAACTCATCAGCCTTCTCAAGCTTGAGTGACGGCTCAACTGCAAGCTGCAACTTCTCATTATCGCCGGTGGAGGCAACAGCGATGGGCGTGAGCAGCCCGAGCTGCGAGCTGATAATAACTTATAATTACTCCAGCACCGAAACAGCAACATTCACAAAAACAGCAGGTTTCTTCGGAGCGGCCTCAACAGGAACCGCGACAGATGCAATATCATCAACCTTCTCCACATCAAACCCGAACTCAGGCAACGACGAAGGAATAGCAACAGTAAAGAACGCTTACCTTTTCGCAGCGACCCCAAGCTCCTCTATTTCAGGGCCACTATTCAGGCAGAACGTGACAAACCACACACAAACAGAAGACCAAACTCTGAACTTCTGGGAAACTGATAATGAGCATGCAAACCTTCTTTATGCAATATACAACACAACTACCAACCTGAGCAAACTCAAAACAAGGCACAACATCACACTACAAACAGACACACCCTCACCAATGAGCGCAGTGCAATGGGTGACGTACAGCCACACAAAACCATCAGACCGATTAATGCCCACAGTAAAGCTGTGGAACCCGGCAAGCAACACAAACACGACATCAAAAAACATGTCATTCAACTTTACTGCATATGACATAGGGGGCATTGGCAACGCAACCCTGCTGATCAACCTGACCCGCAACAACTCGAACTACACTAACATAATCTCTGGACAAAACGCGTCAATAAACGTAACTGATATGCCTGAAGGGGTTTTCAACTGGAGCATAGAGGCATGCGACAAAGCAGGAAACTGCAACACCAGCACTGAAATATTCAACCTGACAGTTGATTATTCAGGTCCAAATTCAACAATCGTGTTCCCCGGGAACAAGACAATAGTGGAAGGAAACACCGTTATCAACGCATCCGTGAATGATTCGGTCACAGGAACCAGGCTCGTAGAAATGCAGCTTTGGAACATAACAGACAATGTCAGCGGGTGGATGCCCATGAACCTTAGCTTTGGGGACAAGCATACAGGATACTGGAACTATACAATAGATACCTCGGTGTTCCCTGATGGACACTACAACATAACACTAAATGCAACAGATTTCATGGAAAATAGCGCGATATATGCGAACCACAGCATAATAACGATAGATAACCCGAAACCAGACCTTTACATAAACTCATCGGAAATAAACATAACCGCCAACCTTATAGAAGGCCAGACTGTGCAGATAAACTCCACGCTCAAGAACCTGGGTGACGACACTGCGTACAACATAAACGTCTCTTTTTACGAGAATGGCATCCTGGCAAAGAACTTCACCATAGAAAACCTATCCCCATCGCTTGAAACAACCCTAATCTATAACTGGACAGCGGTAATAGGGAACTATAACATAACAATCGAGACAGACCCTCCCATAGCATCAAATGGCACCACAAACGAAACCAACGAAACCAACAACATTGCAAATTTTACCCTGTTTATTCCGGCATATGGTGTATATTACGGCCAGGCAATACTTAACATTCACCTTGGCACCTCTGAAAACGGCTGGCAAATAAGATGGCTTAATCAGACAAACTCCTCAGGAAACATATATGTCACAAGCACAGCCACCAGGAATTCCGTTAGCTGGCAAAATCTCCAGGCAATAGGAATAGCCAAGAACGGGGACAGGGCAACTGATGACTGGGAAGAGATGGATATGATGCTTAACATGAGTAACCTCACAGATTCAATAAACAGAACATACACTGTCCAGGGAGACCCCATAAACATAACCAGCTTCAACCTCTTTTCAAGCCCCATCCAGAATGTATCTGTTGCAAACAGCACGAACAGCAGCAATTTCCTAACAGGCATACTATGGGACACGACTGATGCAGAGACCCAATACAACACAGGCGATGTGCCTGATCTGGTATTCGTAACATCAATAAACAGGAACAAGCAGGGAAAATATGGAATATATGATTTTGAGCTCAAAGTCCCGGCAAACCTCAGGACGTACAGAAATGCCACCTTGGACTCGGTAGAATTCTACCTTGATCTAATATGACGTCATTTTTTAATAATAACAAACTTTTATAAATGGGCTATCTTCAAAACCATTTAAGGGGAGTGGTAGATTGGTAAAGCAACTGATAGAGCAGTTTCTGAAAAAAGAGGGGCAGAATAAGGAAAACAAGCAGCAACAAGTTCCTGACGAGTTGCCCCCCCTTTCTGAAGAGACAATAAGCCATAAAAAAACCGAAGCAGCGCCACAAGCCGTTCCTAATGAGCTTCCATCACTAAGCACGCAGCCTGAGCCTGTCAAGTCCGATGAAAAGAAGGAAATTCCTCTGGAGTTCCCAACAAAGCAAGCTCCTGAACCAGTGGAACAGCAATCAATGTCGTTCCCACAGCAAAAGGATGAGGATGTCCCAAGCTTCTTCTATGATCTGATGCAGATAATAAAAACCCCGGGCTCAATAGACAAAGTGCTTTCGCAGGACCTGCTGACAAGAATGAAGGAGAACTGGGATTCAAGGGAGAAAAACAGGGAACAGGGAAATTCCGGCGTTGAAACTGAATTCTCAAAGCGCATCAACGAGCTAAAATACCTTGAAAAGAAATGGAGTTCCCAGAAGATAATACTTGAGGAAGAGGAAAAAATACTGAAAGAACGGGAAAAAGACCTTGCTGCAAAAATAGTGGAATTCAAGAAATTCCTGCAGCGGGCAAAGCTTTACAAGCACGTACCGGAATCGAACTACTTGGTGCTTGAGAACTGCATGGTCATAAAAAACCTAAAGGACCTGTCCAATGCTCTCAGAGTAATTGATGAAAAGACGCTTAGAAAACACCTGGCAGGCAATGAGGTAATCAGTTGGGTAAGCCAAATTGACCCCAAACTTGCCTCAAAGCTGAAAACACTGAAAAACAAGAAAGACTTTGTTTCAGCAATACATCAATATGAGAAAAGGCTCGAAGGTAGCTAAAAATTTAAATAACAGTCAAGGAAAAAAAGTAAAATGGGCAAAGGGCCGGGCAAGCTTTTTTTTCACATTATAATATTAGTTCTTCTTGTAGGTCTTGCAATAGCTGCGGAAAAAAATGTCCCGACAGGACCAGAAACTCTAAGCGTGGGCAACTCAACGAGATATACAGGTGGGATGAATGGAACGCTGATCAGGGCTGAAGCAGGAAACGTAACCAGCCTGATCATCTCTGAAACCATAGTAACGAAAGCATGGGCAGGCTACTATGGGAACGTAACAGGAACAATAGTATTGAATGACGGCCTTAACAACACATTATATAATTGGCAGTTGGCAAGCCCAACAGGGGAGATATATGCTTCAAATGGAAGCGATGTGAGCTGGAGCCTGATAAAGTGCGTAAACTTCACAGGCAACATGACAGGGATATCTGAGCTGTACGAGCCTTTCAACCTCACCACCCTGGAGAGATTCTTTGGGATTAATGACACGGACAAAGACGGCATAAATGAAACATTCAACGATACATTTAACGGAAACGGACTGATGGTTGGGGAGATGCTAATAAACCAGTCCCAGAAATGCCCGATGCTCTACACTTTCATGGATGGAGCATACCAGACAGTGAGCTTCAAAGAGGTCCTTTTGCATGACAACAAGAGCATCATCTTTACTGCGCTCCTCAATGACAGCGTTGACGGGTTCAAAGACGATAATGAGCAGATGGATTTCCAGATGCTGGTTGCGGAAGACGGCCATATTGGAAAAGAGGCAACGCTGACAAACTATTATTTCTATGTAGAGCTAGCTTAACCACTTACTATGTAAGAATCCTTTTTCTTAAAAAAAGAAAGGTTTAAATACTAGTATACTGAAAAGTATATTAATATCGAAAGTAGTGTAAATGTTGATATTTGAAAAAATGAGATTGTTTGATGAGTTTGTTGGAGAAGAAGTAAAGGTCCCCTACCGTGATGGGGTGCAGTTCAAGATTGCCAGGGGTGTCCTTGAAAGCACTGATTCTGGCTTTGTTAAGATAAAAGGCAAGCTCGGGACAATCATAATAAATGAAAAAAACATCGAGAAAATGTCAAGGGTGGTGAGGTAAAAAATGGTGAAAAACAGCTTCTCAAGATTGATAGTGTACATGCTTGCATTGCTGGCGCTGGTCTTGTCGGTTTTTGCAGCACAGAACTCGGTTCCCACAGGTCCGGATACATTCCAAGTGGGGAACAGCACTTATTACACAGGTGGGCTTAACGGCACGTACATACAAGCTGAGGCAGGAAACATCACCAACCTCGTTGTAGCAGAACTGACAGCCACCAGGTCATGGGCAGGCTACTATGGAAACGTTACCGGTACAATAGTATTGAATGACGGGCTCAACAACACCCTATACAACTGGCAGCTAACCAGTCCTAATGGTGAAATATATGCATCTAATGGAAGCGATGTGAGCTGGAGCCTGATAAAATGCGTAAACTATACAGGCAACATGACAGGTCTTGCGGATTTATACGAGCCTTTTAATCTTACCTCCCTTGAAAGGTTCTTTGGGATTAACGAAACGAACCAAGACGGGATAAATGAAACCTTCAACGACACATTCAACGGAAACGGACTTATGGTAGGACAGGAGCCAATCAACCAGTCCCAGAAATGCCCGATGCTCTATACATTTGTTGACGAAGCGTACCAGACGGTGAGCTTCAAGGAAGTGCTTCTGCACGACAATAAGAGCATTATCTTTGCATCAATACTAAATGACAGCCTGGACGGATTCAAAGCAGATGATGAGCCGATGGATTTCCAGATGCTGGTTGCAGAGGATGGGCACGTAGGAGCAGAAGCGACCCTTACCCCCTATTATTTTTTCGTAGAGCTGGCCTAAAGCCGGCTTTCTATGATTTGCGAAAAAGAGCAAGCGTAAGCGTAAGAGAAATGAGATCGCCAGCGAAATGAAGTGGCAAAACCACTAAGCGTAAGCGAACCACAGCGAAAACGAAGTGAATAGCGCAATGAAAAGGGAAAAGCAAGAAGAAAGCGTCTGAAAGCGCAAAAGCAAGGTGATCGGAAATGAAAAAGCTAGTGGTTTTGTTACTGATAAGTGTATTTGTAATGGTGATGAACATGAAACAATTGAGCGCAGTCCCAACAGGACCGGAAACGTTAAGCGTGGGAAACTCGACATTCTATACAGGCGGATTAAACGGAACATACACCCAGGCACAAGCAGGAAACGTGACCTCCCTTATTATAAATGAGCCAACAGCCACAAAATCATGGGCAGGCTACTATGGAAATGTAACTGGCACAATAATACTGAGCGATGGCCTGAACAACACCTTATACAACTGGCAGCTGACAAGCCCTAATGGTGAGATATACGCGTCAAATGGAAGCGATGTGAGCTGGAGCTTGATAAAGTGCGTAAACTTCACAGGCAACATGACAGGGATATCTGAGCTGTACGAGCCTTTCAACCTCACCACACTTGAAAGGTTCTTCGGAATAAACGATACGGACAAGGACGGGGTCAATGAGACATTCAATGATACCTTCAATGAGAATGGATTAATGGTGGGACAGGAGCCAATCAACCAGTCCCAGAAATGCCCAATGCTCTACACATATGTGGATGAAGCTTACCAGACGGTGAGCTTCAAGGAAGTGCTGCTGCACGACAACAAGAGCATCATATTTGCCTCAATCCTTAATGACAGCATTGACGGGTTCAAAGCAGATGATGAGCCGATGGATTTCCAGATGCTGGTTGCAGAGGACGGGCACGCGGGCCAGGAGTCCACACTTACGAACTATTATTTTTTCGTGGAGCTGGCATGAGGGTGAGAAAAAATGATTAAGAATAGCAGTGTCTTTGACGAGTTTTTGGGATCTGACGTAAAAGTGCCTTATCGGGATGGAACCCAGTTCAAGGTAGCGAGAGGGGTCCTGGAAAGCATAGACTCGGGTTTTGTGAAGATAAAAGGCAGGCTGGGCACGATAATAATCAACGAGAAAAACATAGAAAAGATGTCCAAAACGCAAAATGAGAACTACTGAAAAAGCAGTAATTGGCCTGATCGTGGCCTTTATCCTGGCTGCGGCAATATCGAACGCAGAGCCCTTTGGGGCAACAATATCATATATGGATAATTCATCAAAAGGCTCAACAAACGGAACAGTATCAAATTATACAGGAGGAGGAACGCAGGCAGGAGGATATATCTATTACACAAACATCAGCGGCATCCAGCAGGACTTAAGATGGAAAGGCTATGTGGGAAATGTTTCAGGAAGGCTAACCCTTGATGACGCCTCATCCAACACACTATATGACTGGACAATCCTTGGCTCACCAACCGGGGAAGTTTATGCAACAAGACAATCAGGATTAATCAACTGGTCGAACATCAAATGCGCATACAGGAACGTGACAGAGGCAGAAAACCTGAGGATGAACCATTCAAGCTCAACCGACAATATAACAACAACGTTCACTGCATCCACAAACAAGGCATTCACTGTGGGAACAGTTTCAATTGCAGCGGACACCTGCAATACAACCAACATATATGTAAATGATTCTTCTCCGGCAGGGGACACGTTTGAGGAAGTACTCCTGTATGATGGCCCATCAGAGCAGCTAATGAACGAATCAAATACAACAAAGAACATTCTATATGCTTCAATAATAGAACAGGATGTTTCAGGGTTTGACGGCAGAACCTATGATTTCCAGATGATATTGCCTGAAAACGGGCTGAGCGCATGGACAAGCTCAACAGCATACTACTTTTTCATTGAACTGACATGAGGATGAAATGAGGATAAAGAAGGGAACAATGAGGAATCTTGGAATACTGGCCTTCGCTGTGGTTGCCCTAATAGCATTCACTTTCATAGGGATAATAACCATAAGCCCTGATGTAGCCAGCCTGCCAAATGGAACCATGATTACTTTTGTGAACGTAACGAACACCGAGCCTACGGTAACTGACATTGTCATAAAGCCAGATTCACCAGTAACCCTAAGCCCGGGAAACATAACAACAATAACATGCAACGCGACTGTGCATGACTGGAACGGCTATACTGACATAAGGGCCATAAACGGCACACTCTTCTTCAGCGAAGGCGGCTTTACTATAAACAGCGATGAAGACAACAACTCACATTATACAAACTCATCATGCGGTTCATGCACGCAGTTTGATGCCAACCCCACCAACGCATCATGCACATGCGCTTTCGCAGTCCAATATTATGCATCAAACGGAACCTGGTCATGCAATGTTACCATAAAGGACATAGGAGGATTCCTCCCGACCGAAACACCCCTGAACTTCACAGCATCAGGACAAGGGACTGTAAACATAAGCGCGCTCATCGCCATAGACACACCAAGCACACTTAACTTCGGAAACCTTACGGTCTCACAGACATCAACAGCAAAACAGGTTAACATCACCAATCTAGGGAACAGGGATGTGAACATATCATTATATGGCTATGGAGGGGATAACGAGACTGAACAGGTAAACATGTCGATGGTCTGCCCATATGGCGGAAACATAACAATACTGAATGAAAGGTACAGCTTTGAAAACTCGCCCAATTTTGATGCCATGTTCACGTTCAACACCTCGGCCAGAAGCACAAACATAACGCTTGCCAAGGTAACTGCCCAGGAACCACTTGACCAAAACAATCGGTCCAATATGACAAACTGGAAACTGAAGATCCCGTATAGTGTAGGCGGTTATTGCAATGGAACAATAGTTTTCATTGCATCCGACGCTCTCTACTAGTTTATTTTTTTTTGGAATCCAAAAGCTTACATAATAAGTATGAACGAAAACGAAAGCGCGAGAGAGATTGAACAGCATTTCCCAGTCAGCATATTCTTCAATGAAAAGCTAAGCGCACTTGAGACAATAACCAAGTTTCTGAAAGAGGAAAAAAACCTCAAGTACTCGAGCATAGCAAAAATCCTTAACAGGAACGAGCGCACGATATGGTGCACATATGCGAAGGCAAAGACAAAGATGGCTGAAAGGCTGGAAAGCACACTCCACGACATAAGCATACCCGCATCAAGAATCAGCAAAAGGGAGCTGAGCATTCTGGAAACAATTACTGAATACCTCAAGGACGAATCAAACCTGAGCTTCGGAAAAATAGCATCCATCATGAGAAGGGATTACAGGACAATATGGACAGTATACAGCAGGGCAAAAAAAAAGAGGAGGCTCCATGTCAACAATTAGGCTGATAATGGCGCTGGCAATAATCATATCAATGTCATCAGCGGCACTTGCAATGGAGCCAACAGGCCCTGTGATAACCCAGGTGAGAAACGAAACTGCAATACAGCCAGGATCAACAATACTCAATACAACTGGCGGATCAATAAGCACCATAGACATAAACGGAACCCAGCAGAACCTGAGATGGAAGGGATATGTGGGAAACGTATCAGGAAAACTTACACTAGATGACGCAAACAACAACACGATCTTCGACTGGTCAATCGGAGCTGCATCCGGGGAAGTATTTGCAACAAGAAATCCTGGTTCGGTAAACTGGTCAGGGATAAACTGCTCAAATTCAACCCACCTGTCAACAGAGGACATAAACATGAACCACACAAACCCAAGCGACAATATAACCAGGACATTCAGCCAGACATCGCATTCGGAGATGTATGTGAGCACAAACCTCATCAGGCAAAACAGCTGCTATTCACTTAAAACTTACGTGAATGACGCGCCTCAAAGCTCGGTGTTCGAGGAAATAGTGCTTTACGACGGAACAAACCTGACCAATGGAAACACCGTATATGCAACAAAGCTTGAGCAGGACTCAGCAGGGTTTGATGGAAGAACATATGATTTCCAGATGATAGTTCCCGAAATAGGCGCGCCATCCTGGCGAAGCTCAACTGCATATTACTTTTACGTGGAGATCACATAAGATGGATAAAAGAATAGTGGTGATCATAATCGGAATTATTGCGATAGCAGCCCTGCTAGCTGTAAAGCCCCCAATTACAGGAAGGTCAACAATGGCCACCTCAGTCATGGTCACCGGCGCCATGTACAGCCATGAGTGCAGCATTCAAATCAGCAATGGATGGAACCTGATAACAATCCCATGCATACAGGAAAATTCAAGCATAGAAAACTTCTCCAAGACAGCAGCAGGAAAATACAGGTCAATACACTATTACAACTCAAGCTCACCTGACAAATGGAAGGCATACAACCCTGAACTGCCCGAATGGGTGGTGCAGGACCTCAAGTCAACAGGGGCATTGCAGGGCTATTATGTAAATGCAACAGCCGATTCCACCATAAGGGTTAACGGGACAATAATGACATACCAGTCTGTCAGGCTGCTTAAAGGATGGAACCTCATCGCATACCCGACCAACACCACCCTTAACCTGGCAACTGCGTTCAGCACAATACAGGGAAAATACGCTGTTGTATACATGCTGAACTCCTCAACTAAAATATATCATGCATATTATCCTGATGGATCAAACAACACGATATCATTAACTCAGCCCTACAAGGGTTACTGGATAAACATGACAGAGGAAACTACATGGAACGTAGCGGAAAACTAACACTGGCAATAATAATCCTGCTTGCAGTGATTCATCAGGCAGCTGCAATGCCGCCTGTAGCATCAGAATTCTATGGGACACTAGGGATATTATGGTCTCTTGTCATGTGACGGGGATGATTCAGAAACCCCGGACAATGAAGGAGGGCGCGAGGGACAGAAAATAGTGTTCAGGGTGAACAATACAAACTCCAAATACCGCGGAAATGCCAGCTGGAAACAGGGGATGTTCACGATGATAAACATCACCTCCCCGAACCACCAGCCCTCGCTCTCACAAATCGGGCAAAGAACAGCAACAGTAGGCTCAATCTTCGAGCTTCAGCCAACGGCCACAGACCAGGACAACGACACACTCAGATACAGCCTAAACACAACAGAGTTCTACGTCAACAGCGACTCGGGAGTAATGAACTTCACACCTGTTGCATCGCAAATCGGGAACCACTCGCTTAACATGACCGCAAGCGACGGTTTCCTTGAAGCGCATGAAGTATTCATGCTGAAAGTCGTGCCCGCCCCATTCTGCGGCGACAGCCTGTGCTACACCGAAAACTGCCTTACCTGTCCGACTGACTGCGGCTCATGCCCTGTGCAGCCAGGAAGCGGGTCCGGCCAGGGCCAGGGCAGCGGCGGGGGTGGACAGGGAATGGGCACAGGGTCAGGGTCACTGTCCTCGTCTTCCAGGGGAACCTCAACTTCAGGAGGGGCAGGGCAGCAAGACTCTTCCGGATCAGGCTCAGGCTCTGCAACCACATCAAGATCAACAGGATACTCATGCATTGAAAACTGGGCATGCACAGAATGGTCCGAGTGCCGCGAAGGCCAGCAAAGCAGGATATGCAATGACAAAAACGTTTGCCCCCTGACAAGGAACAAGCCAATTGAAAAACAGGCATGCAAAAAGGAAAAGGCAACATGCAGCGACGGAATAATGAACGGGGATGAAACAGAAATTGATTGCGGGGGATCCTGCAACCCATGCGCAACCCGAAAGTACGCGGAAGCCCCGCCAATGACCGCAGTCAAACAGATAATTGAAGCGGGGATCAGGGCATCAAAGCAGCTGCCCTGGATATTCATCTCAGTAATATCAGCAATCAGCATAGCCTCGCTCGCTGCTGAAAAAGTCTACGTGAAACGGATAATGATGAAAGGGTTCGACGAATACAACAAAAGCCTGAAAAGATACAAGGCTTTCAAGAGAAAGACCTACAAGTTCCTCATAAACCTCATCGTAATATCCGCGATGCTTACAACCTACCTTTTTTATTTCAGCGACTGCAGCGGCTGCATCCTAAAATACTCATACATAATAGCGTCGCTCATCATGATCACCCCGGCCATGGTGTCATTTGCAATATCCAAATACCAGTATTCTGAAGTGGCGAAGGCAAAAAGCGCATCAAGGCTGATATTCATCCATGAGATGCAGCTTAGGAAGCTCATACGGATAGAAAACCACATCCTCCTTGACATGGAAGACAAGGCATGCGCTTCAATAGATGAAGCACGGTCGGATCCCGGGATATCAGAAAACCTAAAAGAAGCCCTTGACAAGGTATCAGAATCAGTAAAGAGCATGAGGAGCCTCCATGCAGAAAAAACAATTGATGAAATGCCCAAGGAAATAGCTGATCAAAGCAGGCAGATGGCAGGCAAGCTGAAGGACCTTTCACAATCATATGCAGAATTCGATAATGTACTGAAAAGCATAACAGGTCTTGCAAAACAGTTCAAATCACCAGAGGACTTCTACTACGCATGCGCTGACATGAAGGACAGCATGGAAAAAATAGCCACAGACAAGTACCTCATAGAGATACTGCAGGCAGATCCGGGAAATGTGAAGATATACAACAGCCTTGTTGACATATACGAGTTCTGCAACAGGACTGTCTTTGCCTTCTCTGAGGAAGACAGGAAGGAGATTGCCAAGGAAAACGAGCTAATGAACATGATAGAGAAGCTCCTCATGTCAAAGCCCCTCCTGGCAGTGCTGGAGACAAAGGATAGCGTTGCAAAGGTGCACAACAGGCTTGTGGACATACACGACCACTACAAGAAAAAGCAGTCCGTATACGAGGAAGTGAGGGCTGGACAAAGAAACTAGTTGAACTGTCTTCCTGAATCTGGAATTAAGCCACGGCATCCGACCTGACAAGAGAACATTTCGATGTTCTTAAACTCGCCATTTCTTAAAATATGATTTTTATGACTTTTATCATATTTATCATTAAAATATGAAAAAATATATAAATCATTAATATGATTTAAGTGCAAAATAGTGTCAGAGGGCTTGATCAACTTGAAGAAAAGGGTAAACATAGGCCTGAAGGAAAAGGTGCACACGCAGGCGAAAGTCATTTCCGTCCTGAAGAAGATGCCCTTAAGCAAGTACCTGGAACAGGCAATAGAAGCTGCCATAGAGAAGGATAAAAAGATGCTTGAGGAGGTATCTAAATGAGGCGCCTCCTGATCCTGCTTGCATTCATTCTCGCGTTGTCCACGTTGCCCACGCAAGCCGATACAGCGATAACCAGTCAATGGCCCCCGAATGAAGCCACGATTGACAGCGCAGAGATACAGTTCCTATACACGCCGTCATCAATATCAAACATAAGCTCATGCACGCTGAAAGTCAATTCCACTTCAGACATAACTGCAATACAGCCCGCAAGCAACGGGATGAGCAGCTTTGAGAAAAGCCTACCTGAAGGATCATACTTCTGGAACATAAGCTGCACAGACCAGTCATCTGCAAATACAACAAAAAACAGCCGTCTCACAATCGACACAACAATCCCGACTTTAACGATAACAGGCCCTAAAAACAAGGTCCGGACATCGAATTCGACGGCGACATTCACATTCATCCCAGCAGACAGCAACCTTAAAAGCTGCTCCCTCCATACAAACCACACAGGAACATATTCAACAACACAGCCCGCAAGCGGAATTGAGAGCTCCATTACAGCCACGCTGCCTGACGGATCCTACACATGGAGCATAAGATGCAATGACTCAATCCACAGCACATCAAGCACAAGCTACGTGCTAACCATAGACATCACGCCTCCATTAGTACAGTCACAAACCCCATCAGTATCAGGGAAAACGAGCCTTAACCTGAACATAACAACAAATGAGAATGCAACGTGCAGGTACAGCGAATCTGACATTGAATACGGATCAATGTCCCAAATGGCGGTAACCGGGACAACAGAGCACTCTATTTTCCTGACAGGCATGAGCGAGGGAACGCACAGTTATTACATCAGATGCTCTGACCACATCAGCAACACGATGAGCCTCAGCTATACTGCAAGGCTATCAATACAGCTCCCCCCGACTGCAGAAATAATGCTAAGCGACCCATCCCCATTAAAGCCCGGAGTTTTGGAGATAACAGTCCTCACATCAAAGCAGATGCTGACAACACCGCAGCTCAGCTATTCATACAATGATGCTCCGAACTCTGCAAAACCCATCCCTTTAAGCCCAGCAGGGTCCCCAACCCTTTGGAAGGGCTACATAATTGCAGATGATACAGGAGCAAAAAGGATAGGGAATTTCTTCTTCTCGGGAACAGATACCTCGGGCATAACAGGAACTGAAATAACAGCAGGAAAATACTTCATAGTCGACCCTGTCAAGCCAACCAGCCCGATAAGCGTGAAGACATCAGTGGATACTGAAGGGCAGGTAAAGCTGACATGGTATTATGATGACGCTGACGTAGAGTACTATACGGTGTTCAGGGCATCAAGTGCGGGAGTTGACTACACAGACGAGTACGCCACAACAAATGAGACAAGCTTCAAAGACACTTCAACAAGCGAGAAAACAACCTACTACTACAAGGTAAATGTAGTAGACAAGGCAGGCAACAAAGGACCATTATCCCAAGAGGTCTATGCCACATCAATCAAGCAGGAAGCAGTGGCAGAATCCAAAACAGAAAGCCCGAAATCACTCCCCCCAAACCTGGTCCCGAAAGTGGATGAGGCAATAGCCGAAGCTGAAGACAGGCTGATGGAAGCCAAGGCACAATTGGCAGGCCTGAGATCGAAAACATCTGCATCTGAGAGGGAAATTATCCTTAAGCTGGCACTTATACAGAAAGCAGAAAGCGCAACGTCGCAAATAGACCAGATCCTGGCAAACCTGGGCAAGACCAAGGAAACATACGCAACTGAATCAGAGGTTCAGGGACAGCTGGACAGGGCAAGACAGGAACTTGGGCTAATAATGAAAACAGCTCCGGCAGACATAGAAATATTGGACAGCTCAACATCGCTACAAACAGCAACAAAGGATGACATCAGCAGGGCGGTGAATGCTGCACTGGAATCCCTAAGCGAAGAGGAAAAGAAGGAATACATAGAAAGAGCATACACTGACGGCCAGGCCATCAAGATTGAGGCAATCATAATATCAGCCAAAATCGAGTATGCTGATGGCTCAACAGCATACAAGACCCTCATAACAAAGTCTTTTTCCCACCAAAGCCCTGAAATCCTGCAGGACCTCATAATAATAGAAACGATCCCTAAAACCGTTGCCCAGGATATTTCGGACATAGAGCTCCTGACACAGGATTATGAGATCGTAAACAAGGATCCGATCATAAAATGGGGATTCCTGGAGCTGGGATATGATGAAAAGAAAATAGATTACGTAATAAACAGCCAGGTTGAAACAGCACAGGCAAAAGACGCAAAATCAATACCGCTGCCAAACATAAACAAGCTTAAAAATCCTGAGCAGATAACCGGACTGTCAATATTTGAAGCAATCGGAAGCAGGGTTTCTGATTTAAAATCCGGAACCATATTCATAATACTCTCAACCTCTGCAATAGCAATCCTTCTCGTGTACTACCTCGGGTTTGCAAAGGTCCCTGAGCCAGCGTTTAGGAACAGGGTGGAACTGGGGGAAGGGATGGCTTCATACATAATTATGAAAAACATGATCAATGATGCGAACAACTATATTTATGCGGGAAGGCAGGGAGAAGCCAGAATTCTTTATCAGCAAATACAGAAAATGTACTCAGGACTTGATCCAAAAGTACGGGCCCATATATATAATGACTGCATGGAAATACAGAAACAAATAGAAGATGACCGGGGGGGCAGAAGGCAGTATGGGTATGGAAAGGTATATTAGGCAATTCAGCCTTCTGATGCTGATAACTGTAATAATCACGCCCACGACCTTATTGGCTGACCGGGGGATATCAATAGCCACGTCCATTGACAGCCCAAGCAAGAACACCGCAAGAATATCAATAACAGGCACTGGAATGAACTTGACAGAGTCCTGCGTGACCTGGGAAATAGAAAAAAAGGACACGACAGGCACAATATGCCATGGCTCACATAAGTGCTGTGCAGAGATAGGGCTAAAGGCCGAGGCTTCAAACCCGTTAGCCGGGATAATGGTATATTCGGACCAAGAGGAGGAATACACCATCAAGGCAAGGGCATTTGACAGAAATGCGTCCAGCGAAGAAAAAACAACAAGCCTAAAGATCGGAAACAAAAAAATCCCCCTTTTCGGCAAAGCCACTGTACTCGACCAGATAAAATCCTTCTTTACAGATGAAAAAACAGGGTCTGAAAGTATCAGAAAAAACTTCAAGGCAGATGAAAACCCGAGATTTGAATACAGATTCCCGGCTGAAAAAGGGATCCTGGACGCAGGCAAAAAACCCGAAAAAGGAAAAGTCACAGTACAAATATTCAATTCAACAGGACAGCAAACAGGCATATCGGCAGAAGCGGCCGAAAATTCTGACGGAACATACAACATTACAATCCACAAGCCAAGGTCATACAGGCCAGGATCATACCGGATAAAGATTGAATACTATTACGGCGGCAAGACAAACATCCAAGAACAAAACTTCACATGGGGGGTTCTCGCAATCAACACCGACAAAGCCACCTACAACGAAAAAGAAACAGCCTTCATATCGATGGCGGTACTTGACGATTCAGGAAGGATAGAATGCAACGCCGAACTAAAGCTGGCCATAACAAGCCCTGAAGGAAAAAAACAAACGCTTGACACGAAAAACGGGATAAAGGTATCCCCAGAATGTGAATTCCTAGGAGTGACCCAGATGCCTGACTATTACGCATATTACAACACAACAATTCCAGGAACGTACAACATTGAACTTATCGCGAATACAAAAAACGGCCAGAGATCACTGAACCAAAGCTTTAACGCGGGGAATCCGGAATATGACATAACAAGAAAAGCAGCGACAAGGATATACCCTGCTGCAAAATATACAACCGAACTCATAATAAAAACAGCAAAAGAAGCCATAGGCGAGGTCCAGGAAACAGTTCCAAGAGAATTTGAAATAACACCCGCCCAGGGAATGAGCATTTCCACAACGGCTGAAGAAAGAATCATCACCTGGAACATTACAGAAAGAGAAACAACATTAAGATATGAATATGATGCTCCCGACATTTCACCCTACCTCTATCAGGCAGGGCCGCTTAAAATAAACGGATTTACCGAAGCAAGGACATGGATGATAGCCTCAGATTCGGTAGGCAAGATAGGGTCAGCATCGCAGGGATATGTTTTGTTCATCAATGGAACATCGAACACAACACCATTCCTAAAGCACTTCAACGGATCAGAATTCCCGTTCACCACAGAAACTCTTCAGACAATTGACGAAGGAATAAAATGGGCTGTGATAAGGTCATCACCAGTAAGGGATGAGCGGATAATAGTCGTGTCAGACAACGGATCAGACATAAATGCGATAGTGTGCAACCCAAACTGCGGATCCCCGATGGAACTGACAACGGCAATGACAAACGTGGAAAGAAGGGGATTTGATGTTGCATATGAACAGGTAAGCGGCGACGCAATGATAGTGTTCTCAGACACCACAGCAATACCCAAATACATAAAATGGGACGGAACATCATGGGGGGCATCGCAGCCCTTACAGACAGACACATGTACAGGGAACAACCAATGGGCAGTGCTGGCAGCAAAGCCAGGAAGCAACGAGATAATAGCAGGGCTTGCAGACGGACAAAGCGACCTGTGCATACAGGCATGGAACGGGACAGAATGGATAAACCACACAAAGATAGATCCTAACCTAGAGACACTTGCCGCACAGGCATACGACATAGCCTATGAAACATCGACTGGAAATGCAATGATAATCTTCGCGGAAGCAACAACATCAGGCCCTGTATACAACATATGGAACGGAACCGGCCTCCAGTACACAACAAACCAAAACGCACCATCAACAGATGCACCGTCAATCAACAACATGAAGCTTGCAGCAGACCCAGGCAGCAACAGGATACTTTATGGGGGAACGGACACAGGGCAGGACGACCTCAACATCCTCCAGTGGAACGGCACCCACTGGGGCAGCAGAACAGGCGGAACTGACTATGATGGCTCAATCGGGACAGTCAGCTCCCCAAGGACGTTTGATGTCTCATTTATTGGTGATACAGGAAGAGGAGCTATATTCTACAGGGATGGAAGCGACAACTTTCCAAATTACGGCGTATGCAACACAGAATCGGACTGCCAGGCAGGAACATGGAGCGCAGCAGGAACAGCATGCCCAAGCTCAGCAGACACAGGATCAATAATGAACTGGGTAAGCACAGCAACCTCATATCTTCTCAACGAGCTCATGATAATAACCATATCAACACCATCAACCACAACAGGACAGGAAAACATATACGCGCACAGGTTTGACGGCACAAGCTGCCAATCCACCCACCTAGGAAACGCGACATCAGTAACAACAGAAAACGCAATGTTCACATACAACAACAACCCCGCCCAAAACCCGCCATACTACCTCAGGATGCTAAAAATTTTATGGGACATAACAGACGCAAACGAAAACACAAACCTGACGTTAAGCCCCACAAGCCCCCCATCAAAGATAACTGAGGCAAACGTGCCGGTAAGCCTCACAGCAGGCACATGGAGCAGCCAAACCTGTTTTTACCTGCACCCAAGACTAAACAACACCATGTTCGGAATTGGAAACGCAAACCTTACATTATGGCTTAGGGCGGGAACAGCATCAATACAAAGCATAAACTTCACAATAGCAGAAGTATACGGAAACGGGACACAGGATTTTTATGAAAGCAACATCACAGACGGCTTAAACATAGGAACGTCATACACACGGGCAGTCCTCGACGGGCCAAGCATACACGGTGAAAGATTCCAGAAAAACAGCACCATAAGGGCATGCATACTCTTCAACGCAGACACCACCACAACAAACACAATAGTGTTCGACAACTTCACCTACAACTCGTCCCTTAACTTCAATTTTTCATTAAGGGACATATTCCCGCCAACATGGAACAGCAACCGAACAAACCAGAGCGGCGGAGAACCAAAAAAGGGAGGAACAATACAGCTAAACTTGACAATAAGCGACAACTACAATCTCGGCTCTTACATATACAGCACAAACGACTCAGGGACATGGGTAAATTCAACCCCCCAATACATAAGCGGGAAAAACATAACCATAGTAATCAACGAGACAATAGATTCAGTCAAGGGAAAAATGGTATCATGGATGCTTTTCATAAACGACTCGGTAAACAACACAAACAGCACAATAGAATTCGCCTACACGGTGAACAACACCCAGCCATCCTTTATCCAGAGCCTCCAAAACCAGACAATAAACTCTTCATCAGCATTCTATTACGATGTGAACTGCACAGACAACGACCTTGACGCAATAAGCTACTTTGCGAACACAACCCTGTTCAGCATGCTTGAAGCAACAGGCGAAGCATCATTCACCGCAGGCGAAATACACGATGGAATTTATCAGATAAACGTGTCATGCTCAGACGGGGAAACAAACGCAACCACACAGTATAACCTCACAATCCTGGACAATACCTCGCCACAAGTGACACTGAACATGCCTAATCCTTTCAACACGTCATCAAACAATGTGAGCTTCAACTACACAGCGACAGACGGGCTTGGAATAAGGAACGCAACCTTATGGCTGAACTTCACAGGAACATGGAGAAGGAATAACTCGAATGAAACAGCACTGCAAAACAACACCATGGACATGATAAACATAACCATGACAGAGGGAAGCTACCTATGGAACATACAGGCATGCGATAAATCAAACGCAGCGAACTGCAACTTCAACAGCAGCAACATGACGGCATACATAGACACAACCCCGCCCATAATATCAATAATCTCAATCAACCAGGGCCAAACATACAACAGCACCATAACGTTAAACAGCTCAATAAACGACACAATGACCGGATCCAAAATTTCCCACTACACATACGAATTCGGATCCGAAACAGGGCCGTACAAACCGCTTAACCTGACAGGAACAAGATACAGGGGATACTGGAACTCGACCCTTGACACAACAACTCTTGACGACGGAACATACAACATAACGGTCAACTCGACTGATTTTGCGGGTAACAACAGGACAGAAAAAAAATGGATAATCATAGACAACACCCCTCCATTCTGGAACACAGCCCAGGCAAACCAGTCATCAATCTTCCAGAACGATACGATCAACTTCAGCACTATGTGGGCTGACACAATCGGGCTAACCTCATTCATTTTCAGCATAAACCAGACAGGGACGTGGCAAAATTCATCGACCTATCCGTTTTCAGGAGCAACAAACACGTCCCAGAATATAACAGCAATAACTGCAAACCCGGCGACAAACGTGAGTTGGAAATTCTACGCAAGGGACGCCAGCGGATGGTGGAACGAAACAAAGGAATTCACCTTCATAGTTATGGACACAAACCCGCCAACAATAACCATAGAAGCGCCGAACGACAACGCAAACCAAACAACAACAAACGCATCATTCAACTTCACGATAAACGATTACTCGCCAATAAAGAATGCCACCCTTTGGATAAACATAACAGGGCAATGGATGGAAAACAACAGCAATACCAGCATAATAACAAGGCTCCAGCAGTACAGCATAAACGTGACCGAAATACCTGAAGGAGTATTCACATGGAGCATACAGGCATGCGACGACTCCAAATCCGGAATAAACTGCGCATTCAGCCCGAACAGGACAACTACAATAGACAGGACACCGCCGTTATTTTCGGGCAACATCACAAACGAGACTGAGGAGCATCCAAAACAAGGAGGAGTCATGCAGCTCAATATCACTATAACGGACAACCATCAGCTTTCCAGCCTAATATACGGCACAAACGATTCAGGATTCTGGACAAACCAGACTTTCTATATCGGTGGAAACGCATTCAACATAAGCATAAACGAGACAGTGGACAGCCCGGTAAACAAGATGGTCGGCTGGCAAATATTCTTCAATGACACATCAGGAAACACAAATCAAACAATTCAGATGCAATATGAGATAAGGCCAGGAGGAGGCGACACATCACCCCCTGCAATAATACTGAACTCCCCGCAAAACAACAGAAAGACCGCGTCACAAAACATAAGCTTCAATTTCACCATGAACGAGCCCTCAGGAATAGAAAACGCAACCATATGGACAAACATGACCGGAATCTGGGAGGCAAACACCACAAACCAGACAAACGTGTCAAGCGGAACAATGGCCACAATAAACCTCACAATACCATCCGACGGGGATTACATATGGAATGTAGAGGCATGCGACCGCGCACCAATACCCAACTGCGGGTTCACATCAATAAACTACACATTTACAATAGACACAAACCGGCCCCAGTTCAGCAACAACCAAACGGATCCGGAAAGCCCAACAAGCTACAGCGTGTCTGCATCATTTAGCTTTAACACTTCATGGACAGACCGCGAAATTGACACCGTGCTGATCGAGCACAACTTCACAGGATCACTGGCAAACTACACCACAACGAAATACAGCTCAACATACTATTACCAGGCAACAGGGCTGAAGGCAGGAATGTACACATGGAAACAATACGCAAATGACACTGCAGGCAACATGAACGACACGCCAACCCATTACTTCAACATAACAAGACAAAATGCCGAAGTCGCACTTTACATCAACGGAACAAGATCGGGAAGGAATTATGAAATATATGACATAGCCAACTTCACGGCAAAAATCAACACTAGCGAAGCGAGCCTCAACATAACCACGAACATGAGCCTAAATGCAAACGGCACATCAAACCTCACGAACGTAACCGAGCTTACACAATTGGGGTCGTTCATGATAAATGCGAGCTTTGCGGGAAATGAAAACATAACAGAGTCTTACGAATCGTGGACCATAAACGTACTTGATACAAAAAAGCCAAACTCCACCAACACACAAGGAAACTTCACGCAGGCATACAGGTATGACTACATAATGTTCAACTCGACATGGGGAGACAACTACAACCTCAGCACATTCATATTCAGCATAAACCAGACAGGAACATGGCAAAACTCCACGCCAATACAGTTCCAGGGCAAATCAAACGTATCCTTCAACATAACCCAGATAACAGCCCCTGAAGGGACAAACATAGCGTGGCAATTCTTTGCAAACGACTCCTCAGGCAACATGAATGAAACACAGAAATTCAATTTTACAGTCATGGACAGCCAGCCTCCAAACATAACCCTTATATTCCCCGGGGACAAGTCGAACCTCTCCACAACCTCAATCAACTTCACCTTCCTCCCCTCTGAGAACATCCGGCTGAAAAACGCGACACTATGGACAAACATTACCGGAACATGGGAAAGAAACCAGAGCAACCAGACCAGCCTGATAAACGGGTCATTAAACAATTTCTCCCTTACATACATACCTGAAGGCACGTTCATATGGAACATACGGGCGTTCGACAATACAAACCTAAGCAACTTCAGTTCAAGAAACTACACCGTAACAATAGACAGGACATTACCTCAAATTGCACTAAAGCATCCAAATAGCTCCTACACAAGCGATTCACTGGTTGAGCTGAATTTCACAGTCACAGAACAGGGGCCCAGGAACTGCAGCCTATACGCTGATTTCAGGGGAACATGGGAAATAAACGAGACGCTTACCCATGTTGATCCGGAACAGCTTGAGAACTTCTCAAAAATCGACCTGCCGAACGGGTCTTTCACCTGGAACGTAGAATGCATAGACTATTCAGGAAACAGGAACTTCAACTCAACAAACTACACATTCATAGTGGATACAGCAAAACCTGCCATCAGCCTGACATCGCCTGCAAACAACACAAAACAGACAGACACATCGACTGCAACATTCAGGTACAGTTCAACAGATAACCTGGAAATAGGAAACTGCTCACTAATCCTAAACGATGCAATAATCCAAACCGATTCATCAGCAAGGGTGAACACATCATTAACCTTCACGAAAACCCTTGACAATGGTGACTACAACTGGAGCATAAACTGCACAGACCTGGCGGGCAACACAGGAAGCTCAGAGACGAGAAACCTCTCGATATCAATGCCCTTTCCAGAGCCCATAGCGCTCCTCGCATACTACTCAAACAATGGAACCCAGTCCCAAAGCCCCAAATACAGGCTCGGAAACGGAACATTATGGGAAAATGAGATGAATGCAAGCAGCATATCAGAGGAAGCCCAATGGGTAATTTTAAGGGCAGCGCCCGCAAGGGATGAATGGATAATGGGAACACTGGACTCCGCAGGCCACATAAATGCGCAGGTATTCGACGGCGTTGCGTGGGGCCAGCCAACAGAGATGACAACAGCGGTAGGAACAGCGAACTCAAAATACAAGGGCATGGACTTTGCTTACGAGACCAATTCAAGCAGAGCCCTGATCGTGTATAATGTAAACACAGGAACGCCTGCATACAGGCTATGGAACGGGACAGACTGGGAACCGCAGGGATCACTGGCAGCAGACGCATGCGTTGGCATCCCGGTGTGGATCATACTGGTGTCAAATCCGATAAAGGATGAGATACTCGAAGTTGACCTTGACACATCAGGAGACTACTGTGCACAGGCATGGAACGGAAGCGAATGGATAAGCCAGAAAACCCTTGCAACAGCAGGGCAAATGTACACGTCAAAAAGCTTCGATGCAGCATATGAGCAGTCAACAGGCAACGCAATGGTTGCGTGGGAAAGCTCGACAGCGGGCATAATAAGCACAATCAACTACTCAAGCGTGTCAACGACAACAGGAACATGGAATGCAACAATAACCAATTTCGCAGACGCAGGAGCCACAAACATATACATAAGGCTTGCGCCAATGAGGTCGGGAAGAAGAATAATGCTTGCGTCAATGGAAGCAGCAGCAGCAAACAGCTATGACATAAATGCAGTAGAATGGAACGGGGCAACATGGGGAACTTATGTAACTAACTTTGATCAGGCAACAGCATCAACAGGGGATGGCCCGCTCGATGCCGCATACATAGGCACAACAGGGGATGCCATGATAGTATACAACGACTACGCATCGCCATCAACATCAAGGTCATCATTCAGGACTTGCACAGGATCTGCCAACTGCAACTCCGGAACATGGAATGCGGCCCAGTTCACTACGGCAGCAGGCAACAACTGCGGTGAGGATGCAGACCTTGACTACATCATGCTGGACCCGGACCCCAACTCCAACAGGATACTCCTGTATGCAGAAGGATACGCAAACCACACCAAGTGCACACAGGAATACAGCGGAACATGGCAGCAATGGACCCAAAACATAGGCAACGGCTCGGTACAGGGCAACTCGTCAGGATTCGCTGCACGATACGCCAGGCACAGACCGGACACAGTGGACCCTGGAGTGACGCTGAATAATCCAACCCCTGGACAGTCTATAAACCAGACAAACGTAACATTCAACTTCACCGCAACAGACAACTACAGGACAAAAAACGCAACAATCTGGACAAACTTCACAGGAACATGGACAGAGAACAACTCATTAACATACCTCCAAAACAATGCCTCAAACATAATAACAGTAAACGACACCGCTGAAGGAATATTCACCTGGAACGTTTATGTTACGGACACCTCCAAGAATTCAGTATTCTCATCATCAAACAAGACTTTTGTAATAGACCGCACATCACCGTTCATAAGCATAAGCCACCCATCAGACAACCACAACACAACAAACACAACAATACAGTTCAACTGGTCAACAACAGACCTCACATCAACGGAATGCAACATTTCAATTGACGGGGTTGTAAGGCAATCAGGCATTGCAACAAGCCAGGAAAGCGTGAACATAACGCTTGAGGGAATCCAGCCCGGGGTGCACAGGTGGAATGTAACATGCATGGACAATGCATCCAACATAAACGTAACAATAAACAGGACACTCACCATAGTGGGCATTCCGTCAAACATCACACCATTCGCCAGAAACGGGAAAAATGTAACATTGAACTGGACAAACGAGACATTCGCAGAAAGATATGCAATATTCATAACGGACAATTTCACATCAGGGTTCCAGGCAGTCCCGAACGAAACAATAACAGACACGAACTGGACTGACATAAACACATCGAATGACCGGGCAAGATACTACAGGATAGCAGCGATAAAGAATGACCAGAACATGACAACAGTCATAACAGCAGGAAAATATGAACTTAAAATGAATGAAGGGTGGAACTTCATAAGCATCCCCTTCAACCTGACAAACTACGAGCTTGAGAACGGAAGCAACTCCGGGTTCGACTTCTCGCCCACAAGCGACTGCATAAGAAGCCTTTGGAGATTCAACGCAAGCCAGCAGTTTGAAAGGACAGACTACAACGGCACAGCATGGATACCTGCAACAGGAAGCGAGAACTTCACCCACATCCAAAGAGGAAAGGGATACTGGGTAGAGACAAATGATACATGCAGCCTCACATTCTTAGGCATTGTGCCTGAAACAAACCTGACCCAGACACTCAATGAGGGCTGGAATATGGTATCATGGCATTCAGTTGAAAACAAGACCCTGGAAACCAACAACGGGGCGCCACTGATTGTTACAAGCCCTGCAAATAAAATTCAGGCCATAAACAGATATAACCCTGGAACAATGCAGTTCGAAGTAACAGTATTCTACATGGACGGAGAAACTCCGTGGGGCTGGTGGCCATCATGGAACAACCAGGAATTCACCCAGATGGAACCTTCAAGAGGGTACTACATAGACTCAACAGGAGATACGACATGGACCCATACACCTTAAAGAAAATAATGCCTGCGCTGGTGGCAATGGCAATCATGTCACTAATCGCAACAGCAATGCCTTTGCCCCACGGAATAGACGGCACCATATATGACCTGGACGGGATAACAAAAGCCGGGGATGTCCATTTTAAGATAGAAAACACTGCTACAAAGCAGGTCATCTCGGGAACAACCGGCACAGGGCATTATTCCGCTGCAATCAATGGAATAGACAGCGATATGATAATTGTAACAGCATGGAATGAAAAGAACAATTCAACACGGGAGGTGGCTCTCAACGGCGTGCTTCATAATGTGGACCTGCTGCTTGACATGGGTGCAGGCGGCCAGATATACAAGGAATACTCTGAAGCAGAAACCATAGAGCCTGCAAATGAAGAAAGCTGGCAAGAACCTCCTGAAAACATAAAGGTGAGCGTGGGAAACGCACGAGTAATAATAATCCAGGAACGGCCGGAAGGCACGGAAAGGATTAAAAAAAAGGTATACAGATACATGCGCATAGACGGGCAAAGCAGGCCTGCAACAATAACCTTTGAAGTTCCAAAAAAATGGCTCATTGACCATAAAATAGGCAAAAACGAGATTATAATGAAAAGACACACAAGCGCATGGGAAACGCTCAATACAAAAATAAAAATGGAAACAGAACAGACTGTCGAGTATGAGTCCGAAACCCCGGGGTTCAGCTATTTCGCAATAACCACTGAAACCGAATCAAAAGAACTGCCAGAGCCTGAGCCAAGCAGCATACCTGAGCCGTACAAGATAACTGGAGTGATCAGGGACAAGCAAAACAATCCGCTAAGCATAGAGTACACAATAAAAAATTTAAACACCAGCAAGGAGTACAAGGGAAAAAGCATAAAAGGGGAATACTACGCGCTTGTGTATGGCGAAAAAGGGGATGCATACTCATTCCAGGCTGGCAAGACAAAATACGAATTCACCCCGATCGAAAACAGGGAAAAGGAGCAGGAAATGATCGTAACCGCAACAACAGCAGGACGAGCTGATGCAGCATCCATCCTTGCAGGAATTGCGGCAATCGGAGCAGCCATAGGCGTCCTCGCAATCAAAAGGAGGGCTGAATGAGAACATCAAAGGCAATCGCATTTATCCTGATCCTGGCAATGCTAACAACAGCAGCCTCCGCATCATACAGAATATACGGGAAAGCATCCTACAACTCAGCACCCCTCCCAGACATTGCCGTCACTGCCCTGAATACGCAGACAGAATACCTTAACAAAACGGCAACCGGAGCTGACGGGCATTATTCAATGCAAATTACGGCTTCTGAAGGGGATACGATACTGATCAGAAGCTACAACACCACAATACTTGCAAGGGCAGGAAATGGCGATATAAGGGCGGATATAAGGCTACCAAGGAATGGGGCGACAGGAATGGTGGTATTCAGTCAATCATATGACATTCCAATAACCAGGACAGGCATTCTGCTTTCAACACTGGCTGTAATTGGAATTGCGACAACAGTATTCTTCATAAAGGCAGGGCAAATCAAGAGAAAAAGATGAGAGCTGGAAAAATAGCGCTTATGGCAGCATGCCTGGTTGCCCTCATCATAATCACCCCAATCACACTCACAGTTCCTCCCGGAGCGCATAACGTAAAAGGCACAGTGTACACGAGAAACGATGCACAGGCGCCCACAGGGATTCCAGTGCTCATAAACAACACAATAAACAACCAGTCCGTGCTAACCTACACAAACGGCCCCCCGCCAAAACCCGGAGCATATTCATCTACCATAAACGGAACCGACGGAGACCTGATAGAAGTAACGTCCTGGAACATCACCCATTACGGGCTTAACAGATCCCAGCTAACTTCGACAACAACAGAATTACTGGCAATACTCAACACAAGCAAGAAGGAAACAAACCTCACCATCAACATGACAAACAATGCAACAGTAAACGCAGGCAACACATTCAATTTCACTGTAAACATAACCATGATAGGAGTAGAAGATGGGACTGGATGCTCTGTGACCATAGGCATAAACACATCCCTAATTATCTTCACAGGCCCGGACACAAGCACGCGCAGCCTTGGAAACATACCTGCAGGCTCATTTGCATCCACTGCATGGAACCTGACTGCATTTGCGTCAGGATCCACGAACATCACCGCAAACTCAAGCTGCAACTCAGACTACCGGAATTTTGACAACGCAAACTCGAAGACAGCATACAACATAACGGTAATAGGCAGCGTGCTTCCACAAATAACCCTTGAAGCGCCAGAAAACATGACTAGGAAAAAAAACAACCACACCATATTCAGCTACAATGTCACGTACCAAAACTCCATAGAGAACTGCTCGCTCATAATTGATGACGCAATAAACCAGACAAATGATTCCATATCGAGAAACGCATCACAAAACTTCACGGCAGACCTTCCCATTGGCCTGTATAACTGGAGCGTAAGCTGCACGGACAGCATCAACAAAGTGAACGGAAGCTCGGTAAAATACATAATCAACATCACAGGAAACTTCGCACCGGCGGTTTCGCAGGTTTATGCAGCGACTCCAATAGACCTCACCGCAGGCTCCACGAAGGAAATAGAATGCAATGCAACAGTCCTTGATTCAAACCTAGATGATCTGGTGCATGCAAACGCCACATTTTACGACTCAAGCTCCACATACGGCTCGCCTGACAGCAACACCAGCCACTACTCAAATGCGAGCTGCCTTAACATATCCACGAATGGGGAAATGCACAATTTCACATGCAAGGCAAACTTCCTGTACTATGCCTCAAATGACACATGGAAATGCAACATAACCGCAACAGACAATGAAAACATGACATCCACAGCATATGCGAACATGAGCATCAACCAGCTTATAGCGATAGAAACCACGTCATCAACAGTTGACTTCGGAAACATAACAGTAACACAGGTATCGCAGATGCAGACAATAAACGTAACGAACCTTGGAAACATACCTGTAAACCTTTCCCTATTCGGATATGGAGGGGACAACCAGACAATATATGAGAACTATTCTCAATGGTGCCCCCATGGATTCATAGACCTCGATTTTGAAAGGTTCAGCAAGGAAGAATCAACGCCATACATCCAGATGCACAACCTAACAACGCTGCCAAAAGACTCCAACCTGACCATACAAAAAGTGATAGACCCTTCCAATATAACAAACACGACGGGAACAACCTACTGGAGAATAAAGATACCTGCAGGAATAGGAGGAAGATGCAACGGCACGATAGTGTTCATTGCGTCAGCAGCATGAAAAAAACCACCTGCCTCGCAGCCGCTCTCTTGCTTTCACTTTACATAGCATCAGCAATTGAGTTCAACATAACAGGCACATGCCCGCCTAAAGGATGCATCTCATCCACGGAAACAGAATGGAACATCACCCTTTACAATTTCGGGTCCAGCCCTGCTGAAATCAGGGAGATCGGCATCAAGGAGGCACAGACAGGCATGATGTTGGGAAAATACAACCTAACCACCAATGTAATGCCCAATCGCCCCATAACAGCAGGGGTCACGGGCGTAATTCCGAACTATACAGGGATGCGAAACCTGACCTACAATGTCTGCTTCATATTCGGAGTCTCGCTAAGCAACAGGGTAATAGAGGATGTATACGTGGGCGAGGAGAGGTATTACTGCGAAAAGAAGAACTTTTCCCTGGCAGTAATCGAATGTGAACGCAACCCTGACTGCCTCAGAGACCATAAATGCATGCAAAACACATGCGTGGCACTCAACTGCACTCCATGCCAATACATACAAAACCAATCATGCCTGAACTACGAATGCTGCTCAGACGAGGAATGCGGAACGGACATGCAATGCAGGTCCAACACATGCAGAAAGCTAAAATGCAATGAAATAGAATCGGCAAAAAACCACACATGCGTCCCATTGGACTGCAAGCCACATGAAAAATCACTAAACAACTCGTGCGTTGATGCCGGATGCAGGGATGACGAGATATACAATGGAAACTGCACAAAACTGGGATGCATGAAAGACGAGTACGCAAAATCCCACCAATGCATCAAGCTAAACTGCTCCGATGACGAGGCCTATGGAAACAGTACATGCATTACACTCTCATGCGGGGAAAATGAGACAACCGCAAACCATACATGCAGGAAGATAACATGCCCCTTCTACTCCAAGATCTCGGAAAAGAAGTGCAGGTTCAACAGCAACTTTATATTCCTGTCAATAGAACCATTTGCAATAGCGGCAGCGGCCCTGCTTATAATAATGATGGTAAAAAAATATAAATTGAACAAAAGCAGGGATAAAAAATGAGAATAAAAACGCTGATAACTATCCTGATTATCATTGCTGCTTCATCAACAATGGCCGATGCGGTAAGCATAGGGGTAAGCCCGGGAAGGGTTGACTTCAAGGGGATGCTAAAGGGAGGATATGCTGAAAGCACGGTCACAATAAGCACAAACTCCCCGCAGCAGATAATAACCTCTATAAAGACTGAAGGCGAGGTAAAGGACTGGATACAGTTCGAGCCAAACCAGACAAGGTTTGCACTTTCCTCATCAGAACCTTACAGGCTCAAGATAATCGCGAGGCCTCCAAAGGACATAAAAAACTCATCCTACAGTGGCTCAATATACTTCATGACCGAAGGATTCGGAAACCTGACAACAAGGGCAGGGGGAATAATAAGGACAGGGGTAAAGCTCCTTGTAGAGGTCGAAACAACAGGCCAGGAAAGGATATCATGCTCTGCAAGCAGCATAAAGGTATCTGATGCAGAGCATAAGGAGCCAATAACCGTGACATCCACAATAAGGAACACTGGAAATGTGAAGATAAGACCTGAATTCGACTTAACCATAATGGACATGAGTGGAAAAAAGCTCATGCAAAAATCAATAATCTCAGATGAGGTTTCCCCAACAGCAGAAAGAACAGTATCAGCCTCCACCACAAACCAGCTCGAACCAAGCCAGTACATGGCAGAGATCCTGATAAAGCCGTGTTCCACACTAAAAACAGAAACATTCGACATTGTCGAAAAGGGCACAATCTCAGACAAAGGCGACCTGACAAGCATAACAAACAAGGCATGGGCTTATGTGAATGAAAACATAGCCATAAAGGCATCATTCATAAACCTGGGAGGCAGGCCGGTATCAGCACAGTTCAAAGGGCAAATAAACCGGGAAGGAAAGCTGGTGGAGAACATACAGAGTGATGAGATAACTGCAATGCCCGGCCAGCCAGTAGACCTGGCCATGCAGTTCATCCCGCAAGAGCCCGGAAGATATACCATAACTGGGAGGGCAATTTACAACAAGAAAGTTACCACAGAAAGAAGCAACATAATCAACATCAATCAAATGCCTGAAACCAAAAAAGAGGGGTTCGACTTCCTTCCACTGGCACTATACATAATGATCATTGCCATGGTAATACTTGCAGTAAGGAAAATAAGGAGGCGTAATTAAGCCCTAAGCTTCTTCCTGCCCAAATACTCCGCCCACTTATAACCTATTCTCAACATCTGGTTCTGGAAATCATCCGAAAGCCTGTAAGTCTTCTTATACAAGTCATAGTCAATCATCCCCATTCCCCTGAGCGGGGCAAGTATGCGGTCATAAAACTGCCTCTTATTATATGAAAGCCTGACTAGCTTCCCCTTGAAACCGGGCTCATCAATCTCTGCCTGAAGGCTTCCATCATGGAGAGTTGTTGCAATTTGCGACATCTCATTCCTCGTTATTTCCCCACCCTTACTCTTCATGGCATCAACCAGGACAGAAGCAACTATCTTCTGCTGCTTGGTGGAGAAAACAATCTCGAACAAGTCATCCGGCATATTAAACCTGTCAAAAAGTATAATCTTAACACATCCCCCTGGATCACATAAACGTATTTTAGTATATAAATGTTATCATAAACCCGATTCATGCTTCCTGAAGCGATAGATCGTTTTCCATCAAAGAATAAAAAAGAATACTTTATATATCGGTTATATAAAAAAAAGGTATCAAAAAGGGGAAATCATGAAGGTACTAATGTTTGGTTGGGAATTCCCGCCAAATAATACGGGGGGGCTTGGTACAGCCTGCTATGGACTAACAAAAGCCTTAAGCAGGCTCGGCATAGAAATAACTCTGGTCTTGCCCACAGCAGAAAATGTATGCCCTGATTTTCTAAAAGTAAGGGGCACGAACATGAAAGTGAGGAAGATAGTATCCTCGCTAACACCATACATGAGCCCAAGCCAGTATTCTACGGTATATCATTCAAAAAACCAGCTGTACGGAAGAACACTGATAGACGAGGTGATGCGATACTCTGAGGCAGCCGAGTCAATAGCCCTTGAGGAAGATTTTGATGTTATACACTGCCATGACTGGCTCACCTATGAAGCAGGAATAAGGGCGAAGATGCTCACCGGAAAACCGCTGATAGCGCATGTCCATGCAACAGAATTTGACAGAACAGGCGGATTAAGCGTCAACCAACTCGTTTATGATGTTGAAAGAAGAGGGATGGAACATGCGGATGCGATAATAGCAGTCAGCAATTACACAAAAAACAAGATAATCCAGCATTACGGAATAACGCCTGAAAAAATCATAGTGGTCCATAACGCAGTGGATAAGGAATCGAGCGTCCAAAACCTCAATTTCGCACTAAAAAACCATTCAAAGATAGTTCTCTTCCTTGGAAGAGTTACCTTGCAGAAAGGCCCTGACTACTTCCTATATGCTGCAAGAAAGGTCCTCGATGTTGAGAACAACACCAAGTTCGTGATGGCGGGAACAGGTGACATGGAACCATACATCATCGGAAAGGCAATCGAGATGGGCATGCATGACAAGGTTATCTTCACAGGGTTCCTCAAAGGGGAGCAGATAGACATGATATACAGAATGGCGGATGTATACGTCATGCCGTCGGTCAGCGAGCCATTCGGGATAACCGCGCTGGAAGCAATAAAAAACGGTACACCCATAATAATATCTAAAAACTCAGGGGTTTCAGAGATAGTGACACACTGCCTCAAGGTTGACTTCTGGGATATCAACCAGCTTGCCAACAAGATAGTCGGGGTCCTGAGGTACAAGGAGCTGCCTGAGATGATGTCACAAAATGCAGGGAAAGAGCTGACAAGGATAACATGGGAAAACTCAGCAGTCAAATGCGCCAGACTATACAACGATCTTCTTAAAAAGACAGAAGTGAGAGCATGGTAAGCGTCTGCCTCTACTTCCAGGTACACCAGCCCTACAGGATCAGGAACTTCACTGTTTTTGACATAGGAAACAGGGCAGGTTATTTTGATGATGAGAAAAACACAACCATCCTCAAAAGGGTGGCAAGCAAATGCTATCTCCCTTCAAACAAAGTGATTCTTGAGCTCCTCGACACGCACCCTGAATTCAAGGCAAGCTTCTCACTATCAGGCACAGTACTGGAGCAGCTTGAAAAAAATGCGCCAGAAGCCCTCGATTCATTCAAGGAGCTCGCAAAGACAGGCAGGGTTGAGTTACTGGATGAAACATACTACCATTCACTTGCCTTCATATACTCCAAGAAAGAATTCCAGGACCAGGTCAAGATGCACAGCTCCAAGATAAGGAAGATGTTTGGAAAGACCCCTACAGTATTCCGGAACACAGAGCTAATATACAACAATGAAATCGCTAACTTTGTTGAAAAAATGGGGTATAAAGGGGTTATTGCAGAAGGGGCAGACCACATACTGGGATGGAGAAGCCCTAACTTCCTGTACAGGCCGAAAACAGCAGCGAATGGAATGAAACTTCTCCTTAAGAACTACAAGCTTTCAGATGATGTGGCGTTCAGGTTCTCAGAAAGAAGCTGGTCTGAATGGCCGCTGACCGCGGACAAGTTTGCCAGTTGGGTAAGCGCGATCAACGGAAACGGAGTCTGCGCAAATCTCTTCATGGACTACGAGACCTTTGGCGAGCACCAATGGGAGGAAACAGGAATATTTAACTTCCTGAGGCACATGCCTGGAGAAATACTCAAGCACCCTGACAACGACTTCAGGACCCCGGGAGAGCTTGTTGGCCTGCATGAGCCTGTAGGAGAGATGGACATCCATAACCTGATCTCGTGGGCTGATATTGAAAGGGACCTGAGTGCATGGCTCGGGAACAGCATGCAGCATGCAGCAATAAGGGAACTATACGGCATGGAACAGGAGATAAAGGAAAGCGGAGACCAGGATCTTTTGGAGGAATGGAGAAGGCTTCAGACAAGCGACCATTTCTACTACATGTGCACAAAATGGTTCTCTGACGGGGATGTCCACAAGTACTTCAATCCATATGACAGCCCCTATGACGCGTTCATTTCATACATGAACATAATCAACGACCTCAAGATAAGGCTAAAAACGAAAAAAATATAAATCTAAATCGAGAAAAATACAGGGGTGATATTTGATGAAAAAGATAAATGGGGAACACGCCAAAAAGATGCTTTCTGAATGCAGGCCAGAATACAGCTTCTGGATAAACAACGGTCCCATAGTCAAAAGCCTGAACGAGCTTTCATCAGGCCTGAAAGGCATAACAGATGTCCAATTCACACATCACCTGAACAAGGAAAAGAATGACTTCTCAAAATGGGTGAATGACGTGATAGGAGATGCAGAACTTGCGGAAGACCTGAAAAAAGTCAAAACAAAGACTGCTGCCATCAAGAAAATAAATGAAAGGCTTGAGATGCTGAAAAAAACAGCCTGCTAATTATAATAAATTTCGCCAAGGTTTAAAACCTCGCACGATAAAAACCCCGGCCTTTAGGCCTTGGGATTAGTGCGGTTTTTATTATTTTAATAAAAAAAAGAAAAAGGATAAAAAATCAGGATAAATAAGAATCAAATCAGTAGCTTGATTTCTTCTTCCTGTAGCAATCCCTGCAGTAGACTGGCCTGCCGTCTGCCGGCTTAAAAGGCACCTGTGTGTCAACACCGCAGTCTGAGCACTTAGCGTTGTGCATCTCTCTCTGTTGGAAGCCCATTCCGCCTCCCTTGTTTCCGAATCCCATCTTATATTCCTCCTTATACTAATTTCCAACATGCTAATGCATATTGGCATTGCTTTATAAGAAAAAGACCTTATAAAACAACTTAGGGAAAGCAACAGACTATACTATATAAATTTTATGTTCCTAGTTCCTACGCCACCCCGGATGGGGCAAAGGCGTCGCACCATCTGATTCGATTCAAAAGTGTCTAGTGGGATAGCACAGTTCCCTTTCGTTAAAATATATAAATCAGCTTGGATACCGATGCCTGATGGAAAAGCAGATAATCAATGCGCTAAAAACATGCTATGATCCTGAACTTAACATAGATGTATGGACTCTTGGCCTAATCTATTCTGTAAAGCATTCAGGCGGAACAGCGCACATAAAGATGACATTCACAACTCCATTCTGCCCTTATGCTGAAACACTACTCCAGGAAATTGAAAACAAGGTAAAGTCCATAAAGGGGATCAGAAAGGTAAGCATAGATGTGGTTTTCAGCCCGCCATGGCAGCCTTCAGATGAGCTAAAGGCAATGTTAGGACTAATATGAACTGCACTATATGTTTCTCGACATATATTTCTTATTCCAGAAATATTTAAATATTAACACATTGAAAGATAACAAAATTTCGATTAAAAATTAGTTAAAACCTGTTTTGTTGGCGCAAAACGGTTTTAAAAACGATTATTGGCAATTTTCAAATACACTTGTTGGCGCAAGTGAACTTGTTCTTAATGGAAGTATGTTGAAGGGCAACTATTTAAACATTTTTGTGTTTAAAAGGTTGTTTTGTAAGATATACTTTGGAAACTAAAATAAAAAAACCTATGGAAAAGGGGGTTGGGAAAATGGACTTTATTGTGGAAGACGCGTTGAAGGCAGCTGAGGGGAACAAATTTGGCGGGATGATTGGGCAGGCTAACATAAAGGTGATGGGTGTGGGCGGAGGCGGCAATAACATGGTCTCATGGCTCCACAGAAAAGGCGTAAAAGGGGCTGAAATACTGGCTTGCAACACAGACAAACAGCATCTCGAAATATCTTCTGCTGACAAAAAATACCTTATAGGAAAAGATCTTACAAGAGGCCTTGGCTGCGGCGGATTTCCTGAAAGGGGTGCGGAAGCTGCCAAGGAAACAATGCAGGAAATCAAAGAAGCACTAAGGGAAGCTGACATGGTTTTTGTATGCGCAGGAATGGGTGGCGGAACAGGAACAGGAGCAGCCCCGGTTGTTGCAAAGGTAGCGAAGGAAACCGGAGCAATAGTGATAGGGACAGTCACGATGCCTTTCAAAATCGAAAGAGCAAGGATTGACAAGGCAGAATTTGGATTAAGCCAGCTAAGGCAGGTATCTGATACAGTAATAGTTATAGACAACAACAGGCTGGTCCAGATTGCGGGCAACCTGCCGATAGAGCAGGCATTCGCGGTCGCAAACGAGCTTGTTTCAACAATGATAAAGGGAATAGTCGAGACAATATCAGTTCCGTCGCTTGTCAATCTTGACTATGCTGATGTCAAGGCCATTATGACAAATGGAGGCGTTGCAGCCATCGGAGTTGGCAGCTCAGATACGAATAACAGGGTAGAGGAGGCTGTCCAAGGCGCTCTAAGCAACCCGCTTCTTGACATAAGCTACAAGGGCGCAACAGGAGCACTCATACATGTCTCGGGCGGACCCGACATGACGCTTGACGAAATAAACAGGATAGGAGAGCTTGTTACAGAAAGCCTGGACGACGATGCAAACGTCATTTGGGGAGCAAGGGTAAGCGAGAACATGAAGGGCAAAATAACCGTTATGACCATCATAACAGGAGTAAAGAGCCCATGGATACTGGGAAAGCTGGACAAGAAGCAGCAGGTAGCCAAGCACCGGGAAATAGAGGATGAGCTCGGCATAGAGGTGATAAGCTAGAAATAGCTTATCTTTCACGATCACCGAAAGGTGTGTTTTCTTGCCTTCATTTTACCACCCCCCAACAATAATGAAGGCATAGCAAAACTTGGTCTCCAATTGCATCTCAAACGATGCAATTTGGAGGTCTTTTTTTTTAGGCTTTAATCTGAATATAATACGAAGGCTTTACGAAAAGCCTTGCAAGGCTGCCGTTAATAGCAGATATAGCCCCACCAACGAGAAGATAGGAAGAACTGCCTTCTGAAATCTTGAGCTTAACCACCTTACCTATCTGATCTATCACGTCCTCAATGCCATTATTAGGTGACCAGATAACTGTCTTGCTTCCGCTCTGGCTTAAATGAACATAATCAACAGTTCCATCAGGTCTTCTTACCAGTTCACCATGCGATCTGCTTATAGGAAGATTACCTTGCACATGGGGGACAATTATTTTTTCCCCATTATAGTTTGGGGTATACACAGAACCTTTAACTATCTCGGTCAGCCCTACTTCTTTTTCAGAGTCTGCCCGGCCAATCATGATTGAATTGATCAACGGAACTTGCAGTACAGGTGGGCTGATCTGCACATTGTTTCCTGTAACAAAAAAACGCCCAAAAAAAATGCTAAAATAACCTGAATTTGCCATAAGCAATGGGAATGCAGGATCATTTAAATTTCTTTTTCCCAATATCCTTAACAAGGCCTTCAACATCACACTTAACCCCTAGCCTAGAGAAGAAAGAGCAAACATTAACTACATCCCTCCTTAGGAGCTCGCTTGAATTAGGGTTCCTCAAAGGTGTTGCCTGGGAGAAGTCAATGAATACGGGCGTTTCCCTATGGTTAAGGATATTGAACTTAGACAAGTCTCCATGGACAAAGCCTGCCCTGTAAAACCTGGTCATGTACGCTATGATCTTGCGGAAGAATTCACCAGTGTCTTCCGGAATCGCGTCCTTCAACTGCCTGGCAGGCTTCTCATCACCAATGAATTCCATAACAATTATGTTCTTAAGGAACGCGATAGGCAGAGGGGAACGAACACCTGCCTCCCTTGCAGCCATAAGGTTCCTATACTCGCGCTGGGCCCAAGCGAATATTATCTCCCTCTTCCTCTTCTTAAGAGCTACAAAGCGGGGATCTGGCTTAATATAATAGTACATATTATTGAAATCAGAGGCCTCAAGCCTGTGAATCTTTATAGCAACCATATCGCGGTCTCCAACCTTCGCTTTTGCAGAGAATACATTAGCTTCCTTCCCTATATTAAGGGGGCTCAGGCTCTCCTCATCGAAATATTTCCCGAGCTTGAAAATATTGGCTAACGTAAACTCATCAAATACATTCTCGAAGGTCTTGAATTTTTCCCTGGGCTTAACACGAGGCATTCAAGAATAAATGAGCACTAATCTTTATAATCCTTCCCAATTTCTATTTTTAACCATTAAATAGTTACAAAAAAACACTTTACCCAAAGATTTTTATAGTTGATCTGTTTTTCTTTTCACACGTCAAGTGACCAAATGGGTCCTTACAAAGCCGGGCAATCGTGCCCTGCAATGAAAGTAAGACACTCTTGGCCACAACAGCCCGTCACGAGAGTACCCATAGGAGCTCACGGAAAAACCAAGCAATGAGCCTGGGGGTTAGTGTAGCGGGCAACAAATTTCATAATTGCAATAGGACATTCCATTTTTATTCCCAGATTTCATCAGGAAACAAGCCATAGGAAGATAAAAGACAAACTTGTTCTATTGCTAAAATTCAAAAGGTGATTACAATGGGCAAAATAAGTCCGGTATCGGCAAAATATATCGTTCATTCAACCATTACAATAGAGGGCGTGGTTGACAGGCCGGATGTGATTGGAGCGATTTTCGGCCAGACAGAAGGCCTGCTTGGATCAGACCTTGAGCTTAGGGAGCTGCAAAGGTCAGGCAGGATAGGAAGGATAGAAGTTAACACGGAAACAAGAAACGGAAAGACAAGCGGCAATATAATAATCCCTTCTTCACTTGACAAGGCAGAGACATCTATAATAGCTGCTGCTCTTGAAATCATACAACGCATAGGCCCCTGCAATGCAAAGATCAAGGTTGATAGCATTGAGGACATCCGCGTCACGAAGAGGGGATTTGTTGTTGAAAGGGCAAAGGAGCTGCTGAAGCAGCTTATGGACAATGTAATGCCTGATTCCCAGGAAATAGCCGATGAGGTAATGTACTCAGTAAGGGTCATGGAGATAAAGGAGTACGGAAAGGACAGGCTGCCTGCAGGACCGCTTCTCGAGGAATCCGATGAAGTGGTTATTGTAGAAGGAAGGGCAGATGTGCTTAACCTCCTAAAACACGGGATAAAAAATGCAATAGCGCTCAACGGCACATCAGTGCCAGAAACCATCATAGACCTGTCGAGGAAGAAAGTTGTCACGGTCTTTGTTGACGGGGACAGGGGAGGCGACCTCATAATCAAGGAAATGCTGGATGTTGCAGACGTGGACTATGTTACCAAGGCCCCTGACGGAAAGGAAGTTGAGGAATTAGCCAAGAAGGAAATCCACAAAGCACTAAGAAGCAGGGTAACAGCCGAACAGGCTAAATTCGAGACGTCAACCAGGACAGGGGAAAATGGCGGAAGGCATGATGACAGGAGATATGAAGGCAAAAAGCATGAAGAAAGGCGGGAGGAAAGAAAGCCTGATTTCGAAAGAAGAACTGATAAAAGGCCGATTCCAATGCCTCTCCAGCAGAAGCAAAAGGCTGCAATCTCACAGGATGAGAAAAAGGCATTCAAGGAAATGTCAGAGGACCTCATAGGAACAAGAGGCGCATACATCCTAGATGACAAGCTTAACATACTTGGAAAGGTTCCCATTACAGAGCTTCAGGTAACAATAAAAGGCTTGAACTCAGCATACGCAATAGTATTTGACGGCACAATAGACATTGATCTGGTCAAGGCAGCGGAAAAGGCAAATGTACAATACCTAATAGCCATGGACGCAAAGCAAAAGCCGGAAACAAGAATCAACCTGCTGACCGTCAACGAGCTTTAGCCGGGATACCTTTAAATAATCGCCAAGGCAAAGGAAATCATGCAAAAAAGAGGTGGCTCTGAGCTAGACTGGATGATAAGCCTGGCTATTTTTCTTCTTTACGTGGCATGGTTCTTTGTATATGTTTCACCCCTCACCAGCCGACCCGAAGACGAGGGACCGATGCTCACCCGGCTTAATGATAAGCTAAAGGCGAATACAACCTGGAACATTGATGAGGTGCCTATATTCATATGGTCGAACACGTCAGGAACCGATGAGCCTGCCATGGCTGATTTCCCCTACGAATGGAACAGCACGAGCTTTTCTTTCAAAAGAAACAACACATTCATACTGGACGAAAACAAGCTCCTTTTCATCATCAACATTTCACAAGGGAAAAACCTGGCCGGAATAGTGCATTCCAGCGAGAACTACAACGCGCCCACCGATTCCATGACCGGTCTCTCAGCAACAAAGGATTCTGCTTCAACATCAAACATGAAAGTTGAGTTTTCGAGTGCAATACCTTCAAGGATAAAATACGGGAACCAATACTTAATAGATGACATAAACCTCACAATCGGAACTGAATCGCTAAATGTCGAGAACCACTCTGCAACCATTTCGTCCATATCAAAATACAAGGCAAAATCACAGGCACTCAACCATACATCATATGTTTTCGCGAACAGCCCAAAGATATACAACCTTGTAAGATCGCTACAGGACATAAACCTAACGCTGTCATCCGTAATCCTAAACATGACCAGCTACCACACCGGAACTGTCTCTGGGAATTTGAACCTCAATAACACCTGCATGTCAATGAGATCGCAGTACATTGATTTTTCCTCAGACATCTCAGGAGCATCGATAATCCTGGACAAGGAAACCAACATAAGCATATGCGTCCAAAACTCAACAACCAGGCTATACATCTACTTCAGGCATAAAAACGAGACAAGATATGACTTCATAACCCATGACGGAAACTACAACAGCACGCTAAAGTACATTAGCGCACTAAGCATCAAATACGGAATCAGGGAACGCAAAACAGGCCTTTCTGAAAAGCTTCTTCAGCAGCTTAACGGCACTAACTATTCCAGCCTGAAATCAGCATGGCACATGAAGCAGGAATTCTCATTTTCAATATCCAATTCCTCGGACTCAATAATGTACAACTACGAGCCAAAAAAGGCGAGCAACGAGAATGTTTTCGCGGACGAATCAACCGGAAGCCTGCTTGACCAGTATGGAAACAGGCAAACGATCATCATGAGGGTAAGAACATGGTAAGAGGCAGGAATGCATTCATGAGAACACTTGAGGCGATCATAGCCATGGCAATAACAATGGTCTTCGTGGGAATGTTCATTGCCCAGAATAATGCTGCCAAGTCAGTCTTCGAAAACGAAAATATCCTTCCCGAACTGATGAAAGAGCATGACTTCAAGCAATGCATATTGCTAGAGAACTCAACATGCATAAACGCCACCCTTTCACGGGCCCTCAGGGGGTATGGGTTTACCATGAACATATCAAGAAGCACGGACAGCAGGGCGCAGGGCCTCCCGGAAAAAAGGGTTTTTTCGGAATCCTCAATGATATCAGGCAACTCGACATTATACGATCCCAGGATAATAAGAGTGTACTACTGGAGGTAAAATTTTTATAAATGGGACAAACAAAAAAGAAACCATGAGAATAACGATAGATACTGAAAAAGACTCGAAAGAGGACATAAAAGCAATCATCCGCTTGCTTCAAAAGGGAACAGAAACAAATGAAGTGCAAAAGAAGCAGGAGACTGCAGAGGCACTGATAAGATCAGCCAAGCCGGAGAAAGATGAGATGCCTGAAATACCCAAATCAGTAAAGGAGGCATATGAGATAGCAGAAGAGCTGGAAACCTACTGAAAATGAACAAGCAATACGAATTCTTCGATCACACGGCCGACGCGAAATTCAGGGCTTACGGGAAGAACCTGCAGGAAGCCTTCGCAAATGCGGCAATCGCCATGACCAGCCTGATGTTCGACACCGAAAAGATAGAACCAAGGATAAACAAGGCAATAGAGTCAGAAGGAACTGACCTGAAAGCGCTTCTCGTGAATTTCCTGAGCGAATTCCTATACCTCCATGACACAGAAGGGTTCATACTGAGAAAGCTGACAAGCATCACGATAAACAAGCAGCGGGAAGGGTACCGTCTGGCCGCCATAGCAAAGGGAGACACTTATTCTGAAAAATACGAGATACTGGGAGACGTGAAGGCTGTAACATACAACGAGATAGAGGTCAGGGAAGAGGAGAAAGGCAACTGCTGGGTCCAGATTGTTGTTGACATCTAGCCATAAATAGCTTTTTAAACTATGCTGGCACGTCCATTAATAACGACTATAAGCAATAATATCATGGAGGTAACATGGAACCGAAAAAAATCAGCGACCATGAATGGGAAATCCCAAAGCAAGGCAACATGAAGGTGCCTGCAAGGATTTTCGCTACAGAAAAGCTGATGGAAAAGATAAAGCAGGACAGGACACTCCAGCAGGCAGCGAATGTTGCTCATCTCAAAGGTATCCAGAAATACTCATACGTGATGCCCGATGCCCACGAAGGCTACGGTTTTCCGATTGGCGGCGTTGCGGCATTTGACATTGATGAAGGAGTGATAAGCCCTGGAGGGATCGGTTACGATATTAATTGCGGCGTCAGGCTTGTAAGGACAGACTTCTCAGTAGAACAGGTGCTGCAGAAAAGGACACGGCTTCTCGAAGAGCTTTTCACAGAAGTGCCATCAGGAGTCGGAAAAGGGGGAATAACAAAACTGACAAAGGAAGAGCTGATCGAGCTTCTCGAAAAAGGATCACAATGGAGCCTCGAACATGGATATGGAACCAAGGAAGACCTTGAGGCAACAGAGGAAAATGGAAGGATGGAACAAGCAGATGCATCTGTGGTTTCGGAAAAGGCCCTGGCCCGGGGGAAGCCGCAGCTTGGAACACTTGGGGCAGGCAACCACTTCCTGGAAATACAAAAAGTGGACGAGATATACGATGATGAGGCAGCATACCTATTAGGCATAGAGAAAGGAAAAGTTACGGTAATGATACATTGCGGAAGCAGGGGCCTCGGCCACCAGATCGCAACCGACTACATTGATTCAATGGAAAAGAAATACGGGTTTTCTGACATTCCTGACCGGGAGCTCGTCAACGCCCCGATAAACTCAGACCTTGGAAAAAAATATTTCAGCGCGATGTGCGCAGGGGTGAACTACGCGTTCGCAAACAGGCAGATGATAGTGCACTGGGTACGCGATTCATTCAAAAAAGTGCTCGGAACAGATGAGGGCATGAAACAGATATACGATGTCTGCCATAATGTCGCAAAAATCGAGACGCACAAGATAGGGGGCGAAAAAAAGAAAGTATGCGTGCACAGGAAAGGTGCAACAAGGGCTTTCGGACCAGGAAATGAGGAGCTGGCCGAAAAATACAGGAAACTCGGGCAGCCTGTCATAATACCTGGAACCATGGGAACAGCAAGCTACCTCCTGCTCGGGACAAAATCTGCTGAGGAAACAAGCTTTGCAAGCAGCGCACACGGAGCAGGAAGAGCAATGAGTAGGGCAGCCTCCATAAAGCAGTTCAGGGGGGAAGCCGTTGCCCGGGAATTAATGTCGAAAGGGATAGAGGTCAAGGCAGCAAGCTGGAAAGGGCTGGCAGAAGAGGCCGTTCCATCATACAAGGATATAGATGAAGTAATCAAGACAACCTTAAATGCAGGAATATGCAAGGCTGTAGCGAAATTGAGGCCAATAGGAGTTGTCAAGGGCTGATCATTCCTTCTTCATAAAAACAAAAATGAGCTTTATATGCACCGAAAAGAGCCCATATGCCCTCCAAAACCAACAGGACGCTGTTAAGCGGGTATGCACAATAAGCCAGCAAACTCCCGCCCACAAGATTCAGGGCCTTATAAGCAACCGATCCTGGGTCAGCTTTTTGAACAGGTTAAATATTTTATCTCACAGTGACCAAATCAGGAATTGCAGCCTGCACGGTTGCAGGTATGTACATCCTGAACTCAGATCCCTGACCGTAAACAGAATCTATTTCTATGAATCCTCCATGTTTTTGGACTATTTCCTTGACCTGGGGGAGCCCTATCCCGTTACCGCGCATGCCCTTATCAGAGAATGAAGACCCTGATCTGGCGTTTTCCAATTTATCAGGTGTCATTCCAGACCCATTATCCTTGACTGCAATGCACACATATCCGCTATTGTTTCTATATCCATCTGAAACCACAACATCGATTCTGCCACCGATCCCATTGTTAACTATGGCATCTATAGCGTTGGATACAAGCACTGCAAGCGCTGAATTAATCTTTAAATCGTCTGCAAATATTGGAGCAGAACTGTGTGCACTGCAAGATAAACTAATAGGAACAGGACAGTTAACCAGCAAACCATTAAGCTCGCCAATATATTCCCTGACAAGATTTCCAATGTTGTTTATATGCTGTGGATTGTAAGGCTTATTGGCCTTTAAAAGACCAGTAATCATTTCATTCATATTCATTGCAGCGGTATAAATCGCATATGCAGAGTTAATTGCAGGATCAGTTTTCCCTCCTTCTAAAAACATACGCACTAATTGTGCTTGTCCAATAACGGCACATAACGGGGTTCTCAAATCATGCGCAACACTTCTAAGGGTTTGTCCAGTAACTTCCTCAATTTCACCTATTCTTGCGGCAAGGGTTTCATTTTGTCCAACAAGGCTTGAATTAGCTTCTTCAAGTTCGGCATTCCTGGCAGTAGCATATTCAAGCGCTCTAATCAGGTGGGCAAGATTGATTGGTTCAGCTGCTATATCACCTGTAACATTCCCTTTACCATTGGTTATCGGTTCCAAAAACTCGTCAACACCAAACATCTGCTTTTTGCCTCCATTCATGAAAATTTATATAATTTTTAAATTATTTGGTAGTTTATTTAATATATATATTTAAATTTTATCATTTTTGGGTAGTTACAAACTCTATTATTGCCTTACTGCATACATGGTATGATGGAGATAACGCCTATTGCAGCAGACAGCATGGGAACAAGGAGCTGCGCCATGTACGTCAGAACCTCAGATTGCCGGATACTAATAGACCCCAGCTCGGCGCTCGGGCCAATAAGATATGGCCTGAGTCCTCATGCACTTGAGTTCAGGAAACTCGAGGAGGACTGGGAGCTTATCAGGCAGTATGCGAGAAAGTCGGATATACTTGCAGTCACGCATTACCACTATGACCACCATAACCCGGACGAGCCCGGGATTTTCAAGGACAAAACAGCGTTCCTGAAACACCCAAAAGAAAACATAAACAAGAGCCAGACCCAAAGGGCAAAGCATTTCATTGAAAATCTAGGCACAATCCCTAAGGAAATAATATTCAGCGACGGAAAGAAACACGAAATTGGCGGGACGTTGATAGAATTCTCGGAAGCGGTTTTCCACGGGACAAACAGCAGGCTCGGTTTTGTGACAGAGATTGCGATTTCCGAAGGCAGCGAAAGATTCCTCTACACATCAGACGTAGAGGGGCCCTCTGTGGATTCGCAGGCGGATTTCATCATGAACCAAAAGCCAGGCATCATATACATTGACGGCCCAATGACATACATGCTGGGGTACAGGTTCAGCCACGAAAGCCTGAATCAATCAATCGGGAACATCCTGAAGATAATTGAGAAAATAAATCCGGAGACCATAATACTGGACCATCACCTTCTGAGGGACCTCAAGTACAGGGATAGGATACAACCGCTGCAGAACAAGGGAACCAGGATCGTTACAGCGGCAGAATATGCGGGAAAAGAGGTGAACCAGCTTGAGGCAAAAAGAAAGGAGCTATGGAAACAACACCCTGACATGGAAGCGCCTAAACTCGAGCTGAGAAGCGACTAGATCTCGATTATTCTTTCCTTTGTGGCTACATTAATAACCCTGGACTTTCCGATAATTTCCTCAATGCCACGGGCCTCATGAACGTGAGCGCAAATCGCAAGATCAGGCTGAAGCTCATCGATTGCCTGCCTTACGGCATCGCTACCCTCAACCATATCTGAAAACCTCTCCATCAGGCTCCCGCTCGGATGCATATGGGTCACCATGATAGTCTTTGCAACTCCCTTAATTCCCTTATGCGCCTTTTTGAGGCTGTAAAGAATGTCGCTCTCGTCCAGCCTGTTTACAGGCCCTATGTTACCGCCACCACAGCCGAAAAAGCCAATGTTCATGTGCTTAAGATAAGCCCCATGCAGGTTGACAACACCGTACTTCTGGGCAAGAAAATCGGCTGTTGCAGCACTCTCATGGTTACCCGGGATGATTGCAACCTTGAGCCGCCTGTTAACAAACGGCCCGAGTATGTAATCCAGCTTCGTCTCCGCGAATGTCAGGTCTCCGCAAAGTATAACCAGGTCCGCCTTTTCCTCGGCAGCCTTCTCCGCCATCCTCTTTGCAAGGCTTGAATCACCGTGCAGATCCCCAACAGCAAATATTTTCATGATAAGAAGAAGATGGAAAGTGCCTATAAAAACCTTTTGTTTTTCAAAAGTTGTAACACTTAAAAAAAACAAGATTTAAGTGACTTGAAATGTCAGAAATTGCTCTCGACGCAATCTGTGGCACTTTAGTGCGCAGTAAGGACGAGCAATTTCTGAGACCCAATTTGAGCATAGCTCAAATGGATCAAGCAAAGCTTGATTTGTGTGATCAAGAAACGCCCTGGGCTTTAGCCCGGGGTTCTTGACAAGAAATCAGAAAGATCAAACCTCTATTTTATCAATGCCATCTCCCAGTTTTGCGACTCTGTAATCGAGCTGGAATAAAATCACCTTTCAATAATCTTCACGTCCTCATTAATCAGGTTGATGATTGTAGACGGCTTACCCTTCTTCTCGCCCTCATAAACAGCGAAATCAACGCCAAGGGCAATCCTGCTGTCAAGATCATCAATAGATGTCATGAAATCAGCCCCCGAAACATTGGCGCTTGTAGTCACCACAGGAACTCCAACAGCCTCCACAACCTTCCCAAACCAGTGCCTGGGCAGCCTAACCCCCAAGGTATCGGACGAAAGGTTAACCTCGTTTGAAACAGCCATTGGATTAGAAAGCTTCAACAAAAGAGTGAAAGGCCCGGGAAGCTCCCTTAGCCACCCCTCCCCCTTCTTGCTGACAATACAATTCTCCATTATCCATTTCTTGGAAGGAGCTATGACCGAGAAAGGCATGCTTGCACGCTGCTTCAGCTTCCTCAGTTTTATTACAGCGTCGTCATTGGTCGCGGTGCAACCAAGACCGTATATTGTATCAGTAGGATGGATAAAGATGCTTCCGTTCATTATCCTTTCAAAGAACTCATGCTTCCTCAAAGAAATCTCCTGGCGGTTGATTATCTCCATCCTGTTCCGCCTAAAAAAATACAAGCTTAAAAATTTTCTGGTGCATATGAGAAAAATTTTTATACCCCGGCGACAAAAATCAGCCATGTCTGTCAGGAGATTATTTCTTCAACTGGCCACCCAAGAACCAGACCTGGGAGAGGCACATATACAACTTCCAGACCTTAGGGAAAAAGTTCTTCTTGTGGTTGGTGCATCATATGCATCCGGGTTCGGCTATAACCTTGGAAAAGTGGCACGAACAGAAGCGAATGCGCATGTCATAATGACCGCTTCCGAGGAGGCGAAAAGAAGCAGACTAGAGGCCAGAATAAACAAGTCAGGCTTTGAGGCAGACACTGCCGTATTAGACGTTACAAAAGATAGAGATATTGCTGCAATGAGAGAATTGCTGCAAGAAAGGTATGGCAAGCTGGACTACCTTGTCATAACATCAGCCAACATAGCCCTTCAATACCTTAAGCAGGGAATAACATGGGATGATGTTCCTGAAACTGAAAGGGAAAAATGCAGAGCAGTAACAGTCTACCCTATACAAAGACTGACAACCGAGTTCAGGGAACTTATGAGAGGCGGATCATCCTATGCAATCTCATTTTGCGGACACGACATGCCGGGGTACTCGATAGGTGGTGCGAAAAAAGAGCTTGAGGAACTAGTTACTGGAAAAGGATTCATTGACTCATTGGACGAACTTGGAATCAGGGCCAATATAATATCCCTGGGATCTTTTGACTCGATTTCCTCATCGGCTGTTCCAGGTGTGCAGGTATTAAGGAAATACATTGATGAGCTGGGGGCAAGAAAATTAACTCTCGGGGAAATGGTAAGAGAGTCTATAGCAACCTTTGTACTACAGGACAAGGGCAGGATATACAACATTGACGGCGGATTGAGGCAGGCATTAGCGGACCCGATAAATAGCCGAATAGTGCAAAGGCTATACGAAGAAGCCAGATAATTGAACCTAAAACCTTATCATCTTGATCTTGTTTTGTCTTGCAGGCAGATTGAAGTGCGGGTCATTTGTTAGGATGTTGTCGTATTCAGTTGATATAGCAGTTGCCAGGATGACTGAATCTACAGTTGGCATATTAAATGTATTGCTGAATTTTCCAGCTTGAGAAGCTATTGAAGGGGTTAGATCAACTATAGAAATTTTCTGCGATTTTTCAATTGATGACAAAAATTCCTGCAATTCCCTGCCAAGGTTTTTCCTAAGAAATGCTTTTGTGAGCTCTGTTATTATTATTGTCGGGACAACCAATCTGCTTTTGCCTTCCGTTACGTCAAGCCAAATTTTTTCTGCATGTTCTTGATTCAGATTCATGAAAAAGCAGCTGTCCGCAGTATAGTTCATCTTTCCCTATCTTTTTGAATATCTTCCCAGTCCTGCCTGTCGAACTTTGCGTTCTTAAATGCCCTGAAAATCAAGTCTTCAGGGCTGATCGTTTGTTTCGGGATCCTTATGATTATTTCGCCATCAAGATGCATTATCTTCAAAGACTGGTTTGGAATCAGGCATTCTTTTTCCCTTATTTCTTTTGGGATCACTATCTGCCCCCTCTCACCCATCTTTACATATTTACATATAATCATATAATATGATAATATGCATTGGTTTAAAAATATTTCTACTTAAAAATCCCTAACCTTTGCTTAAGAAGCCTGGCTGAATCCGGAGCATATGTGGCCAGGATCTCGTCCAGCTCCGAATGATATCTTCTCTTTTGGATGCTCAATCCTTTAATCTGGCTGAAAAACAGCCTTGAGATCGTTTCACAGCTTGTGTCCGCTACAGTCATTTTAACCACCTCTGGTATTAAACCTTATTCAACCAAAACCACCCCCAAGGGCCGCTCAAAGGCGCGCCCTGGATGGAATTTGGACTTTGCTGTCGCAAAGCCGGGTTGTGGGGTTTAATATCAGCAGTACAATCAGGTTTAAATACCCTGCGCGCCCCCATGTCCAGTGTCCAGTGCAATTTGTTTGGGGCAATGAGCCCTAATCATGAGACAAGCCCAGTGGCAAATAAGTTAAAATTGAAGTAGCCTGTTTAAGGCAATTAGCAAGAATGTCCTGGGCCACTATAAGAACATTGAAATGTCAGAAATTGCTCTCGACGCAATCTGTGGCACTTTAGTGCGCAGTAAGGACGAGCAATTTCTGAGACCCAATTTGAGCATAGCTCAAATGGCCTGGGCTTTAGCCCGGGGTTCTTGACAGCAGTTCGAACCACATGATAAGAATCCTGTATGTCTGCCGCGAAAACATCAGGAGAAGCCCTGCGGCAAAAATAATCACAGAGCAGAAGCTTTCGCGAACCGGACTGGAATCCAAGGTTGATTCTGCAGGGATTGATAATCCGCAAAGCATCGGCATGGACTACGCCATGCAGCTCGCACTTATTTCAAAAGGTTATCAAATCCAAACACAACATCATGCAAAGCAGCTCACAGAAGAATTGGCAACAAATGCCCACTACATCTTCTGCATGACCGACAATCAGAAAAGGCTAGTTAAAGAAAGATATCCCTCAATAAAAGGAATAGTTGCCGTATTGGCACGATATTCAGAAAAAGGCAACGAGATCAGCGATCCAACAGACAGAATAGGGAAAGTTCATCTTTATCCTGTTTTCAGCCTGCTCCCTTTTTTCCTAAGGGAAATGATTTATAGGGCAGCAGGCAAAACAGATCCGAGGGACAAGCAGGGCGTCGAGAAAGTATTTCAGGATACAATAAATGAGTTGGAACTATGCATAGACAAGGTAATCTCGAATCTGACTGGCACCTATAAAGAATTGCGCTGATTATGCGACGTATAGCGCTCAGCCCCAAAACTTCCTGTCAACGCCATTCCTCTCACAGAGATTGAAAAGAAAGCATTGCCTGCATAGCGGGCGGCGAGCCTGACAAATACTCCTTCCATGAGCAATGAGAAGATTGCTCAGATGCGGCCAATCCTCTTTTTTAAACCTGGCCTGAAGATCCTTTTCTATCTTTTCAGCATCCGTATTGTTGGTCAAACCAAGCCTGTAGGAAACCCGCCTGACATGGGTATCAACCGCAACCCCTGATATGATGCCGAAGGAGTTCCATAAAACAATGTTTGCAGTTTTCCTTCCGATTCCAGGAAGCGCGATCAGATCCTCGACATTATCAGGAACCTTTCCCTTATGGTTCTGGACTATCAAGCTAGCAGCAGCTATTATATTCGCGGCCTTGCTCCTGTAAAATCCAGTTGGCCTTATATCACTCTCAAAATCCCTGATGCTAGCTTTGGCAAAATCATCCACAGTCCCGTATTTTTTGAAAAGGCTTGATGTAACCCTGTTAACTGTGGCATCGGTGCACTGGGCTGAAAGCATTGTCGAAACCAGCATCTGAATCGGGGTTCGAAATCTCAGGGCAGTCCTTGGACTCACGTAATTTGTTTTCAGCAGCCTCAAAATCCGGGCAGCATCCATAAAAAAATTAAAGAAAGAGCGAATTTAAAAAAATTTTGAATCAAGCCTTGAATAGATATCGTTCGCGTCCCCCTCCATCCCGCACCACCTGCACAGATACGGGTCAGACTGGCTCGTTTTTACGATAAATGAGCCACACCTAGTGCACATATTACGCTTTCTCATCAGCAACCCCCTCCGTTAAACATATCCAAGAAAACCCTTAATAAATAAATGACCTATAGAAAGAAATACCTTATATATTGGAAACATTTAAATGCGTCCTGGAAAACAATGTACGCATGAGAAAGGTACATATCATCCTTTCAGGCAAGGTACAGGGCGTCACCTTCAGGGAGCACGCAAGGAAGAACGCTGAAAAGCTTGGGATAACTGGATTCGTAAAAAACCTTCAGGACGGAACTGTCGAGATCATTGCAGAAGGCGATGATGACAAGATCAACATATTCATCAGGGAATGCAAGAGGGGACCACTCATGGCCTTTGTAAAGAAAGCGGACATAAGAGAAGAGAGACCGACAGGCGGGTTTGAGGGATTTGAGATCAGGTTCTAATAGTAAATCGCATTGACTTCGGAACATTATTAGGCGATTTACTAATAGCAAAGTGCATATCGAAAGTTCCATTATTAATGCACTTTGCTATAACTGCCGACGCGCTTGCTTCAATATTCAGTCAGCTTCTTCTCGGATAAAATGCTGACCATCGTCGTGTTGCCGCCAATCCCACCAACCTTCTTGTCAAGAGCAACATACCTGTCCTTCTCCAAACGGTCAATCTTCCTCTGGAAGGTCTTGTACACCGCCTTCCCGCCTGCTTCCTGGTAAGCGCGGAAAAGGTCCCCGATCCTGCTCCCGGAATTCTTTTTCACAAGCTCGAGAACAAACCGGTCCTCGTCATCCAGTTCAGACTTGTCCTTCACGCTGAAGTCATCGAGCCTGCCGATCGAATGCAAAACATGATCCCTGCAGACCTTCCTCGATGCATTGTCCTCTGCGAAAAGCCCCGATTCCCTCATCAGGAAAAGCCCCCTTCGGATGTCCCTCATCTCAAACGCCTTATCCGCAACAAGCGAAAACGCATCAGGATCCCATACCCCTGGCACAAAGGCAAATTCCATACGGCTCTTCAGAATCCCCCTGGTTTCGTCAAAGCTGTAAGGCCGGAACTCCAGGCTGTCAGCCATAAGCCTGCTCCTTATCCTTGTATCCAGAGCTGAAAGCCAGCCTCTCTCATTGGTAATGGCGATTACCGACTTCCTGTAAATCTCCTCAAGAACAGAATAGAGGAAATCATAATCCTGCAGCTTGTCAATCTCGTCAAGCACAAAAACAGACTGCTTCTTGTTAAGCATCTGCTTGATGATCATAAAAAGCTCATCAGACCTCTTGTTCTGCGTGAACCTGTACCCCAGAACATTGCACATCTCCAGAAAAACCTTGAAGCTGCTGTTATGCTGCCAGCAGTTGATGTAAATCGCGTCTATGTCATCAGTCTGCTCCTCCATCTCATCCAGCACGTGCCTGCAGGCAACAGTCTTCCCCACGCCAGGCTGGCCGAAAATGAAAAGATTGCGGCCGCTTCTCCCCTGAAACAAAGGCTTGATGCAGCCCGCTATCTGGTGCTGCTCGGCCTCCCTGTAAGGGATCAATTTGGGCACGAAAGAATAATCAAGAGCCAACTCATTCCTGAAGAGGCTCTCACCAGACCCCAATACATCCTTGAACAAAGACATAAGACCAAAGAGCCCTGAATGTTTATATAATTTTCTGCACCTTTGCGATCCCCCACAGCACAAACACTATGCCCACAAATACAAACACGATCATGCCCATGCCTTTCTGCACTGAATTTATGTAAAAGGAGACTCCGGCGACAACCAGGCCTATCAGGATAAAGACCAAACCAGGTATATTAGCCATAACCTCAACTGCAGAATCCAAATATAAAAACATTTGGGTGAATGAAATATATATCCCGGGCTCTCAATAAGCGTACCTTATACCGCTGCCGTTCTGCGAGCTTTCATTTTCTGAACTCGTTAAATTCTGCGAGCTTTGGTTTCCAGAACCAGTCACATTCTGGCCAGTCCCGGTGACATTTTGATTTATAACAGAAGAGGTAACATCCCCTTCGCTGATATCAACCTCATCATCATTTATCATTACAGTCGCATTCGCCCTAGACTCAAGCTCAACCACAGGGTTCATAAAGTAACTTCCAGAACCGATTTTTCTCAATGAGTCCTCAAGATAAAACTCAAAAAGAACCGTGGATGTAGAATTCGGTGATACAATAAGCTTGCCTTCGAAAACAATTTCTCCCGAAGCGATTTCAGCATCAAACAGGCCACTATCATCGTCAACCACGACATTGGACACGTTAAGCCTGACCTGCCTATAAGTGCCTGGCTTCAGCATCACATCCGCAAGCAGCACGTTACGGTCATCCAGATCCACGAGATCCAAGCTCCTGCTTTCAAATGAAATGTTTGCCCAGCCACCCTCTTCCTTCATCACCTCAATCCCCTCCAAAGTGATTTCAACGGATGAAAAATTACCATTCTCAGCCGAAACCGCAAAAACAACCCTTCCATTCGAAATGTTTTGTGTTTCATTAGTCAAGTTTTTAGAGATATTGCTCATGTTTCGCGTAGCATTCACAGTCATGTTCTTCGAAATGTTACTTGCTTCAGAAACATTAACAGACCTGGTCTCGTTTGGAAAAACATCGGAAACATTGAAAGGCCTTTCAACCTCGCACCCCGCTGCAATGACCAAAAACAACGGCAATATCACCAAAAATTTTCCGCTAATCATGAGAAACTGCAAAGGGGACGAGAAATTTAAGCTTGTCTATATAAACTTTAAGCTGGATAAAAAATTTTATCGGGCTTCCTGACACTTGCCAATAACCCTTATCCCGCCCATGTACGGGACAAGCGCAGAAGGTATGGTGATCGACCCGTCCGCATTCTGATAATTCTCAATAATGGCCCTCAAAGCCCGTGAAGTCGCAACCGCAGTGCTGTTAAGCGTGTGAACAAAATCCCTCTCACCGTCCTTTGACTTGAACTTCACATTAAGCCCGACAGCCTGATAAGCAGTACAGTTGCTACAGCTCACAACCTCCTTATAGGCCTCCTCCCTGGGGAACCAGGCCTCGATGTCGTATTTTTTTGCAGCAACGACACCTATGTCACCCGTGCAAATGCTTATTATCCTGTAAGGAATGTTGAGCTTCTGGAATATTTCCTCAGCGTTTCCAAGGATCTCATCAAAAAACCTCCATGACTCATCAGGCCTGCAAAACACGAACTGCTCCACCTTGTTGAACTGATGCATCCTGAACAGTCCCCTTGAGTCAACCCCGTGGCTGCCGATCTCCCTCCTGAAACAGCTGCTTATGCCGCAAAGCCTGATTGGCAGGTCGTTTTCCGCAACAACCTCATCAGCATACATTGCAGCCATAGGGTGCTCTGATGTAGCAATAAGGTAACTTTCCTCACCCTCAACCTTGTACATGACACTCTCGAAATCCTGGATTGCGGTAACACCCTCATACGCCTTCCTTCCCATCATGAGGGGAGGCGAGATCGGAGTATAACCCTTCCTGACAAGCAGGTCAATAGCGAAGTTGATCAATGCCATCTCAAGCCTGACCAGGTCTCCCTTAATGAAAACAAAACCTGAGCCGCTTATCTTTGCAGCCCTCCTGAAGTCAGCAAGGCCCCTCTCCTCCAAAAGCTCGCCGTGAACCTTCAGGTCAAAATCGAACTTCCTCGGAACACCCCACTTCCTTACCTCCTCATTTCCAGTCTCATCCTTGCCTGCCGGAACAGAATCATGAAGAACATTAGGAAGCCTCATCAAAATATAATCAATCCTCTCCTTGAGCTCATCAAGCCGGGCATCAGCAGCCCTTATCAAATCAGGAAGATCCTGCGCCTCCCTTACTTTTCCCGAGAAGTCGCTGCCCTGGAAGCAGAAGCAGGCCTCTCCGCCCGGCATGTCGGCCGTCACCGTGACCGTCGCC
>JACPBS010000013.1 GCA_016180195.1 Candidatus Woesearchaeota archaeon
CATAGCAGCCTGGCAGGTAAAACACCTGCAAGTGTTTATTTTAGCTTTTCACAACTTTTTTAGGGCTAGTGACATATGTCATAGCCCAGCACACTTTTTAGGGATTCGTCATTTTTTTGGGTAATGAGGGTGAGCAGCAGGAAAAGAGGTGCTAAACCCGCTGCCCACTCCATTACTGTGATGTTTTTAAGGCAATAAGAAGCTATATAACTTTTACATGGGATGTAATGCTTATATATAAAGTTTTTGCTCCTTTCAAATCGTAACGGAATTTTACTGGAGATTCAGGGCTTTCTTTAATGCAGTCTTGTTGAAGCCGACTATTATTTGTCCATTTGCGTCTATGACCGGCACTCCCATCTGGCCTGATTTCCTTACCATTTCCTCAGCCGCATCCCTGTTTGCCGCAACATTTACCTCCTCATAAGGGACATTGTTTTCCTTGAGGAATTCCTTTGCCTTCACGCACCAGGGGCATATAGGCGTTGAGTATACTATTACTTTTGCCATGAGTTTTATGAGCATATCCTTGTATTTAAATTTATCCGAATAAAATTTATAGCCTTCCATTTTCCCCAGTTTGATGAAAGCGAATGAGAGCCTTGAGGAGAAGTGCCTTGGCCTCTGGGATAAAATCAGCATTGCCTCGGATACTGAATACCTTTCTGGAAACGCTCCGTTCATATTCCATCTGAGGAATGTGGCAAGTGGAGGGGTAAGATTTGGCGAGCCGAAAATAGAGTTTACATATTATGAAAGCATGATCACCCCTAGGGAGGTCGTTGGTGAAATTACAAGTGCATCAATTTATGCTGAAAAGGGGGATAAGGTAATTGGCGAGTACAGGATTTACAGCACAAACGGCTCCTTGAGCGGCGTACAGGGAAGTGTGTTCGATAAGGGTAAAGACGTTGTTTATTTCTTCAAATTTTGAGCCTGTGAATTCTGCATTATCCAGTCTATTATGATTTTGCTGGTGTCATTGTCAAGCATGTCCGTTCCGTGACCTTTGTTGTTGAGCATTTTCAGCTTGATTTTAGGGTTTGATATGTTCTTTGATGATTTTACGGAATATGCGTCTTCCCCGCTTGCAATGACCAGGGCTGGCCTGTCAAAGTTGTTTGCGGGTTCTGTGATTATTACCCCCCTGTAGTTTTCTCCAGGTGAGAGGAGCACCACGGTCTTGATTCCACTGTCTCCGGAAGCATATTTGATGGCGGTGTTTGCTCCTATGCTTGCCCCGACTATTGCTGTCATTGTTTTCCCTCTTTTGTCAAGGTATTCTTTGGCAGCTTCCACATCAAGGGCCATGTTCCTGAAGTCCTGTTCAGTAAATGAATCTGCATTTTCCGTTTTTCCCTGTTTTGTTGTGCTTTTCCCGTGGCCCCGGGAATCTATTGACAGTGCAGAAAATCCTTGTGCCTGGAGTTTTTGTGCAAGAGCATCATAGTCATGCCGGTCCCTTCCCAGCATATGAAGGAGGAGGATGGATTTGCTGCTGTTTCCCTCATAAAAGCTTCCTTCCAGGCTGAATCCGTCTGCTGTTTCAATCTTTATCGTTTCAGCTTTCATAATTCCCTCATGTCCATTCCTTAGCTCCAGGCATCCGATAAGAAGGAATGCCATGAAAAAAGCGTGTAGCGCCCTTCTCATCCATTAGTATCATGCTGCCGTGATTCTTATATTTTCCGTTGAATAGATATCATCAAGCGCTGCTATGACACCCGCTTCAAGCGCGTCAACCTTTCCGCTCGGGACATAAAGTTCAGGTGTTTGTGAGCGCGCAATGGTTATTATCGTTGGACGTGGCAGGCTTTGTAGGATCTTTACAACCTTGTCAATCTTTTCTCTTGCTGTTAGTTTGGGCTTTTCGCAGCGTCCTGCCAGTTCAAAGGCATCTAAGTCTATGTCAACCACGATTTTTCCTTTATAACCTTCTAAGTCGCGAAAGCACTGGTTGTAGCTTATTTTTTCATGAATGAGATCGCCTGACCATTTTATTCCTGGCTCAACTATTGTGTTGTTTTTCCATCTGAGCTTGTTGCTAGTAACCCTGCCATAAGCTAAGATTCCGTCTTTTTCAGGGTTGATATAGTACATTACACCTATAAGCCCGTAGTGGAATGCGGGGGGTATGAAATCGTGTATCCTGAGATTTTTTGATGCATATTCCTCAACGCTTTTGGCTGATGTTTTTTCTATTGGAGGTGCATAGGGACAGGTGTCTGTGTGGGAGTCTATCTCTATTAAGATGGCGCCGGCAACTCTGCCTCTCAACTTTTCAATTATGGCATTGATCCCTGTATTTTTGGGAACATGGTGGTGCCAGAAAGGGTAGACCTCATTGTGGGGATCTGCAACTAATGCAGGTATCCCTGCTATGATCAATTGCCTTGGAGGAGTATAAATGATGTTGTCTATTGGCATTTAGAATTTGTATGTTCCCTCAAATACTTCTTCTGTCGGCCCTGTCATGTACACGTGTCCGTCCTCTGCCCACTCGATCTCAAGTTCCCCTCCGGGCAGGCTTATGATTGCCTTTTTTTCTGCCCTTTTGGTAAGTGCGGCTGCAACCAGTGCTGCACAGGCGCCTGTTCCACAGGCAAGCGTTTCTCCTGATCCTCTTTCCCAGACCCTCATTTCCATGTGGTTAATGTCAGATATTTTTGCAAATTCCACGTTCGTCCTTTTTGGGAACAGGGGATGCCTTTCAATCAGTGGGCCGGCTCCTCTGACCATTTCGTCGCTCAGATCATCTGTGAATATTATGCAGTGTGGGTTCCCCATCGACACTGCTGTAAAAGTTATCTTTTTTCCGTCTGCCTCAATTTCTTCGTTCAGAACCATTGGCTTTTCTATTGCTACAGGGATTTCCTTCCCATCAAGCACAGGGACCCCCATGTTGACCTTTGCGCCCCATATGGATCCATTCCTTGATATGAGCTCAACATCCTTTATTCCTGACCCTGTGTCTATTTTCATTATCTTCTTGTTCGTAAGCCGGTGCTCGAAGACGTATCTTGCAAAGGATCTTATTCCGTTGCCGCACATCTCTGCCTCGCTTCCGTCTGAGTTGAATATACTCATCCTGAAGTCGGCTTCCTTTGAGTCGAAGACCAGTATTACTCCGTCGCTTCCGACCCCGAAGTGCCTGTCTGATATCTTCCTTGAGAACTCGGGCCAGTTTATGCTGTAGTAGTTGGTTGTCATGTCTATGAATATGTAGTCATTCCCTGTTCCCTGCATTTTTGTGAACCTGATTTTTTCCATCATTTGTGGCTCTTGGGATACATTATAAATTTTTTCATAGAATGAGTGATTAGTCAAGTCCGAATTCAAGGTGTTCGAACGTCTCCCTTTTCCTGATAACCCTTGCTTCCTTGCCTTTTACCAGTATCTCTGCGGGCCTTGGCCTTGTGTTGTAGTTTGATGACATCGAGTAGCCGTAGGCTCCGGCGTTTAGTATTGCCAGTACATCTCCTTCCTTTATTTCAGGCATTTCCCTGTTGACTATGCCGTGCTCGTCTCTTGTGAACACGTCTCCTGATTCGCATATATTTCCTGCTATTGCTATTTTCTGCTTCTTTTCTGCTTCAACGTTGCTTGCATTGATTATCTCATGGTATGACCCGTACATTGCTGGCCTTACTAGGTGGTTGAATCCTGTATCCACTCCCGCGAATTTATGCTTTGGCGTTTCCTTTATCGTGTTCACAGTGCATAGGAGCGTGCCTGCTTCTGCAACAGGGTATCTTCCGGGCTCTATGTATAGATGCAGCTCTTTCCCGTATTCGCTGCAGAATGCTGTGAACTTCTCGGTTATTTCCATTCCGAGTTTTTTGATGTCCAGCCTTTCCTGGCCCGGTTTGTACGGCACCCCGAGTCCTCCCCCGAAGTCAATGAACTCTAGTCCTTCAATCTCATTTGCTGTTTTCAGCAGCATGGCCATTGCCTGGATGAATTTTTCTTTTTCAATTATCCCTGACCCGATGTGCTGGTGCACCCCGATTATCCTGAGGTTATGTTTCTTCGCTATTGCTTGTGCATCGTGCAGCTTGTCAAAGTAAATCCCGAACTTGCTGTCAGGCCCTCCGGTGATCACGTGTCCGTGGTGCCCTGCTCCGACATCCGGGTTTATCCTGATGCTTACGCTGCTTTGCGGGTTGATCTTGCCGTACCTTTCAAGCTGGCTTAATGAATCGCAGTTCACGAGTACGCCTTTTTCTATGGCGAATTTCATGTCCTCATCTGTCACGCTTGTGCTTGTGAACATTAGCTGCTCAGGCTTGAACCCTGCCTTGAGCGCCATCATTATCTCTCCAGGGGATATGGCATCGATATATGCTCCTTCTTCCAGCATTATTTTCATTATGTGGGGGTTTGTGTTGGCCTTGCACGCGTAATATATGCGCAGCTTTCTGTATGGTATGCTTTCCTTCAGCTCCCTGAACCTATTCCTTATTATTTCCTCGTCATAAACATAAATTGGTGAGCCGTATTTCTTCACAAGCTGGTCCGCTTCTATTTCGCCTATCATTAATCTGTTGTTTCTAGTTTTCATGCTGTTTGTCCTCTGCAATATTCTATGTAAATTGCTATTGCAGCGTTCCTCATATAGCAGCGTCCGTTATTTTTGTATAATCCGAATGAGTCATATAGGCAGCTAAAAGTATCCTTTACTTCTTCTAAAGGAATATGTAGTTTTCTGGCTATTTCCTTGTTTACAAGACCGTTCCCTGCATACATAAGTACGCTTGCCGCCATATCGGAAATTGGTGCCCACATTCCAAATTCAGGAGCCATTCTTATTCCTTTTTCTTCCAGACTCTTTATCATGTCTTCAAGTCCTGGATACCCGTTTCTTTTTCGTGCATTATAGATGTGTGCTTTCGCAGTTTGTTTTGACAATCTTAATCTCCGGGCTGTTTCAGCTTGGTTGCAGCCTCGGCAGTATAGATTCAGAACTCTTATTTCCCCTTCGTTCAGTATCATCTTAATGCCCTTTTGATCCTTTCCATTGCTTCCCCTAGCCTTTTGTCAGGAACTGTAAGTGATATCCTGAAATAGCCTTCGCCATCTTTTCCATAACCCGCGCCTGGAGTTATGACCACGCCTGCCTTTTCAAGCATCTCCGTTGCAAAGCTTGCGGATGTGTGTCCTTCGGGAACTTTTGCCCACATGTAAAGTGCTGCCTTTGGCTTCGTGCAACTTAGGCCTGCTCCTGTCAGGGTTTTGTGCACAAGATCTCTTCTTTTCTGGTATATGCTCATTTGCTTTTCGATGAAGCTGTCTGGGAGCTCCATTGCCTTTATTGCGGCGAGCTGAACTGCATTGAATACCCCTGAGTCTGTGTTGTTCTTTATTGTTCCCATTGCCTTGACAACCTCTTCGTTTCCCACGGCCATGCCGATTCTCCACCCGGTCATGTTGTATGGCTTTGAGAGGGAGTTTAGTTCCACTCCGATTTCCTTTGCTCCCGGCACTTCAAGGAAGCTGAGTGGCTTGTATCCTTCATACCCTATTTCGCTGTACGGGTTGTCGCTGCATGCAACTATGTTGTTGTCTTCTGCGAAATCTATCAGCTCTTTGTAGAAGCTTAGCTCTGCAACTGCCCCTGTTGGGTTGTTGGGGTAGTTTACAAATATTATCCTTGATTTTTTAGCGATTTTCCCGGGTATCTTGCTTAACTCGGGTAGGAAATTGTTTTTTTCAAGCAGCGGCATTTCGTGGGGTATTCCTCCGCAGAACACGGTTGATGTCCTGTATGGGGTGTATCCGGGTACGGGTATCAGGCAATAATCGCCGGGGTTTGTCAGTGCAAGGCTTATATGCAGGTTCCCTTCTTTCCCGCCGATAAGCGTTAGCACTTCCTTGTCAGGGTCCAGGATGACTCCATGCCTTCGTTTGTACCATTTTGATACAGCATCCCGGAATGCGAACATTCCTTCATAGTCCGGGTACTGGTGGTTCTTGGGGTCTTTTGCCGCCCTGGCCAGTTCTTCAACTACTGGAGCAGGTGTTGGCATGTCCGGGTCCCCTATTCCGAGGCTTATGACGTCAACCCCTTTTTTCTTTGCATCTGCGATCTTCCTGTTTATCTCCGCGAACATGTACGGCGGTACTGATTTTACCCTGTTTGATTGCTTGATCTTCATTTTGTTCAAATAATTGTTGACATCTCCCTATAATCTAATTCAGGCGATCTTACACTAACGTGCAGGGTTGCATTAGAATAAATGCCCTTTACTTCAGGTTGTCCTGCAATCAATCTTCCCAATTCAAATTGGTTTCCTGGGCCTGACACGAAAAGTTCGTTTGAAGGGCATTCCCCTGCATAGCAGTTTATGACAACTGTAAGGCCCAATCTTCTGCTCATTTCCAGTGCATCTTCTTCGCTCACACCATCCCTAAAATCCAAGCTGAACAAGTTGTTGTCTATTGTCATTTTTTCGCCTCCGTTTTTTGTTATCCCTTGCGTTGGTAAGGTAAATAAGCGTTTTCTGATGTATACGTTCCGAAGAGATTGGAGTACGTTGCCGCGATTATTTCGTTCCCGTTTATTTTTTGCATTATTTCCTCAGGTCCTCTTGATGTTGTGGCCTGCATTACTGGATATTTGGGAGTTTTATTCATTATCATTGAAACTACGCTAAGGCCTGCGTCTGCTGCAAAATTTCTTGCCAGGATTTCAGGCACCCCTTCCCTGAACTCGATCAGTAAATCAACTATATCTGCCATTCTTTTTTCACCTCATATGTAACCTTTTGCCTTCATAAGCTCAGCATTCAGTATGGCTGCCCCCGCAGCCCCTCTGATAGTGTTGTGCCCGAGAACCGAGAATTTGTAGTCAAGCACCCTGCATTTCCTTACCCTGCCGACTGTGCTTGCCATGCCTTTTTCGTTGTTCCTGTCCAGTTTTGGCTGCGGCCTGTCAGGCTCTTCCCTATAGATTATTGGCCTGCTTGGGCTGCTCGGCAGGTTTAGCTCCTTTAGCGGGTTGAATGACTCGAATGCCTTCACAATGTCTTTTTCTGTTGCTGTTCTTTCCAGCTTGACTGACACTGATTCCAAGTGCCCGTCACTCACGTTTACCCGGTTGCAGCTTGCGCTTACATTCATTAGGGCATTATCTGCCTTTCCATTTTTCATTTTTCCAAGCAGCTTCAGTGTTTCGGCTTCTATTTTTTCCTCCTCTCCCCCTATGTATGGGACTACATTGTCAAGTATGTCGAGGCTTGCAACCCCTGGGTATCCTGCTCCGCTCAATGCCTGCATGGTTGTCACCATTACTTTTTCGATCCCGAATGCGTCCTGGATAGGCTTGAGTGCCAATACCATGTGTATCGTTGAGCAATTGGGGTTTGTTATTATGAATCCTTTCCAGTTTCTGTTCTTCTTTTGTTTTTCCACCAGCCGAAGATGGTCGGCGTTGACTTCCGGTACCAGCAATGGCACGTCAGGCTCCATCCGATGGTTTCTTGAGTTGCTTGATACTATATATCCTTTTTTTGCGAATGCCTGCTCTATCTCCCCAGCTACATTTGCGTCGAGCGCTGAAAAGACTATCTGGCAGTCGAGGTTTGGGAGGCATTCCTTTACCTTCATTTTTCTTGCATATTCGGGGATGTCTGCGGTGAGCTTCCATCTTCCCTTTACAGCTTCCTGGTATGTTTTTCCTGCTGAATTTTCGGATGCTGCGAGCTCGCTTAACTCGAACCACGGGTGGCTTTCAAGGAGTTGCACAAACCTCTGGCCTACCATTCCTGTTGCACCCGCTATGCCAACCTTGATCTTAGCCATCTTTTTTCCCCCAGTAGTCTTTCATTAAGTCTTCCATTGTGTAGAACCCTTTTTTTCCGTTTATCCATTCGGCGGCCATTACTGCTCCCATTGCAAATCCGCTTCTGTTTCTTGCAGTGTGCTTTATCTCTATTGTGTCTGCTTCCGAATCGAACCCGACAACGTGTGTTCCCGGTATCGAGCCTGCCCTTATGCTTGCGAAATGCAGATCTTCCGGGCTTATTTTCCCCCTGTCGTAGACCGCTTTTTTCTTCCGGTTGATGTTCTTTAGCAGGAGTTCTGCTGTGGTCTTTGCGGTCCCTGAGGGGCTGTCCATTTTCTGGCTGTGGTGCAGCTCATAGCCGTAAACATCATAGTTTTCTGCGTTGTTGAAGAGCCTTGCTGCTTCTTCTATTATCCTGAAGTAAAGGTTCACGCCTATTGAGAAGTTTGTGCTGCATATGATTCCGGTTCCTGATTTCCTGATTATCTCTTTTGCTTCTGCCGTTTGATCATACCATCCTGTTGTGGCCATTACCATGTTCTTTTTGAGGGCAGCTACCTTTCTTATGTTTTCCAGTGCGGATTTTGGCTTTGTGAAATCAATGGCCACATCCGCCCCTTTTAGCGACGTGCTGCTTATCTCAGTATGCCTGTTTTCACCAGGAATCTTGTCTATAATTGATGCTATCTCTATACCCCTGGTTCTTGCAGCTTTTTCAACCTCCTTGCCCATCTTTCCATACCCTATTATGGCTATCTTCATCTTGTCTCCATGTATTTTTCAACAACTTTTCTCAGCTTTTCCTCGTTTTGCGGCATCATTTTGCATAACGGGAGCCTGCAGGGGCCGGATGGCATTCCTGCCATTGACATTGCTGTCTTTATTGGCATTGGATTTGTCTCTATGAATGCTGCCTTGAATATGGGCAGGAGCTCGAAATGCACCTGCCTGGCAGCCTCATAGTCTCCTTCAAGAGCCATTGCTGTCATCCGGGACACCTTGCTTGGCAGCAGGTTGCTTATTACGGATATTACCCCTCTTCCTCCAAGGCACATTAATGGGAGCGTGATATTGTCATCCCCGCTTAGCACCGTGAAATCCGCCGGCAGCTCGTTAAGCACGTCCATCATCTGCGACATGTTTCCCGATGCCTCTTTGACTGCTATTATGTTCTTGTGCTCGGCGATCCTTTTCAGTGTCGGGGTCTCTATGTTCACCCCTGTCCTTCCCATTATGTTGTAGACAATTACGGGCATGTTTGCTGCTGTTGCTGCTGTTATGAAGTGCTGGTAAAGGCCCTCCTGTGTCGGCTTGTTGTAGTATGGGGATACTATCAGGGCTGCATCCGCTCCCAGTATCTTTGCCTGCTTGGTGTATTTTATTGTTTTTTCAGTGCTGTTCGTGCCTGTTCCCACTATGACTGGAACTTGCCCGTTGCAGGCTTCAACCACTGTCTTTATTATGCGGTCCCTTTCATCATCGTGTATCGTCGGGCTTTCCCCGGTTGTGCCGAGTGGCACGAGCCCGGATATTCCGTTTTTTATCTGGAACTCCGTGTTTTTGGCCAGCCCTTCATAGTCAACAGAGCCGTCCTCGTTCATTGGAGTTATCATCGCAGTTATGCATCCGTGGAATTTCATTGTTTAGCCCCCGAAAAATGTTTTGTGTATCTCCCTCACCGCGGTGTCAGAGTCTTCCTCCGATAAGACCATGCCTATGTTTATCTCAGATGCTCCCTGGGATATCATCTCGATGTTTATTCCCTTGCTTCCCAGGGCGCTGAATATCTTGCCGCTTATGCCCGGAGTCCTTTTTATCGCCCTGCCTACAACGCTTATTGATGCCTTGTCGCCCTCTACCCTTATGTCAGCGATTTTTTCCAGCTCGCCTATTACATTGTCCAGGTTGTTGTTTGATTTTCTGTCCACGGTAACAGACACGTTCACTTCGGATGTGGAGATCATGTCGACTGAAACCTTTTGCTCGTCGAATATTTTAAATATTTTGTGCAGGAACCCGTGCATCATGAACATCCTTTCAGAATTTATGTTTATTATCGAAAGCTTCTTTTTGTAGGCTATTGATGTTATCTCTTCTGCCCCGTTTTCCACGTTCATTGATATCCTGGTTCCCTTTCCGTCAGGATTGTAGGTGTTAAGCACCTTTACCGGGATGTTTTTCTTCATCACAGGGAATATTGTCTTCGGATGTAGAATCTTGGCGCCCAGGTATGCAAGCTCGGATGCTTCGCTGAATGAAATCAAGTCTATTGTCCTTGCATTCTTAACAATTCTCGGGTCAGCGGTCATTACTCCGTCGGCATCTGTCCATATCTGCACCTCTTCTGCGTTTACTGCCGCCCCTATTATTGAGGCGCTGTAGTCGCTTCCCCCCCTTCCGAGTGTTGTTATTTCGCCTTTTTTGTTTTTTCCTATGAATCCGGTTATTATTGGAACCTGTCCTTTGGGCATCGCAGATATCTTTTCAGATATCAGTGTGTATGATTCATCCAGCACTTCTGCAGACCCGAAATTGCTGTTTGTTAGCATCCCCAGGTCGTATGCGTTGTAGCTTTTCGCATCTATTCCCTGTGTCCTGGCGTATTCCGACACTATTATGGCTGAGATTCTTTCCCCGAGGGACATTATTGTGTCAAGTTCTTTTTTTGAGCCTTTGAATTTTGATGTTGTTTTCCTCATTTCCCCGATCTCCTTTTCCGCAGCGCTGCTTTCCAGGTTCAGCTCCCTGATGATATCTGAATGAATTTTTTCAATCTCCTCTGCGTTTTTTCCGCCATGTGCGGTATTGATGAGCAAGTCGGTTATTTTCGACACTGCCGAAACCACAACTATTGGCTGCCTTTCCAGGCTGCCTTTTATTATGCCGACTGTTTCCCTTACCATTTCAGCGCTTCCTACAGAGGTCCCCCCGAACTTCATCACTATCATTTTCCAAAAGTTTTAAATATTAATATAAAAACTTAATGTTATCATGATAACAATATGAAGGGTTTTTTGTTATGGTGACTGTTTCGCATATTGTTAAACGGATGGTGAATGAGCGCCCCATGCTCCAGGAAGCCTTAAGGCAGGGGATTGTTAATTACGCTTCCCTTGCGGAAAAGATCAGGAAAAAGGTTGAATCCGAATTTGGCGGGGATGTGAATGAATCTGCGATTGTCATGGCATTGAGGAGGTATGTTGAGGATCTTGAGGATGTTCCGGTGCACGGTATCTCATTATTCTTTGAGTCGGGCATTGTCATGAAGTCCGGAATCGTTGACATATCTGTTGCGAAATCAGCAACGCTTGCCGCAAATCTTGCAAGACTGTACGGGGCCGTGGATTTCAGGAAGGGTGATATACTGAACCTGATTCATGGGAATAATGAGGTGAGCATCATCACTAATGAAAGGAGCATTGCCAAGGTCCTCAGGATTCTCCACGGGGAAAATATCCTGATGAAGGAGAGGGGCCTTGTTTCAGTAACATTATCCATCTCCAAGGAGCATCTTTACGCTCCAGGGGTTATTTTTGAGGCAGTTAGGAAGCTTGCCTGGGACAATGTCAACATTTTTGAGATAGTCTCCACGACGACAGAGTTGATTTTCATTGTTGGCGGGAAGGATGCAACAAGGGCGTATGGCTCACTACAGGAATTGGTTTCTTCTAGAAATGCGGATTCATAGGGATGTAGGCTTCCTGGCAGACTTCCCTGAGTCCTTTCTTTTCCACCCCGATATCTCCTCTTTTAAGAAGGGTAATTCTGGCTGAAATAATGCCTATTGTATTTGCAATTATGTCATCAAGATCTGGTGAGCCAAAGTACCTGATGACCTGGTAGTGATCATTCCCCTCCTTTGCAAGCCCCCCGACGGTTACCGCAATGGCTGCATACATGAACGCTTTACCTCTGGGCATATGTTTTTGCCTTGCAAGGTATTCTGTTAGGCATATTGTTGCGCCGACACCATAAAGAAGATGATAAGGCGTTGTCTGGTCAATGGTCATCATGCTCACTTCTTTAGTCGCTCAATGTTTGCTTTTTCGCTGATTATCGCGCTGTTTCCGGTGGGGTCTTCTATGATCATCTTGAGCTTTTCCTGTCCCCATATTACCCTGTTCAGCTTCTTGATGAGCGTCCTTGCCTTTTTCTCGGCATCATCATCTTCGCCGTCATCCTTTACTGACTCTAGCTGGTATTTTACCCTGTTAAGAATACCTTCGATGTTTGTTACAAACCCTTGGGCAGCTATCCCTGGCTCTATTGTTGCCACGTGCGGTATCTTGATGGTTGCCTGGCTCGACTTGACCACCCTTATCTTCATGTCTTCCTCTGAGCTTATCTCAAATGTGTACTTTACAGGCTCCTTTTCTTCCATTGACTCGACATCTGCCTTGTGAAATTTGCATCCCGCGCATGTCATCGAGAAAAGGTATACTTTTCCAAAATAGGGGATTTCCTCTTCTCTTTCTGTGAGTATGAGCTTTTTCTCTTTGCATACCGGGCAGGGCTCAGCGTCTATTTCCCCTTCCTCCATGACATTTTCAGAACTCATTTTTTTTTATCAGGCTCATAGGTATAAAAAGGTTTTTGTCACCTTATGCGTGCGTTATCCCCCACGTCCGCTGTTATTTCTCCTTTTGGTGTTTTTAGTGGCATGTTGTTGAAAACTGCCTTTCTTCCTTTCGTTGTCAGCTTTACCTTCATAAAGTCCTCGAATGTTATCTCGTCTGAAGTCTGAACGTATCCCTCTATGCTCACGCTATCGCCTTCCGATGAATTGTGCGCATCAAGGACTTTTAGGTTATTGCCATCATCTGCGGCCAGAAGCATGCCCTCGCTTTTCTCGCCTCGTATCACTGCAGGCTTGAGGTTGCATACCATCACTATCTTCTTTCCTTCCAGTTCCTCTTTTTTGTACGAGTTTCTCAGGCCTGCCACGATCTGCCTTTTCTCGTCGCCCAGGCTTACTTTCAATATGTAGAGCTTGTCAGCGTTTGGGTGCTCCTGAACTGATTCTATCCTGGCAACCCTCAGCATGATCGGAAATGTCTTTATCCTGAATATGTCACCCTCAATTCTGGAGAATATTATCCTCGCCTTGTTTATCCCGTGGTTTTCCAGATTGAAGCCTAGGTTGCTGAATGTCTGATTTTCAATGCCCAGCTGCTTTTGTATCTTTTCTGCATATTCTGGTACTATGGGTGCCAGGAGTATTGAGATGTTCTTGACTATGTTTGCTGCAGTTGCAACTGTCGTTTCGCATTTTTTCCTGTCCTTTTTTATTGTGTGCCATGGCTGGCTTTCCTGGAAGTATTGGTTTCCGATTGAGCTTATCTCAAGTATGCTTTTCACTGCTTCCCTGAAGTTTGAGTTTGAGTAGTGTTCTTTCGCCTCTTCTATCTTCTCCTCGACTTTTTTTATCGTTCCCTCGCTCTTCCTCACTGTTCCTATTTTCGAGTCTAGGTTGTTGTTGCAGAAGCTCAATACCCTGTATGAGAAGTTGGCGATGTTGTCTACCAGTTCTGAGTTTACCTTGTTCTTGAAGTCGTCAAAATCCAGGTTGATGTCTTCCATGTTCTGTCCGAGGTTTGATGCATAGTAAAACCTTAGAAGCTCCGGGTCCTGCTGGTCCAGGTATTCCCTTGCTGTTATGAATGTGCCCCTGCTTTTTGACATCTTTTCGCCGTTTACCGTTAGGAAGCCGTGTACTTTTATCTTGTCAGGCAAGTTGAAGCCTGTTCCCATGAGCATCGCTGGCCAGAATAGGAAATGGAAGTATATGATGTCCTTACCGATGAAGTGGACTATTTCTGTTTCCTTGTTTTTCCAGTATTCAAGGGCGTTCTTGGTGTGGTTATCGGTGCTTGCGATGTATCCTATGGGGGCATCCAGCCAAACATAATAGTATTTGTTCGTTTCCCCGGGTATCAGGAAGCCGAAATAGGGCCCGTCCCTTGTGATATCCCAGTCATCGAGGCCTTTTTTTATCCAGCCCATCACGAAGTTCCTTGCTTCTTCCTGCAGGTTCTTGTTTTCCCCGAGCCATTCCTCAAGATTTCTTGAGAATGCGCTTAGCTTGAAGAAATAGTGCAGCGAATTTTTTCTTATGGGTGCTTTTCCGCAGTTTGCGCAATATGGGTTTGCGAGTTCTGTGGTTTTGTAGGTCGAGTTGCATTTCTCGCACACGTCACCGTACTGGTCTTCCGCCCCGCATTTTGGGCATTTTCCCTTAACATACCTGTCCGGAAGGAACCTGCCGCAGTTTTCGCAGTATGTGAGCTCAACTATTCTTTGTGTTATGTGGCCTTTTTCCTTCAATGTGTTGAAGAAAAGGTCGCTGTAGTGCTTGTTTTCCGGGCTGTTCGTTGTGTAGTAATTGTCGAAAGATATTAGGAATTCCGAGAAGTCCTTTTTATGCTCCTTGGAGTACTTTGCAATCAGCTCTTCCGGCGACACCCCCTGCTTGGATGCGTTTATCTCTATTGGAGCGCCATGCGTGTCGTCAGCGCAGATGAATATCGTTTTTTTCCCAATCAGCCTCAGAAACCTGACGTATATGTCTGCCTGTATGTACTCCACCATGTGTCCAAGGTGGATGGGGCCGTTCGCGTATGGCAGGGCAGCTGTTACAAGAATCTTGTTTTTTTCAGTCATCAGCAGCTAGAATTTAGGTTTATATTTAAAGCTTTTTTAAAGATCCGCATCCCCGGAATCCTTGTTCTTCTTGTCCTTCATCTTCTTTGTTATGTCAATGTTTGCCTTGCACTTGTCACACTGGAATCTTAGGGTTTCCGTGCCCTCTATCTTCTTCCTTTTGAATGGGATCTCTTTTTCCCCTGAGAATTTGCATCCGGGGCATGTGTATTCTATGCTTGCAGTTAAAGATTCCTCATATTCCTTCTTTTCGACTGTGTTGCCGCAGTTCGGGCATTTGTATTCCTTTGCCCTTATCATGACCTTTCCTTTCTTGTCCTTTGGCTTTCCCATCGGGCTTTTCTTGCACTGTGGGCATGGCTGCCTGAACACCCATGCCATTGCAAAGCCGCTTTCGCCTATGGATCTCTGGGTGAAGTACACGCACTCGTCCATGCTCTCGGGCTTCTTTAGTGCCATTGCTTTTTCTTCTTCAGTGCAACTATTTAAATTTTATTGGGTGGGTTTTCGCGACGGCTTCCAGTTTTAGATCTGTGTGCGGGATTCCCAGTGCATTGGATACTGCAATGTTTGTCAGCTGTCCATTGTGGGTGTTTATTCCTTTTTTCAGGGCACTGTTTCCCGATGCCCGGACCAGGCCGTTGTTTGCAAGCTCGATGATGTATGGAAGGGTCGCATTTGTCAGGGCGAGGGTTGATGTGTAAGGGACAGCTCCGGGCATGTTTGTCACGCAGTAATGGATCACCCCTTCCTCTTCATAGACCGGGTTTGAGTGGCTGGTCGGCCTAGATGTCTCGAAGCAGCCTCCCTGGTCAATGCTGATGTCGACCATAACTGAGCCAGGTCTCATCTTTTTTATCATTTCCCGTGTTACGAGTTTTGGTGCAGATGCCCCGGTAATCGCAACAGATCCTATGACCAGGTCGCTTTCCTGGACTGATTTTTCTATGTTCTCCGTGTTTGACTTCAGTGTTTTTATCCCCGGGAACATGCTTTCAGCATTCTTCAGCTCATTTTCCTTTATTCCGATAATTATGGTTTTTGCTCCTATTCCGTGTGCTATTCTTGCGGCATTGGTTCCCGCAACACCTGACCCCAGAATTGTTACTGTCCCTGCAGGGACACCCGACACCCCTGCAATAAGCTTTCCGGATCCTTTGTGTGTCCTTTCCAGGAAGTGCATTCCCACTTGTACGGCCATCCTTCCGGCGACCTCGCTCATTGGCTTTAGCAGCGGCTTGCACCCGTCATCGAGTTCTATTGTCTCGTATGCTATCCCTGTGACTTTTTTTTGCAGAAGCACTTTCGCTACTTTTTCCTCGGCTGCAAGGTGGAGATATGTGAAGAGCATCAACCCTTCTCTTAAGTGTTCGAATTCGCTGTGTAGAGGCTCTTTAACCTTTACAACCATGTCTGATTTTTCCCACACCTCTTTTTCAGTTACCAGGATGCATCCTGCTTTCATGTATTCCTGGTCGCTGAACCCTGAGCCCAGGCCCGCGCCGGCCTCGACAATTACTTTGTGTCCATTTTCCCTGAGCTTTCTCCCGCCTTCGGGAGTCATACCGACCCTGTTCTCGCCCTGCTTTATTTCCTTCGGCACACCTATAATCATTTTATCACCTTTTTATTACGTTATATGACGAACTCATACATGGTATTATATAAATGTTTCGGACTTTTCTTTTGAATGGCTGGAAAGAAACAATAATCATGAGAATAGGTCAAAGAATGAAATGGCCCTGGGCGGGTACTCTTGTTTTTGTTAAAAAGAGGGGTTCCAGCTATTAAATAAGAAACTTTATATATTCAGTAATGAAACGATTGTTTCATGAAAAAAACGATTGTTTCAAGGAAGGGATTGATTCGAAAAGGAGAACTGGAAAAGAGCAAATTATTCGGATTTCTGATCGAGAGGGAAAGCATGGAAAAGCTGTTACAGTACATTTATACATTTCCGGAGAGAGAAATGAGCCTTTCAGATCTATCGAAGGAAACAGGCGTTTCAAAGAGCACTATCAGCAGGCTTATAAGGATATTGCAGGAAGAGGAAATAATAAAGGTGATTCATCTTAATACTATTTTCAGGGTCAAGGCGAATTTGAATGAGTTTGCCTATTTGAAGAGGAAGATTGCCTACAATCTTTCGATGATTTACGAGTCTGGCTTGATCGAGTGGATGCTGGCTTGGGCAAATGACCGCGGATTACATCCAAAAGCTGTTGTTGTTTTCGGAAGCTTCAGAAACGGTGATGATATTTCTACATCAGATATTGACTTGGCAGTTGAAGTAAGTGATGATGCCGGACCACAAGACTTCGAGCTTGTTGATAAGTATGGAAAAGCAATCGCCCTTCTTGGCAGGAAAATACAATTGCATCTTTTTAACAGGCGCAATGTAGATATAAATTTATTCAACAACATTGCCAATGGAATACTCCTTTATGGTTTTTTGGAGGTAAAGCCATGAATCAGGATGAAATAATTTACCTGACAACTCAGGGAATGATTAGGAAAAGAGTTCAGGACAAAAGTCGTTCAGAATCATTAGTAAAAGCAGCTCTCATCAACGCTGACTTTGCAAAAATGACTCAAATTGCTAACAGAACGGCAACTGGCGTTTTTAGGGAGATGTACGAAGCATTTAGGCAGTTAGGTGATGCTAAATGGTGGATGCTTGGTTATGAGCCTATTGATTCACATAAAGCAAGCATGAAGATTTTGATGAGTGCAAGCATTGAAAAAAATTTTAAGCTGCAGAGCCTTGATAGGTTTAGGATAATACGAAATGACGCCAATTATAGAGGTTACTTGGTGAAGGAAAAAGAGGCATTGGAAATTGTGGCCTTGTGGGATGAAGTATCAAAAGATCTCATAAGCTGGGTGAAAAAGTAGCCCTGGTGCAGACTTTCACTGTTTTTGTTAAAAGTTAGGGCTATCGGAGAACTTCCTTATATTGCCTGATTTAAATAAAGAATATAAATTGGAAAAAGGATAAGGAACGATATGAGCATTTTCACAACTAAACCCACAAAAGAGTTAACTAACGAAGAGTTAAAGAGTTTATTGGATGGGCTTCTAATAGAAGTTTCTCCTCATGCTCTGGATCATTTAAGTGAAGGTCAAAGAAAAGTATTTAAAGAACAAGAGCTAAAAGATATGTTATTGAAAGAAAATGCAAGAAAAACGTATTTGCAAGAGAATCTTAGATATTCCGCCTATTTTAGACGACCTGATGGTTACAGGAAATTGATTATCGAGTTAAATAGAAATAAAGCAGTAATTGTGACATTCGCTGATACAGATGAACTTCCAAAAATAAGGCTAAACGATGAAAAATAGGCATTTGGATGGAACTGGAAGAGGAGAGATTTTGTACGATTTTAAATACGATACGTTAGTATTTAAAGTTAAAGATAGAAGTTACAAAAAATCTCTTGAATTCCAGAATTTCATAATCGACATAGACAATGAAGACTATGTTACGGGCATTAGAATTCTTGATGCATCCAAAGTTTGTGATGTCGAAAAGTATGTTTTAAAAAGCATAATTCACGGCGAGTTTAAAGCAAGTAAAACGGATAAAAATGTCATAACTGTTACCATAAAATTCATGGCTAATTTAAGAAATAGAATTTTCCCGCTTTTCACTGAAAAACAGAAGTTTACGCAACAATTTACAACACCAATAGATTCAAGACACACTTTTTCTGTTGTTGAGCGCCCCATCTTGGCTTAATTCAATCGCAATGATAAAAAGTGCCCGGGCGGACAGGCTTTGGTTTTGTCTTTGCTTATAAGGTTTTTTCTTAAGCTTTGACTGATTTTGTGGCATTTCCTTTGGTTATTTCCCCTTTTGGTCACAGAAATTATAATAGCCCCGGGCGGATTCGAACTCGGCAGCCTTTTGGGCTTCCGCCGTCAAGGGATCCAGAGTCCCCTATGCTTGGTCTTCCAGAACTTTTGTTTTGGAATTTGGCCACTACACCACGGGGCTATCGGTTCCGAAAAATCTGTCTTGGTTAAAAAGGTTTTCCTCTGCCTTTAATTCTTTTGTATAGCCTGGATGCCCGGCGCCAGAATGGGTGGAAGTATAGCACTGCCAGGAAGAAAAGGCTTATGAGGACCGCTGCGTCAAATGATCCCCTGGCAAAGTAGTCGCAGTTAAGCCCCTCTGAGTTGCATGTGAGCAGCAGTCCTATCTCGTCAGTGATTAGCCCCAGGCCTATGCCGAATAGCGCGCTTGCCAGGGTGAGCAGTTTTTCCTTGTTGCTTACAAGCCCGATCCATGCAGCGATTGAGATTAGCGTGATACCGTAGTAAAAGTGGTGGATGTGGTACTGCCTAACGATCAGGGCAGCACCTTCGAATGTTATGACCACAAGCCTTGCAATGGCGAACGAAATTATGAAGAATATGAAGATGATGAAGGGTGCTGTTTTTTTCCTTCTTACTATGTCCTCATATGCCCGTGCTATCTTCCGGGGTATTGGCATCTCCATCGGGATTTTTTCGTTTTGAGATTTAAAATTATTTTGTTTTCATTATAATTTTTAAACATACCTTTTTAATTTTTCAATCAATGTTGAACTTATGAAATTCCTTTTTTTCGCCATTAACGGGAGGGGGCTGGGGCATGTGAATCGCACGCTTAACGTCATTTTTGAGTTCAGGAAGCTGTGCAAGGATCCGTTTCTCTTTTCCACCAGCTCGAAATTTGCCAAGAGCCTTTACCTTGGTGATCCCAATTCGAGGATTTTGGGTTCCTCAACAGCGGATCGCTCTGTTCTTTTCAACCATTTTATCGATCTTATGGATGAGTTTGTGCCTGATAATGTGGTTTTTGATTACGCATCCATTGAGCTTTCTGCATTGTCGCATTCATACGGCTCAAGGAATATCCTTATCCTTAGGAAGATGGACAACGCATCCATGGATAGACTGGTTGATAGCAGGATGGGTTGTTTTGATTTTGTGATCCTGCCTCATCACAGGCAGGAAGTTGCGAGGGTTTATAGTAACAATGCATTTTACGATCTTGTTGCTGAGGGCAGGGCTTGTTTTACAGGGCCCATTGTCAGGGAGCCTGATTTGTCCGCGCTTCCGATGATTAGGCGTAAATATTCCATTAGGCCTGGTGAATTCGTTGTCCTGGGCACTTGCGGGGGCGGGGGCTTCGATGGAATGACTGAGGATTTTGTGAGGAAGTTCATTGGCGCTGCCAGGTATTGCGGCAGGAAGTGTCCCGGAATCAGGTTTATTCTTGTTACTGGCCCTTATTATTCCGGCAGCGTAAGATCCGGCGGTAATGTTATTGTCAGGAAATTTGAGCGAAATCTGGTTGAGCTTATGTGCGCTTCCAGTCTTGTTGTTGCTCATGCGGGGTATAATTCAATAAATGAGATCATTGCGGCAAAGGTGCCTTCCATTATTATACCTCGTCCTTTCAGCATTTTGTTCAGGGAAGCTCAGGTTGACAATACATGGAAGGTGCGTGACAACAGCTTGGGCATAGTTACCGATAGCATGATTCCAGAAGGGGATTTGGGCATTCTTATCAGCAGGTTTTATCATGACAGTGATTTTTATGGGTCATTCAAGAGAAGGCTTGATTCCTTCTCTGAGGCAAGGGGTAATGTAGATGCTGCAAAGGCGATTATAAGGTTTGCTTCAAGAAAAATCAGGGCCCATGCGTAAATTTTATCTATGGGTTGTTCTTCACTTTCTGTCATGGAATTGGTTGCCCAGGGGGCGGAAGCAAGGATATTCAAAAAGGGAGGTGTTATCGTAAAGGAAAGATTCGCCAAGTCATACAGGCTTCCAGCAATTGATGCGGGGATCAGGGCTTCAAGGACGCGCCGAGAGGTGAAGGTAATGGAATCCCTTGGAAAAATCGGGGTTAATGTTCCGGGCGTGGTCTCGCATTCTGATTTCAGTATCGAGATGGAGCTTGTGGAAGGAAGGCTGGTGCGTGATCTTCTGAATGAGCCTGGAAACAGGGTGTATTGCATTGAAATCGGCCGTTCTGTGGGGTTGATGCATTCCTCAAACATTATCCATTCTGATCTTACGACTTCCAATATTCTTTTGAGCGGGGGAAGGATTTTTTTTATAGATTTTGGCCTGTCATTCTTTTCTCAGAAGCCTGAGGATAAGGCTGTTGATATCCATCTCTTCAGGCAAGCTCTTCTCGGCAATGAACAATGCTTCAGTGCTTTTTTGGAGGGGTATGTGGACTCGTACAGCGGGCATAAGGTGGTCCTTGACAGGCTTGAGAAGGTGGAGGCCAGGGGCAGGCATAAGGCGAAATAGTTTTTTTTTGTGCCTATCTCTTGACTCTGATGGGTATTAGCCCTTTCTCGAATTCCAGCTCTGCTATTTTTTTCGGGTCGAACCTGAGCTTTTCTATTTCTTCCTCGCTTAGCTTCACCAGGAAAGGTGCCCCTGCGGATATCTGCAGTGCCCTTGTTCCTATGATTCTTGCTTTCTCGTACCGGGAGTATGTTTCTTTTGTTGCCATTTTTCACCTTATGTGTTTTTGGAGCTCCTTTGCCTTTTCAAGGCCGATTGTTATCATCTTTTCAACTTCCTCTATTGTAAGGGGGTATTCATTTCCCTTTTGAAGCGCGCTTATCTTTCCCTCTGAGCTTGTTACTGTTAGCCTTGTCTCTGCTACCTCTTCTTCCTCCGCATCAGGATCGACAATCATGTAAGGGCCGACCTTGTATACGGTGACTGCTATTGGTAGCTTTTTTATTGGCAGCTGTTTGTCGGTCCTTTTTTTGTAGTCTATCTGTTTGTCCTCATATTTAGGGAGCTTGGTGTCCTTTATCGCTGCAAGCGCTGCAAGCGCTCCTGCGTCTATGAGGTTGCCGCTTGCATTTATGGTTACAAGGTCTATAGCTGTGTTCCATACCTTTTCACCTTTTTCAAGGCATAGCTGCTTTGTGTCTATTGCTTTTGACTCGCGTATCCCGCGGTCGATGACCCTTGCCAGCTCCACCGCCTCTGCGCCTGGCGGTCCTGATTCAAATTCCGGGCTTGCTATTGGGGATAGTTCTGCCCCTACCATCAGGTTGCCTTCTTCAGGAGTGTCCGGGTAAGGTTTTTCAACGCTCATCTTTACCCCTGCCATTATCATTGTTTCCCCGAACTTCACGAGGGCAGAGCCTTCGGCATTCCTGCTTATTCCTGTTTGTACCTCTATTTTCCTGAACTCATCAAGTTTTCTTCCATCAAATCTTTTGTTTCGTTCAAGGAACCTTAGCAAATGTGCTTTTTTTTCATTCTTCATCTGATTCACCGCTGTATTTCTCTTTTAGTGTCGCCTTTTGGATCTCGTAGATTTCCTTGCAGGCTATTTTTCCCATTTCAAGCGCTTTTACAAGCTCTTCCTTTGTGATTTCCCCGTCCATCTGGAGCAGGGTTATCTTGTCTGTCTTGGGCATGAACGCTACTGGTATGTCTGCGACCTCGCCTTCTGTTGATTCCTCATCATAGTTGAGGTCCACCATTATCTGCTCATTTACCTTTCCTACGGATACTGCGCTTACAAGGTCTCTCATGGCTATGCCCGCATCGGCAAGCGCTATTGCAGCTGCGCATATTCCTGCGCATCTTGTGCCTGCATCTGTCTGTGGAAGCTCGATGAATACGTCAACCACTGCATTGGGGAACTCCTCCAGGTTTAGTACAGGGAGCAGCGCTTTTTCAGTTACAAGCGAGATCTCGACAGACCTTCTGCTTGGTCCTGGCTTGACTCTTTCCCCTGATCCTGAGAAAGGCATCATGTTGTATTTGCATCTCAGGACGCCCTTCGTCGGGTCCTGTAGGAATTTCGGGTAGAGCTCTCTTGGCCCGTATACCGCAGCATAGGCTATCGTGTCGCCTATCTGGAACATTGCGGATCCATCCGCATTTTTGATGACACCTGCTTTCGCAGTTATCGGCCTGGTTTCTTCCAGTTTTCTTCCGTCTTTTCTCATTTTTCATCACTTCTCTGTTTCTTTTTTTCAAGGAATTCCTTGATTCTATCGGTTAGCCCCGATGTGTGTGATTCGCTTTCTATTTTCCTGATCGCCTCTTCGGCAATCATCTCATTTTCAGGCTCGCCCTGTATCCATACAACCCCGTTCTGGCCTACAGTTATCCTGCTGCCAGTTGCATCTTTTATCATTGTTATCATTGATCCCTGCTTTCCTATGATCCTTGGGACCTTGTAGGTGTTCACGTGGATTATCCTGCCTTCTCCAAGCTTCCTTAATCCCGGGGCTTTCATTGTGAGGTCTACAAGGTTTTGTGTTGTCACGTTGATTATTTTTGTGACAATGTAGTCTCCGAAGCTGTAATATTTTGTCAGGTCAGAGCCCCTCGCTATGAATTCGGAGGTTCCGTCTTTCATGGAAAGCATGGCGGAGTATGCGGAGTTTATGTCAACTCTCCATCCGTTGATGGTGACATCGCTTATCTTCCCGATGATCGTGTCCCCTACTTTGGGCATGTATTTTCCTGAAAGGGGTATTACCCTTATCAGTCTTCCATCTATGCTTACAAGCCCAAGCTTGCCGGCTATTATCTTTTCGCCTTCCCTGAAAGTGCCGTACGAGGGAAGGTAATCCATTCCTGTTGCGAGATCCTCGCCAGGAACAACTATCTCCTTTTCCTTTATCATAATTCCCATTTTTTCATCACTTCGATTTTATTATTTTTGTTTCGCAGCTTCCATGCGTGAGCTTGTTTAGCTGGTCGAATAGCTCTTGCTGGAGCCCTGCTGGAACCTCTATCCTTGCGGACAGGCTGCCGTCGTTCTGCCAGCTGTCTTCAAGGATTGTTCCGTGGTTTTTCAATATTGAGTATGATTTTGATGCGTGCTGTGCGGGTATTTTGACCTCTATTTCCCTTATTTCAAATCTTATTGGGAGGATGGGCCGTATCCCTTTGATTATGTCATTGAGCTGGTCCTCTGCTCTCTTGTGGTCGTCTATGTGCAGTTTTGCCTCTTCTATCGCATTTGCTATCCTCTGAGGGGGGTGTGGCAGGTTTGTCCTGGGGTCTATTCCGTTCTTGTGGATGGTGTTTATTATCCAGTTGAGCTTCTGCTCCCTTTTTTTATCCCTGTACTCGGCCGTAAGCTGGATTTCGCCTTTCGATATTATGGCAGCTATCATTTCATCGTGGTTGTCTGTTTTGAACACGTTCTTGAGCGTGTGTTCGGATGCAAGGAGGCCTTTGTGCGCGTCCGAGAAAATTTTGTCAGAAAGTATGACGTCCTTCATGCTCATTGGCTTTCCTGCCTTCAGGTCCATTGCAGCATCGGGATTTATTGCTACCTCGAATTTTTCACCCGCGGTTTTTAGTCTTGCGATGTTGAAGCTGGGCCTTTCGCCCCCGTACATCTGGTCGCCCTTCATTTTTCGCTTTTCCTTGCTTTCCCTTTGACTTCGTCTATGAGCTTTTCGATTTCCTGCCTTTTCATCTTTGTGAATTTTTTTTCGTCTGTTCTTATGTAGGCGCCGTCTATTCTTTCGCTTGAGAATTCCTTGTCAAGGATCTTGTACAGCCCTTTTATTCCCAGCTTTATTGCCTCCTGGATTGTCATGTCCTCCTTGTATTCCTTTCTTAGCATCTCCTCTATCTCGGTTTCCCCTTCCCCGATTACTGTTGCCTTGTACTGGAAGAATATTCCTGTCGGGTCTGTTTCGAATAGTTTTGGCCCTGTTGTGTCGATGCCTGCAATAAGTATGGATACTCCAAACGGCCTTAATCCGCCGCTTTGTGTGCAAATCTGCTTTAGGTTGCATATATCCTTAACTATGCTTATGGAATCAATAGGGGTGTCATATGTTACCTTGTGCTGCTGGGCCCTTAGCTGTGCCCTTTCTATCAGGACTCTCGCGTCTGATAATATTCCTGATGCTGTTGCCCCGATATGGTCATCTATCTGGTATACCTTTTCGACTGCTTCGGGCACGACTAGGGTGTCAACAATCCTTTTGTCAGTTACCAGGACTACGCCTTCCTTGCATACAATGCCAATTGCAGTGCTTCCTTGCCTGACTGTTTTTTTTGCATATTCCACCTGGAGCAGCCTGCCGTCCGGGCTGAACATTGTTATTGCCCTGTCATAACCCATCAGTTGGTGTGGCATTGGTTGTTGCATTTTTTCCCTCCTCAATAGTATTTTTTAATGGCCTTTTTCAGTATGCCGCTCATTCCCAAGCTTCTTATTATGGCCTGGTTTTCCCCGGCCTTTCCGGCCAGGCACAGCGATGCTTTGATGTTATCCATGCTTTTTCTTTCCCCGGATAATATACCGCGCTGCCTCTTGATGTCCCACTTGTCTTGGAGTACCCTGAGCTTTGATCTGGAAAGCCCGGATGTCCCTGTGAAGCTTGAGATTGCGTCTACAACTGCTTCTTTTGCATCTGCGAATGAGTGCTTTTCAGAAGAGATTATCTCGAATACCAAATATCGCCTTTTGTCTTTTAAGCTCGGCAATGATCTCATCTTCTAATATCGAGAAACAAGCTGTCTTTACGCTTCCCTTCTTCTCGCAAACCCGTGGAAAGGACTTGATTATATTTAAAGGTTGCGTTTTTTTTTTGTGCATTTGGTAACAGCCAGTCCTGATGGGATTCATGGGTGTGGCGGACGCAAGAAAAAAATTTATATAGTCAAATGACTGCTTTTTTCCTTGCTGTTTTTTTTGTTGGTGGTGAATATGGAACAAGCCAGGATGATGCGTTGCGGAATTTGTAATATCAAGTCTGAAATAAGCGAGATGAAGTACCATAAGAGCGGCGAATATCTTCTTTGCACTGCATGCCATGAGAAGCAGAGCCCTGGCAGGAAGATGGTTGTTGAAAAGCCTTCATCATCTTCAAAAGGCGTGGGAAAGATAGGCTATATGTGCAAGAATTGCAGCTACAGCTTTTCCAGGGCAAGGGATCATAAATTTGATGTTTGCCCGTATTGCGGCAAGAACACTGTTTCGCTCGTTGATAATGGAGGTGCTCAGAATTTCATTGACGAGTCTCTTTTTTGACCATGTTTGGTATTGATCGCGAGATAAATAAGCGGCTTTCAGACCACAACAAGTGGATACATGGAAAGTTGGGGGAGATTGCGAAGAAGGATTCCACTCCTCATGAAGTTGCTTTTGGGGTTGCCTTAGGGGTTTTTGTCGGCATGGCAACGCCTGGTTTTGATGTTCTTGTTGCGCTTTTGGTTGTTTTGCTTCTTAAGGTTCACAGGATTGCCGTCCTTATCGGAGTAGCGCTTATAAATCCTATTACAACTGCTTTTTTGTACCCGATTAGTTTCAAGCTTGGCGCTTTTTTTGTCGGGTATGAGCCTGTTAAGGATGTTTCTTTTTTTTCGCTCACCAATCTTTTAAGCTTGTCAAAGCCGCTTTTGGTGGGAAATGTTATAATGGCGTTCCTGCTGGGCATGCTTGCTTATGCTATAACATATTGGCTTTATTATGTCGTGCATTACAAAAAAAGGAAGAAATAAATTTTTATATGCCATGTTAAGATCGCTCTCTTATGAACACGCTTCTCGAGGCAATAATACTTGGGCTAGGCTACAATCCTGAAAAAGGGACAGCAGTTTCTCCTGAAGATTCTGCATGGATTGCGGAGATTCTGTCTTCAGGCAATCCAAAGGGCATTTTGCTGGTGGAAGGAGACGGTGTTTTACATAAGGGAAGCGAGTCATATTCTTCACAAGGCTGGGTTGTTTACCCGATGGCTAATGGATTGTCTTTGAGGCCTTTTGGTAACGGGGATAGAAGAGACCCGCCTATTTTTTCGCATGATTATCGTGGATTAATTAAGGCAAATGGAGCCCAATCAGGCGGATCTAACAAGCTTACGCTAGAACAGAGAGCAGGACAGGAGCTGAGTTTGGTTTGGAAAGGTGACATGCTTTTTGTTCCAGCATTCAGGGAAGGTGTTGATGGGAAGAACGCGTTTTGGGGTTTTGTAGCCCGATATTGTGGAATCGAAAGCCTGCAAGCTGTCAGGCTGAATGGTCCCATGCTCTCAAATGTTCCGTATTTCAGGGCAGAAAGCAAAGGCGTGAAACTTGAGCTTGATACAAGGCATGACCATTTTTATGTCGGGGCAAAATTTAATTTTCCCCGGAGTGGCGATGATCTGAAGACAGGGTTTGCGTCAAGTCATATCCGTTTTTTAGCAGATGGGATGCCTTTGGATGGCCAGTCCTCTATCAGGTCTCTTGATGCTTACATTACTGGTTTTGGTGACGATGTTATAAACTATCTCGGTGCCCTTTTGCATCGTTGAGTATAGAAAACTTTTTAATATGGGAAGATTCTGATTTTTTATGCCGAAATACAAGGTTATATATGACAAAATCACTTGTATTGGTGCAGCCAGTTGTGTTGCGGTGGCACCTAAATTCTGGGAGCTTGTTGGTGACAAGGCAATCCTCAAGGGTGCGAAGTTCAATGAGCAGACCAAGAAGTTCGAGCTGATTGTTGATTTGCCTGAGGACATCAAGCTTAACCTGGATGCAGAGGCTGTGTGCCCTGTTGCCGCTATAAAGGTTGAGAAGCTGGAATAGAACTGTATAGCGAGTTTAGGGCTTTTACAACTTTTTCTTCCATTTCATTTACCAGTTCTGGAGGGGCGAAGGTTTGGGGCGTCTGGGATCTGGCTATTGTTATGAGGTTAGGTTTCGGAAATTGCGCCAGCCACTGCATTGCTGAATTTATGCTCACTTCTGGATTCGGATTAGGATGGCCTTCCAGGACAATGCCATCCAAGTCTATGTCAACGATTATCCTCGTATTGGATAATTTGACATCTCGGTATTTGTTAGAGAAACGGATTATGGCCCTTGTCTGGGGCTCTCCATTCACCCAGTTGATTGTGTTTGTTGAGAGCTTGGTCAGGTTTTTTAATGGGGCATTAAGGCCGTAAATTGCCATGTATTCGGGGAATCTTGGGTTGTAGAAGAGCAGGGTATTTATAAGGCCATAATAGGCTGCTGTGGAAATAAATGATGAGATGCCGACGTGCAATTGAGAGTATGCCCTCCAGTCAATATTTCCTTTCATTGCAATATCAATCGGCTTTACGTCCCATGCAACCATGTCGGAGTGGGAGTCTATATGCAAAACCAGGAATGGTTCTCCATTAAAGCAGCTTTTCCAATAGAAAAGCACCTCATTATGCGGGTCTACAACTATGGTTTCTATGCCTGCAATCTTGAGTTCTTTTGGAGGGGTGTAGATTCCTCTTGTTATTGGACTGGCAGCATAGGTCATACGAGAGGTAATTAGAATTTATTTAAAAAAAAATGTCAATAGCTTATTAAGCAATGATCTGTTACTGTAGTTATGGATTTCGCATGCCGGAAGAACCACCGGACATTTCCGGAAATCCATCGGATCGATTTTTTTAACGTCGCCAAATTCGTTTTTTCTCTCACTTTCACTGGACATTTGCTGGCGCAGGGAATTTATATGGCATTTAATCATGGTTTACAATCCTTTCGGGTTAAAGGAGTTCGGCGCTGCATTTTGCGGCGCCTTATTTTTAAGATGGGCTTCATAAAAATCAACGGTAGGATGCTTGATGCAGAAGAGCATAGGAATGATGTATCTATGCTAAGGCATGAGATTGCAGCTGAGCTTTCTGAATTGGTGGAAAAATATGGCTTTGATGTTGTCAGGAAGGAGTTCAAGGGTTATAATTGCCTTTTCATCTGCTGCATTAATGTTAACATGGGCCTTTTGGCGGAAATAAGGTTCAAAAAGAGGTAATCTATTTGTAAGCTTTCACGCTTATTCCTTCCATCTCGCTTCCAAACATTGGATCGCGGACAATCGCATCAATTGTGTTGCCGGGCTTTATTGATGTTTTCCACTTGTTGGAAAAATTTACTGGTTTTTGGTTGCCTGAGATATAAACAAGGTATCCTTGTTCTTTGTGGCCATAATAGGGTTTTATTCCAGCAACAACCCCAGTCACTTGCCTTACCGGCTGCATGCTTTTCCAGAAATCTTCAGATATGTTGGAGAAATAGGCTGTTACAGTTATCAAAAGAGATAGTATTGCTGCGTTTTGTGTGCTGTTCATTTAACTCTCATGTCTATGGAATCCCCGACTTTTATTTGCGGGTCCCATTCAGAAAACTTGTACATTCTTTCGCCATCTACAGTTACGTAATATCTTACCCCTGAGAATCCTAGGTCGCCTCCTGTGTAGATTTTCTGCTCGATTGCAGTAATTGTTCCCTTTGCAAAGAGTTCTTGCTGTCTTGGTTTTTCAGCAGCTAATAGGTATGCTGCTGTTACTGAAGCTATCAAAATCGTTGGTATGCAGGGAACTCTTAACTTCTGTCGCAGGCTCATTTATTCGAAGAGTGGCATATCATTTAAATAATTTTTCGCCAAAACCAATAAATAATTCCTCATTATCCTGTTCTTTATGTCTAAGTCCGCTACTATTACTGATGAGAAGCTTGACAGGTATTTTTCTGTCACGAGGGCTGCAATCGCAAAGGTAGTCATTTCTGCAATTAACGAGGAGCAGAAGAGGATTGCTGAGGACCTGTTTGACATGGCGCAAAGGTATTTTTCTGATGCTGCCCATTTCAGGGAGAAGGGTGATTTTGTTTCCGCTTTCGGCGCGGTTAATTATGCTCATGCATGGCTTGATGCAGGCGCGAGGATGGGCCTTTTTGATGTGCATGACTCTGACTTGTTCGCTTCTGATTAGGCTGCTTTCTCTATTCTGGGGTAAACGCTTGTCTTCATGAAAACCCTCTCGGTCTTGACCGCTACTCCCCTTTCCCCGAGCATCCCTTCAGACGACATCCTTGCTGTCCCGTAGCTTACAAGCTCGCCTTTCAGGGTCATTACCGCTACAATGTTGTTTTCCCTTATCCCGCTTTCGACTTTTGATATGCCTGGCACTTTAAGTGAGGCTCCATGTGCCATGCTGTCGACTGCAGAATCCATTATCCATACCTTTGGAAGGTGTTTTACCGCATTTTCCACTGGTTGTATGACGTGTCTGATGTATTTTTCATTTCCTTCAGCTTTCCAATAATATGTCGCATCTGTCAGGTCTTGGAGTGTTACTAGGCTGTCTTCGCCAAACGGTCCTGCTTTTGTCCTTCTTAGCTCAGCCATGTGGGCTCCCCCTATTTTTTTCCCTATGTCATCAACTAGCTTTCTTATGTAAGTGCCAGCTTCGCACCCCACCCTGAATAGGACATCCCTCCCTTCAGTCTCAAGTATGTCCAGATAGTATATGCTCCTTTCCCTGAGCTGCCTTTTGACAGCGCTTTTTATGGGAGGAAGCTGTTTTATTTTTCCGAGGAAGTTGCTTATCGCGTCTTTTAGCTGTTTTTCTTCAAGGTTTTTGTGGACATGCATCAGGCATACATATTCCTTTCCTGCGGTTAGAAGGACGTGGACTACTTTTGTTGACCCTGCGATGCCGACAGGCAATACCCCTGTCACCTGAGGGTCAAGTGTTCCTGAGTGCCCTGCTTTGCTTATTCCCAGTATCTGTTTCACGTACGCGCTTGTCTGGTGTGATGTGGGGCCCGCGGGCTTGTCTATGTTTATTATTCCGTTCTCAAGCAGTACATCAACCGGCCTTTGGTCAGGCAGATATCCGAACTTGTCAGATGTATCTGATTCCTTTCGGACAATTACCTTTCTTTGGATAGTTTCAAATGGCAGCTTCCTTTCCATTTCGACATTAGGTTAAGCGGTTTTTTAATAAATCTTTTTAAATCACCTGTTTGCACAGTTAATATGACTCTTGAAAGCCTTATTTTTTCAGAGATTTTCATGTCAGCATCTTTTCTAGCCGATACAATATCAACTTGTGTTGCTTTGGGAAGGGGTTTTTCTGAGTCAAATCAATATGTTGCTAAAGAAATAAGTGGCTTGAAGGGTTTTGATGCGTTTAAGCGCCTGGGTTCGCTTGATGCAGTTTCGATTTTAGTATTCTCTGCAATTGTGGGTGTTGGCTATTTAGCTGATCGCCTAGTTGGCATTGATGGAGAAATAATAAACAGCCATAATTTGATCGCTTACGGCCTTGGAACATACAAGTATTCTTATGCCTTGCATAACTCCCTCGTGCTTTTAGGGATGGACAAGGCTGCCAAAGTAGTCATTTATCCTTTTGAATTGCTGGCTAAAACGTTAGGCAATCCCTATCTGTAATGGGTCTCATAACCGTTGCATCTTTCATCAGCTTGTATTCCGTTTGGTGTAGATTTGCCATTGGAATAATAAACAACTTTCCTGCTTATCCCTTCTGAGACGCATATATATTGTTGGCTTGTTATCGTGGGCTTTGTAACTTCACTTGCTACAAAAGCCGTAGTAGACCCTATTGTGGCAACCATTACTGCCACAGCCACTAATTTAGCGAGCCCCATTTCTTTTTTTAAATTTCTCAATTCATATTTTTTTTTGCTACAAAAGAATTATGGCAGGAAGCTATCCGGATATCGTAAGATTTGAATGATTCAAGCTTTCACTTCGGTTTTTTTTGCTGAAGCTTTCTTGGGCTTTTCTGAAACAGCCTTCTTTGCTGGCGCTTTTTTATGCGGCTTCGGCTTCTCTTCTGCTTTTGTTTCTTCAGGCTTTTCAGCTGTTATTTGGGCATTCTTTTCAAGTTCCCCTGCGAGTGCCTGCTTCAGCTCTTCTGCTTCCTTCTGGACAACTTCTTTCTTTTCTGTTGTTGGCTGCTTCTTCTCTTTTGCTTTAGGCTTGGGTGCTCCAACCAACTCTGCTGTAACCACTCCTTTTTCATCTTTTATGGCGGTTATCTTGACGTGGTGTGGCGGCCTTTTGATCCCCCTTTCCCATATCTTCCTGTTGAGGTAATTCCCAATTATGACTTTCTCTGCCTTCATATGCTTGGCTATGAATTGCCTGAGTGCGATTAGTGCCTTATTAGCCCTCTTATACAGGGGTGCTTTCAGGAATTCCTTTCTTAAGGGTACGTTGTAAGTCCTTTCCAGGTTTGCCATTTTATGCCTTTAGCTTTGTTCTTCTCCAGCTTCTTTTCACGGCAGTATGCCTGCCTGGATGAACCCTTCTTCCTTTGCCATATATTTTAGGGACAGTCCAGAAAGGAGCCCATTTTGTCTGCTCCTGTTTTTTTGCAAGCCTTTTCTTTCTGCTGGGGTGCTTGTATTTTGCCATTGTTATCTTCTTTCTATTCTGAAGCTTTTCTTTGCGGGCGCCATCTTTTCCAGGATTGATATGAGGTTTTCGTCTGTTACGCTTCTTATTTTTCCCATATGGATCAGTCTGCCCAGGACAACAAGCAGCTGTATTGATTTTTCAGGATCTGCTGCCTTTATGTTGCCATATCTTTGGAGCGCTTCCTTTGTCATTGTTTTTTTAACCATGTCTTCAAGAGAGGCTATTTGCTGCTGGGCTTGGTATTCCTCTTCGATCTGCTGGTTCAGCTGATCGTTATATTGCCTTTGCATTTCTGACAGCTTTCTTTTCTTTATTTCCTCAAGTTCATTGTGCATTTTGCTTCTTCTTTTCCTTGGTTTTTTTTGTAGCTTCAGGCTTTGCCTCTGTCTTTGCAGGCTTGGGCTGTTCTTTTTTTTCGATGCCTTTCGCTACTTTGTTAAGGAAGGATTTTCCTTTTGGTGAAATGATCCTTCCTTTATGCACTCCTTTTGATGCCTGTACGATCAGTCCTGCCTTTTCCAGCTGCTGGAGTATTTTTCTTACAATGCTGCCCGAACCCTTGTAGGCGTGCTCAGAAGCCACACCCCTGTTTTTCTTCCCGCCATATTTCGTCCTTAACTTTGAGGTGCCGATGGGTCCTAGCCTATAAACTGTCCTCAATATCCCCGCGGCTCTTATATGCCACCAGTCATTGCTCATGGGAGGTCTTTCCTTGAAGCGGCCTGTCTTTACGAATTTTGCCCAGACAGGTGCTTTTACCTCAGGCAGTTCCTTCAAGTTTTCTGCAAGCGAAAGCACAAGCTCTCGCGGATTTGCCTCATCAGTTGTTGTCATTTTTTCCTTTACCTTCTATATCATAACTGTTCAAGAACCTCTAAACCCGAAAATCCGGAAAAAACACTACTTTATATGTTTTGTGCTTATGGTCAAGTTACTGTTCAGTGAAGAAAAATTTATATTCCGAAGCCAAACACCTGCTGTAATGTCGCGATTTGACAGGCGTGCCCCGGTTTATGTTGGACATGATGGTCATACATTCCCGAACGCTGAAGAAATGTTGATGCTTCTCAAGGCGAAATTCCGTTATTTGAATTTGATTTATTGCGGCAGCCAAATAATTCCCTTTGGGAAAGATTGCGATGCGTTCTATGGATTGGTTGAAACCCATGTTTTTACGGCAACAAACAGGCACAAGAGGGACAGTAGCGAGTATCATGTTTTAGGTGCTTTTTCAGTTCAACTCACAGGTGGTCAGGAAATAGGAGCATCTTTTCAATATCTTGTTCCTGAGCAAGGACCACGTGCCAGAAAGGGAGAGCCGCTTAAGGAGAAGATTGATTACATCCATCCTACGCATGGGCCTACGCTTTCCTTCCCGGGTGATATGAAAAGGCTCTGGGCAGAAAAAAGATCGCGAAATATTGGAGAAGAAGCAAGGCAGATGTATGAGGCAATTCTAGGCAAGCCTTCAGCATGCGTTACAACGCTTGAAGGCTTATCCGGGCATGAAGGCGGTCTGGAACGTGTTTTGGTTACAGCAGGGCGATAGAAATGAACTATGGCAAGCTTGGTTATATTCCTCTTTTAGGATCTGTAGTTCTGGGACTGGCGTCTTGTTATGATTTTCTTAAACAGCCTGTTGAACAGGTAAGGGTTGTAAGTGTTGTTCATGGGACGCGTAATTTCAAGGACACGAGAATAGATAAAGGATTGGGTTCTGCAATTAGCAGCCTTGATTTTGCGGTTGCCGGAATGTGGTTTGATTCGCTAAGCCCTGATCCTTCTGGGTATAGGGTGGCAAGAGTGCCTTTTAATAACGGCATCGGCGATGTTGTGCCTGGAATAAATTCAGCATTGGAGGGGATTGTTTCTGAAGGTGCGGATGCTGTGCATGGAAAGGGAAAGGCCGCAGCTTTTTATGCCGAGTTTGAAGATTTTGCCATGGATCTTGAGGGTGTCAGGGCTTATGTAACGCAGGTAATTTATGGAAATTTTACGGGTTATGATCGCCAGAAGTCTGAAATTGATAAGATGTTGGGTGGGCGGACTCAACCTCAATTTTTTGTTACTACAGCTCCTGTTGATTTGTCTGGCGGAGCCTACGACTTCACCATTCCTTTGAAAAGGTCTCTTGGCAATGCTTCTTCAAGTTTGAAGGAGATTCGCAATAAGATTGCTGCTAAGTTCCCTTTGGCAGTTTCTTATTCCCGTGTGGAATTCAGGCAGCAGGATAACCGTAGAAATGGTATTTACAAGGCTTTGGGGTCGATTGCCTTTTTTAGCGTTTTCGCAGCGCTTAGTAGGAAAACTTCAAGGGGTATTGAGCTTTGATCAAAAATATTAAATACCCTTTCTTCAGGCTTTGCTTGAATGCGGGGGTGCCGGAGTGGCCAAACGGGCCAGGCTTAGGACCTGGTGGCTTAGTGCCTGCGCGTGTTCGAATTGGCAATCAGTATCGATTGCAATGAAAGTCACGTCCCCCGCATTGTTGGGCTAAACTTTTTTTTGTTTAGCCCGACTTTTTTCGCTGCAACCTTGTTAAGGTTGCGTTGCGTACCCCGCACCATGATCATTTGAGAGGACGATGCATATGTACAATCTATCTTTTGCAGAATATATGATTTCCAAAAAGTTTAAATATGACTGTTTTTTTGTGGTCTAACTGGGTGCTATATAGGTCCCTTGTAAGGGGGATTGGAAAAAAGAAAATGGATTGGAAACAAAGAATGATGATAAACAACCAAAAATTCGGAGGTGTTTAGATTGAATTTTAGGTAAACGATCAAAAGGGTAATGGCGTTGGGTGTTGGCGCAGCTTTTATAGGCGCTACAG
>JACPBS010000004.1 GCA_016180195.1 Candidatus Woesearchaeota archaeon
ATTTTTCCGGTTTTGGCAATTCTTTGGCAAAAAAAGATTGTAACCAATTATAACTTACTCTCATTTTTATTTAAAATTGTTTAAGAAATCTGATGTCATTGGCGTGAAAAAATCTGATATCCGGAATTTTATATTTCATCATCGCGATCCTGTCCAATCCGACGCCAAAAGCAATGCCTTGCCAAAGCCGCGGATTATAACCAACCGCCTTAAAAACATTAGGATGAACCATTCCCGCGCCCATAATTTCCAGCCAGCCGGTTCTGGAGCAAACCGGACATCCTTTTCCCGCGCATTGGATGCAAGACATATCCACTTCAAAACCCGGTTCAACAAAAGGGAAATAACTCGGCCGAAGCCTGATTTTAACTTCTTTATTAAAAAGTTTTTTAAAAAAAACAGGAATAAGATTCTTGAAATTAGCCGCGCTGGTATCTTTACCGACAATCAGTCCCTCAACCTGATAAAATTGGATATCGTGCGAAGCGTCCGTGGCTTCGTATCTGAAAACTTTTCCCGGCGCGATCAGGCGAAACGGCGGCTGATGAGTTTCCATATAACGGATCTGGACGGGCGAAGTATGGACGCGGAGCAAAAATTTTTTTCCGTTTGCCGCGCCGGTTTCATCAACCCAAAAAGTATCCCACATTTCGCGCGCCGGATGGTCAGCCGGAATATTCAAAGCGTCAAAATTATAATGTTCGGTTTCCATTTCCGGCCCTTCGGCGACAACAAATCCCAAAGCCGTAAAAATTTCTTCCACTTCATTCCTTATTTTAGTCAAAGGATGAAGATGGCCGATCAGCGTCTTTCTGCCCGGCAAAGTAACGTCAATCTGTTCTTCTGAAAAAGCCGTCTTTTTTATCCGCGCTTTCAATAAATTTTCTTTTTTGTTAAAATTTTCCTCCAGTTCCCGGCGAAGCAAATTAGCTTTTTTTCCGGTTAAAACACGCTCTTCAACCGCTAAATTCTTCAATTCCCTTAAAATTTTAGTAAGCTTTCCTTTCCGGCCGAGATATTCAATCTTTAATGATTTTAAAGCCTCTTCATCAGCGGCTTTTTCAATGTCTTTTAAGGCCGTTTTTTGAATTTGATCAATGGAATCCATTCTTTTATTTTACGATAAAAAAACGCTTATCGCAACCGGTAAACCCCGTTAAATTTGCTTCGCAACTATTTAATGGGGTAAACCCCGTTAGAAATCGCAAACGCTTGAAAACAATTTGTTCGTTCCTTTAATGTAAATAAACACATCCAGTCGGTTAAGTTTATATACTAATCTGAAAACCCTGCCTCCTGAAACAACTCAGAATCATGCATCCAAATATGAAAACTGATTGTTTGCAGCAGATCACAAATTATAGATTGAAATCACTTCTTGCCAATCCTGAGAATATCCCTGCATGACATGGAGAAAGCAATAATAGGGATGCGCTTCATGGAAATTCGATTTATTCAGCTAATTCCTCAATGAATCTTTTCGCTGTTTTAACGAGGTGTTCTGGCTGGGTTCTGAATATCTCTGCTGTTTTCGCAAGAACGTCCCCGTCAAATTTTGCTGTTGATATCAGCTTAGCTTCAATTTCCTTTCCTTTCTTCACTTTCTGCTTCCATTTCTCGAATAGCTCTTCCGCCCTTCCAGGAACCTGTTCTGGTTCGCAGCTTAATACTGCAGCAAGCTCTTGCACAATTGCCTGCTTTCCTGTTTCTTCTTTTTTTGCTGCCTTTCCTGCCGTGAACTCGATCCTTATTATCCCGTCCTGTATCTTGGACGTCTTGATTATCTTTATCTGCCCAGCTTCCGATGTCCTGTCCAAATGGGTTCCTCCGCAGCATTCGACATCAAGGCCTTCTATCTCTACAATTCTCAGGCTCTTGCCTGGAACTGCTCCTCCCTGATAGATGGAAAACCCAAACTTCTGTTCAGCCAGTGTTCTCGGCATGAAGTATTTTTTTACATTGAGGTTTTGCTTTATGATCTTGTTAGATTCATCCTCGATTTCCTTTAGCTGCGGGTCAGTCAGGGATTCATAATGTGTTATGTCTATCCTTGCCTTTTCAGGATATTTTGCAGCTCCTGCCTGCATTGCATGGTTTCCAAGCATTCTTCTGCACACTCCATTCACAATATGCGTTGAAGTGTGATGCTGCGATAACTGCAATCTTCTTTCCCGGTCAATAATGCATTTCACTTCATCTCCTTCCTTGAATTTAGGAGCAGTTTCCATTGCATGCATTATGATGCTTCCCTGCTTGAAAACATTCACAACCTTTTCGCCATTGATTGTTCCAAGATCATTCTCCTGTCCTCCTGATGTCGGGTAGAAATAGGTATTTTCAAGCAGAACATTATTTGCTATTATTTTCAGCACTTTTCCTATGAATTCAGTTTTTTTGTAATCGTCAAAAAACAGCGCTTTTGTTTCGGGAACTCCTTTCAGCTCCAGCTTCTCTTTTTTCTCTGTTGCTGCTCTTTGCTCCTTTTTCTCATGCCTTTCAGCAACAGTCTTGTAGAAGTCATCCGGTATTTTTATCTTCTTTCCTAGCTTTTCTGCCTCTTCTGCAAACATTTCCGGGCTTATTCCCTGGCTGTCATAAAGCTCAACTAGTTTTTCATCTGTCACGCTGCCTTTGGTCAGCAGCCCTTGCACCGTATGAGATGCTCTTTTTCTTGTTTCATGATATTTTTTCTTTTCAACCTCGAGGATGTCCTTTACGTCTTCAAGGTTTTCAGATAGTTCGGGAAATTGCTCTTTCAGGAATTCTGCGTGCTTTTCTGCAAGCTCTCCCATGCTTACTTCCCATTTGTATTTGTCTATAAGGCTTAGAGCCCTTCTTAATATCACCCTGAGGTTATAGCCTCCTGCAACATTTGATGGCAGGACGCCATCGCTTAATGCTACAAGCAGGCTTCTTGAATGCTCAGCAACTGAGTATAGGGCGGCGAGCGGAAGTATCTTGCCCTTCAGCTCTTCAACATTTATTCCTGTTCTTTTTGCAACTGATTTCCACGCCTCTTCAATATCCTCTGCTTCATCAATGTTCAGGTAGGATGAGTAAGGCAGGAATTTTTCAATGATTTCAGAATCTTTTTCAACTCCTGTCTTTCTGTATAGGTATTCGCATACGCTTGGCATTACCGCTTCATAGCTTGTGCTTTCTCCTGTGGTAAACCATGCATTCCTTTCCTGTCCCATTCCCATGTCAAGCACTTTTATGTTCAGGTCCTTGTATCCTGCTGGAGTGACTTCGTATTGCATATACACCTGGTTCCCAAGTTCCAGTCCCCGGCTGAAGAACTCCATGCATGGCCCGAAGTTCCCTCCTCCTGCCCATGCGTCCTCATGGAAGACGATTTCATCATTAGGGAGCCCAATCCCTTTCTTCAGCCAGCTGTGTATATCTTTGAAGTAGTCTTCCTGTTTCCATTTGCCTGGTGGCATGAACGCATGCTGCCCTATCATGACAAATCCTGTGTAGTGAGCCCCGGTTATTCCAACATTGTCTATGTCGTTGAACCTCAGGCAGAATTGCGGGACAACAAGAGGGTTGGCTGGAGGCTCAACTTCCCCGGAAACGACATATGGCTGGAAGTCATATATTGATGCCTGGACAAAATCTGTATCATCCCTCCATCTTGCTGCAACAGGGTACCTTTTTATCGGCTCATACCCTAGCTTTTTGAAGTGGCCTGAGAATCCTTTCCATAGATCAATATAGCCTATCTTGTTCTTTGCAGGGCTTTTCCCTATGAACCTGAATCCGCCGCTGCAGGCAGGGTCTCCGCATGTTGCGGTTTCTTTTGTTGACCAGAAGTGTTTCCCGCATTTTGAGCATTTCCCCCTAGCAAAGCCCTCTTCCCTGAGTACGTTAACAGCATAGTACTTTTCCGGGTTCTCCGATGCCTTTTTCCTCAGTTCGGATTTTAGTTGCTTGTCATCTTGCATGGGAAGCGCAGACTCCTTGTTTGTTTTTATAGGTTGTGCTTCAGAAGTTAATTACTTAAAAATGGAAAAAATATTTAAATATTGCCTATCAAAAGGAAAAAAATGGCAATGACTGTTTCCTTTAGCGCCGATCAAATCGAGAAGTTCTGTCATTCAACAGGCGATACTAATGGCATTCATAATTTCGAATACATGGCGGTAAGGGGCAAGAGGCAGATTGTGCCCGGCATGCTTACACTGAGCCTCTCTATTCACGAATCACGCATGTATTCTGGCTTGCTCAAAGCCTTTTTCGGGAGCCCGTTATGTGAGGGTGATCAGGTTAATTTTGATCATTCAGCCTACGGTCTTGAAACTACCTTATTGGCAGAAACAGGCGGTATCACTTTGCTGAGGTCCAGGCAGGGCATTGACAGTTCCATAAAGTATGCGCTGCGTGGTACTCCGAATTTTGGAACATATAGGTGTTTTGTTTATAGCATTTATCCTGATCAAAAGAAGGAGTTCTGTGAAGGGACTGGACTCGAATATCCAGGCAGCCTTCTTTACCTTATTGCTAACTCCTCTCAGGCTCTTTTCGAATCGATTAAGGATCCCATAACTCCAACAGAAAGAAAGATAAGGGAATTGACTGATCAAAGAATCTTGCCTGTTTATACAGGTACTGAGCTTTTCATGGATGCTAATTACTTTCGGATGGATCAGTTCCATGATGTTGAATATAGGGTAGGGATACAAGAGCTAGACAGAGGATATGCATTTTCAGTTGTCTGCAAAGCAGACGGTAAAAATCCTTTTTATGGGCAGCATGGCTTAATAATGGTCGATGAAGAAAAAATTATTAGTAAAATGGCAAAGGATGCTCCTCAATTGGTTCATTAAAATCGACTAGAAAGATTTATATATATTTATAATGCTTTTTAAGCTTGGATGAAACAAGGTGCGCTTGTCACAATAGCTTTTTTGCTTTTCGCAGTATCCCTGAATCCGGTTTCTGCTGATGCAGGCGATTCCTTCAATGCCGACCAGTTCGTTTATTGGATCTCGACTAATCTTGAGAAGTCAACATTCAACCTTAACGAAAGCATCATTGTTAGCGGTGTCCTGAAAAGGGCTAACTTGTCTAACACCAAGACAAATTCAACCAACCAGACCGATTTCTATCCGGCACCGATCAACCTGACCATCAACATCAGCATTGTAAATGTATCGAATGGGACCTCCACGTTGAATTCGCAGATTTTAGTCAATGCAAGTTCAGGGGGTATTTTTAGGACAAGAAGCAGCAGTTTTCCTAATGCTGAGCCCATTTATTCTCCTTTGTTTGAAGGGTCTTACATCCTGGTTATAAGGCATGATGACCTGCTTAATGGCTCTGCTTATTCGGTAAGCATTCCTTTTCACGTCCTCCAGAAGAGCGTTGACAAGCTATATGTAAACCCGGACAGGGCAAGATATTATTCAGGCGATCCGGTAGTGGTGAAGGGTTCTGCATGGTCTGTCGCTTCGGACTCCCTTACACCGGTTGCTAACATAACACTTAATGGCACATTGAGGAGGAAGGTTTCAAATGGTGATGTTGCCATATTAAGCTTTAGCTGCGTCACGGGTGAATCAGGGGCCTGTTCTGCTAATTTTACAGCCCCTTCCATAATTGGAAGTTATGTTGTGGAGGTTAATAATTTCATGGCTTCCAGCCTGTTCCAGGTTATCCCCTTTGATGCAAGTGTCTATATTAAGAGTTCGACCGGGACCGAATTCAAGGAAATCCTGACCACTAATGAGCAGGCTGCGGTGGAGGTTAAGGTTACCAAGAATGGAACCGTGCCTTCAGGAACCTATATTTTCAACGGCACAATTACGGACTCGGCGGGCATTGTTGTCCTTAATATAACATCCACCAAGCTCAACGATACCAACGGATTCATAAATCGTTTCCAGTTCGTAACCAATAATAATTTCAATGACGGGGTGTATAAGGCATCTGTTCATGTTTACGGCGAAAACGGGTCAAACATTTCATCTTATTCTTTTTTCCAGGTAAGGAGCTGGACCCTGTACCTGACAAAGGCATCTGACAATTCGGGATTTGAGTACGAATACACCGCTTTTCCGGTGAGGAATGTGTCTTTCGAGCTTTATCCCAAAGAGAGGTCTAACGGTACTTTGATTACGGTGCTGAATAATTCGCATTTCAATGCATCGCTGCTTAACAGCATGAGGCACACGCTTGAAACATCTAACGTAACCTTGAACTCAACCTGCGGCTCTCTGGGATGCTATAAGCTCATGTTTCAGACTCCGAACATAACAGGTTCATATGTGGTCACGATCTCAATGAATTTCAGCGGCGTTGTCCAGGTTGTTGAGAGATCTATCAAGGTTGCAGACCTGACAGCTTCCGCTTTCCCAAGCACTAAAGAGGGCGCTCTTAAGGAGCTTTTCAGCACCACAGAGTCTGTTTTTGTCAGTCTTTCAGCAAAAAATACTTCCATGTCCGTGAATATTACCAATGTTAGCATTGGCTCCGTATTGTATGAGAATGGAACTGAGATCAACTACACCCGGGTTGCGGGGTGGCCGAATGTAAACAGCAATAATTCTGTTCTTGAATGGGCATTTAACGAATCAGTTGGAAGGATCATGCTTGACACTCCAAAGCAGGGGGGCGCCTACTCGATAAAGCTGTTTATCAATAATAACACTGCTTCTGCATCGACCACTTTCATAATCAATCCGTATGACGTGTGCTCGTCATCTAAAAGCTCTGCCGGTAGCATTGACAGTTCCAGCTCATGGTATATCTGGCAGTACAAGACAACGGATACAGTGTATGTTGAGCTTAAGATAGCACGTGCTCAAAACCCGGCAGGAAGGGCTTCTGCTCAGAATCTTTCATCATTCGGCTCCCAATATGGCATGGGTATGGCTTGCAACATTAACACCCAAACAAAGCAGGTTATTCCAAACGCGACAATCACTGTTGAGAAGGTTGTTAATGCCCAGTCCGGTGCCAAGCAGCCTCTTAATACTACTGCCACTATTTGCTCTGCTGACAATGACCAGGGGCAGTACACCTGCATCATAAAGCCTGAGTCAAAATGGAGCGGGGGAAGGAACATCGCGTTTTTAAGCATAGTCGGGCCGGACGGGCAGACTATTGACAAGGCCTCAACAATCTTTGAGACCAGAAGCTTTTACATATGGGCTTATGTCAGTAATAATGCCTGGGTTCAGAAGCCCTCAAGCAACATATCATTCAATGTGCGTATTTATGAGGCAGGCAACAACTGGTGGTCTAATTGGTACTCAAACTCTCAAAGCGGCGGCATTAGCGGTTCAGTGAGCGTGGAAAAGGTTAACTACATGGGGGATTATGGCGAGTGGATATGGCCTCCCATTGATTACAAGTATAACGTGACGGGCCTGAATTCATCTAATGTAACAAATGGCTGGGGGTCTTTCTCTGTATTCCATGATAAGACTCCAAAGGGCCTCTGGCAGACAGGAACTTATTCAGTTACGATAAAGGGCACGAATGATGCAACAGGGGAGATTGATTATGGGGAGGCTTGGTTCAATGTCAGGCAATGGGAATCCTACTCGACCCCGATAGAGTCAGGCTCTTACAATTACAAGTATGCTTTCAATTCAAAGGAGAACATCAGCCTTTATGTAAGGATAAATAATGCAGGCGATTATAATGACGGTGGGAATGCTAGCCTTGGAGGGAATGTTTCAGTAAGCGTCAAGAAGATTCAGTTTTACCAGGCAGGAAGCTATAAGGAACTGAACACGAGCGTATTCTCGTCGACCAGTCTTAATGTTAATGTATCATCCCCGTGGTACTGGAGCGGATCAGTGAGCGCCTATAGTAATTATGTGCTTAACATCAGCAGGCTCTATGGTTCATGGGCTGGCGGATGGTACAACGTGATTTTGGATATAAACGGAACCGAGACAGGGTATGGATGGTTCAATATAATTCCCTTTAATGTGGACACGCAGCCAGTCAGTTCGAATGGATCGTATACCTACACTTCAACCGGAACTGGCCCTATTTACATTAATGTTTCAACCACGAAGAACAAGAAGGATTCCTATTCATGGTATAATCGGGGGGACTATATTAATACAACAATAAAGGATTTGGTTTTAAGGACGTGGAGAAGTGATACTTGGGAAAGCGTAGAGTATAATTATCCTGAGGACTTTAACCTGTCGCCTTTGAGCGTTAATGGGACGGCTATTGTAATGATAAACAAGAGTGGGAACTGGGATGCGGGCTATTATTCCGGAGAAATGATAATGGCAGATCTTGAGGGGTCCAGTGCTTCAGGATACCTTTGGTTCAGCGTTCAGCCCTTCAGGGTTTCAGCAACCAATGTCCGATATACGGTTGATGTTGATTCAAACGCGACCTTCAACCTTAACGTTTACCAGCCTGACTGGTCGAGCAGCAGCCTGGTTTACGGGAATTACTCGATTGCAAGTATCTCAGAAACCTTGTGGAGTGGGGCTGGCTACAGCAGGGTAAGCTACACAACCTATAGTCCAAGTTCAACTGAATGGTTTAATGCCACAACCCAGCTTAATATAACCCCGAATAACAACGCATGGAGCCTTGCAAATGGAGGCTACAGGTACCTTACAATAAATGTCATTGATAACAGCAATAACGCCAGCCAGACAGTTTCAGTGTCTTTCAGGGCAGCCAGCGTTTCAGTTGCCATAGGTGATGTTGTGAACAGGTATGCGGTTGGCAGGAATGAGAACCTTACCCTTCCAATAACTGTTACGAAGGCAATTTCAGGCACTGGCGCGACAGGTAACCTTTCGAAGATATTCGAGTGGAACTGGCCGTATCAGACAGTTATCAATTTCACCATCGATTCATGCAACTCAGAGTCTTCAGGGACTTGCATGATTAACAGCACTAGTGCTGGGGGGGTTAATGGGACAGTGACCCGGAACATAACAATAATAGCTCCTTCAGAAGGATGGTCTGAAGGTTACCATAATCTCAACCTTGAATTCACATCCTCTGCCGACAGGTCCCAAAAATTCGATGCAGGATACGCGTGGTTCCAGGTTGTCAGCCCATATACGGGTTACTGGTACAACGAGGATGCAAATGCAAGCTGGAAATATTACTTTTCTCCTGGTGAGAACATTACATTCAGGCTTCAGGTTATGAACAGCAGCTACGGATGCCAGAATGCTAGGGTGAATGTTAGCAAGGTTGAGGTGGCTTTCTCTGCAAATAACTGCTGGAGTGACTATTGCAGGAAGTATTACGAATACAGCTTCAACATCATTAACCAGACTGCAGCCTGGATAGGCACCCCCACTATTTCAGGCAATGAGCTTAACTGCACTGAAAGGAGGGCTATACGCATAATTAATAATGGCACAAATTGGGAAAAAGGCAATTATTATGTCAGGGTGAATGTAAACGGAAGCCAGGGAACCTCGCTTCTTAGAACAGGTTATTTCTATGTGAGGAATACAAACGCTCTCAACGGCACAATCCATTCGCCCGTATTCAATTCCACAATTAACGGCAGCCTGTTCTTCAACATGACAACCACTGAGAATGCCAACTGCTATGTTAATCTGGTTAATTATGACACTTTAACAAACTGGTGGTGCAGCGATCAGGTTAACAATGCAAGCGGAACGGTTGACAACATGACCGTTGACTTTAGGTCATGCAGGAGTTCAAATTTCAATGGGAGCACCTACTATAGCATATTTGCAAGCAAGTGGGGTTCCACGGGGCTTGAGCCCGGATATAGTTTTGTTACAGGAGGGAAAGAGCATACAGCTAACTTTTCAATTCCGAGGCTTCCAGCTTCACAGGATTACGGGTTTACGGTAACTTGCTATGATGATGACTGGAACAGCGTGAATAGAAAAATAGCGTTCAAGGTTAATGCTTCAAATACATCGGCAGCAGTTATCCCTGCAAATGCAACAATGAACCTTACTCTTCTTTCCCCTGCTGACAGCGCATCTTTTGATTTCACAACAGCCAATTTCAGCTTCATGCTGAACCACAGCCAGGGAGGGGAGAATGACGGAACTTCTGTTGCTCTGATTGCAAATTGCTCTTTTTTCACTAATTCATCCGGGAATTGGGCAGCCCAGGAAACCCGGAATGCAATCATAAGGTTTGACTCTTTAAGTAACACTGAGCAGTCAAACTTCAATATTTCCCTCAATCTTGCAGGAAGCTTCAAGTGGGGTGTTTCCTGCAACGGAACCAACTCTAACGTTACATGGTCTTCCACGAACCGGTCTTACAATGTTTTTGACTCAAGTAATAACATCTCCATTAATCAAACAGAGGCTAACGGGACTGTTTTCTCCAACACCTCAGGCACATCATACGCCAGGCTTCTGTTCAATGTCAGCATTCCTGCAGTAAGCAACCTTTCTTGCCAGCTTTACATGAACATGACTGGGGATTGGGCTTCAAATTGGACTACTGGAGTGGGCGTCAGGAATAACAACGTCCTTTTTGCTAATTTCACGTCTAACTCTTCATATTTGTGGAACATCCGCTGTTCTAACGGAACACTCACTGCATGGGGATCCAACCGCACTTTTTCATCGATTGTAAACAATGGAAGTTCCCAGTCTGTTTCAGTGAGCCTTTCAAGTCCTTCAAACAATTCAGCCTTTACGACAAATGAAAGCGCGAAAAACATATCTTTTGGTTTCAGCATTGATAGGCTACTTGCAAACTGCTCGCTTTATACCAACTTCACAGGGTCCTGGGCTGAAAACATGTCTCGCGGAATCGTATCGTCAGGGGGGCAGGATGGTAACCTTAGCATGGTTTTCTCGTATAACGGGTCTTATTCCTGGAATGTTTATTGCAGTAATTCTTCCTTGAGCGGGTGGGGCGCCAGCAACAGGACCTTTGCTGTTTATGTTGGCAATGGCACTGTCGTGCCTGAGCCAGCACATTTAAACGTGACCCTTTTTATTCCCGCCCACAACTCATGGTCATACGCTGGCTCCAATGTATCCTTCAGGTTCCTTTGGACAGGGGGCACGACCCAAGAAGCTAACTGCTCGCTTTATACCAACCTTTCATCTACATGGGCTATCAATAGCAGCACTGCATTGCTTCAATACGGAACCAATCATACATTTATGCTTAACCACAGCACTCCGGGTTACTACATGTGGAATGTTCACTGCGCGAACTCGACTTTGGCATCTTATGGTGCTTGGGGGCTAAGCAATTATACATTTTGGCTAAATTCAACGTAGGTGATATGATGAAAACAGGATTTATTGCTGCTTTGTTCATGATGTTTTTGCTTAATTCATTAGGCGCTATGGCAGTTCTTCAGGTTACAGCATTCAGCTGTTCCGGTGAAACAGGCACTGTGAATATCGCGGTGGGTGACAATTTGAATTGCCAGGCAACAATATATAATCCTGACACAAGCTCGACGAGCCTGAGCACTGTGACTTTGAGGGTTGAGGGATCGTGGGCTGAATCTGTCTCGTACACTGGATCGGGCTTCAGCACAACCATCAACAATGGGGCATCCACGACTGCATCATTCTCGGACATACGGTCCACCAGTTCTGGCGTCAACCAGTTTTCATCCATCTTGCTTGATTCGGTTTCAGACACTTATGTTGCCGACACCACAATCAATGTTATCGACATAAAATCGCTAACTAACACGACAAATGTTACATGGGCAAGGGAAGGAGGGGTTTTCGAGGTTTCAGCTAATGTGGTCGCAGGCGGTAACAATGTAAATATTGACCTTAATATAAGTACAAACTCCACCACTCCTGAGGCAAAGGGGTTTCCGGTCACTGCCGGCGAGACAAGGTGCAGTCTTCTTAACCTGACCAACAGCGGAAGCGCGGGGAATGCCACTCAAAACCTGGGAACCCTTAATGACGGCAATTCTGCCTCAAATCCTCAGAAGTGGATGATTGTCATGGGGTCTACTGATTGTAATTTCACGATAACGGCTAAGGGCATTGCGGGGGCTGCTACATATGTCCAGAGCATCACGGGGACTGTTTATAATTCAAGTACAGGAGCGCAGGTTCAGCAGAGCAACAACAATAATAATGGAGCAAGCAGTAGCAGCAGCGGTGGCGGAGGAGGTGGGGGAGGTGGAGGTGGAACCTCTCTTGCGTCCGAGTCAGTGGTAGTTCCCCTTATCCCTTTAGGCTTTACAGGGGTTTTTGTCTACAAGAAATCAGCAGAGATATCTGTTTTCGAGATTGAGGCTGTTCCTGTGTCAGAGGCTGTTCAGGCATCGGTTACAGTTAAGGAGGCTGCGCTTGCAAGCGGCCAGGAGGTTCCTGTCAAGAAGGAGGAGGGTTCTGTTTTCAAGTACATTTCGATAGTCACTGGCAATATTGGGGGGGTCAGAAATGTCAGCATTAAGTTCAAGGTTCCTGTCTCGTGGTTCGTTAATAACTCTCTTGATCCAAGGACGGTCGAGTTGGCTAGGCTTAAGAATGGGTCATGGACCCGGTTGCCGACCAAGCAGCTTTCTTCTGACTCCTCGTATAATTATTTCTCTTCGGAATCGCCTGGTTTTAGTATTTTTGCAGTTATTGCAGGGAAAGCATCATCAACTGCTGCGCCGAAGGAGGATTTAAGTGTGGAAGCGGGAGGAGAGGTAAAAGGTGAAGAGGCAGCTGAAAAGCCTGTTGAAAGAAAATCGAAGGATGTTGTGAAGGATATTTCAATACCGTTAGTTTCAGAAAGGGTTGGCAGGGGAAACGCGTTGGCAGCTGCGCTGCTTGTTTTGGTTGTGCTTGGGGTGGTCTTGTTTTTCGCAAGAAGACGCTTTATGAAAAAGAACTGACAAACCTTTTGAAGCCCTCGCTTTCTTTTATTGATGTTGCAAGGCTTTTGTCGGTGTTGCCTGGATGTGTCATGCCAGCCGGGTCAAGAATCATTTGGAGGTGTTTTTCCTCCATTATCTGGTTCTCTATGATTATATCCCTTATCGGCTTGTTGCTTTTAAGCGAGAGTTTCACGATCTCTGCCACCACTTCATATCCCAGGTAAGGATTTAGCGCTGTTGCCGCTATTAGGCTGTTTTTTACAAGCTCTGCTGCCCTTTCCTTATGGATCCTTATTGGCTTTATGCATAGTTCAGTCATCATGTCCAGGCCCTTGGTCAGGATTTCAGTGGACCATAAGAGATCAAACCCTATTAACGGGGTATACACGTTAAGCTCCAGGTTGCCTGATTTCGCTGCTTCCATTACTGCAAGGTCATTCCCTATCGCCTGGAAGCATATCATTTTCATGCATTCAGGTATTGACGGGTTTACCTTGCCAGGCATGATGGATGAACCAGGCTCAACTTCTGGCAGCGTGATCTCTGCCATTCCAGTTTTCGGGCCTGAGTTGAGCAGCATCAGGTCATCGCATATCTTTGACATGTCTGCGGCAAGCACCCTCAAGGCTGAGGAGTAGTCCAGAAGTGTTGCATGGCTCCACGTTGTTGCAATCGTGTCTTCGGAAATCCTTAATTCGTATCCTGTTTCATTTTTCAGTTGGCCTGCTATCTCCTTCTTGAATCTTGGATGCGTGTTGATGCCTGTGCCGATTGCCGTGCCTCCTATGCCTAGTTCCTGAAGCGCTGCTCTCGCGCTTATTATTCGTTCGATGCATTTGTTCACAGCGAAGGCATAGCTTCCAATAGTCTGCCCGAATGTTGTCGGAACAGCATCCTGCAAGTGGGTTCTGCCTGGCCTGATGTCATTTTCATGCTTGGATGCCGCTTGTGAGATTGCATTTGAGAAGGCATTAAGGGATGTTAGGAGGTTTTCGGATTCGAAAAGAAGCGCGATTCTTATTGCGGTTGGTATGACATCATTCGAGCTTTGCGACATGTTCACGTGGTTGTTCGGGTGGACTAAGGCGTACTGCCCTTTTTTCCCTCCAAGGAGCTCAATTGATATATTGGCGATTACCTCATTCATGTTCATGTTGAACGGGGTGCCGGCTCCTGCCTGGAACACGTCAAGCGGAAACTGATTGCTGAATTTTCCTGAGATCACCATTTGTGCAGCTTCTGAAATTGCGTGTCCTGTTTTTTGGTCAATAACTCCTGTCTGCACGTTTGCGTTTGCCGCCGCTTTCTTTATGGTTGCAAGGGCTTTTAGGAAATTCGGGTTCGCTTTTATCCCGGATATCCGGAAATTTCTCTTCGCCCGCTCGGTAAATATGCCATAATATGAGTTTTCATCAAGCTCCATCCATCCCAGCGAGTCCCTTTCTTGTCTCATGAACAGGCATTATTGCAGCCTTTTTTATTTTTATTGCTTACTGTTCAAAACAGTACAGCCTGTACAAGTTGTCGCAGTCCCTTGGCGGGTTGTTGCTTGTCCAGTCTTCATCGGTGTCAGTTATCCTTCCTTTCTTTCCGTTATTTGCTATGGAAGTCCAGTCGTCGCAGGAAGGAGGGTCGTATGATCCGTCAGGCTTTGTCGCGGTCCACGTGTATATGTCTGTTGTTACAATGTTTCCATACTCATCATAGTTTATTGGGTTGTCTATCGTGGCATCGGTAAGGTCTGTCCAGTCATCAGCAACAATAGTCATCATGGGATCAACCATCCTGTACTTGAATGGGGCGATGCTATGCGTAAATCTTGATTCAGCTGACTGTGCGGAAGTGCTGAGCCAGGCTCTGTAATTCCCTGACAAGCCTGCGTTGTTTGCATAGATCTGGCAGGTCGTATCCGCACCTCCAAATCCCCCAAAGTCTCCCATTCGCGGAACGCTGGTTAAAAATACTTTTTTGCATGCCCATGCAACAGGGTTGTTGTCTTTGCAGTCCAACCCGTCTGAGCCATAGCCTAGTGGGCATGTTGCGCCGCTGCAAATTATGCTAGGAGCCCCGATTCCATGACCATCTGAATCCTCGTCATTATAGCAGGTCAGGTTTTGCCATGCGAAGCTGTTGCTGTCATCGCAGTCAATTATTGGTGATGGGCTGGAGCTGTAACCTGCCCCTAGTTCACCAAAGCATGCGGTCTTCTTTTCACTGTTCGTATACCCGTCCCCATCCGCATCCCTGTATCCTGAAATGCAGTTGCACGTTACATTGATTCCTGACCTATCCTTGACTATTACATTTCTGCCAACGCAGACTGATCCGTTCACATTTCTTGGAAGAAGAACAACCTGCTCATATGTGTCGTTGATGTATTTTACGATTAACTCGCTGTGGTCGGCATCTGGCTCGCCCGGAGCTCCCTTAAGCTTCTCAGGGCCCATGAACTCGACTGAGTATTCCTTTCCTTCGAGGTTTGGGGGAAGCTCAAATTGCCTGTTGTAGCCGTCCTGCGATGATGCGGCTATCCTTACTTCAGTCTCTATCATCTCTGAAAGGTCTGTAATTACCTGCCTCTCCCGTGTTTGGTATGACCTTGACACCATTTCAGTAGTGACTCCAAGAAATATAACAACTACAAGTGTGAGGAAGGTTATCAGCGTTGCAGCCTCCATTGATGATTGCGCCTTCATTCACCCTTGTTTTTTGGGTTAATATTTATAAAATCATCTATTTGACATGGATTATGGAAAGATCTTCAGGCATCATTCTTTTTCGCAGGGCATCTGGAAAGCTAATGTTCCTGCTTCTTCATTATGAGGCAGGGCATTGGGATTTCCCGAAGGGGCATGTTGAATCAGGGGAGACTGAGGTTGAAGCTGCATTGCGCGAGACCTTGGAGGAGACTGGAATTGGTGATGTCCGGATTAAGGAGGGCTTCGCGGGAAGGCTGGATTATTTCTACAGGAAGCAGGGAAAGGCTGTAAAAAAAGAGGTTTCATATTTTCTCGGCGAGACTGAAAAGGAGGAAGTGAAAATCTCTTTCGAGCATGTCGGATTTGAGTGGCTTCATTATGAGGCTGCCTTGGAAAGGCTTACCTATGGGAATAGCAGGGAGATTCTGAAGAAGGCAATGATGCATTTACAAGCAAAATAATTTATTGTTTTAATATTTAAAAGCAACTTTTAAGATTCTGCAGGCTTGCCTTGACCTGGATTTTCTCAGTTCTTGAGCTCATTTCCCTTGAAATGGTGAAAGTCTTTGATCATTGCTCTATAAGTATTGCCCTTGCAGGTGCGCCGTCGCAGTCCCTTATTTTAAGGGGCAGCCCTGCAAAGATGTAAATCCCGGGCTTTACCTTGCTGAGGTCAAGCCCTTCAAACACCGTCATGCTTCCTATAAGTATTGGGTGTGTTTTTGACTCCCTGTTCCCTAGCTGCTTGACGGACAGCGCGTCTATTCCTATGGTTCTTATTTTTCGTTCTGCCAGGTATTCCGCAGCTGAATCGTCTATATACACGTAGTCATTGTAAAAATTTTCAAATCCTCTCAGGGAATTTTTTGTTTTGAGCAGCAGTATTTCGCCAGGCTTTATTCCATGCATTTCCAGGTCAGCTTTGCCTATCTTCTCCTTGCAGCCTGTCATGTCCAATACCCTGCATTTCCCGTAAAGCGAATCCACAGGGATCATGTCGGCGCCAGATTCATCTTCGAAAACATGGCTTCTTGCGTCAACATGCGTTCCTGTGTGGCTGCCTATTGTTATCTCTGATTTTGTGGTGGAGTCTTTTGGATATTTTGATACCTGCTTTATGCTTGGTCTGGGGTTGTTGGGGTAAACCGGCATTGCCTCGTGTATTTCCATTGAAATGTCATGGATTTTCATTTGGTTTTCACTTCGTGCCCCCCAAACTCATTCCTCATTGCAGCGAGGATTTTTGCATAAAACCGGTCTTTCTGTCTTGAATGGAATCTTGCATATAAGGACTCTGTTATTACACTGAAGGGAACATCGTTGCTTATTGCTTCCTGTATTGCCCACCTTCCTTCCCCGGAGTCCTCACAATAGCCCTCTATCTCTTCCAGCCTGGGATCTTTTGATAGCGCATTCTCGATCATTTCCATGAGGAATGATCGCACTATGCTCCCATGATTCCAGAGGGTGGCTATTTTTTTTAGATCGATGTCCTTGCTATACTGGCATTTTTGAAGAAGCTCAAAGCCTTCGCCTATTGCTTGCATCATGCCATATTCTATGGCGTTGTGGACCATTTTCACGTAATGGCCTGATCCGCTGGGCCCGGTGTAGGAATAGCCTCCCTCCATTGCCAATGATTTGAATATGGGTTCTGCTGTTTGGAATGCTTTTTTATCTCCGCCAGCCATTATGCAGTAGCCAAGCTTTGCAGCTACGACTCCTCCGGAAGTGCCTACATCAAGGTATGAGACCCCGATTTTTTTGAATTCATCAGCCCTTCTCAATGAATCCTTGTAGTTTGAGTTTCCACCCTCGATTATTATGTCTCCTTTTGATGCTAGCTTTTTTATTTCATGCAGGTGTTCCTCTGTAACCTGCCCTGATGGCAGCATTACCCAGATTATTCTAGGTGTTTGTAGTTTGCCGAATAAATCACCCAGGCTGTTGGCGCCTTTTCCCCCTGCATTTTCAACTTCCTGGACAGGTTCTGGTGACCTGTTATATGCCACAACTTCATGATTTTTCGAAAGCAGCCTTAGTGCTATGTTTTTGCCCATTCTTCCCAGACCGATTATTCCGATTTTCATTTAGTCCTCCTTAAACCTGATGATTTTTTTGATAGTTTCCTCGCGGCTCTTTGAAAAAGCAAGCTTGTATTCATCCAGATGATAGATGTTTGTTATTATTTTTTCAATTGCATCAGGTTTTTTTGCATGTATCTCTTCAATATGCTTCAATGCCACCTCGAAGTGTTCCTTTTGTGAGTTCACGCTTCCCATTATGATCAAGTTTTCCCTCACTATTTTGTGCACCATTCCTTTTATGTTGAAGCATAGCTCTTCAGATCCCTTTGGTATGCCGAGGAAAACATAGATTGCGTTTCTTTTCATTAGCTCTATCAGGTCTATGACCATTTGTGTTGCACCTGTTGCTTCTATTACAAGGTCCACTTTGCCTATTTCTTCTTTTAGTATGTTGACATTCTTATTTCTTATATCCACGTATTTTGCACCGAATTCAGTTGCCAGCCTTGCCTTTGCATCTGTATTGTCCCTTCTTCCTAGAACATGTGTTTCTATTCCCTGATTCCTTAATAATGCTATTGCTGACATTCCAACTGAGCCCATTCCGAATACAACTGCTTTTGTTTTCCTGAACTCGTGGGTTGGAATCCTTTTTTGCGCATTCATTACCTGCTGCAATGCCTTTTCAACTATGCTGAACGGTTCTGCCAGCACAGCCACATTGACAATCCCTTCAGGCACCTTGACAATGTACTCATCTTCCTCCACAAAGAACTCGGAGAAGTATCCGTGAAGCTTGTGTTGGCCGGCTGCCGTGTATTGTCCTGTCTCGCAGAAATCGCTTCTTCTTGACTTGCAAGGCGCGCAAATTCCACACCCATGCCGAGGTATCAGGGCAACATGATCTCCCTTCCTGAATCTTGTTTGCTCTCCTGTTTCCACGATTTTCCCAATGGCTTCGTGTCCGAGTATCAGCTTGTCTTCCCCTGGCGGGCTGTCAACAAGGCTGTTTTCTATTATGTCAATGTCAGTTCCGCATATTCCTGCATCAAGCATCTTTATGCATGCCTGGTTTGGCTTTGTTACCTGCGGCTTTTCGATAAGAAAGATTTCAGGCTCTTTTTTTCCTTTTCGTACCCCTATCGCCCGAATCTTCATAGCCAATGGGCCTTTTTCCATTTTTTTAAAGTTATTGCAAAGGGTTTATAAATATTCAATTCCCTTTTTTAAGAATGAAGAACTCCGAGGTTGCAAAGATTCTTTACGATATTGCCGATCTTCTTGAGCTTCAGGCAGTGCCTTTCAAGCCCATGGCTTACAGGAAGGCTGCTAGGAGCATTGATGAGCATCCTGAAGATATTGATCAGGTTTATGCAAGTTCAGGTATTAAGGGCCTGATGGGTATCCCGGGGATAGGAAAGGGTATAGCTGTGAAGATTGAGGACTTGTTGAAGACCGGGAGAATGAGGTATTATGATGACCTCAGGTCAAGGTTTCCACCGCATATTTCTTCTTTGATTGAGGTTCCTGGGCTTGGGCCAAGGAAGGTTAATGTGCTTCATGAAAAGCTGAGGATAAGCAGCATAGAAGACCTGGAAATGGCTGCAAATGAACACAGGATTTCCGCAATAAAAGGATTTGGGAGGAAGTCTGAGGAGGATATTTTGAAGGGGATTGCATTGTTCAGGGCTGGCCAGAAGAGGATGCTTCTGTTTTATGCATTTCCTGTTGCTTCTGAAATTGAAAAGCGAATTGGCTCCCTTGATTTCGTGAAGAAGGCTGTTGTTGCTGGTTCGTTCAGGAGAAAAAACGAGACCATAGGCGATCTAGACATACTTGCAGTCTCATCCTATCCTGACAAGGTTGTCTCTTATTTCATTAATATGCCTGAAGTTGACCGGGTTCTTTCCAAGGGAAGCACCAAGAGCAGCATCTTGCTCAGGAACGGGCTTCAGGTTGATCTGAGGATTGTTGGAGAGGGAAGCTTTGGATCTGCCCTGCAGTATTTCACAGGTGACATAAGGCACAACGTAAGGCTTCGCGAAATCGCTTCCAGGAAAGGATTAAAGCTCAATGAGTATGGGCTGTTTGACAAAAAAAACAGGTTTTGTGCAGGCAGATCTGAAAAGGAGGTTTACAATTATCTGGGCTTGGAGTACATTGAGCCTGAACTTAGGAATGACCGCGGTGAAGTTGAGGCATCTTTGAAAGGAAGGCTTCCGAAACTCCTGCAATATGGGTCGATAAGGGGGGATCTTCATGTGCATACCAAGATGAGCGATGGCACGGCAGGCATCAGGGAAATGGCTGATGCTGCCCGTGATTTGGGTTATGAATATATTGCCATCACAGACCATTCGGTTTCGGAGAGGATAGCTTCAGGTTTGCCCGAGGAACGGATGAGCACTTGGCTTTCAGAGATAAGGAGGTTTGCAAGGTCTTATGAGGGGCTGAAGATACTTGCAGGGTCTGAGGTGAGCATAAGGGCTGACGGAAGCTTGGATTACATTGATAGTTTGCTTAAAAAGATGGATTTCGTTGTTGCGTCTATCCACTCTAGGTTTAAAAGCGGCAGGAAAGAGATGACCGCACGCATTATTTCTGCATTGGAAAATGAGCATGTTGATGTTCTTGCGCATCCTACGGGTAGGCTGATTTACAGGAGGGACCCCTTGGACTTCGATCTTAAGGCAGTCTTCAGGTCAGCAGTGGATAATGGTGTATGCCTGGAAATCAATTCTCAGGCTGACAGGATGGACCTTAAGGATGTTCATGTCAAGGAGGCAAAGGATATGGGAGCTCGGTTTGTAATTAGCACTGACTCTCACAGCGTTCATGAACTGAAGAACATGTGGATTGGCGTCTCAATCGGCAGGAGGGGATGGCTTTCTGCGGATGATGTTATAAATACAAGAAAATTCAGGGATTTTGTCAGGATTCTAGGGAAGGGCAGGCTTCCCTGAAATCAGGGCAGCAGTCTCCGTATGTTTGGCACCTGTTGTCGCAATAGCAGTTATCTTCTGATTTTGCACCGCAGTACCCGGAACAGCTCTTTGTCTTTATGGTCTCCACTACCTTCACCTTTACCACGCAAATGTTCTTTTCGCATTCAGAGGTCATCGGGCATTCTTCGCTGGTCTGGCACCTTATTGGCTCCAGCCCGGGGGATGAGCCCGCTACGGCTCCTGTTATTTCGTTCTCAAGCCAGTTTCCTTCGGGCTCAGACATGTCAATTGCACAGTAGCCCTGAATGCAGCTTCCCTGCACGCAATCGGATTGCGTTTTGCAATTAAGCTCGGAATTAAAAAATGCGCCAGTTAAAGTGTCATTCCTTAAGTCGATGAAAGCAAGCCCGGCTGCGGACAGGAAGGTTATGCCCAGTATCCACAGAAAGGGGTTGTTTATGTCCACCTTTTGTTTTTTTTGCGCACCTTTTTTCATGAGTTTCAATTGGTTAAGGTTGTTTATTAATCTTTTGTAATTCCTGCTTTGTTCTTGTTGAGAGCCTGTGAGCCCGGTAAATTTGTTCAGGCATCTTATGGGGAGGCCTGAGGCTTTTCTTCACCATTTCTATGCTCGCCTGGATGCTTACCCTGTGCCCTGGGCTGATATATACTGGCTTGCTGTATTCCCTTGTCCTTAATTCAAAGCCCCTGATCTCGTTGTTGAAGGTCACTTTTCCGTCAGGCTCAATCTCGCCGCAAAGCAGTGTTTTTGCCACGCCTATTGTTGGTATGTCAAGCATTATTCCGATGTGTGAAGCCAGGCCTATCCTTAGCGGATGGAGTATTCCATGCCCTTCAACTATCATCAGGTCAGGCTTGTTTTTCAGCTTGCTGTACGAGTCCTTTATCGCACTACCTTCGCGAAAAAACCTGTACCCCGGAATATAGGGGAAACTTGAATCCGTAACTGATACCTGCTCTTCTACCTTATTCATATCGCTGTCAAGCAGGACTATTGCTGATATTACTTTTTTCCCTATGAATGCCTGCTGAACACCGCCGATCAAATCAGCTTTTTTGAAATCATCCCTGGTTAGCACTCTTGTGGCCATTTCAATCTGTTCCCGGTTGTATTTCTGAAGGTTCATTTTGAAAGCATGGGCCCACCCGGAGTTTCGTGTGTATCAGTTTACCACAAGTTCGAACCGGGGACCCTCACCCTGTGAAGGTGATGTCATTGCCGCTAGACCATGGGCCCAATAAAAGAGCAGACAAGAAAAAGGCATATAAGAATTTTTTGGCAGAAATAATTAAATATTTCACCGTTTCCTGTTTTATCATGCCTTATTCGAGCATTCTTGTATGTATTAGCAACCCGCGGCATGGTGAGGAGATGGCCAGGCTCGCCCTCTCTGTTTCAGCCAGGGAAAGAAAAATCGTGTTCCTTCGTGTTTGCGGGCACATAGATGATGCTGTTGTCAGGGAATTCGACAGGGACCTGGCTTTTATGGATGGCGGGCCTGTGAGGTTTGAGAAGCGGATCGTTGAGTCCGACGATCCTGCGAGGACTATACTTGATGTCGCTGCAAGGGAGAATTCAGACCTTATCATTATCGGCTCAGCAGCCCATAAGGGGGTGATAAACAGGGTTGCGGGCAGCATTTCCTTCAAGTTGATGAAGGGTTCTAATGCTGCGGTGGTTGTGGTTAGGTCAAGAATCTAGCGGCTGAACAATATGGCCTTCAATGTTTCCTTCCCAAGCAGAACTGTGCGTTCTTCATCTGTTTTGAACCCGTATTTTTCTGCGCTTTTCTTAAGCAGATCCGTGTTCCGGGCCAGAAGCCCTATTTTTCCGTTCTTTGAGATTATGTATTGAGCTTGGTAGAACAACTCGTTGTTTAGCTTTTCAACGAATTTCTCTCCGATTCTTTTTGATGACTCTGGCGGGTTCGTTATTAACCTGTCTATTTCCCCTTCTGAAAATTTTGTATCGAGCCATTCAATATCGAGCCTGCTGAATGAGATGCTCTTGTTTACACCGGCCAGCTTCGCATTTTTTTGCGCCGCGGTTATGCTGGGCATTGAAGAGTCAATGCCGATGATCCTTCGTTTCTGGGACTCGTTTTCCTGTGAGTCTATTTTTTCATAAAAAGTTTCCCAGTCCTCGTTATCAAGCGGCTTTAGGTGCTTGAATGCCAGGGCCTCCTTCCGGTAGAAGTTTACTGGCTTTCCAGTCTGGTATAATGCTGCCTCTATTGGTATGATTCCTGATTTTGTGAACGGATCTATCAGGGAATTTGTTTTTTTGGTGCCTGAGAACCTGAGCATGCAATATGCCATAGTTCCTTTTAGGGCTGCAGGGTGTGCGAATATCCTGTAGTCCCTTTTGCTCAGGTCTATTCCGCTGAAGTCAATTCCGATATAGCCTTTTTGGTTAAGTATATGTATGAAGAAAATGAGGTCCGGGCTTTCAAAGTTTACGTCCTTGTTTGTCTTCTCTTTTATCAGCCTGCTGGTTTCCGCGGAAAGGTCCTGGCTGTTGAAGGAATGCTCTCCTGTCCTTATGCAGGATACCTTGAAGGATGTCCCGTCTGAAATCCATTGCGAAAGGTCCGTTTCAGAAAGGATGCCTTTTATCGAAGAGACAGCAGAGCTCAGCTCATTGTTAACCGAAAATTGGCCTAGCAGGTGAAGCGACTTGATGGCTGACTGGGACTTGTACGTGAAAGCGCAGAGGTCTGTGAATTTCCTGTACTCGAATATGGAGACTGATTCATCTGTCGCCGGGCTTGATCCTATCATTTCCTCGACTTCTCTTGAAAGGATGTCTTCAAATCCCCTGTGCGTTATTGATATTCCTTTCATGCCGGGTGGTTGTTCCCCTCGTTCGGGACTATTGCTGCCGCCACCACCTTGTCATTTTGATCGAGCTTCATTATCCTCACGCCCTGTGTGTTTCGGCCTATCTCGGAGATGTCTTTTGCAGTTATCCTTATGCCTATTCCCTTCTTGCTGATTATCATAAGGTCGTCAGATTCGGATACAGATTTTATGACCGCAACCTTTCCATTTCGTTCATTTGTCTGTATGTTGATGACGCCAAGGCCGCCCCTGTTTATGAGCCTGTACTCGTCAACCTTTGTCCTTTTGCCATATCCATTCTCGGTTATGGTCAGCAGGCTTTTCTCAGCGACTACCATTCCGATTACTTCATCGCCCGATTTCAGCCTTATTCCCCTCACACCCTGTGATGATCTTCCTGTCTCCCTTACATCGGACTCGTTGAACCTTGCCGCAAGGCCGTTCTTTGTGGCTATTATTACTTCCCTGTTCATCTCTGTAAGCTCTACGCCAACAAGCTTGTCGTTTTCATCGAGCGTGATTGATATTATCCCTCCTTTTCTTGGCTTCGAGTATTCTGAAAGGCTTGTTTTCTTGATAACCCCGTTTTTGGTTGACATTAGAAGCCCGTATTTTCCATCAAACTCCTTTACCGGGATGTATGCTGTTATCTTCTCGTCCTCAAGGTCCAGCAGGTTGACAATGGCCTTGCCCATTGCAAGCCTTGATGCCTCAGGTATCTTGTAAACCTTCAGCCAGTGGGCTATGCCCTTGTCTGTGAAGAAGAGTATGTAGCTGTGGGTATTTGCGTAGAATATGCTTTCTACGAAGTCCTGCTCGCCTATTTCCGCGGCTATGATTCCTTTCCCGCCCCTTTTTTGCTGCCTGTATGCGTCAAGTGACAGCCTTTTAATGTATCCATTGTGGGTTATTGTTACTACAGCATCCTGGGATGGGATAAGGTCCTCAATCTCAAAATCCTCGACGCCTTCACCTATCTCTGTCCGTCTTGGATCCGAATATTTCTGCTTGAGCTCTGTTGTTTCGTTTTCTATTATCTCGAGTATTCTTTTATCATCTGAAAGTATCTCCTTCAGGTGGTTTATGAGTTTTGTAAGCTCTTCGAATTCGAGCTTGACTTTTTCCTGCTCAAGCGAAGCGAGTCTTTGGAGCTTTATTTCAAGTATTGCACTTGCCTGCTTATCAGAAATGCTGTATTGGGAGATGAGCCCTGTCTTCGCAGCAGCTGCATCCCTTGATTTTCTTATCAGGATGATGACATTTTCGATGTTCTTTAGCGCGATAATTATTCCTTGAAGTATATGTGCCTTCTCCTCTGCTTTTTTCAATTCGAAGGATGTTCTTCTCCTTACAACATGTTGCCTGTGCCTTATGAAGCTCTGGATAACTTCCTTCAGGTCAAGGGTCCTGGGCTCATTGTTCTGGAGCGCGATCATCATTATTCCGAATGTTGTCTCCAGCTTTGTGTGCGTGAACAGCTGGTTCATTACAACTTCCTGGTTTGCATCCTTTTTCAGCTCTATGACTATCCTCAGGCCTTCCTTGTCGCTTTCATCCCTGAGATCAGATATTCCCTGGATTTTTTTCTCCCGTATCAGGTCTGCCATTTCCTCGATGAGCTGCGATTTGTTGACCTGGAAAGGTATCTCGTTGACTATCATTCTTTGCCGATCCTTGTTTTTTTCAACAGATATCTTTGCCCTTATTGTTATTAGGCCCCTGCCTGTCTTGTAAGCCTGCCTGATTCCTGCATTTCCGCATATTATGCCTCCGGTGGGGAAGTCAGGCCCTTTAATGTGATGCATCAGCTCATCCATGCATATCTCCGGGTTTTTGATAGTTGCAATTACGGCATCGGCAACCTCCTTGAAATTGTGGGGAGGGATGTTCGTTGCCATTCCCACCGCGATCCCTGAGCTTCCGTTTATCAGCAGGTTAGGTATCTTGGAGGGGAGCACAAGAGGTTCTTCCAGGCTTGCATCGAAATTCGGGACAAAATCAACTGTCTCTTTTTCAATATCTATTAGTAGCTCCTCCGCTATCCTGGAAAGCCTTGCTTCAGTATACCTTATTGCGGCTGCTGAGTCGCCGTCTATGCTTCCCCAGTTACCTTGCCCGTCTATGAGGGGGTACCTTAATGAGAAATCCTGTGCCATTCGCACCATTGTATCGTACACTGCTGATTCTGAGTGAGGATGGTACTTCCCAAGGCAGTCACCTATTATCCTTGCGCTTTTCCTGTACTGCTTGTTGTGCAACAGGCCGAGGTCATGGTACATTGCATAAAGCACGCGCCTTTGGACAGGTTTCAGGCCGTCCCTTAAATCTGGAAGTGCTCTTGCAACAAGGACAGACATCGCATAGTCCAGGTATGATGTCTTCATTTCCTGGGAGATCTCCCTGTTCAGTATGCTGACCGCTGCTTTAGTAGTTTCAGAATTCATTTTTCAGTCAGTAAAACCGAAAAATTTGCTGGTTTAAAAAGCTTTGGAATCAGACCTTTTTCTTCATGAACGCGTACTGCATTGCCATGCTCAGCCTGCCTATTATCACTCCGATAATGAATACCAGGAAATAAATGAAAAGATCCAAGCCGTCCATTTTTTCCTGTTTCTATGCTAGCTTAATAAACTTTACCTGGCCAGATATCCCCTGGTCAGCTGTATGCTTTCCACGCTTTGATCGTTGGGTGTCAATGAGGCGGCAAGAATTCCCCTTGGCATTGAGTCGCCTAATATGTATGTGCTGACATTGAAGCCCGCATTAATCAGCTTTTCTCCCTTTTCGGAAAGGTCTGCCCTTACATGTAAGAGTTCCTGCTTCCTTGCACTTTTGTAGGCAATGTTTTTCCAGCGTATCGGCGGGCTATAGACGAGGCTGCACCTTGTCCTGATGGCTGCATTGACAACCTCATCCTCAAATCCACTGGGTTTGTCCGCTATCAGCGTTGTGCCTGTGTTTACAAGGCCCCATCTTACAATTTCATCCAAATCCGCGTTGAGGAAACTTGTGCGGGATTGGAATGTTCTCGAAATAATGTTTGCAACCCTTACTGCTTTCTCCTTCGGGTCTGTTGCCAATGCTTCCCCTGTCAGGTAGCTTGCGAAAATAGAAGGTATTGCTGTGCCGCATCCAACTTCAATAATCCTTCCAGCGATTCTTGACGCACTATAAGCCATGTTGAGGGCTGTATAAACATCCAACTCCGCTATTTCCGTTATTGTATCTTCGGGCCATTCAACACGCGTGGAAATTGCCCGAATATTAACTGGCAGAACATAGCTTAGGATTCCTGAATAAAGCTGATTTATGGCCATAATAAGGGATTTTCAGCCTATGTTTTATTTCTTTTTGAAAATATTATTCTTAAAAGAATATTTCAGTCAAAAAATATTATAAATAGGTTCAATAGCGCATTTGGAATAGGTGAAATTCAAAAATGTCTGATCTTGTCATGCATTCTTTTGAGGCTGGAAGGAGAGGGAAGCCTGATGAGCTGGAAAGCCAGCTGGCAAACCTTATAGGCGCCTATTTCCTGGAAATAGATAACAATTCAAGGTTTGACTTGAGGGTTTGCGGAGGAATTTCCAATTCCCGTCCTGTTGTCCGTGTTTCAGGCGAGGTTACCGAGTCGCTAATTAGACCTGGGCTAAAAGAAGACTTGACAGGGATTATTGCAGCCCATTACAACAAAATCCATCTGACACGGCATGATCCCGAATTTTTCGTTTTAGAAACCAGTTTGGTGAAGCCGCAGTCTTTTAAGCTGCATTCAAATGGCCACGCAGGTGATTCTGGCAATCCTATTGCAGCTGCTTATTCAGACTCTCCATTAAACCTTCCGTGGGAAAGGTATTTAGCAGTTTCAATCAGGAATATTATTGATGATATATTCCAGGGTGGTGGCAATATACCGGAATACGTCAAAACTACTTCAGGCAGGTCTATTGAAGGCTTGCTTGCAGACGGAAAGGTGGGAGTTGATGTGATTTATGAAGGGGCTAAAATAAGAGGTGTTAATGGGATTACAATAGCTGTTCAGCATGAGGAACATTTGAAAATAAGTGATCTAAGGAAAAAGCTTGAAAACGTCGTATTCAGCTATTTGAATCTTTTGGGAGATGCATATAAGGTCGATTTTGGGGTGCCTTCTGTTGTAATCAACGGGCTTGGTGATTGGAATGTCGGGGGCTGGCAGGTTGATGAGGGCAGCAGGGAGGCAAAGCCATATAGGGACGGATTTGCCAGTTATGGGGTTGTCGAGGACTCCTTTACCGGGGAGGATCCGAGCAAGCCTTCAGGGACAGGCACCATTATAGCGTGGAATATAGCCAGGCAAATCATGAAAAATGGCTTAGCCGATTTCGCAAGAGTTATGCTTGGTTATAGGATTGGGCGTGAGGATGTCATTGTCAATGTTTATACGGGCAATTCAGCCAAGATCTCCCAGGATTCGATTCACGAGTGGGTAAATGATAATTTTCAGCTTCGATTGTCTGATGCTGTCCGTGTTTTCGGAATGAAAAGCCCGGAAATTTACAGAAGCATTGCTGAAGCATCGGATTATTTCCATTCGAGAAGTTTCCCTTGGAACAGGTATTCTTTGGAACGCCGATTAACAGGCTAGATTTTTCTCGACAGGAAATGATTTTCCGCAGTACACGCATTCCTTTCTTTTTCCCTTCGATTTTTGGTCAGTTGCCTTGTACTTCATCCTGTTTAGGCAATGCGGGCACTTGAGGGTTATTGGGCTGTTCATTTTTGTTCTCAGTCTCGCCAGGCGCGCTATCCTGAACGGTTTCTTGGGTTTGTTGCTGGCTTGGCTTGATTTTTTCGTTGAACTTCCTGAACTTGTCCTTGACTTCCTGCTCGTTATGGACATCGAAATAGTCATAGAACCGCTGAGTGAGCTTTATCAGCTGGGTTCTTCCATGTTTTTCCCTTGAGATGAACCCTGCTTTCTCAAGTTCGCCCATGTGGTCGTATGCCTTGTTTGTCCTTATCTTTATTATGTCCGACTGCAGGACCGGGGCTTTCCATGCTATAGCCGCAAGCGTCTCAATCATTGTTTTTGTTAGCTCTGTATGGGGCACTATTTTCCGCACGATGGGAGAGAAATGTTCCCGGACCATGAATTTCCAGAATTCGCCCTCATCCATTACAGCAAGGGATGAATCCTTCTCAGCGTATTCCTTCTTCAGGGCTGCAAGGGCCTCAAGCGCCTCTTCCCTGCTTGCCTTGCATAGCTTCGCTATGTGGTCCAACGCTATCTTCTTCCCGGTCGAGAAAAGGATCGCCTCAACCTTGTTTTTAAGCAGTTGCATTTTTTAGCGCGTAATTGTCCCCTGACTTTGTCAGAATGTTCTCCTGGACGTACTTGTCAAGGAATGGCCTTAGCTGGTCAGGCACTATTCCGACTGACATTGAAATGAGGTCAATGGACTTTTCGCCTTCCCTTAATGTAAAGGTTAGGGCGATTTTCAGAAGGTTATTGGCATTCCTTTCCAGGATCATGTTGGATGCATTCGAATTTTTCAGCTTGCTGTCTGTTTCATGGAGCATTAATAGTAGATCATTGAAGAATGATGTCAGGTCATTCTGTTCCATTATGATCTGTTCCGGGTCAATGAATTCGATTGATGATGGCATGTAATTGAAGCAGAAGTTAAGTATGGACTCATAATCATTGAATTCTGCCTCGATTTCCGAGAATGTGTTGAATATGCCTGAATTTTCCTTGGCATTGTGCATCTTGCAGTGCCTGATATTAATTCCGTCCTCTTCACGGAGTTTTTTTACCACAAGCGCCATTGTCTTCTCAACATAATCCTTCGGCTTCCCCGCTATCTCTATTATCGCCCTTGAGGATAATTTTATCCTTTTTTTTCCCATATGTTTTGTTTAGGAAACATGTTTAAAAAATTTATGCAATAAGTTTATAATTCCAGTCGAAAGGCTGTTTTAATGGAAGGCGTTTTCGGGAAGGCAACTCTTAAGGATGTCGCTGCAATAGGCAGGATGACCGGGAACCCGGAGCAGGAAGTATTTAGCTCAATTAGGGATTATTTTGTCGCAAAAGTGTCAGGAAGTGTTGTTGGCTGCATCGCCGTCCGTTTCCTGGAGAAGGACACGGCTGAGATAAGGGATCTTTTCGTAATGGAGCGGAATAGGAACTGCGGCATAGGTTCCAGGCTCTTGGAGCTGGCTTTGTTCGAGTCAAGGACCATGGGGGCGGACCAGGCGGTTATTGCCGTTGATGAGCCCGGATTTTTTCTTGGGAAGGGTTTCGTGAAAAAGGATGGCAGCATCAGCTTCGATCTTTCCAGGGTTGATTACCCTTTCTAGTGTTATTGTTTAAGGGCTTCCAGGGCTTTTGCCGCATCCTTCTCATTCACGACAAAAAGGGTGTCAGTCCAGCAACTCATGCTCTCCACTATATTTATCCCCCTGTCGCCAAATACCGAATATAGGTATGCTATCACGCCGGGTGTCTCCTCTATTTCCTGAGGGCTTTTCACTATTATTTGCGTGAGGCCGTTGTTTATTTTGATTATTTCCCTGCTGAATTGCTTCTTTATGGTTTCAAGGAATTCCGATCCGGTTATTATCGTGACTGTATTCGCCCCTTCTATTATGTGTAATGTTTCCCTTTTCTTTTTTATCTCCTTTTCAAGGTCTATCAGGCTGTTATGGTAAAGCCCTTTTTCCATTACAACCGCCATTATCCTGTCTTTTATCTCGATTTTGCTGTTTTTCAGTATGTTGATTATCGCTTTTTCCTGCCCTGCCTCTCCCTTCTTTTTAGCAGCATACCTTCTGCATGCTATCAGTATCGCATCAAATTTTTTTATACCCAAATCGTGGCCAATTTGCCTGGACAGCGCAGAATAGTTTACCAAACCTTTTCTGATGCAGTCCCTGATGCTTGGCCTTTCACAGATGTATTTCTCGGTTAATTTTGTTATGTTCATAGCTACCACCGCAACAACTAACCAACAGCTATATAATTGTTTTGTTTAGGACATTTTTGTCTATTTTGTCCTGTTTCAGGTAATCGGTTCCTCCAATGGAACAGAATGGAACCTTTGGTACGCCAACGGATGAAAATAAGGTTTCAGGTACTTTGGAGGATCTTGTAGTGTATGCACAAAAAATTGTTTAAGAAACATTTTTATATTACAAAAGTACATCATTGTATTACATTGAAAAAGGCATTGGTTTTTGACACATCAACACTCATATTGCTGGCAAAAGCAACTATTTTAAGGAATTTTGCAGGCTTCAATAGAATCACAATAACAAAAGAAATTATTTCGGAGGTCTTTTCAAAAGAAGGAGCAGAGGATGCAAAGATCATAAAAAAGCTTATTGCGGAAGGCCGGATAATTGAGGACATTGCCCCGGATACGGATTTAGGAATTGATTTCATGTTAGGGGAAGGTGAAGCCAAAGCCCTGAGCTTTGCTTTGAAAAGAAAAATCATATTGGCAACTGATGATTTGCGGGCAATTAGGGCATGCAAAGTGCTTGATGTAAGGTTTATTACCGCAATTCATTGCCTTATATCACTTTACAACAACAAAGCAATCGATCAGAGATTGGCTCTTGAGAAGTTGAAGACACTTGAAAAATACGGCAGGTATTCGGCTTCGATAATAAGGGACGCAAGAAGGATAATCGAAGGTGGAAAAAATGGCTGATGTGGTAAGTTTCAGGTTTAAAAGTCACGAGCTTGAGCACATAAATAAGCTATCGGCAGCAAGAAAAACAGATAAGACGACTGCTGCAAGGGAGCTTATAGAATACGGCTGGATATACTATGTTATTCAGCAATACAAGGAAGGGAAGCTCTCATTGGAAAGAACGGCAAAGGAGCTGCATATTTCAGTCGGAGAGCTGATTGATTTGCTTGCAGATTTCGGGATAAAATCGCCAATTGCTTTTGAGGATTATCTTGAAGGTCTGAAGAACATTTGATTATTGTTCTATTTAGGACATTTTTGTCTATTTTGTCCTGTTTCGGGCGATACGCTTTTAAGCACCTATCTAATCCAGAGAAAAATGAAAGCAACCGGAGGATGGGTATACGGGCCAGCTACACGTGAGAGCTGTCAGTACAGGGGCAAGCTCGTGAAGGGTTACGGTTTTGGTAAGGGAGGACTAGAGGTATTCGTCTCCGCTAATGAATACGCCCAGGCTGATGGGATTCTCGGATATGTTTACGGTCTAATCCTCAACGAATCAGTTATTGGAGATTCAGGCAAAAAATGGCAGGTCATGTACTCCGAGCAGTTTAAAACGATCGAGGCAATTCCTAAATCAGACCCGTTTGGTTTTCGAAAAGAGGGGGAAATTTATGGAAATGCAAGCCTTTCACCCGAGAAATGCTACGGCACCGGGAGCTATCCGTATGGTGGCCCTTATGCATCTCAAGGCGAACTTGAAGATCTTTTGTGGCTGAGGGATAATTTCCCTGGCTTGCCTATTCCAGAATATGTTGCCAAGGATATGCACAGGTGCTTTTCTAAAGCAATCGAATCCCTCGTCTTCGCCAAAAGCATAAAGGTAGTTCGTCTTCCAAAGTTCATGGATGCGGCCATGCTTGATCCATCAGGCATTAAGATATCCTCGAATTAGGTGTAAAAATGATATCATTCAGGAAAGCCAACCAAGGGGATGCAAGGGCAATATGCAGCCTGATTTCCTCTTACCAGTTCAACAGAGATGGAACTGGAAGCCTTATCAGCATGCATGAGGCAGGGATTGTTGCTGTGATTGGGCAAAGCGGTGTTTTTGTTGTTGCTGAAAATGGAGAAGGTATAGTTGGTTGTTGTTCAATAGTTGAATATCCTATCAACGGAGAACGGTCTGCAGAAGTAAGGTCTCTTTCAGTTAGGAAGGAGTTCCAGTTGCAGGGTATTGGCAGTAAACTTGTGGGTTTATGCAAAGTTGAGGCTGAAAGTATGGGTATATCTGCTTTATACGCTCTGGTTCAACCTGAAAGACTCGAATTTTTCACAAAGCAGGGATTTGACCATGTTTATTTTCCCCAAGAAAAGATCTGGAGGGATTGCTATAGGTGCCCTCGATATGGAAACAATTGCAACGAAATTCCTTTGGTCAATATAAATGGGGTGAATCAGAAATGAATGATTACAAGAAGGTTGCATCTTTTGAAGCGGAAAAAGGCAAGGTAAAGAAGGTTGTGCTGCTTTATTCGGGCGGCCTTGACACTTCTGTGATGCTCAAGTGGATTCAGGATGAGTATAAAGCAGAAGTTATAGCACTTACTGTTGACCTTGGCCAGCAGGCTGAGGATTTGAATGCAATACGGGAGAAGGCTTTGAAGCTTGGTGCGAAAAAAGCTCATGTTATTGATGCCAAGGACGAATTTGCAGATAGCTATATTGCTAAAGGAATTAAGGCAAATTCTTCTTATCAGGGCGCATATCACCTTGCAACTGCAATTGGCAGGCCTTTGCTTGCAAAGATTGCTGTTGAGATTGCTGAAAAGGAAGGGGCAGACACAATTGCGCATGGCTGCACAGGAAAGGGCAACGACCAGGTAAGGATTGATGCAACTGCAATCACTTTGAACCCGAAAATCAAGATACTTGCACCTGTCAGGGAATGGGCTATGGGAAGGGATGAGGAGATTGAATATGCAAAAAAGAACAACATCCCCGTTCCAGTTACTAAGGAAAAGCCTTACAGCTATGATGAGAACATGTGGGGCTCAAGCGCAGAATCCGGGGAGATTGAGGAGCCTGATGTGATTCCTCCACTAAACAAGATCTTGAAGATTTGCAATCTTCCTGAAAATGCTCCGGACAGCCCTGAGTACGTTAAGCTGGGTTTTGAAAAGGGGATTCCCGTCTTGCTGAATGGGAAAAAAATGAAGCTTTCACTGCTTATTGATGCGTTGGCTAGGATCGGTGCAAACCATGGCATCGGGATCAGCTACCATATTGAGGACCGTGTTGTTGGCCTGAAAAACCGTGACCTGTATGAAATGCCTTCTGCAACAATAATAATTGCAGCCCATAAAAATCTGGAGAAATACGTCTGCACAAGGCAGGAAAACGAGTTCAAGACCCTTGTTGATGAGAAATGGGCCTATCTTTGCTATGGCGGGTTATGGCTTGAGCCTTTGATGAATGAATTGAATGCTTTCTGTGACAAGGTTAATGAAAAGGTGAATGGAACGGTGACTGTGAAGCTCTTCAAGGGCAAGGTTGACGTTGTTGCTATTGAGTCTGATTTCGCATTGTACGACAAGAAGCTGGTCACTTTCATGAAAGACCGCACATTCAACCAGAATGCAAGTGCAGGATTCATTGAGCTCTGGAGCCTTCAGATGAAGCTGGCAAACCAGGTGAAGAAGAAATGACAGGGATAGGATTGACAGTGATGGAATTGGCTGATATGCTGTTTTATTCAGCCGAAAAAGGGAATTTGCCGAGGAGTGACTTGGATATTTTGATATTAAATCCTTCAATTGCCGAATCAGTCATGGCTAGAATTTCAAATGGTTATGAGGTTGAAAGGATAATTGAAAGCCATTGCCAGACTTATAATGCTGGATCTCCTGAATATAATCTGATGGTACAGAAAGCTGCAGTGGATGCTTTGTATAGCCTCAATAAAGCCTATAGAGATCATAGCCAAATTAATTCATTTTAAAGGGATAGATTTATATCGGCAACTGTTAAGGAAGGAAAAGGTGATTCGCTATCAAGCTTTGGAAAAAGGAAGGGCCTGATATCAACAGGGAGATTGAGAAGTTCTGTGTTGGGAACGAGCACTTAATAGATCAAAAGCTGGTGAAATATGACTGCATTGCCAGCATTGCTCACGCAAGGATGCTTAACAAGATGGGGGTTTTGAGCAGCACCGAGCTAAGGCAGCTTATTTTTGCATTGGAGGAGATCATCAGTCTGGATAATGAAGGGAAATTTTCCATAGCTATTGAGCAGGAGGACTGCCACACGGCAATTGAGAATTATCTTACTGGAAAGCTGGGGGATGCTGGAAAGAAGATCCATGCGTGCAGGTCAAGGAATGATCAGGTTATTGCAGCATTAAGGCTTTATGAGAAGGAAGAGTTGAGAGAGGTTGGGAAACTTGTACGGAATTTAATTTCGGCAATTACGAACTTTAGCAGCCGAAACTCAGGGATTCCACTCCCAGGCTACACTCATTTGAGGAAGGCGATGCCTTATTCTATTGGAAGGTGGGCTGAGTCATTCTCAGAGTCTTTGCAGGATGATATCTTGCTGCTGGATTCTGTTTCAATGCTGATCGATCAGAATCCCTTAGGCAGTGCTGCTGGCTTCGGGGTTCCAATTTTTAAAGTTGACAGGGAATTCACTGCAAGGCAGCTTAAGTTTGGCAGGGTTCAAAAGAACACTCTGTACGTTCAGAATAGCAGGGGAAAGTTTGAGCTTGCAATTTTGGATGCCCTCAATCAAGTAATGCTGGATATTAACAAGCTTGCCACAGATATGTGGCTCTTTACTTCTGCAGAATTTGGGTTTATTGAGCTTCCCAAGGAATTCTCAATGGGCAGTTCGATAATGCCCCAGAAAGTAAATCCCGACGTGGTTGAGCTTCTGAGGGCAAAGGCAGGCGTGATGAAAGGGCATAGGGACAGCATCAATAGCATGATCCTGAACCTTCCTTCAGGATATAACGGCGATTTCAAGCTCACAAAGCAGCCTTTGATTGAGGGGTTTGAGCTGGCAAAGTCCTGCATCAGCATAATGACTTTGGTGATCGGGGGCTTGAAGGTGAACGAGGGAAGATGCAAGGCCGCAATGACGCCTGAATTGTTTGCAACTGAAAAGGCTCTGGAGCTTGTTAAGAAGGGAGTTCCTTTTAGGGATGCTTACAGGAAAATGGGTTAGGCTGTTATTTCTTTTAATGAAACTTTTTTTAGGTCCTGGCAAAAATTATCGATTTTTTCAGGATTGAAATTCCTGGAATAAAAACTTCAATAAAAATGTTGTGTCAAGTACCCCGGGCTAAAGCCCAGGGCGTGTTCTTGAGCACACAAATCAAGCTTTGCTTGATTGTGCCCATTTGAGCTATGCTCAAATTGGGTCTCAGAAATTGTCAAGCTTTGCTTGATTGTGCCCATTTGAGCTATGCTCAAATTGGGTCTCAGAAATTGCTCGTCCTTACTGCGCACTAAAGTGCCACAGATTACGTCGAGAGCAATTTCTGACATTTCAATTCTGAATTTTCCCATCAATTCCACAACAGTATTAAGGATGTGAAACATTTATCTTTTTGCATGGCAAGTTTTGGTATCGATACAATCATCAGGCGTTATTATCCATTTGCTCTTGGCGCTCTTGTTTTTATCATGTCCAATTGCTCCCCTTATAAGCAATTAACTCCTGTTTCTTCAGCTGTGGAAAACTACACCGTACCGCCTGCTAATACAGTTCCAAGCGAGACCCCAACTCCTTTTTACTCTCTTTTTGCACCTTTTCTTTTTGATGGACCCCCTTCACCTACATCTACTCCGGAGAAAAAGCTCGTTTTTTCCCCCCAGTTTTATAACGGAAGCAGGCACGTCACGCCCACGGTTACACCTTCAATTACACCAAAACCTGTTCCGCCAACACCAACACAAGCTCCAAGCCTTTGTTATGACATGAATGGAAAAAGCCCTTCTGAGAAATCTGAATACCTTGTTAAGCTGTCCTCTCCTGTCGAATTCAACCAGAAGAGGGTTGGGATGAACCACAACTTTCGTGCCCCGACAGGGGGTTTCAACCCATTACATCAGGGCGCTCCAAATTCGGGGTGGGCAAGGTTTGTTTTCATCGTCAATGAGGGTAACCTGGATGAGGCTTTTGGTTTTTATGACCTGTATTTTTATGATTTGGCAATATTCAGGATAAAGCCGCTGGTTGTATTCAATACCCAGTCGCATATAAGCAACTATTGGTCTCACCTTAATTCCAAAGCTGAGTGGGATGAGTATGTTGCCGGCTACACAGATCAGCTTGGAAAACTTCTTGACAGGTATGGGTATGCAATAGCAGGAATTGAGCTGGGGAATGAGAATGATTTCCATAGTTCATACATCCCGCCTGAGAGGTATGCTGCCCTGCTCAAGAGCGCATCTGCAAAGATTGATGATTTTAACTCAAGAAAATCTTCGCGTATTTTGAAGATTTCAGGAGGCCTGGTAACCGGCTCGAGTGCTTTGGAATATCTTATGCATGTGAGGGATGCAATTGGCGGAGATTTGCCTGTTGACGTAATTGCATACCATCTTTATGGGTACAGGATTGATGGTTACAATTTTAAATATCCTGAATGGGGATGGAATGGTTCGCCTGAAAGCGTGAATTCGATCCTGGATTCCTTTAGGAATGCGGGGTTTAGAGAGCCTTTCATGATAACTGAGGCTGGCATCCAGGAAAAGAATCCGGCAAGGCAAAAGGACAGGGCAGATTGGTATGATGCCCTGGCAAGATACCTGTTCGAGTATAGAAATGATGTGGACTCTCTGATTTTTTTCGCAGGCTCGGACATTAATGAGGACGGGTTTGGCTTTGTAGACACAGCATGCAATGTGTACAGGGAAATGTGGGATGGTTATCTTGGACTTTTAGAAAGGTATTGAGTTTTAAGATTTCTCGAAGAAGCCTGCAAAATGCTGTGATTCTTGAACAGCCTTCTCAAGGTTTCCTGTTGCGAATATCTCAACAAGCGCAGATAGTTTTTTCAGTTGGGTCAGGTAATCTCCATGTGCCTCGCTTGTTCTTTTGAGTTGCATTTCAAGCCCCTCATAAAAGCGGATTAAGCCATAATCATCCGTTTCTTTTATTGTCTCTTTGGGAAGCCTTCCATTTACAAACATACCTACTCTGGCATCGTAATCCATATTCAACGCTTCAGGATACAATGCATGCGTTTGTATCCTTCCATAGCCATCCCTGACTTGGATTGCCCATTGCCTGTTCCCATCAACTTTTTCATTTCTTTCTGCAGAAACAGCCTTGACATACATCTCAAGCATGGTTTCAGCCACGTTTTCAAATGCGTGGGCTCCATTCAATTGTGCACTTCTTGAAAAACACGATTGGTTGGCAAGTTTTCTTCCTGAACCTTCAATCGCGCCTCCGACAGCCTCAATAAAATAATCGCAAAAATCAAGCGTGACCACCTCAAGGGGGTATTTTGCCTCGCCTATTTTCGGGAACAAAAAATGTTCGATACGTTCCCTTTTAGGTCCGGATATCACCAGCTTTTGTGCCTCCAGGTATAGATTCATTTTCTTATAAATGCCCTTGATGCGTTTCGCAAATTGGGTTGGAGTCCTGATTGATCCCCAATGGCGCATGCTAACTGCAGCTTCCGCTGTTATCCTGATGAACCCTGTTCCAGCGAGCAGGTAAGAGCCATCCGAAAAGACCTTTTGCCCAACTTCTATTTTAGACGGGTCGTTTACAAATATCACCCTACTGTCTGAAACCATAACTACTGAATCCAGGGATTTTCCATTATGCTGTATTGAGGCCTTCGATGCAATAACAATAGTCATTAGCTATTTAGAAGTGGTGATTTTAATATAAATTTTGTTTTGGATTTTTTACGGCATTCATTTCCAAAAAAAAAGCATTGGGTCCATGAAACAGGGAAAATTTTTAAAGTTCAATCTTATTTTCGCTTTCTTTGATGGGTTTCAAAAACAGGGACATTATTTCTATAAGGGACTTTTCCAAGGCAGAGTTGTTGCACGTGCTTGATGTCGCGGCGGATATCGAGAGGAACGGAACAGGCTCTTTTTCGCAGCTGCTGAAGGGTAAAATCCTGGCCTCCCTTTTTTTTGAGCCTTCGACAAGGACGCGGCTTAGTTTTGAGGCTTCAATGCACCGCTTGGGGGGAAGCGTTATCGGGTTTTCTGAGCCGGAGACAACATCTATCGTTAAAGGTGAGACTGCTCATGACACCATCAGGATTGTTGATGGTTATTGTGATATAATGGTAATGAGGCATCCTGAGTCAGGTTCTGCGACAAAAGCCGCCGAAGCAGCAAAAAATCCTGTGATTAACGCGGGCGACGGTGCTAATGAGCACCCTACCCAGACATTTGTTGACCTGTATACGATTAGAAAAACAAAAGGTAGCCTTGAAAGGCTCAGTATAGGTTTCTTAGGGGATCTTAAGTATGGACGGACTGTTCACAGTCTTTCCCACGCACTGTCTCACTTCAGTCCTGATTTGTATTTCATTTCACCCGAATCATTGGCTCTGCCTGATAGGCTCATAAGGGAGCTTGAATCATCCAGGATCAAGATTGTGGAGGAGGAGAACCTTTCAAGGGTCAGTAGGCAGCTTGACATACTTTATGTTACCCGTATCCAGAAGGAACGGTTCCTTGATGAGGGGGAGTATGCAAAGGTCAAGGGATTTTACAAGCTCGACAAGGAATTCCTGAAATCTGCAAAGCCGGACTTGAAGATTCTCCATCCCCTTCCAAGGGTGGATGAGATCAATCCGCGTCTTGATTCAGAGAAGCAAAGCATTTACTTTGAGCAGGCACATAATGGAATCCCTGTAAGAATGGCCCTGCTTGGTTTGGTATTGGGCTGCTTCGAATAAATAACTTTATATATTATTTCCGGCTTTTTCTTTTTTTTAATGGCTTATATTGAATTAGAGGACAAAACTAGGTTTGAAGGCTTCTCTTTTGGTGCAGATAACTCGGTTTCAGGCGAGGTAGTGTTCAACACTGGTATGGTGGGATATCCGGAAAGCCTTACGGATCCCAGCTACAGGGGCCAGATTCTTGTTCTTACTTATCCTTTGGTTGGCAATTACGGTGTTCCCAGAAACGATATTGACCGGTTAGGAATTCCAAGGAATTTCGAGTCAGGAAAAATCCAGGTTAGCGGCCTTATTGCCGCGGATTATTCAGGCAACTATAGCCATTGGAACGCTGTGAAAAGCCTCTCGCAATGGCTGAATGAGGAAGGCATTCCTGCTTTGACCGGGATTGATACCCGTATGCTGACAAAGAAGCTTCGTGAAAAAGGGGTTATGCTTGGGAAGATCGTGAATTTCGGCGACGTGAAACTTGATGACCCTAATTTGAGGAATCTTGTGGATGAAGTTTCAGTTAGTGAAAAAATAACATATAGCTGCGGCGGAAGAAAAAAAGTTCTTCTGGTTGACTGCGGCGCCAAGAACAACATAACAAGATGCCTGATAAAAAGAAACTGCGGGGTGATAAAAGTGCCCTGGGATTATGATTTTCTTGCGGATAAAGAGCTTGATTTCGACGGCATCGTGATAAGTAACGGCCCTGGAGACCCTAAGATGTGCAGGAAGACAATAAGAAATGTTTCAGCTGCGATGAAAAAGGAAATCCCGATATTCGGAATATGCCTTGGAAACCAGCTGCTTGCATTGGCAGCGGGCGGAGACACTTACAAGCTGAAGTACGGGCATAGGAGCCAGAACCAGCCATGCATAAATAAGGAGACCGGGCGCTGCTACATAACTTCGCAAAACCACGGGTTCGCTGTTGACATGAAAACGATGCCATCTGGATGGGATGAATTTTTTGTGAATGGGAATGACGGAACAAACGAGGGAATGATGCATAAGGATAAGCCATTCATGTCTTGCCAGTTTCACCCGGAAGCTTCCTGCGGTCCGGTTGATACGGAATTCCTTTTTGATGATTTTTTGAGGTTGCTATGACAAGCATTGCGAGGCTTTACGAAAAGAACGCATTTATGCTTCCACCAATGAAGAGTCTGATTAGGCAGAAAATAATGAAAGGCGACTTTGTTGTAGATGCAGGTTGTGGAACTGGAGTGTATTCCGATATTCTAAGGAAGAAAGTGGGAGAACGAGGCAAGCTACTTGCAGTTGACAGGGACAAATCAATGGTTCAGTATTGCAAAAAGAAGCATCCAGACGTCGAAACTAAGCAGTTGGAAATAGAAAAACTGTCAAGGATTGTTAAAAACGCGGATGTTGTTTTTGCGAGCCTCGTCCTTCAGTTTTCAAGGCCCGAAGCAATAGCTGAAATTCGAAAGGTGCTTAAGAAAGGCGGGAAACTTATATTCTCAATACCTCTTTACAGGACGGGGATAAACATTGCTATTGACAAACAAACCAAAAATTTTATGGATGAACTGATAAGCAGGATGAATGAACAGGCAAAAAACATCGGCTGCAATAAGAAGGTTGCAGTAGAATATTCAAACACCAGGGAACAGCAGTTAAGGAAACTTCTAAATAAGAGCAGGTTTCGGATTTTGGAGTGGGTTGTTGTTCCGGTTGAGAAATCTGATTTCAATTTCATGAAAGAGTATTATAAGATTCCCTGGAGAAGCAGGAAAATGCTGGATCTTCCGTTCAGGTTAAGGTACAAGATTATTACTGATGCAATGAAGCTTGCTTTCAAAAAATATCCCAAATTCATGATAACCCGTTATTATTTGTTTGGAGTTGCCCAAAAATGAGTGAGGAAATGATTGATGTTGTGGATGATGAAGATAATATTGTCGGGATAGCTGATAGGGGAAAAATAATTGAAAAGGGTTTAACCCACAGGACATCATTTGTCATAGTTCTTGATCATTTCAAGAGGTTCCTCATCCAGAAAAGGTCGAGTTCAAAGAAGATATTTCCTGGATGCCGGGATTTGGGTGCTGCGGAAACCGTGTCAAGCGGTGAGTCTTACGAGCATGCTGCAATAAGGGCTTTGGAAGAGGAGCTTGGGATAAAAGGGTATACTGTGAATGAATTAACTATGCTTTTCGAAGTGAGATTCAGGTCCCCTTCTTACAGAACAAATACGCGGGTTTTCAAGCTGATGTACACCGGCCGAATAAGTATCCAGACAGACGAGGTGGATGAAATAAGGAATGCAAGCTGTTCTGAAATAGACGATCTGATTTCCAAAGGTGTTTTTGCGCCTGATGGTGCATTGATATTCAAAAGGATCCAAAATGGAAGAATTGATTGATTTTGTGGATGAAATAGTTAAGCTTTCAGGTAACAAAAATCCGCCGCTCGGAGCTATCCTCTCACTTCAATGGCGGATCCCAATTCGAACAGAGTTCAAATGGGCCAAATCACAAAGTGATTTGGGTTTTGGAACAATACACAAATTGAGCAAAGCTCAATTGTGCCCAATCGCAAAACGATTTGGGAATTTCGCCCTAAAGGGCGGAATTTCGCCCTAAAGGGCGGGGCTTTGAACCCAAGGCGAAATTTATTTGTAAGGAGAATTTTACTCCCGATGGATTTTATTGAAAAATATTTTGGAAAAGGTGATGTGGAATGGAGGAAATGGTTGACATAGTGGATGAGAAAGATAAGGTTATTAGTACCACAACAAAGAGGGAAATGGTTGAGAACGCGCTGCTTCACAGGGCGGCCAGGGTGGTATTGCTGAACAGCAAGGGAGAGGTTCTGGTCCAGAAGCGTTCTGAAAAGAAGAAAGTCTATCCGGGATGCTGGGATATTGGCGTTGCCGAAACCGTGCAGTCAGGCGAAAGCTTTGAGGAAGCCGCAACAAGGGGCTTGAACGAGGAGATGGGAGTCTCGGATGTTATCGGCGACTTCCTTTTCAAGACAAAATTCCTGTCAAAGGACAACAACGTCATCTACAAGGTTTTCGAGGCTTTTTATGACGGGGACGTGAAGGTTCAGGAGGAAGAGGTTGACGAGGCAAGGTTTGTGCCATTGGATGGTGCGATAAGCATTGCCAATCTGGAGAAATTTTCGCCAACAGGGAAATTTATCCTGGATAAGTATGTTGAAATGAAAAGATGACTTTAACAATTGGCCATAGGGGAGCTGGAAAACTGGAGCCTGAAAATACCTTAAAGGCGATCAGGAAGGCAATCGAGCTCGGGCTGGACCAGGCTGAGATCGACTTGAGGCTGACAAAAGACGGCAGGCTTGTTGTTTTCCATGACTACTCTACTGAAAGGATCAGTGCAAAAAAGATCATGTTGAGGGACCTTGATTTCTCAGAGCTGAAAAAAATCAAGCCAGACATCCCTTCTTTGGAGGAAGTCTTTGATGCGGCTGATGGAAAGGTAAGTCTGAGGATTGATGTCAAGGAGGACATCGCAGAGGAGCTTTGCCGATTTCTGAAGATGAATGGTTTTGAAGATTGTGTTGTAATGTTCAGGAACGTGGACGAGCTGAGGAAAGTGAAAAAGCTTCTGCCGGGAATCGAGACAGCTTTCCTTGTTACGGATCCAAGCATAGATCCAATAGCTGGAGCGAAGGAAGCGAATGCGGACGGGATCCATCTTGGAAGCAAATGCATTAGCAAGAAGGTAATTGATGCTGCAAGAACGGAAGGTTTGAGAATGGCTATAGGTGATTTTAGCACAGTTGGGGATATCAGGCAAGCGTTGGAATTCAACCCTGATTGCATCAGCAGCGAGAGGCCTGATTTGTTGGTCGGAATCATAAAGAATAAAAGAAATAAATTGAAGAAAATCTTGGTCATTGGTTCGGGTCCGATAAAAATCGGAGAAGCTGGGGAATTTGACTATTCTACTAGCCAGTGCCTAAAAGTTTTGAAGGAAGAGCACATTACTACCGTACTTGTCAATCCAAACATAGCCACCATCCAATCAGATAAGAAGATGGCGGACAAAATCTACTTCCTCCCGATTACTCCATACTTTGTTGAGAAAATTATCGAAAAAGAAAGGCCTGATGGAATCCTGCTTAGCTTCGGAGGGCAGACAGCGCTCAACTGCGGCGTGGCATTGCATGATTCAGGAATCCTTGAGAAATACTGCGTAAGTGTGCTGGGAACCCCTGTTGAAACGATAAATGCGACAGAGGACAGGGAGTTGTTCGTGCGGAAATTAAATGAAATAAGCCTGAAAACGCCAAAAAGCTTCGCTGTAAAAAGCGTGCAAAATGCAATCATCGCCGCAAGTAAGATAGGCTACCCGTTAATCATCCGTTCCGCTTATGCTCTTGGCGGTTTGGGAAGTGCCATTTGCAGGAATGATGATGAGCTTGAGGAAGCGTCAAGGAAGGCTTTTGCAAGCGCTCCTCAGATCCTGGTTGAGGAATATCTTGAGCATTGGAAGGAAATAGAGTATGAGGTTGTCCGTGACAGATTTGATAACTGCATCACCGTTTGCAACATGGAGAATTTTGACCCGATGGGCATCCATACTGGCGAGAGCATAGTAGTGGCGCCAAGCCAGACCCTGTCAAATTCCGAATACCATAAATTGAGGGAAATTTCAATCAGGCTTATCAGGCATCTTGGCATAGTTGGTGAATGCAATGTGCAGTTTGCATTGGACAGGAACAGCGAGGATTACAGGATTATTGAGGTTAATGCCCGCCTTTCAAGGAGCTCTGCCCTGGCCAGCAAGGCAACAGGCTACCCCCTTGCGTTTGTTGCTGCAAAGCTCGCCTTGGGCTATGGCCTTGCAGAGATAAATAACTCCATCACAAAATCAACAATTGCATGCTTTGAGCCGGCCTTGGATTATGTTGTCGTTAAGATCCCGCGGTGGGATTTGAAGAAATTCAGGAACGTGTCAAGGAGCATAGGGAGTTCCATGAAGTCAGTTGGAGAGGTTATGGCTATCGGGCGCAGATTTGAGGAGGCTTTGCAGAAGGCATTGAGGATGCTTGACATTGGTGCTTATGGTTTGGTCTGCAACGAGCCAGTATGTGCTGATCATGATATCGAGCACGAACTCGCAAATCCAACTGACGAGAGGATTTTCACAGTGGTTGAGGCTATAAGGAAAGGTTACAGCCCTGAAAAAATAAGCAGTCTTTCAGGGATTGATTGCTGGTTCCTGGAAAAAATAAAGAACGTCGTTGATCTTGAATCTGAATTGAGGCATTATAAGGATATTGCCTGTATCGGAAAGGAATTGCTGATGAGGGCAAAGCAGTTTGGATTTTCTGACAAGCAGCTATCCTTGATGTTTAATGTTGATTATACGGAAGTTATGAAAATCCGTGAATCAATGGGGATCAAGCCAGTTGTAAGGCAGATTGACACATTGGCAGCCGAATACCCTGCAAAAACTAATTATCTGTACCTTACCTATAATGGAGGTGAGGATGACATTGATTTCACAGGAAAAAGGAAAAAGATCATTGTTCTTGGATCAGGAGTTTACAGGATCGGGAGTTCTGTTGAGTTTGACTGGTGCTGCGTGAATGCGGTTTTTACACTAAGGGATCTGGGGTATGAGACGATTATGGTTAACTACAACCCCGAAACAGTCAGCACTGATTATGATGTCTGTGACAAGCTGTATTTTGATGAGATCTCTTTTGAGGCCGTGGTTGAGGTTTGCAGGAAGGAAAACCCGTTTGGCGTTATTATATCAATGGGCGGGCAGATCCCGAACAACATCGCGGTTAAGCTGCACAAGGCAGGGGTGAATGTTTTGGGGACGAGCCCTCAAAGCATTGACATGGCAGAGGATAGGCACAAGTTCTCTAAGCTTCTTGACGAGCTCGGGATAGATCAGCCAAAATGGAAGGAACTCACGGATTTTTCTGAGGCAAGGCTGTTTGCGAACAGGGTCGGGTATCCGGTTCTTGTCAGGCCTTCTTATGTCCTCAGCGGTGCTGCCATGAATGTGGCTTTCAATGATGATGACCTAGAGACTTACCTTACAAGGGCTTCAAGGGTAAATCTTGACTATCCTGTGGTCATAAGCAAGTTCATGGTGAACTCAAAGGAAATTGAAATTGATGCTGTCGCAAGGCAGGGTATTATTGTTTCAGAGGCGATTTCTGAGCACGTTGAAAACGCGGGGGTCCATTCAGGGGATGCAACCATGATTTTTCCAGCAGTGAGGCTTTATCCTGAGACAGTTGAAAAGGTGAGGAGGATATCTTCGACTGTTGCTTCCAGTCTTAATATTTCTGGTCCATTCAATATCCAGTTCCTTGCAAAGGATAATGAGGTGATGGTGATTGAATGCAATCTGAGGGCCTCAAGAAGCTTTCCATTTGTTTCCAAGGTGAAGATGAATAACCTGATAGAGACCGCTACAAGGGCTATAGTCGGGGCTGATGTGGACCATGAAAAGCCAAAGGAAATACGTTATGTGGGGATTAAATCCCCGCAGTTCTCTTTTTCAAGGCTTTTGGGAGCAGACCCTGTTCTTTCGGTGGAGATGGCCTCAACCGGGGAAGTTGCTTGCCTGGGCTCTGATGTTTATGATGCATTCCTGAAGGCCATCCTGGCTGCAGGGTTTAAGATGCCTAGAAAGAACATTCTCCTCAGCATCGGCGGGGATGAGAACAAGCAGAAATTTATCCCTTATGCCCGGAAGCTCGTGGAAAAGGGGTATTCGATTTTTGCAACTGACAATACTTCGAAAATGCTAGATGAAAGCGATATAGCAAATGTGCTGCTTCATAAGATCCATGAGGGAAAGTCGCCGAATATAAGCGAATATCTCACGAATGAGAAGCTGGACACGGTTATAAATATACCAAGCGGCTCTGGCAATAATACCAAAAGGAAGGCAAGGGACGGCTATATAATAAGGCGTGCTGCCGCAGACTTCGGCATTCCGTTAATAACAAATATTCAGCTTGCAATGCTGCTTGTTGATGCCTTGTGTTCCCTGAAGATTGATGCGCTTGATATCAGGGCATGGGATGAATATAATTAAGGAAAATGCAAATTTTTAATATGCACCAACACCAATAGGCACAATCTTTTTATTTTATTCTCTTTTCAGCTTCATAAATGGCTAATGTTGATATCAGGACTAACATACTGAATATAGAGCTAAAGAACCCGACTATCTTGGCATCAGGGATCATGGGCGTATCAGGATCCTCATGTGTTTACGCGGCAAGGAATGGCGCTGGTGCTGTTATACCCAAATCCATAGGGCCTTCTGAAAGGCAGGGCCACAGCAATCCCATAATTACGCAGTTCGAATCAGGTTTTCTTAATGCAGTCGGTCTTCCAAATGCAGGAGTGGACAGCAGCCTTGATGAGATAAGGTTTGCAATGGATAATGCAGGTGTTCATGTATTTCCAAGCTTTTTCGGCGGAACAAAAGAGGAATTCGGGTTGGTTGCAGAGAAAATTTCAGCCTTGAATCCCCCGCTTATGGAGGTTAACCTTTCCTGCCCGAATACTGCTGATGATTTCGGGATTTCATTTGCATTGTCAGAGAATGACGCGCATGACGTAATTAGCATTGTGAAGTCAAGGACAAAGATTCCTGTAATTGCAAAGCTCGCCCCGAATGTCCCTGATATAAGGCGCATTGCAAGGGCTGTTGAGGAGGCTGGAGCTGATGCAATAACCGCTGTCAACACAATGCCGGGCATGATTATTGATGTTAAGGCTGCTAAGCCAATCCTTTACAACAAGTGTGGGGGCATTAGCGGTCCTGCCTTGAAGCCTGTTGCAGTGAAGTGCATTTATGATGTCTTTGAATCAGTTAATATCCCTGTGATTGGCGTTGGCGGCGTTAAATCAGGAGAGGATGCTGCTGAGATGATTATGGCAGGCGCGGTTGCTGTCGAGATAGGCTCTGGGATTTATTACAGGGGCATTGACGTATTCAGGAAGGTAAGTGATGAGCTTCGAATGTTCATGGAAGAGAACGGCTATGATAAAATCAAAGATATGGTCGGGGTTGCGCATAAATGAAGATGGAAAAGCCAGTTATTTATAGGATAAAAAGGACTGTTGACGAGGCTGAATGCATAAAATCATTTTTTTTCAGCGGCAAAATTAATTACAGGCCCGGCCAGTTTGTGATGGTATGGATTCCGGGCGTGGATGAGAAGCCTTTTGCTGTAAGCTATCTTTCAGGAGATGAATTTGGAATAACCGTTGCTGAGGTTGGGAATTTTTCTGGAAATCTATGCAGGCTCAAGGCTGGCGACATGATTGGTATAAGGGGTCCTTATGGAAAGGGTTACAATCTTGATGGCGAGTTGAGAAGCATTGCTGTTGTTTCTGGAGGTCACGGCGCTGCTTCGCTCATGACGCTTGCTGAGGAGGCGGTCAGGAAAGGAATCATGGTCAGATTCATCCTGGGGGCAAGGTCGAAGGATAAGCTGCTTTACATGCAGCGGCTTGTTGATCTTGTTGGCAGGGAGAATCTTATTATCACCACTGATGACGGCAGCATGGGCGCCAGAGGGTTCGTTACAGAAGCCCTTAAGCAGGTCATCAGTGATGGAAGGATTGGCATGATCTTTGCCTGCGGCCCTGAAAAGATGCTTAAGGCAGTTGCAGAAATGGGTGTTCAGAATAAGATTAAGGGAGAGCTTAGCATGGAGCGATACATGAAGTGCGGATTCGGCATTTGCGGGCATTGCTGCGTTGACACTACCGGGATTAGGGTTTGCGTTGAGGGTCCTGTTCTGGATTTTGAGTCGGCTTTGAAGATTAAGGAGTTCGGGACTTATAGGAGGACCATATCAAGCAGGAAGGAGAAGATCTAGCGCCGAAGCAGCTTATTATGAACAATATTTATAAAACTATTTCTCAAATTGCATTCTAATGAAAGCCCCCTACAGGTCAATTGCCCCGTTTTACGATCTTCTTTACTCTTATAAGGATTATGAAAGGGAGTGTGAGGAGCTAAGGGGCCTGATATCCAGATACAAGAGATCGAATGGCAAAGCACTGCTGGATGTTGCATGCGGTACAGGGAGCCATCTTGAATATTTTGAGAACTGGTTCAGCTGCACTGGAATTGACAGGAGCGGTGAGATGCTCGCCATTGCCAGGAAAAAGCTTTCAAGAGCGCAGCTAAGAAAAGGGGACATGGCCTGTTTCAGGTTAGGAAGAAAGTTCGATATAATTACCTGCATGTTCAGCGCAATAGGATATGCAAGAACTGTTAGCATCCTGGAAAAGGCAATAGCGAACATTTCCTCGCACCTTAAGAGAGGAGGTGTGGTATTTATCGAACCTTGGCATGCCCCTGAAGACTTTAAGGCTGGCATGCCATTCATGCTCAACTATGATAGCCCTGATATAAAGGTATCCAGGCTTAACGTATCTAAAGTAAGATCGAATATCTCAGTTCTTGACATGCATCATTTGGTTGCGGAAAAGGGGAAAGATGTTAAGTACGTGTTTGAGAGGCATGAGCTTGGCTTGTTCAAATTTTCAACGATAACCGCCATCATGGAGGATGCTGGGCTTGATGTTAGGCTGGTAAAAAGCCACGTTTTCTCCAGGGCGATGTTCATAGGGGTAAAATGATTCTTATCAGGAATTGCAGGGTGCTTGTCGAAAACAAGTCATGTAAAAAAAGCATAGTTATAGGTGATTCAGGCAGGATAGAAAAAGTAGTATCTCCATCTTCTGTGAAATCTGCAGACATGGTTGTCGATGCTGGAGGATGTTTTGCGATCCCTGGAGCGATTGATGTTCATGTTCATTGCCGGGAGCCAGGAATGACCCATAAGGAGGATTTTAATTCCGCGGGAAAGGCGGCGGCAGCAGGGGGAATTACAACCATCCTGGACATGCCTAATACATCACCTGCAACGACGACGGTGAAGCTGCTGGAAGAGAAGAGGCTGGCGGCTGCCGGGAAATGCCTGGCGAATTATGGCCTTTATTTGGGCGCTACTCCGGATAATGCTGGTGAAATAATGGCCGCAACCAATATAGCGGGAGTCAAGGTTTATATGGGCTCTTCAACCGGAAATCTTCTTGTTACAGGCGATAAAGAGCTTGGGGGTATTTTCAGCAGCGGAAAGAGGATTGCGGTTCACGCGGAAAATGAAGCCATGATCCGGGAGAATGCGGATAAGTTCAGGGACTTGAATGATGTTTCAGTTCATGGCAGGATCAGGAATAATTTATCTGCTGCTGTAGAGGTTGAGCGTGCTATCAACCTTGCCAGGAAAAATAATGCAATCCTTCATATTTGCCACCTGTCAACAAGTGAGGAGACTCGAATTTTAAAAAACAGCAGATCAAAAAGCATCTCATGTGAAGTAACTCCTCATCATTTGTTCCTGACAGCGGAAAAAGCGGAAGAGCTTGGCAATTATTCTAAAGTAAATCCGCCATTAAGAAAAAAGGCCGATGTAGTTTCCTTATGGGAAGGCCTATCATCAGGAATCATCGATATGATAGCTACTGATCACGCCCCCCATTTAAGGAAGGAAAAGGATCTGCCTTTTTTTGACGCGCCTTCCGGTGTTCCTGGACTGGAGACTATGCTTCCTTTGATGCTTGATGCGGTGGGCAAGGGCAGGATTTCTCTCCAGCAGCTTGTCGCGCTAACTTCCGGCAACCCGGCTGATATCTTCAAGATGAGGGGAAGGGGCCATATCCTTCCAGGATTTTATGCGGATATCGTCATTGTTGACCTGAAGAAAGAAAAAACAATAAAAAACGATGATTTGTTCACTAAGTGCGGCTGGTCGCCGTTTGACGGATGGAAATTAAGGGGAAGCGTTGAAGCGACTATAGTCAATGGGAATATTGTGTTTAAGGAAGGCGGGATTCATGACGGCGTTAATGGGCAGGAGGTTGTTTTTGAATGAAGATAGGCGTTATATCCGATACCCATGATCAGCAGAAGATGATTATTGAAACAATCAGGATTTTTAACATTGAGAAGGCAGATCTGGTTATTCATTGTGGTGATTGGGTTTCGCCTTTTTCTGCTGCGAGGTTCAGGGATTTGAATTGCAGCATAAAAGGCATTTTCGGCAATAATGATGGGGATAAAAAAGCACACAGGGAAAGAAATAAATTCATAGAATACCATGATGAAAAAATGGAACTGGAGATTGGCGGAAGAAAGGTTTTCGTGGTTCATGGGGATGACGGCAAAGTTGTTCACGACGCGATTTCTTCCGGCAAGTATGATGCTGTTTTTTCCGGCCATACGCACGTTCCCCATGTAAAGAAGATGGGAGATACATTGTGGGTGAATCCCGGAAGCCTGGTTGACGGGACGTATGATGAAGTTTCTGGGATGAGCATTGCTTTTTACTCTACAGGCGATAACAGCGCAATAATCCAAAGACTTGGAGGTGGATGATGTCAGGCGAAAAAATTGCAGCATTGCTTTTAAATTCGGGTGCTGTTATGCTCAGGCCGAAGCAGCCATTCAGGTATGCCTCTGGTCTTTCGGGCCCTATCTACTGTGATAACAGGATTCTTCTTTCAAGGCCTCATGAAAGGAAGGTGATTGTAAATGCCTTCATTGAGTTGCTAGAGGGGGATAAGCCAGATGTGATTGCGGGTGTTGCCACAGGAAGCATTGCCTGGGCTGCAATGGTTGCGGATAAGCTTGGGAAGCCGATGGTTTACATTAGGAAGGAATCGAAGGATCATGGTAAGGGCAACCTTATTGAGGGTGTTCTTGATTCAGGGCAGGAAGCTGTCGTCGTTGAGGATTTGGTTACTACAGGAGGCAGTTCCCTTTCAGCGGTTTCTGCTGCAAGAAATCACGGTGCTGTTGTCAAGAAATGCCTCGCCATCTTCACTTACGGGCTTGAGTCCTCGAAAAAAGGTTTTAACAATGCAGGATGTCAGCTGATTACCCTTACTGATTTTGACACCCTTGTCAAGGTTGCATTTAAAAGTGGTTTCATTAGCAGTGATGACCGCGCCATCCTGATGGAATGGAAAAGCGATCCTGAAGGGTGGGGAAGAACAGCATCCCAAAATAGGTTTTGACTATTTTTGGGTTTGTTGCAGCGTTTTTCTCTTAGTGCCAACAACGGTTGGCGAGCCAATGGATGCCCCATCCGGGGTGGCGAGAAGCTCCCAAATTGAGCAAAGCTCAATTGTGCCCGAAGCAAAAAAGCGTCCAACCATTATTGTTGGACAATCAGAAATTTCACTCAGAATGCAAATTAAATATGTCATCGTTGCCTTGACGACTTCCCTCTTATTGTTTGTTGTCGGCTGTACCAAGTAGTCCGTTCTTATGGAAGGCTGCAATAAGCTGACTTATGAAGCAAAAAGCCACATTACTTGGTCTTTGTCTGTTGCTGCAAAGCGTTATCCAAGAACAAATGTTAATATGCACCGCTGGACATGTACATCATCCTTTTCTTTTCATCCATCCTTTCTATTGCATACCTTAGCATCGTCCTTGGCATGCGCTTGTGGTGATTTTCCAGGAATTTGTCCAGTTTTTTTTGGTCTCTTTTTCCTATTTCCCGAAGCATCCACCCGACTGCCTTGTGTATCAGGTCATGCTTATCGCCTAGCATCATTTCTGAAATCTTAAGCGTGTCGTTGAATTGATTTTCCCTGATGTAGCGGAATGTGGCTATTATTGCTATCCTTCTTTCCCAAACATTTCGGGATTCTGCCATCTTGTATAGCAGGCCCTTGTCTTTATCCAGCAGATAATCCCCTATGATCTTTTCTGAGGATAAATCAACCAGATCCCAGTTGTTTATTCTACCTCTGTTTTTGATATAGAACTCAAAGATCATCCTTTTGTCATCCTTTCTTTTATATTTGCCAATAAGTATCAGCAGTGCTGTAAGCCTGTGCTCATGTATCCTGCTTGATATAAGTTTTTGCAGCTCATTCAGGCTAATTTCCTTGTATTTTGCGGCAAGTTTTCTTTGGTTTGGCACGGTTATCCCCAGGAATTTGTCTCCTTCACCATACTCGCCTTTTCCAGTTTTGAAGAATTTTTGAAGCAGTATTGCCTTTTTCCTGTCAGAATTTTGCTGCATCTCACTTATTAGCTTGTCAATCATGATCATCCTTGTTTCAGTTAACTTTATAAAATTGCTCCAAGATAAGAGCATGCAATGAAGCCAAAGATAGGTGTCATGGGGTCTGCGGTAGAAAAGGGAACGGGCGGAAAGATCACTAGCTCGGTGAAGAAGCTTAGCTATCAGGTTGGCAGGGAAATCGCAAGGCATAACTGCATTCTTGTTAATGGCGCTTGCCAAGGTATTCCTTATGATGCGTCCCGCGGGGCAAAGGATAATGATGGATTCGTGATCGGGATTTCTCCAGCAGGCAATCTTGAGGAGCATGTTAGGAGATACAAGTTTCCAACAGAGTGCTATGATGTCATCATTTTCACTGGTTTTGGTTTCAAGGGGAGGAACGTCGTTAATGTTACTAATTGCGATGCTGTCATCATCATTTCGGGCCGCGTCGGGACCCTTAATGAGTTCACGATAGCGTATGATGAGGGCCAGATAATCGGGGTTTTGACTGGCTCAGGCGGGATTGCTGATCACATAAAGCAGATGATAAGGATTATGAACAAGAAAACCGGGGCGTGCGTTATCTTCGACAGGGATGCTCACAGCCTGGTGAAGAGGCTTCTTAGGGAGATTGCGAAGCGAAATAAAGTGATTAATCTCAGGGTATAGCAACATTTATATTTGCTTTTCTTCTTTTTATTGTGATGGACTTTCCCGGAATTCTTGAGAAAAAGGCCGAGGATTGCGGCAACATAATATGCCTCGGAATGGACCCTGTGATTGAACGAATTCCCGTTGAGGAGAAAAGCATTCAAAGGAAAATAGTTAAGTTCTATTCGGGTATTGTTTCTGCTGCTTTGGCAGAGAATGTAAGGCCTGCTGCGGTGAAGCCGAACTATGCATTCTTTGCACAGTACGGATTCCCCGGGCTGCGTGCTCTGAAAAGCGTCATAAGGCTTTGCGCCAGGAATAAGCTGTTAGTCATTCTTGACGCAAAGAGGGGTGATGTTGGCAGCACCAGCCAGGCTTATGCGCGTGAGGTTTTTGGGTTCTGGAAGGCTGATGCGGTTACTGTTTCCCCCTACATGGGCTTTGACAGCGTTGAGCCTTTCCTTGCTTACTGCAATAAAGGAAAAGGTGTTTATGTTCTTGTGAAGACCTCGAACAAGGGCTCGTTCGATTTCCAATCCCTCGATTGTGGGGGCAGCAACTTGTTCATGAGGGTTTCAAGGAAGATTATCGAGTGGCATCGTGATGGCATTTGCGCGGTTGCTGGTGCTACAAGCTTAACTGAGCTTTCTGATGTATGCGGATTTTTCGCCGGATCCGGGAAGAAAATACCTCTGCTCATTCCAGGCGTTGGCGCTCAGGGAGGCTCTGCGCGGGACGTTGTTGCTGCATTGAAGTCTTCAGGTAGCAGCATCGGCATGCACAGGATCAACAGCAGCAGCTCAGTCAACTATGCTTATGAGAAGGAAGGCTCGTCAGACTTTGCAGGCGCTGCCGCGAGGGAATTGAAGAGCCTGGTCGGTGAAACCCGTGGCTTTTAATGTTATATCTGGAAAAATCGTATTTGTTCTTGGCCTGGCCAATATTCTCGGCATTTTTTTGGTATTTTTTTCGTGCAGGTGCCTGGTCGGGGCGGGGATGTTCAGCAGGCTTATGGAGAATAGGTGGTACAGGGGCTTTTATTCAAAGCATTGCCTTTTTTGGTGGATTTTCCTTCTGAGCGTTGCCGCTCACGCCATTTTGTCTTTTTATGTTTTCGGGTTTCCTTTTTAGGGAAAGAAATATAAAAGGCCCCCTGATTTTCAGGTTGATGAACAGGGTCGTGATAGGCGCATATTGGGGGGATGAGGGAAAGGGCAAGATTGTTGACCTGCTTGCTTCTGATTCTGATTGGGTTGTGAGGTTTAACGGCGGTGATAACGCAGGCCATACAATTTTGGTCAATGGAAGAAAGGTTGTTCTTCACATACTGCCTTCAGGTGTGCTTCAGGGCAAGAATGCTGCGATAGGCCCTGACGTGTTCTTTAACCCGAAATCTTTTTTTGCGGATATCAAAGAGGTTGAGAGCAAAGGCTTCAGGCTGGCTGGCAGGGTTGTTGTGGATGATCGGGCTCATGTGATAATGCCTTACCATATTGCTCTTGACATGAGCCATGAGAATTCAGGAAGAAGGATCGGAACTACCGGGAAGGGTATAGGTCCTGTTGCTAAGGACAAGGCCTCTAGGAGGGAGGACATTACAATCCATGATCTTTTATTTGACATAGGAAAAATCCGGGAGGTTGTCGCTGCCAAGGAGAATGAGCTTGTAAGGAATGGCATTATCTGCCAGGGTGAAGCAGACGATTATGCTGAGAGCCTTGTCAGGGAGTATTCCTCTTATGCTTCCCTGTTGAAGCCGTTTGTTGGTAATGTCATGTACATTCTTAATAACGCATTGGCAACAGGCCAATCCATCCTTGTTGAGGCTGCCCAGGGCACTCTTCTTGACATAGTGCATGGCACAAGGCCTTTTGTGACGAGCTCTAACACAACATCAGGCGGTGCGTTTGCGAATCTTGGCCTTAATCCGAAGCTGTTCAGGATAATTGGCATCGTAAAGGCTTATCCCACAAGGGTTGGTGAGGGCCTTTTTCCTACAGAGATGGATGATGAGTTTGGAAAGCAGGTTCAGATGGACGGGTTTGAGTTTGGGGCGACAACAGGCAGGGTGAGGCGCATTGGGATGCCTGATTTTGTGGCTCTTAGTTATTCTGCTGCTGTCAATGGCGTTGACGAATGGGTTGTTACTAAGCTTGATGTTCTTGCAGGAAAGGAGTTCACCGCCGCAGTTTCTTATGAGAAGGATGGGCAGGTCTCATCAGAATTCCCTTCGAGGCTTGATGGGTGGAAGCCTGTTTATAACGGGAGGACATATTACTTTGATAAGTTCTCAGAGGACCAGGCAATGGCCATGGTCGAGATGGGTTTTGATGCGCTTCCTGACGGCATCAAGGATTTCCTCAAGGACCTCGTAATGCATACAAGGGTTCCTGTAAGCATGGTGAGCCTTGGGCCTGAGAGGGGTGTTACAGTCATTAAGAATGTTCTTGAACGCACAAAAGGCTGGCTTGATGGACCTCGTTAAGATTGAAAATGTGATTATCAGCGTTTACGATAAGCGCGGGGTATCTGAGCTAGCTAAGGAGCTTGTGAGGATTAATCCTTCGATAACCATAATAAGCAGCGGCGGGACTTTCAGGGAACTGCAAAAATCTGTTGCTTCAAACCTTGTTGATGTTTCCGAATACACTGGTTTCCCTGAGATGCCGGGAGGCCTCGTAAAGACCCTTCATCCTAAGGTTCATGGCGGCATCCTTGGCAATGAGGAGCAGGTGCAATACATGTCAATGCATGGCATTAAGAAGATTGACCTGGTTGTTGTTAACCTTTATCCTTTCAGGGCAGCTTCTGAAAAAGGAAGCTTTGAGGAGGCAAGGACAAACATAGACATTGGCGGAGTAAGCCTTATCGAGGCTGCATGCAAGAACTTCCTTAGGGTTGCTGTCATTTCTGATCATTGCGATTATGATGAGTTTTTGGATGAGCTAAAGCAGCTTAACGGCTGCTCGGGGCTGTCAACAAGGTTAAAACTTGCAAAGAAGGCAATTTCCCGCCTATCTGATTACCTTTCCAATATCAGCATTTATTTTCAGAAACTGAACATTGAAGAAGTAAAAAAATGAACAAGGACTACAAGAAATCATACAAGACGATAGTTACAGACCATTTCCCGGAGACATTGAAGGTTTCTCTTGGAGGGAGGGAAATAACTTACAGGAAGAAATTGTGGAATTTAGGTAATGAAACTGTCGGGCTGAGGTATGGTGAGAATCCTGGCCAGGAGGCTGCTTTGTATGAGGCTGAGAATGCCAGTCTTGTTCTTGGCGAGTGCACTTATGTTTATGGGGATCCCCTTGTTAGCGGGATTTCAGAATCGGATATTCTTCAGGTTGGCAAGCATCCCAGCATGAACAACCTTACTGATGTTGATGCTGCCCTGAATATTTTGAGGTATTTTGACAGGCCGACCGCGGTCATAATAAAGCACAACAACCCGAGCGGCGTTGCTTCGAGGGAGAGCATTGCTGATGCCTACACTGAAGCGAATCTTTGCGATTCAATTGCTGCTTTCGGCGGGGTTGCTGTTTTCAACAGGGATGTTGACCGCGAAACCGCTTTAAGGATAGAGAAGAATTATCTGGAGGTTGTTTGCGCTCCTGGTTTTGACGAGGATGCACTTGAACTACTAAAGCAGAAAAAAAACCTGAGAATCATAAGGATAGGTAACATTGCAAACCTGAAGAAATTCTCAAGGTTTATTGATTTCAGGCCTTTGATGGATGGTGGATTGATACTTCAGCAATCGCTTCTTAATACAGTAAAAAGCACGAGTGATTTGGCGGTTGCCACTTCAACCTTTGAAGGCAAGGAACACGCAATAAAAAGAAAGCCTGATGAAGCAGAGTATCGAGATCTGATTTTCGCTTGGAGGGTGCAGCAGGGGGTCACCAGCAATTCTGTTATCTTTGTGAAGGATGAGTCAACCGTCGCAATAGGCACTGGAGAGCAGGACCGTGTTGGTGTTGCCAAGATTGCTGCTTTCAAGGCTTATGAGAAGTATGCTGCACGCCTGTCATTAGAAAAGTATGCAACCCCTTATTGGCTGCTTGATTCTGCTGAAAAGAAAAGTCTTATCGACAAGGAGGTTGAAAATGCTAAGGGCAACATATCAGGATCTGTCATGTCATCAGATGGCTTTTTCCCGTTTGCAGATACAGTTGAGGTTGCCGCAAGATACGGTGTCACAGCTATTGTTCAGCCCGGCGGATCCCTGAGGGATCATGAGAGCATTGAGGCCTGCAACAACCACAATATCAGTATGGTATTCACTGGCCAGAGGGCTTTCAAGCATTAGCTACAATGAATTTCGCGGTTCAAATCCTCGACCTTTAGGGCAAGGATAGCTCCGAGCGGCGGATTTTGTTACTTTCTCCTTTCCAAATTCGACAATACCTTTTTTAGTTTCTGCTTCAGGTTTGGAATTTCTTTTTTAATCGCTGCCCAAACAAGATCATAGTCAGTTCCAAAATACGCGTGGATTAACCTGTCTCTCATTCCGGACATGGATTTCCATTGGATTTCTTTGTATTGGTTTTTTATTTCTTCAGGCATGTATTTGGCAGCTTCTCCGATTATCTCGAATTTCCTTATAACTGCACTTGAAGTTTTCTCATCATTCTTCAGCTCCTCAAGGGTCATTTCTCCAATAAAGCTTTGAATCGAATCAATTGCTTACAAGATGTCCTTTACGAAAAGTTTAGAATCCCTTTTCATATCATGATAACCCCTTTGGTGATGCTATCTTTTAATTCAGGCCTTATTCCTCTTTCCGAAACGACATCCACCTTCATTTTTAGTTTTTCTTCAAGATAATTGCCTAAACCATTAAAATCAAAGAGGGTTGCATCGGTGTTAAACTTAACGAGAATATCTAAATCGCTGTTTTTTTTGTTGGCCTCTTGCAAAAGATCCGAAGATGCCAAGTTCCTTAACTTTATATCTTTTCTTTAGTTTAGGCATGTTTGATTCCAACGTATTTCGAATTTGTTGTAGATTCTTCATTTTCACTGTTTTATCGTACATTACTTGTTATAAAAATCTTGCTATGTGTCAAGAACCCGGGCTAAAGCCCAGGGCGTGTTCTTGAGCACACAAATCAAGCTTTGCTTGATTGTGCCCATTTGAGCTATGCTCAGATTGGGTCTCAGAAATTGCTCGTCCTTACTGCGCACTAAAGTGCCACAGATTGCGTCGAGAGCACAAATAAACGCTTGGCGTTTATTGTGCAATAAACCGAAGCATTTTCCGCGTTGTATTAGGGGTGTTTTTGATTTGTGTGGTATTTTTGCGGTAATTGGTAGCAGTCAGGCAGCCGCAGAGCTGTATATTGGCTTGACTCATCTTCAGCATAGGGGTCAGGATGCTGCAGGGATTGCTGCTTCTGACCGCTCAGGCGGTCTTAGGATTTTCAAGGGCAAGGGGCTTGCCCTGGATATTTTCAGCGAGGAAACAATACGCGATCTGGGCGGGTTTATGGGCATTGCCCATAATCGTTACCCGACTGCTGGAGTTGGTGACTCTACCGAATACCAGCCTTTTTCTGATGGCGAGGTTTCAATTGCTTTTAATGGAAATATCATTAATTATCCGAGCTTGAAATCTGCAATTGAGCAGCAGGGCAGGAAATTCTGTTCTAGCTCTGATGGCGAGCTTCTGCTTTGTATTTTTGCGGACGCTTACAGGAAGGGCGGGTTTTTCCATGCTGTAAGGGAAGTCCAGGAGAAACTTGTTGGAGGGTATTCTGTTGTGGGTGTTGTTGAGGGGAAGGGGATTTTTGCCTTCAAGGACCCTAATGGGATAAGGCCATTGATAATGGGTAGACGGGGTGGCCCTGATGTAGGTTATGCTTTCGCTTCTGAAAGCATTGCTTTGTCAGTTGATGGTTATAATAGTTTGCGCGATTTGAGGAACGGCGAAGCTGTTTTTGTTGGAAGCGATTTGAAGATTGAATCTAAGGTTATTATTGGCAGGGATCATGCCCCTTGCATCTTTGAGTACGTATATTTTTCCTCTGTTGAGTCTGTTCTCAACGGAATGCCTGTTTATAGTGTGAGGAGAGGGCTTGGAAAGGCTTTGGCTAATAAGGTTAAGGAGCTTTGGCCTGATATGGGGATTGATGTTGTCATACCTGTTCCTGATACTAGCAGGCCTGCCGCTGTTTCGCTTGCGCAGTCTCTTGGGGTTCCTTATGAGGAGGGTTTGGTGAAGAACAGGTATATTGGCCGTACTTTTATCATGCCATCGCAGAAGATTAGGGAAAGCGCCCTGAAGGTTAAGCTTAAGCCTATCGAGTCAGTAATAAGGGGAAAGAACGTGATGGTTGTTGATGATTCCATTGTGAGGGGAACCACTTCAAGAAGGATCGTCAGGCTTCTGAGGGATTTCGGGGCGAGGAAGGTTTTCCTCCTGAGCACTTTTCCTCCAATAAGGCATCCTTGTGTTTACGGGATTGATTTTACCAATGAGAATGAGCTTATTGCTCATGGAAAAACAATTGATGATGTTGAGAGGGAGATTGGTGCTGATAGGCTTGTGTATATGGATCCTGATGCTTTGGGAAGGATCGTTGGAATAAATGGCATCTGCATGGCTTGTCTTAACGGCATTTATCCCACTTCCATGGATCATGCAAGGGAGATGCAGGAGCAGAGGCTGAAGGATAAGGGGAGGATGGTGGAAGGATGAAGGTTCTCTTGGTCGGTTCCGGGGCCAGGGAGAATGCGATTTCTGATGCCCTTATCGCCGGGCAGGCTGATGTTTTCGCCTTCATGTCCAACAGGAACCCGGGCATTTGCAGGTACTGCAGGAAATTCGAAATAGGGGATGTAAAGGATGTGCTTTCAATCTGTAAGTTTGCCTTAGCTTCAAAACCTGATTTGGCTGTTATCGGTCCCGAAGCTCCTTTGGCTGCAGGTGTTGTTGATGAGTTGCATAAGATCGGCGTTAGCTGCTTTGGCCCGACTAGGGAGCTTGCGCAGCTGGAATCCAGCAAATCATTCACAAGGTGTCTGCTTGAGAAATACAACATCAATGCAAGCCCGGAATTCAGGATTTTTACAAGGAAAAGTCCTGAAGCTGAGATAAGGTCTTTTTTAAGGGACCTGGGTGAATATGTGATCAAGCCTGACGGGCTCACGGGTGGCAAGGGTGTTAAGGTTTTTGGCGAGCATATTGATAATGACGATGATGCAGTTGATTACTGCAATGAGATCTTTGGCAACAATTCTTCAGTTGTAATTGAGGAGAAGCTTGATGGTGAGGAATTCAGCCTGCAGTCAATTACCGACGGAAAAACAGTTATAGACTGTCCTCCTGTTCAGGACCATAAGAGGGCTTTTGATAATGACATCGGGGCAAATACCGGAGGCATGGGCAGTTATGGCTGCGAGGATCATCTTCTTCCCTTCCTGAAACGCGAGCACATAGATCACGCACACAATATCACAGTTCAAGTTGCCTCGGCTTTGAAAAAGGAGATCGGCCCTTACAAGGGGGTGATGTATGGCGGGTTCATCCTCACTAAGAAGGGAGTGAGGCTTATAGAGTACAATGCGAGGTTTGGAGATCCTGAAGCGATGAATGTGATTCCTCTGATGAAGACCAACTTCGTGGATGTCTGCAATGCGGTTATCAATTCAGAGCTGCATAAGATTGAATTCAGGAAATTGGCATCTGTTTGCAAGTATGTTGTTCCTGAAGGCTATCCGGAAAATCCAAGACCTGGAAGGATTGAAGTTCCGGCAAGCGCGCCTGCCTTAACATTCTACGCTGCCGTTGATGAGAAGGCAGATGGCATTTATGCCACGAAGTCAAGGGCAGTTGGATTTGTCGGCATGGCGCCGGGCATTGAGGAGGCTGAACGCATCGCTGAGCAGGCTGCTTCAAGGGTAAAAGGATTCGTTTTCCACAGAAAGGATATCGGAACAAGAGCGCTGCTGCAGAAAAGGATTGCGCATATGAAAGGCATTATGGAGGGAAAATGAGAAGGGATGAGCTTTTTGGTCCTCTTAACGATAAGTCTGCAAAGATCATGCTGTTGGGCTCTGGTGAGCTTGGGAAGGAGATCATCATCGAGGCAATGAGGCTGGGAATTGAGACTATTGCCGTTGACCGGTATGAAAACGCTCCGGGTCAGCAGGTTGCCCACAGGGCTTATACTGGAAACATGAAGGATCCCTTGTTTCTAAAGGGGATTGTTGAAAAGGAGAAGCCTGATGCAATTATTCCTGAGATTGAGGCGATTAATCTTGACGTGCTTTTTGAGCTGGAGAAATGTGGATTTAACGTTATTCCAAACGCAGCTGCAACGCACGCAGCGATGCAGAGGGAAAGGATAAGGGAGCTTATCTCGAAAAAAGCAGGTGTTCCGACTTCGAAATACCTTTACGCAGACACACTTGATGAGTTGAAGGATGCCTGCGAAAAGTTAGGCTATCCGTGCTGGGTCAAGGCCATCATGTCTTCTTCCGGCCAGGGGTCGATGTTTGTTGAAAGTGAAGCTGATATAAAGAAGGCTTTTGATAATTCAAGGGCCAGGGCAAGGGGCTCGGGTGAAAGGATGATTGTTGAGGAACATATTCCTTTTGACATAGAGGTTACTGAGCTTGCAGTGAGGCATTATGATGGGAACGGGCACATCGTAACATCTTTTCCCAAGCCGGTTGGCCATTACCAGATTGATGGGGATTATCATTCAAGCTGGCAATGTGCCGAGGTTAGCGAGAGCGTTGAGAGGGAGATCTACAGGACTGCCGAGAAGATAACTTCTGCTTTGGGTGGTGTGGGCCTTTTCGGGTGTGAGCTTTTTGTGAAGGATGGCAAGGTTTATGGCAACGAGTGCTCTCCACGGCCTCATGACACGGGCATGGTTACCCTTGCAACCCATCAGGCAACTTTGTCAGAGTGTGGATTGCACGTGAGGGCTGTTTGCGGGCTTCCTGTTCCCAGCGTGAAGCAATCGGGATTTAATGTTATTTTGCCTGTGAAGAACGGGGCGTCTCATGTTATTTTGTCTCCGTGCGAGGGCAGCCATCCTGTGATGAGGAACCTTTGGCAGGCTTTGGGGAATGATGTGTCTTTTTTTGCTTTTGGCAAGCCTGATGCTCATTTTGGCAGGAGGATGGGGCTTGTTGTTGCTTTGGATGATGATGTGGGGAAGGCGAAGGTGAAGGCTGAGAGGGCTGCCCATATGATTGAAATGAGGACTTCGCAGCAGGGCTGGGCTGGGCAGCATGACAGGAAGTTCCACCTGCTATGACAAGGAAGGATCCTTTGAAGGTGGCCGCATTTGTCTCAGGTTCCGGGACAAACCTTAGGCGAATTATTGAGCTTCAGGAAAGCCTTGGTGGTCAAAGCCCTTTTGTGGTTGCTTTGGTGTTTACAGATACGAAGGACATTGGAAGATGTAATGCGAAGGCAATCGCAGCCGAATACAACATTCCTTTTATAGAAAAGGATATTAAGGATTATTATGGAAAGCGTGGATATCCTGATACAAAAAACATGGTGATACGTGAGGATTATGACAGGGAAACTGCATCTGTATTGAGAGTGCATGGCATTGATCTCATCGCGATGTGTGGCTATTTGAGCATAGTGACTAGCCACATTTATTCAGGCTTCGTTACCCTGAATATACATCCTGGTGACTTGACTAGGACTGATCAAAATGGGAAAAGAATATATGCTGGCTGTATTGGCGTTAACTGCATCAGGAAGGCCATTGAGAATGGCGAAAGAGAGGTGAGGTCCACTGTCCATTTTGTTAATGGGGAGTTGGATGGAGGGGCTGTAATTGCTCTTTCAGATCCTGTTTTGGTTTCAGGGGGCGACAGTGCATCCCTGTTGGAAGAACTGAAAAGGAAGGAATGGATTATTTATCCTGAAGTGATCAGGAGGTTGGCTGGTGGAGTGTTGAGGAAAAATGGCATTGGGGTCTGAATTCAAGAAAATAAAGAAGGATGGCTTGAGGCCTTATTTCCTTGATGTTAGGAACAGGCTTGGGAAAGGGTTTGTTCATTCCAGGAGCTTGCAGGTCCAGAAGAGGTTTTCAGGCCTTGTGGAGTATAGCGAGGCAGATACCATAATGTTCTATTGTTCTACTGGTAATGAGGTTGAAACAAGGAAGGCTATTGGTGATGCGCTCAAGCTGAAAAAACGGGTTGTTCTCCCTGTTTGCGATATTTACATGAGGATGATGAAGCCTGTCCAGTTTGGCAGGCTGAAAAAAGGGCCTCTCGGAATCCCTGAGCCTTCTGGCAAGGAGATTAACATCGATGAGATTGACATAGTGGTTGTTCCTGTTGTTTCCTTTGATGAGGAATGTGACCGTCTGGGGAGGGGTCTTGGCTATTATGATAATTTCCTGAGGGGGTTAAAGGCGGTTAAGGTCGGTTTTGCTTTCGATTGCCTTAAGACGGATAATGTTCCGAGGGAGGATCATGATATTCAGCTTGACAAGATAGTTACAGAATCCAGGGTTATTGTTGCAAAAAAATGAGCGAGTCTTTAGATTTTGGAATAAGAGGTCTTCAAAAGCAAGTGTTCACTATCCTTTTTTTTTCATCCTTGGCTTTTATATTGGTTTTTTCGGTGCTCCACATCCTGTCTTTGACTAAGTATTTTTTTCTTGGTATTCTTTTGGCGGTTCATTCTGTTTCTTGCTATTTTTTGAAGGGACTTAAGAGAAATCATATAGGCATTGAGCTAATAACCCTAATTACTGTTCTTGCCGGGGTTGCTTATGGTGCAAAGGCAGGTGCTGCATTCGGGGCGTTGTCAATAGCTGCTGATTATGTTTTTTCAGGCAGGATTTCATATTTCAGCCTGGTGACAATACCTTCATATGCGCTTATAGGCGTCATTTCAAGCCTGTTAGCTTCAACAAGCTTGCCTGTTCTCGGTGTTTTGATGGCAGTCATTTACAATGTGGCAACTTCCATCATTATTTTCTGTTTTCTCGGCGGCGATCTTGACAAGTGCATCAGGTTTGGTGTTACGGCTGTTGCATTCAATTTTCTGATATTCAGCAGCTTTGCTGGCGCATTGCTGTCTTTGATGGTTTAAAAAGTAAAGGGTGGGAAAAATGAGCAGAAAAGACAGGCTTAGGAAAGCTGATCCTGAGGTTTTCAATGCTATCAGGAGCGAGCTTAGGAGAAGAAAGGAGGGCCTTGAGCTTATTCCTTCTGAGAACATTACAAGCAAGGCTGTTCTGGAGGCTTTGGGGTCTATATTGACTGACAAGTATTCGGAAGGTTACCCTGGAAGAAGGTATTATGGTGGTAATCAGTTCATTGATGTTGTTGAGAATCTGGCTATTGAAAGGGCGAAAAAGGCGTTTGGCGTTCCTTACGCGAATGTCCAGCCGTATTCAGGAAGCCCGGCTAACATGGCAGTTTATTTTGGTGTCCTCAGTCCGGGGAATGTGGTGATGGGCCAGAATCTTCTGGACGGAGGCCACTTGACTCATGGCTGGAAAACAAATTTCTCGAGCCTGTTCTACAAGAGTATTCCTTATCATGTGAAAAAGGACGGCTATATTGACCTTGAGGAAGTGGAGAGGCTCGCGAAGGAAAATAAGCCCAAGCTTATTTGGTGCGGCGCAACATCTTATCCGAGGGAATTTCCTTTCGAGGCTTTGGGCAGGATCGCTGATGATGTTGGCGCTTATTTCGCATGTGATATTGCTCACATTGCCGGGCTCATCATTGGGGGGGCGCATAAAAGCCCTGTTCCGTTCGCTCATATCATTACAACCACGACTCACAAAACTTTGAGAGGTCCAAGGGGCGGTATAATTATGGTGACTGAGAAGGGTTTAAAGAAGGACCCTGAACTTCCTAACAAGATAGATAAGGCAATTATACCTGGGTTGCAGGGTGGCCCTCATAATCATCAGACTGCGGCAATCGCTGTTGCCTTGGCTGAAACACTTAAGCCTGAGTTCAGGGATTATGCATCTCAGGTGGTTAAGAATGCAAGGGTGTTGGCCTATGAGCTTATGCAGAGGGGGCTCAAGCTGGTTTCAGATGGAACTGATAACCATATGATGCTTGTTGACCTGACTTCAGAGGGTCCGGGCACAGGGGTTTTCTTCCAGGAGGCTCTTGACATGGCGGGTATCACTGTGAACAAGAATACGATTCCCGCAGATCCTTCATCCCCCTTTTATCCGAGCGGGATCCGGCTTGGTTCTCCGACAGTTACAACCCAGGGCATGAAGGAGGATGAGATGAAGCTGATTGCCGGATTTATTGCAGAGGTATACTCAGAAGTGAAGAAATACAGGTTGCCTGAGGGTGACAAGAAGGAATACCTGGCGACGTTCAGGCAGGAAATCAGGAGAAACCGGACGCTGAAAAGGATAAGGAACGAGGTAAAATCTTTGGCCAAGAAATTCGAGATCTATTGAGATGGCAACGATATTAGATGGGAAAAAAACTGCGGAAAAAATCAGGAATGGGCTTGCAGAAAGGATTAAAGGGGTGAAACCAGGGCTTGCGGTTGTTCTGGTCGGAAACGATCCTGCATCAGTTACTTATGTTGCATCAAAGGAAAAGGCTTGCTCGGAGATTGGCATTTTTTCTGAAATCCACAGGCTCCCCGAATCTGCAAAACAGCAGGAGTTGATAAGCCTGGTTAAAAAGCTTAGCTCCGAAAGCAGGATCCATGGCATTCTGGTCCAGCTTCCTCTGCCACCAAATGTCGACAAGGATGAAGTCATAGAATCAATAGCTGTTGAAAAGGATGTTGATGGATTCACCCGGCTTAATATGGGAGGGCTTGCTTCTGGACGCAAATGCATTTTTCCCTGCACACCGAAAGGCATCATAAGGCTTCTTGATGAGTATGGCATTCCTATCGAGGGAAAAAATGTCGTTGTGATTGGAAGAGGGCAGTCTGTTGGAAAGCCACTTGCCCTGATGCTGATTAACAGGAGCGCTACCGTAACAGTTTGCCACAGCAAAACAAAAAATCTGGAAGATCATGCAAAGAAAGCGGACATTTTGATAGCAGCTGTTGGAAAACCCGATTTCATAACAGCGGATATGATTAAGGAAGGCGCTGTTGTAATCGATGTCGGAATAAACAGGATTAACGGAAGGCTTTGCGGCGATGTTGATTTCGAATCAGTTAAGAAAAAGGCTGGCTTCATAACCCCTGTCCCGGGAGGAGTTGGCCCGATGACTGTTGCCATGCTTCTTGAGAACACCGTTGAATGCTTTGAAAGATCAGAACATTCCAAAACCAATAAAAACTAGCCGGTAAAGCCAGAATCATGGCAACCTATAAGGACTCGGGTGTTGATATCGACGCTGCTGATTCTGCAAAGGAACTCATCAAAGGGTATGTCAGATCAACCTTCACAAAGGATTCCATAAACAATGCAGGTTTCTTCTGCGGCGGCATTAAGCTTGATCTTGGCGGTTATAATGATCCTGTTCTTATGGCCAGCACTGATGGCGTCGGGACGAAGATGATGATTGCAAGGATGATGAACAGGTTCGATACAGTTGGTTTCGATCTTGTAAATCATTCCGCAAATGACCTGATTACTTCCGGGGCAAAGCCCCTGATCTTTCTTGATTACATAGCTTCTGAAATGGTTGACCCGAAAATCGCATCAGAATTGGTTAAAGGTGTTGCTGCGGCCTGCAAAAAGCTCGGGATGGTTTTGGTTGGGGGTGAAACCGCCCAGATGCCCGGCGTTTATGTCAAAGGCGAGACTGATCTTGCAGGAACGATAGTTGGAATTGTTGAAAAATCCGGGATTATAGATGGCAGCAGCATAAAGGAGGGTGATTCTCTTGTAGGGATTGCCTCAAATGGCTTGCATACCAACGGGTATTCGCTTGCCAGAAAGATATTGTTTGATCATTGCGGTTTTGGTGTTAATGATTATTTTGCCGAACTTGGAGGAAGTTTGGGTGATGTTTTGCTTGAGCCCCATCGCGACTACGTGAGCACTATTTTTGAATTGAGTGCCGTGGTAAAAATCAAGGGCATTGCTCACATAACGGGCGGGGGCATCACCGATAACCTTCCAAGGATTCTTCCAAAAGGCCTCGGGGCTGTGATAAGTACAAACAGCTGGGTGGTTCCTCATGTTTTCAGATTTCTCCAGGAAAAGGGGGATGTTCATTTTGACGATATGTTCCGCACTTTTAACATGGGGATTGGCATTATTGTGGTTGTGGACAAATCCGATGTTCCTGTAATCGTTGACAGGTTGAAAAGGATGGGGGAAAAATCATGCATAATGGGCTCAGTGGTCAGGGGAAAGGGTGTGAGCTATGTTGAGGGTTGAAATCTATCCTAAGGGAAGGGATTTCCGCGGTGATGCGTTGAAAAAATCTCTTTATGAAGATTTAGGGATAGATTGCAGCTGCGTGGCCGTTGCCGATGTTTACAGCATTGACGGGATTAATGATAGTGAGAAAGTCGTTGCTGAGCTTTTTTCTGATCCGCTGGTTAATGAGTGTTTTGATGGAAACAGGAGTTTTAGCTCATCCTGGATAATCGAAGTCGCGTATAAGAAGGGAGTCCAGGACCCTTCAGAGCTTAGTGCTCTTCGGGCGCTGCAGGATATCGGGGAAATGCCTTCTTCAGTCAAGGCATCTAAAAAGACAATAATTGCGGGAGTTTCCGAAGCTGAAGCAAAAAGAATTGCGTTGTTCATCGCTAATCCTGTGATCCAGGAATATAAGCTCGGATTTGAAAAGGTTTCTTTGGTCGATAAGCCATACGTTTTTTCCGAAAGCCAGATCTCGATTGTTGAGATAATTGGAAGGAATGATTCGGATCTGGTTGAGATCAGCAGGAAAGGTCTTCTCTCGCTGAACATTGAGGAAATGAGGGCGATACGGGATTATTTTTTAGGGCTTGGGAGGAATCCGACTGATGGCGAGATCGAGACGATTGCGCAGACCTGGAGCGAGCACTGCAAGCACAAGACTTTCAGTTCAATAATAGATTACTCCGAAAATGGAAGGACTGTTGTCATTGACGGCCTGTTCAGCAGCACCATTGTAGCCGCAACCAAAAAGATCAGGAAAGATTGGCTTGTTTCTGTTTTCAAGGATAATGCCGGCATCATCAAGTTTGATGAGAACAATAATCTGGCTTTCAAGGTAGAGACTCATAACCATCCTTCTGCACTCGACCCTTATGGTGGGGCTGGAACTGGTATCGGGGGAGTTATCAGGGATATTCTTGGAGCCGGCCTTGGGGCGAATCCGATCTTCAACACCGATGTTTTTTGTTTTGCCAGCCCGGATTATTCTGGGGAAATCCCGGGGAAGATTCTGGCGCCTAAAAGGATAATGAAAGGTGTTGTCTCTGGTGTCAGGGATTATGGCAACAGGATGGGAATACCCACGATCAACGGCTCCATCATCTTCAATGATGATTTTCTCGGTGCACCTCTTGTTTTCTGCGGGACCTGCGGCTTGATTCCTTCAGGACTGGAGAAGAAGCGGGCATCCCCTGGGGAACTTATTGTCGTTGTCGGGGGAAGGACTGGGAGGGACGGCATTCACGGTGCTACTTTCAGTTCCGCTGTTCTTGACGAGTCTTCTCCTGCAAGCGCTGTGCAGATCGGGAATGCTATTGAGGAGAAGTGCACGATGGATGCTCTTTTGCGTGCAAGGGATAGAGGGCTTTATAGTTGCGTAACAGACTGTGGGGGAGGCGGGTTTAGCTCTGCAATTGGTGAGATGGCTGCCGGGTGCGGTGCTGTTGTTTATCTTGAGAAAGCTCCCTTGAAATATGAAGGCATGTCTCCATGGGAAATATGGATTTCCGAGTCGCAGGAGAGGATGATCATTTCTATTCCAAAGAGGAATCTTGATAAATTCCTGGCTGTTTGCAGGGTCGAGGAAGTAGATGCTTTTGTGATAGGTGAATTAAATGACACGGGGAAGCTAGTGGTTAAATATAACGGAAAAAATCTTGTTGACCTTGACATGGATTTCTTGCACAACGGATTGCCGAGAAGAAGAAGGATTGCGTCGTGGAAAGCCCCGGTATTGTCCGAGCCTGAACTCCCTGAAAAAGGTGATTATTCTGATGTTCTTATTAAGCTCATTTCTCATCCCACAATAGCGAGCAAAGAATGGGTTATTAGGCAGTATGATCATGAAGTGCAGGCTTCGACTGTAATCAAGCCTCTTGTTGGGGCTTTTAATGACGGCCCGGGTGACGCTTCTGTTGTCAAGCCGCTATCCAGCTCGATCAGGGGCGTTGTTGTTGCACACGGCATAAATCCTCTTTTCAGCATGATTGATCCTTATTGGATGGCGGCCTCGGCTATTGATGAAGCTATGAGGAACATAGTTTCGGTGGGAGGCAACCCAGGCCATACTGCAATTCTCGACAATTTCTGCTGGGGAAGCGTGAATGATGAAAGCCTTGGGAGGCTTGTTAGGGCTTCAAAGGCATGTCATGATTTCTCGATTATGTTCGATATTCCTTTTATTTCAGGAAAGGACAGCCTGCATAACGAGTTCGTTATCGGAGACCGGAAGATAAGCATTCCTGACACCCTTCTTATTTCTGCAATCTCTGTCATTGGTGATGTGGGAAGATGTGTTACCATGGATGCAAAGAAAGCAGGAAATAGTGTTTACATTGTCAGCAGGACTTATGATGAGCTTGGAGGCAGCTATTATTACGGGCTTTACGGTGAGACAGGGAAAAATGTCCCTATTGTAAGGGAAAATGCAAGGATTGCCTTTGAAAGGATTCATTCTGCGATCTCCGGCGGTCTTGTAAGGAGTTGTCACGACTGTTCTGAAGGAGGGATTGCTGTTTCTGCTGCTGAAATGGCTTTCTCAGGGAATCTGGGAATGAGTATTTCCCTGGATAAGGTTCCGTTTGAAGGCAAGTCAAGGGACGACAAGGTTCTTTTCTCCGAATCTAATAGCCGTTTTATTGTTGAGGTCGAAAAAGGCATGGAGGAAAAATTCGAGTCTGCAATGGAAGGTGTGGAGGTGGCTAGGATAGGGGAAATTACTGCTGGCCGCGATTTTATTGTTCACGGTTTGGATGGAAAAATAGTGGTTAACGCAGCCATTTCAAGCCTTAAGAATTCATGGCAGGGTACGTTCAGATGGTGAATGCAATTGTATTGAGGGGTTTCGGAATTAACTGCAACAATGAGACTGAATGCGCATTAAAGCTTGCCGGCGCAAATACTGCACAGGTGCATGTAAATGAGCTTATTGGAGGAGAAAAGCAGCTTTCAGAATTCCAGATCCTTGTTATTCCAGGAGGTTTTAGCCATGGCGATGATTTGGGTGCAGGAAGGATACTTGCGAACCAGATTAGGCATTCGCTAAAATCGGAAATGCAGGATTTCATAGCCAGAGGCAATCTTGTTGTGGGCATTTGCAATGGCTTTCAGGTTTTGGTAAAAACAGGCTTCTTGCCAGGGAACTGCAACGCAACCCTTGCGAACAATGACTCGGGCCGATTTGAGGACAGATGGGTAACAGTAAAGTCTTCTTCGGATAACTTATTCACTAAGGGAATCAAGAGCATGTACATTCCTGTTAATCATGGTGAGGGAAAGTTTGTTGCTGGCGAGGAAGGCTTAAGGCTGCTGGAAAAAAATGATCAGGTGGCGTTCAGATATTGCGACGAACTGTTAAATGAATCATCCTGTTATCCAATAAACCCAAATGGCTCCCTTCTGAATATAGCTGCCATTACAAGCAAAGAGGGGAATGTTTTGGGTATAATGCCTCACCCGGAGAAATTTATTTCGCGGCTTCAGCATCCTAGGTGGACTCGCGAAAGCCTTCCTGATGAGGGTGACGGCCTGGCTTTGTTCAGGAACATGGTTGAGTATGCTGAGAAAAAGCTTTTCTAGAGCTTTCGGAAAAGTTATAGAAAAAAATATAAATAATTATTAATTCCCTGTATAAAATGTACTTGACGGCCTGATTATAACGTAAGATATTACGGTCCTTGGGGGGTTCCTACTCGTGGAAGAAAGGGAGGGCCTAGCCTTGCTGAAAGGATAGTTTCCAATCCCGGATACGCGATAGGAGAGCATTTATCCACTTTGGAAGGCCAGAGTTCTTGTTGTGGCGGCGGAAAAGCATATAATACATTGGAGAATGCTATTGAAATTGCTAGAAGGGCTCCTTTCAAGGATTATAGAAATCGCAGTAACTAATTTTATTGCTCAAGTGGGTTTAATGCCCTGTCATAATCTAATGATTTGATTGCATCAGCTCTTCTGCCTTATTGATGAAGTCCAAAACCTTGTTTTCGTATTCTTCTATTGTTTCATTGTTGAATTTTATCGTTGTTGCATAGCTTGCATCATGCCTGTCATCTTTAAGCTGTGTGTAGAGCTCAGCATCTTCCTTGCTTATGGAAAGCTCGTTTAGCAGCTTTGCCTCTTCTCTTGTTATCGCATACTCTTTGATGAGTAGGAGTATTGTCGCATAGTGGTTCTTTGATGTGTACTTTTTTCTTGTTATCAAAGCCAATGCAGAATGGTACAGTGAGTAGTACAATGTTACGACAAGCCAGTCATTGAACTTGTGCTGCTCTTTGTTGAGCTTATAGAACTCCATGTTATGCCTTGCTTTTTTCAGGTGTGATTGGGCTAGCTCAGGGTTGCTTCCTATTTTCCTTATGTGCTTTTTTTCCGTGAAAAAGACAATTTCCTGCTCAAGGAATTTCTTGTCGGAGAACAGCTTATTGATATCCATCCAATTGTACCTCGTAAAAGCTTTGTTCTTTATGGATTGGAAATCCTGTCTTTCTTGCCTGAATGATGATGTCATCTTTATTATCCTTGAATTGGGATATTGTTGCGTTGAAAAGTGATAAAGGATGCTTCGAGGTTATTTCGGCCTCTTTCTTATTTATCGACAAGTCTGGCTTTTTTCCTGATACGACAAGAATGTCAATGTCGCTTTCATTTGTTTCCTCTTTTCTTGAAGCAGAGCCGAAGAGGATTATGGTGAAGATGTTTTCAGGGATATTCTTCAGGAAGTTTTTGAGCGGTACTTTTACGTTTGGGCTCAGGCTGTTGAATTTTCGCATTGCTATCTCGGAGAATTTGAGGGCAAAGAGTTTTTTGTCCTTTATCTTATAGAAGGTGTTTGCCTTGGTCTTTTCTTCATCCAGGACGTTTGCTTTGGTGAGCTTTTCCAGGGCGTTTTGCAGGGAGCTATGGGAGAGTATTGTGTGCTCCTTGATCTGGTTGTAATAGAGCTTAGGCTGCTTTAGCTCAAAAAATGCCTCGTATATCTTCTCTTCTGCGTTCATTTTGTGATTGTAAGCGATTGATATTTAAATGCTTTACCAATTTTTGGTATAAGTTTACCATATTTTGGTATTGATTCATGTTTTGCCTGAAGTGCTCCTTTCAAGGATTATAGAAATCGCAGTAACTAATTTTATTGCTCAAATGGGTTTAATGCCCCTGAGTTCAAGCAAGGTGAGTGTGCTTACCCCTGTTGCAAGGACATTTAATAATACTAGTTCATATGCTTGTTTAGTCAAATTCGATTCAGAATCCTGCAGTCGGTAATTCGCCATTTGCAGCATATTCAATGTGTCTAAAGGGGTGAATGATTCGTTTGTTTCATGTTCTGCAAGCTTTGAATCTGCCATGTAAAGCATGTTTTCAAGACCATCTCTGCCAGTATCCGGCATTTTTGTTAATGCTTTGTATATATTTCCCCTTGCTTTTTCTATTGCTGCGATCGAGATGCTTTTTCCCGTGTAATATTCTAATAGCTCAGACCTAGCATGATCAATCTCGATCCGGGTTTGCTTTCCACGGTCTAGTTGTTGTGCTATGTAATCAACAGGCGGTTTGAAGAATGCCAGCGAAGCATATATAACTCCTGCAGTGCCTAATATTGTTGCTGTTGTCGTTAAAGCTTTTCTTGCATCCATAATAATCACTTTCACATGTATTCCATGCTTTCGATTAACCTGTTCAGGTCAATGCATGATATTCCTTTTGCCTTTCAGCTTTCTTTAGGAACTGATTTCCTTCTTTTCGCGGAATTCATTTTAGCCCCGTTTTCGCAGCGAACACAAGCCGGTTCGTTTTTTTTATCTCATTTTGTCATTTCGTTGTATCTTATTGCTAATTCCTTTGCCCTTTCATGCCTGATTTTAGTCGCAAGTGCTGCAGCTATCCTTATTACCCTTGGATCGTCGCTTTGAGCAAATAGATCAACGGCTTTTGCATGTTGCCCAGCCCTCTCTGCAAAAAGTCCTGCCGTGTAAAAATCCCCCTGTATCTCGCATACTTTTATGCGCAACAGGTAATCCCCGCTCTCACGCGCAATGTTGGAGGCTTTGTCCAGTAACCAGTGTTTTTCTTTGCCATTTGCTTTTTCCGATGCGGTGAAGCAGTAGTCAATTGCCCTTTCATAAAACCCTGCCTTACCTGATAGTTCTGCGGCTTCTTCAAAATTTCCTGAGGATTCATATTTTTCCAGGATCTCTGTCAGGTATTCTTCAGGTATTGTTGTCCTGCCAGCCAGTTCTATCGCTATTGCTTGTGCATTTTCCTTGGGCAGCGCCGAAAGTAGCGGGGTTACATCAACAGCTTCCCATAATGTTCTTTCAAGGCCATGACACTGCATGGATATGTCTTCTGCAACTCTCATCAAATCCGGATCCTCTGAGCGGGATGCATATTTAGTTGCTGTATCAATGCTTTCCCTGGCATCTTGGATTTTCCTGATCATTGCTAGGGATAGGGAGGCTCGTCCTATTTTCTTTATCTGGTCTGCATTACCTGTTTCATATTCAGTTGTAAGATAAAAAAGAAGAGGGCTCATCGAATTCCATGTTGTTAAATGTGCCAGATTTTTTGATACGTCACCGCTCATGCGAACTGCTATCTCCTCAACATAGAATTTTCCAAGAAGTTCCCCAATTCCTTCAATTGATGGATCTATTTGATGATTCCTTGCCAGTTCATTAAAATCGCTTATTTTGGGCTTATAAGCCCGTGATTCAAATTCGGCTGCACATTCGATAAATCTTCTTGCCCTGTCTTCAAGTGGCATGTCCGGTTCTGATTTTTCTGTTATGAACCTTTTCGATCTCCAACGTGATGGGTGTCTTTTGGATGCTTCGATTTCTTCTCTTGTCAGTTTACTCATTAAACTCACCTTTGTTACTTAATAATGACGGCAAAACAGCAAATCATATAATCTTAACCCTTATAAATTATAATTTAAATTAAAATTATAATCTTAGGGAAATTTTATATATTAAGGCAGTTCAACCTGGAACATGAAGCGAAAGATAATACAGCTTGCGAACACCACATATGTAGTCTCCCTTCCATTAAAGTGGGTAAAAGCCCATGGTGTCCGGAAAAAAGATGAGGTGGAAGTAGCTGAGGAAGGCCGAAAAATAACAGTTTCACTTCTCGGCGAAAAAGAGCCTCTGCCGGTGGGAACAGTTATTGACGTGAGCGGGCTTGGACGTAGGATTGCTGAGTGGTCAATAGCAGCGGCTTATAAAAGGGGCTTTGACGAGATAAAGGTATTTTACAAGGGAGACCAGATAAAGTTTATCCTCAATTACGTTAGGGACATGCTTTTGGGTTTTTTCGTTACAGAGCAGACCGAGGATTACTGCGTTTTGAAGATCGTGTCAAGGGAAACTGGTTCAGAATTCAATAACCTGTTAAGGAGGGCTTTTCTTGTAGGCATCGAGCTTGCTGAAAGCAGCCTTGATCTGATCAGCAAGGGAAAGTATGATGCGCTTGCAGACCTTCTACATCTGGAAAAGACAAATAACCAACTGACCTTGACCTGTCAGAGACTGGTCAGGAAAGGGTTTATAAGCGAAAATCCAAACGAGCTTTTCCTGGTTGCATGGCATCTTGAGAACATTGTTGATGATTACAGGGATATGTGCATTCACCTGTCAACCACTGAAAAACCGAGGGTATCGAAAGAAATTTTGGAAACCTATTCAGAAGTCAACGGTTATTTCAGGAGCTATTACGATCTTTTCTACTCATTCAACCTGAAAAGTCTTGATGATCTGGACAGGAAAAGAGACATTATTGTTAAAAAAATCAGTAAAATGGATGGTTTTGTTTTGAATTGCCTTTCATCGATAACAAGGAAATTATCTGTTCTTTCAGCAACAATCATGTCCATTAATCTGGCTGATAAGCCTGAAGATTTCTGACAACATTATCTCTCGTCAAAAAGGGAGCTTTCGAGTGCCTGAAAAAGGACTCGAGATTCCCTCCCAAAGCGGAGCTTGCGTTTGCTGCGGTGTTGAAGTTCATTCCTATCATGTTTCCCACTCCAACTGCCCGATTTACAATTTCAATGTATTTTTCATCACAAGGTTTGTAACTTCCTTCAATCAGCTCCTTCATTATCTGAGTATACTCCGGGCAAAGGTCTCCTGCCCTCCTTATGCCCAAGAAAAATTTTGCTGTTATATAGTTTTCATTGAAGCTCCTGCCCATTTTTGCAGCTGCTTCAAATCCTTTGTGCTTGCTGATTAAGCCGAGATAAGCACCCATTGCTTGGCAAAAATAGCTTGCATCCATGAATGGATGTTGTCCCCTTACAGAGCTTATTGCCCTGATAAAGTCATCAGGGCCTGCTGAAAGCTCATCCGCCCTGTCAAGATCTATATGGCGTATTGACCTGGTTAGTACAAATGCAGCATAGTCCTGCGTTATCATGCCTTCGTTCAGCATCCCTAAAACCTCGAACGCCGAACAATATTGATATCCCATTAATTGAGTTATGATTTCATTATCAAGCATTACATTCTGCAGGTCAGCGTCCCTCATCCTGTATCCTGCATTTTGTGACAGGCATTTCCCTATCCTGTCAAGCTCAGCTACAAGCCCATCCCTTGATACTCCCATTCCTGAAAAAATCCTGTCGCTTATCCCGTAGTGGTCAATCAGCCTCGTAAAGCTTTCTATCAGCTTTGATGAGTAGCTGCATGGGCTTGCCTGGACAGGAAGTTCAAGGAACTGGAAAACAACCAGGTCTTCAAGTAGCCTTGTTGTAAGTCGATTGGCCACGTTGACCGCATGGGGATTTTTTAGCAGCCCTTGTTTTTGGGCTGCAGTCAGGAACGAAATTACATCATGGCCATCTATCAGCTCCATTTCAAGCGTTTGCCTAGTGACAGCAATTACCCTCGGCGGGTTTAGCCCTGCTTGACCGCATGCTTTGTAAACCTCCTCAAATGCACATGCTCTTTCCTCTGAGCCATACTCTTTCTGCACGCATGGCTCTCTGAACTTAAGGTGGAAAATCCGTGAATCCCCTGTAGGCTGTTGAATTGCAGCCGTCTTGGTCCTAACAACCTTCCCCGTTGTTCCCCCTCTCAAAACTATTCCGAACTCTGCACTTGATGGATCGCTTCCTACCTCTACGTAAGACCCGTCCGGATTTTTCTTTGAGTCTTGAAACAAACCAGTCAACATTTACCACTTAATAGTTACACTAATATTTAAGCCTTTCGCAAAATAATTCAATTTAAAAACATCGGTTTTTTATCCATAAAAATGGGAAAGATCCTGGTTGTTTTCGGCAGCAAAAGCAACAAGCCTGTCTATGATAGAGTAATTGCCTGCCTTAAGCGCCTTGGTGCGGATTTTGAGTTCAGGGTATGTTCTGCTCACAGGACCCCTGAGGTGCTTGACAAAATGCTGAAGGAGGATTATTCGGTTGTGATTGCAGGAGCAGGTTTGGCAGCCCATCTTCCAGGTGTCATCGCCTCGAAGACAACGGCCCCTGTTATCGGAATACCTTGCAGAGATAATTTCGGTGGAATGGATTCTCTGTTGTCTATAATCCAGATGCCTCCGGGAATCCCTGTTCTTTCTGTCGGGATAGGCCTGGCAGAGGATGCTGCAGAATCCGCTGCCAAAATATTGGACCCTCCGGATGGTGTTTCGATTGTATCTAAAGCGCCTTATTCTGAAAAGGCGGCTGAAATTCTGGAAATGCTGGATGTTCAATATAAGCTTTCAGGTTCTTTAAATAGCAAATGCATAAATTTGAGATTTGAGGATCTCAATCATATCAGCGAAGCTGATGAAAGCGAGGCTCTGACCATCAACTGCCCTGTCTCCGAGAATGTTCATGAAGGTATTTTAAATCTTTCAAAAATTAAGTCAGGGCTTTGGGTAGGCCTTAACCGTGCTGAGAATGCTGCTATCGCGGCAGCAGAGATACTGGGTAGGAAGAGGGAGCTCGATGGGTACAGGAAACAGGCTGCTTCTGCTGTAATTGATGACGACAGGGTGGAAAGATGCTGAAAGCCGTTATTTTTGACCTTGACGGGGTATTGATTGATTCGCTTGATCTTCATTATGTTTCATGGAAAAAAATGCTTGCAGATGATGGAATTTCAATCACAAAGTCCGATTTTTCGCATGTGTTCGGGATGACGGGCAATGATATCCTGAGGGGATTTTATTCAAAGGCCAAAAAGAATCTTGATGAAAGCGCTTTGAAGGAAAAAATTGACAAAAAGAATGCCTTTTTCCGGGAGTTTGCTGCTAGCATGCTCAAGCCTTCAATAGGCTCTGTTCAGTTGCTGGAAGGTCTGAAAACAGCTGGAGTGAAGGCAGCAATTGGGACTTCAGCACCGGGAAAGAATGTCGAGTTCTACCTTGAAAAAACAGGTCTTGGGAAATATTTCAGCGGATATGTTTGCGCTGACCACATAAAGAAGGGGAAGCCTGACCCGGAAGTTTTCCTCAAAGCTGCGCAGGTGTTGAATGAAAAGCCTGAGGATTGTGTGGTTGTTGAGGATGCCCTGCACGGGATTGAGGCTGCAAAGCGTGGTGGTATGAAGGCTGTTGCCGTTGCTTCAACAAATGAAAAATCCGCATTGGCAGGGTCGGATCTTGTCGTAGATAATTTGGCCGAGCTTGGTGTTGAAAAGCTCAGGAGACTGTGGAAATGATTTCAGAACATTTACTGAAGCAGCAGCTTGGCTTCACTCTTGAGAGGACTGACTTGAAGATCGGACAGAGGATAGAAGGCAAGGTGAGGGATTGCTACATATCCAAAGGAAAAAGGATCATAGTATGCACAGATAGGCTTTCCGCATTCGATGTTGTTCTTTGCACTCTCCCGTTCAAGGGACAGGTTCTTAACCAGCTTTCTGCTTTCTGGTTCGGAAAAACAAAGTCGATAATCCCCAATCATGTTATCGATGTGCCTGACCCGAATGTTACTGTTGCAAGGGACTGCACGCCTATACCTGTAGAATTTATTGTCAGGGGCTACATAACAGGGGTTACAAAGACCTCTTTATGGTATAACTACAGCAACGGTTCCCGTGAATACTGCGGGCACAGGCTTCCTGATGGGCTGAGGAAAGACCAGAAATTGAATGTGCCGATAGTTACCCCTACGACCAAGGCTGAAAAGGGCCTTCATGATGAGCTTGTTTCAAGGGACTCAATCATAAAGAGGGGTATTTTGGATGGTGACGAGTTTGACACAATTGCCGAGATAAGCTTGAAGCTGTTTGAGCTTGGCAGCAGGCTGGCTGCAAGGAATGGGATCATCCTTGTTGATACCAAGTATGAGTTCGGCAGGGACCATGAGGGTGAGATCACGTTGATTGATGAAATCCATACGCCTGACAGCTCAAGATTCTGGTTCAGGGAAACTTACCAGGAGATTTTCAAAAAAGGGGAAGAGCAGATGAAAATCGACAAGGAGTATGTGAGGAAATGGCTTGCTGAATCAGGTTTTACCGGTGATGGAGCACCTCCGAATATACCTGACGATGTCAAGGTCGAGGGAGCAAGAAGGTATATCGAGGCATTTGAATGCATTACAGGGGAAAGTTTCGAGTCAAAGGCGGGTAATGTAAGCAGCCGCATCGCCAGGAACCTGGAAAAAGGAGGCTATTTGTGATGGACCGGTTTGATTCAATAAGCCCTTTGGACTTCAGGTATTATGCTGGAAACAGGGAGCTTTTTGGCTCCATGAACAGTTATCTTTCAGAGGCCGCCTTCATAAGATACCAGCTTTTGGTCGAGGCAAAGCTTGTTGAGGCCCTGGCTGATTTCGGGGTTTGCAAAAAGGAAGTTTCAGATGATGTCGCAAATGCATGTTCAGGCATTACTGCAAAGGAGGTATACGATGAGGAGGAAAGGGTCGGACACGATGTGAGGGCTTTGGTGAACTGTATTAGGAAAAGGGTTTCTGATGAGTCAAAGCCTTTTGTTCATTTCTCTGCAACATCCTCGGACATAATTTGCACTGCAGATGCCGCACGTTTAAGGGAAGCTGCAAAGGCTTTATTGTTGCCTCAGCTTATGGAATTGGAAAAAACCCTGATATGCATTGCACGGAGGGAGAAAGGCACAATACAGATTGGAAGGACTCATGGGCAGCATGCGGAGCCGATTACTTTTGGGTTTGCAATTTCAGAGTATGTAAGCAGGCTGGGCAGCAGGCTTCTGGAAATTGAAAAAGCGGCATCCGGACTTCGGGGTAAGATGTCTGGCGCGGTTGGAAACTATAATGCTTCCTCATTATTCATTGATGACCCTGAAAAGTTTGAGGCTGCTGTCCTTTCAAAGCTGGGACTTTCCCCATCCACTCATTCAACTCAGATAGTGGAGCCCGAGTTCGTAGCTGATTACATGCACGCTGTAGTATCCGCTTTCAGCGTTATTGCAAACCTGGCTGACGACATGCGCCACTTGCAGCGTTCAGAGATCGCAGAGGTTGCGGAATCATTCGGCCAGTCCCAGGTCGGCTCGAGCACGATGCCTCATAAGAGGAATCCGATAAATTTCGAGAACGTCAAGTCAATGTGGAAGGCTTTCATGCCCCGCATGACAACAGTTTATCTTGATCAGATCTCAGAACACCAAAGGGACCTTACAAATTCCGCCAGCTCAAGGTTCGTGACCGAGCTTGTTGCTGCCCTTGTCCTGTCCGCGAATAGAATGAACAGGATAATGTCAAGGCTTGTTGTGGACAAGGAAAGCATGAAGAAGAACTTGGATCATTCAAGGGGCATGATTTCAGCAGAGCCCGCTTATTTGCTTCTTGCTGCTTACGGCCATCCTGATGCCCATGAGTTTGTCAGGAAGCTTACATTGAAGGCAAGGAATGGGAAGGAATTCTCTGAGCTGTTTTTTTCTGAGGCTGCCCCTTATGTCAGCAAAATGTCTGAAATGCAGGTTGCTATTTTAAAAAATCCCGAGCTTTACATCGGCATAGCTTCCAAAAAAACCGAGGCGGTCTGTGATTATTGGGAGAATATGTTTGAACCGAAACATGTGTGAGCAATCCCGCTTTAAGGCCTCATTTTCCGCTTTTTGAATCACTAACCTTATATAAAAGTTCCAAACTACCTTGAACATGGGGAGCCGGGGTTTTAAGATAGCCACCATAGGCAGCCATTCTGCCCTTCAGATTCTAAGGGGGGCAAAGGACGAGGGTTTTGGAACTATTGCTGTTTGTGAGAAGGAAAGGGATGAGCCTTACAGGCATTTCGGGGTTGCTGACAGGATAATTCTTCTGGATTCCTTCAAGAAATTCATGGAGATCGAGAATGATCTTATTTCTGAAAATTCAATAGTGATACCCCACGGGACATTCCTAGATGCGGTCACTACCGAAAAAATCGAGCTCCTTAAGGTGCCTTATTTCGGCAACAAGAAGATTCTGAAGTGGGAGGTTGACAGGGCCATGCAGAGGGAGTGGCTCAGGAAAGCAGGCCTTACATTGCCCAGGATTTTCAGGGGCCCTGATGATATTGATGTCCCGGCTATAATCAAGTTTTATGGCGCTAAAGGCGGTAAAGGCTTTTTCCTGGCAAAGAGCCGCGATGAATTCGACAGGAAGATTGAGGAGCACAAGGGTAAGGCCTACATAATCCAGGAGTATATTGTTGGAGCCCCCATATACATACATTACTTTTATTCGCCGTTGAGTGGAGAGATTGAGCTGATGAGCTTTGACAAAAGGTATGAGAGCAACGTGGATTCTATTGGCAGGATTGCTGCCAAGGACCAGCTGGATATGGGTCTCGACACTTCTTATAACATCACAGGAAATGTTCCTCTTGTTGTCCGGGAATCGCTTCTGCCGAAGATTTTCGAGATGGGCCGTGCTGTTATTGAGGCTTCAAAGAAGATCGAGAAGAGAGGCATTTTCGGCCCTTTCAGCCTTGAGACTGTTATTACCCCTGACCTGAAATTTTATGTTTTCGAGATTTCAGCGAGGATAGTTGCAGGCACCAACCACTACATATCCGGAAGCCCTTACACTGCTTTGAAATACAAGGAACCTATGAGCACAGGCAGGAGGATTTCCAGGGAGATAAGAAACGCAATAGCATCAGATCAGCTCTGTAAGGTGCTGGGATAGAGGGGAAAGACATTGGCAGAGCCAAACTTGGGAAAAATGATAAAGGCAGTTATTTTTGATTTGGATGGCGTAATAATTGACACTAAGGAGCTTCACTATCTTGCTTGGAAAAAGTTCTGGGCCAAGAGGGGCATTGAACACACGTATGATGACTTTATAAAAAAATTCGGAATTCCAAACCAGGATATTTTCAAGGAATTGTATGAGAATATGGGTGTTGATGAATTAAATGATCTATGTGAGGAGAAGGAAGTTTATTTTAGGGAATTGTCAGAAGGCAAGCTAATGCCTATGAAAGGGGCAGCAGGGCTCATCAAGAGTTTGAAAAAGGAAGGTTACAAGATTGCTTTAGGTACTTCCTGCCAGAAAAGCAACATTGAATTCATTATGAAACAGATAGGCTTGAAGGCTTATTTTGATGTGATTGTCTGTGCAGCGGATATCAAGTCCGGAAAGCCAAATCCAGAGATTTTTCTTAAGGCTGCTGAAATGCTTAATGTAAAGCCTCTTGAATGTGTTGTAATTGAGGATTCTCTGCATGGAATTGAGGCAGCCATTAGGGCAGGGATGAAATGCATTGCTGTTGCCACGACTCACAGTGAAAACGAATTGAAGAATGCCTTTTTAGTTAGGCAGGATTTGAGTAAGCTTTCATTAGCTGACATTAAGAGGTTATGATGATAAAAGCCATAGTATTTGACTGTGACGGAACCCTGTACAGTATTGGCGATGCGATAGAAGGTGACTTGATTGGAATCAGGAGAGCTTATAAGGAGCTTGGAGTCTCTGCAAAGGTCCCTTCAAAAGGCGAATTTCTGAAAAGGGCCGGTTACAGGTATCCTGATTTTTTCATTGGGCTTATCCCTAATGATCTCTTTGATAGAGCTTACCCTCTCGTCTACAAGTATTCTGTTGAGGAAACTGTTAGCCGTGTAAGGGAGGATAAGGGCTGGCTTTTCAACAATGTAAAAGTTGTGCTGGCTAATCTTAAGTCTAAGGGAATAAGGCTTGGCTTGGTTACGAATGGAACTAAAAGTTATATCTGGGCTGTTGCTCAAACCTATGCTTTGGACAGGATTTTTGATGTTATCATGTCTGTCGAGGAGGTTGAAGGTGACAAGGGTGACTTGCTGAAATTCGAGCTTAATGAGCTTAAAGTCAAGCCAAACGAAGCCATAATGGTCGGGGACAGGAAATCAGATATCGACGCTGCCAAAAAAGCGGGCTGCAGGGCAGTGGGTGTAACTTATGGTTATGGGGAGGAGGAAGAGTTAAAAGATGCAGACTTTAAAATCAGAAAAATTGAAGAACTGGCAGGGATTGTCGAAAATGGTTAAGATGGAGACTTGGCTGGTTTACGGATTGATCGCCGCTTTTGCTTTCGGCGTGAATGCCATCATCTATAAGTTCGGTCTTCGCAACGGCATTGATCCTTTTTTTGCAGGCTTCATATTCAGCCTGGGCGTTTCTATGGTTTTCCTTGCAGCGATGATATTCAAGAAGTCAGCAACCAGCCTTACATTCAATGATGGTTCCCTTGTTTTTTTTGCAGGCGTTATTTGGGCGATAGGGTTCCTGGCGGTTACCTTGGGGTTTGCACAGAACTTCAATGTTTCAAAAATCGCGATTGTTTATAGTTCAAACGTCATTGTTACTGTGCTTTTAAGCATAGTCTTGCTCAAGGAGCTCTCATCAGGCGCAGATTTTTTGAGGGTCGCTGTAGGGATGGCCTTTGTTGTTGCCGGTGTTGTTGTCACAAGCTTAAAATGATTGGCAGGGATGATCTTAAAAAAATAATTGATGGTTACCATACAGATAAGCTTACAATAGGAACTTTAGGCGGCCATTCGGCTCTTGATGTGTGCAGGGGAGCGAAGGATCTCGGTTTCAGGACTGTTGTGGTATGCCAGAAAGGCAGGGAGAAAACATACAGCAGTTACTACAGGTCGGATGGAAACAGGGGCATTGTAGATGATGTAATCCTAGTCGATTCTTTTGCTGATGTTGTCAAGGATGATGTTCAAAAAAGGCTTAGGCAGCTTAACACGATCTTTGTCCATAGCAGGTATTTCTGGGTGTATTGTGATTTTGGCGAGATTGAAAACAGGTTCAAGGTGCCTATTTTCGGCAGCAGGGGCTTGTTGAGGGCTGAGGAGCGGGATCAGCCCAATAACCAGTATTTCCTGTTAGAGAATGCGGGCATTAAAACTCCCAAAAGGTTTGTAAACCCGCAGGACATTGACCGCCTTTCAATAGTTAAGGCAGCAGAATCAGACCGTGGTTATGAAAGGGAATTCTTTTTCGTAAGTAGCTATGATGATTATGTGAAGAAATCAGCAGAGCTTTTGAAGGCGGGGAAAGTTAATTCAGGCTCGCTTAAAAAAGCAGTAATTGAGGAGTTTGTCCTTGGCCCGCAGGTAAACCTGAATTTTTTCCATTCTCCGTTAACTGGAGAGCTCGAGCTTCTTGGCACTGATACGCGGAGGCAGACTAACATAGACGGTTTCTTGAGGCTCACTGCTGCCCAGCAGCTGGGTCTTGGTGGAAGCGTGAGGCCCAAATACATCGAGAATGGACACGTTTCAGTTACTCTTAAGGAATCGCTTCTTGAGAAGGCTTTTGAAATCGGTGAAAGATTCGTGGCATCGGCCAGGGAACATTACCCACCGGGCATCATCGGACCTTTTGCCCTTCAGGGTGCGGTTCTTGCAGGTCCTCCAAAGGAGGAATTTGTAGTTTTTGATGTCAGCATGAGAATTCCGGGAAGCCCCGGGACCAGATATACGCCGTATGGTCATTACCTTTATGGCGAGGACATCAGCGTGGGAAAAAGGATTGCCATGGAGATTAGGGATGCTGTCAAGCTCAACCATCTTATCGAGGTATTAACTTGATCCTGATAATAGATTTTGGTTCCCAGGTTTCTCATTTGATCACGAGAAGAATAAGGCAGCTCGGGGTATTCTCTGAAATCGTCCCTTGCACGACTTCGATGGCGGCAATAAAATCAATGAAGCCTGATGGCATCATACTTTCAGGAGGCCCAAGAAGCGTGTACGAAAAGGGTGCTCCTGATATGAACAGGGAACTTTTTTCGCTTGGAATCCCTATTCTTGGCATCTGCTATGGCCATCAGATCTTGGCCCATGTCCTGGGCGGCAAGGTCGTAAGTGGCAGCAGGGAGTATGGATTGGGACGATTGAGCATATTGAAATCCTCTTCGATCCTGGAAGGTTTATCGGGAAGTGAGCAGGTATGGATGAGCCATGGGGATTCAGTAATTGAATTGCCCGAAGGGTTTGAGGCTGTTGGGTCAACAGCTGATTGCAAGATTGCAGCGTTTGCAAATGAAAAGGAAAGGATATACGGAGTCCAGTTCCACCCTGAGGTCCAGCATACTGTCAATGGAACCAGGATTCTTGATAATTTCATTTCAATTTGCAATGCAAAAAAAGACTACAGCGTAAAAGGCTTGGTGAAAAGAATTGTTGATGAGGTTAAGGCAACCGTGAAAGATGATGGGGTCATAATGGCAGTCAGTGGCGGTGTTGACAGCCTTGTCGCATCCTTCCTGATTGCAAAGGCAACAAAAAATCTTCATCTTGTTTTTGTGGATAACGGTTTGCTTAGAAAGGGGGAGGTTGACGAGGTAAGGGAAATCTTTTCAGGTTTTGAGAACTTCAATGTTGTTGATGCTTCTTCTTCTTTTATCAGCCGGATTGGCGGGGTTACCGAACCTGAGGCAAAAAGGAAGATCATAGGCAATTTGTTTGTCGAGGTGTTTGAGCGCAAGGTTGAGGACTTGAGGGAAAATGGCATCAATGTCTCCTATCTTGGGCAGGGAACCATTTATCCTGACAGGATTGAGAGCGCTCAGCCTTCCAAGTCCGCTTCTCTGATAAAGACTCATCATAACGTGGGGGGCTTGCCTGAGAGGATGAAGCTTCGTCTTGTAGAACCCTTGCGGGACCTGTATAAGGACGAGGTCAGGGAGCTCGGTATTGAACTGGGCATTGGGAAAAGATTCCTTTTCAGGCATCCTTTTCCGGGGCCAGGGCTGGCTGTGAGGGTTCTTGGTGAAGTGACCGGGGAAAAGCTTGCCATCTTAAGGGAGGCTGACTCTATTTTCATTGATGAGCTTAAGAAATCGGGATTCTATGAGAAGACCTGGCAGGCATTTGCCGCCCTGCTCCCTGTGAAGTCAGTGGGTGTGATGGGTGATGAGAGGACTTATGGCTACATAATAGCATTAAGGGCTGTTGTTAGTGCTGATGCCATGACGGCAGACTGGGCAAAGCTTCCTTTGGAACTCCTGGAGTCTGTCTCTAGCAGGATAGTTAGGAGTGTGAAAGGCGTGAACAGGGTTGTTTATGACATAACCCAGAAGCCGCCGGGAACCATAGAGTTCGAGTAGTTTGTAGCGGTTTTTTCCATTCAACTACAAACTCCTAACCACAAGCTACTTGCGGCATTTTAGCCATAATTCCTTGAAAAAAGGCAGGGTTAGCGTTGACAGCATGAACCCTACGGCTGGAATTATCGCATTCAGCCATGGCCTTTCCACATTTATTGCATACATGTATGTTCCTATTGCGATATATGTAAACAGCATAAGCAATAATCTTCTTGTGTAGCTTGTTTCCCATGCCTTATCAGATTCTACTTTGGCGTTCCGTTCCTTGATTTTATCAATTTCTTTTTTCAGCTGTTGCAATGATGTCATTTTTAATTAATCTTCCTGTTGCATGTAATCTATAACTATCCTTATTATTTTTTGGATTATTTCATTGCAACTCTTAAATCTAATTTTATCCAATACATCAATCCCTTGTGTTCTTATTACATCACTTAATAAGGCATGCATAAATGACTGTGTTGCAGAATCAACTTTGTCGAAATTTATGACGACATCTTCTCCTTTATTTAAAGCGGGCATTATTTCAGTTATCCTTATTTCTTTTGCAACATCTTTATTCTCTGCAAAATTGCCTGCTTTGTTAAAAATATTGATTTCGATCGTCATATGAACCTGGGCTTTTTGAATATTTTCTTTTTTCTTTCTGATGTTTCCTTCTGGTAAACTTTTCGAATCATTTCAAGAAGTTCATCAATCCTTTTATTTCTGTCTAAAGAAATGTCTATTCCGACTATTGTGCCTTCCCAATACGGATAATCCTCATCTTTTGAATGTCTGTCCTCAAATGGGTTTGAATTTAATCTGATGTGGTTTTTATCTTTGGGGATTCGCAACAATTTGTACATTGCATTTCCACTATAAATAACGAAAAAATCTTTGTTGATTTTTGCCATGGATTTGATAAAAAACAAACCCATTCCAGCGTTTTCCGGGGTTCCTCCAGGTAGTCTGGTTGTTCCGGTAACGCCCGGTGTTAATGCTAACTTGATTGCTTCCATATCAGTATCTGCTCTATATGATTTATTAATTGTAGTTTTTATTCCCACTCCTGTGTCAGCAACACCTATCCGGATAACATTATGTTTCTTATATAACTGTGCACATACTATCGCCCCATTTTTTGATTCTGAATGCTCAAAAACATTTCTTACCAGTTCGCTGATTATGTATCTTATTGGCTCTACCTGCTTGGGCTCCAAATGAAGTATCGGGATCATGTCTGTAATGAATGAGTGTAATTCATTTGAATTTTGTATTTTAGTTAAAGGAATAAACCTGCCCGCTGCTTCATGTTCCTTAATTGAGATTCCGGATTCGATGCCTAAAAATCTAAATAAGCCCATTCTCTCGAAATAATGTTTGGATTTTGCTTCAAATTTTTCACAATGGATATTTTCACGTTTTACCTTCCTGCCCAAAGAAGCCAGCATTGTTAAAACCATTGGGTGAACTGATATCCAATCTTTATTTGCTGTTATTATTAATTTTTCTGCATCGCTTGTATCAAAGCTTCTTAAAAAAGGATCTATGTTTCCTAAAAAAGCACTGTTTGGCAAATGAATTTTCACAGGTTAATTAAAAGGCTGAACTTTATAAATATTTCTTTTTTACCGGGAATCCCGGTAAAAAATTTAATCCCTATATATTCCGGGATTCCCGGAAAAATTACCATAAATAAAACAAAAAATTATTTAAAATTAGTTCCTTAAAGTAATTTCAATGGTTTTTGGCGCAATCAACCAAAAAGAGATTCAGACAGCCGCGGCAACAGCTGTAGACCCGCTAAGGGAACAGATCACGTCAATTTCCGATACTAATTTATCATTATCCAGTAATAGAAAAAATTTATAATATACTGGTTATAGGGAATGGTTGTTAGGTGTGCCTTTATATGGGTTTTTTGAAGTTTTTGAAAAAAGGTGAAGAGAAAAAGGTGCAGAAAGAGGTTGCCTCTGATGAGCTTGAGCTTCCTCCACCACCTCAGATTGAATCGTTCTCTTCCGGATTGCCTTCTTTTGAGGGTCCTAAGCTGGAAATGCCTGTTATAGGGAAGCTGGACATCCCTGTTGCCTCGATGAACAAGCCCAGTGAGGCTGGGCAGGATCTTATCAGGCTTCCTGACATCAAGCAGATTGATGACCAGAAATTTGTTTTTGATCAGCCTTCCATGCAGGTTCCCCCTGTTTCAGTTCCTGCTTTTGAGAACCCTGTCATGACTAAGCCTGCCTTGGAAAAGCCAGCTATTGTCCAGTCTGCTAAACCCTATCCTGACCAGCCAGTATATATTAAGGGTCATAAGTTCAGGGCGATTATTGAGGATATCGATTCCCTGCTGAAAAGCCAGAAAATACTTGATGAGGAACTGGTGAAGATTAGGCGGATGAAGGATGAGGAGTATGAAAAATGGAGCAAGTGCCTTGAGGATATGCAGAGAAGGTTGATGTTCATAGATCAAAACTTGTTTGAGGTGTAAAATGAATCCCGTTTATATAAAGGTTGACAGGTATAAGAAGATTGGTGGGGTGATTGAAAGGATCAAAGTCAGCCTTGATGAGGCAAAAGTTGTTATTGCGCGGCTTGATGAGCTCAAGGTTGAAGAAGAAAAGGAGCTTCAGCAATGGAAGGCTGAACTGGAGAAGATTTCCAGCAAGGTTGCTTATATAGAGGATTCTTTGGCAGGTAAGACTAATGAAGGATGAGTATTTTTATGTTGGAATAGAGGATCCTGGTGTTGTCAGGAGAAGCATCCTCGAGTCGTCAAAGGAGCTTATACAGGCACTTCAAAGGTATGAGAGGTTCAAGGCATTGAGGTCTGAGAAATACGCCCAGGCATCAAGGCTGAAAATGCTTTATGATGGTATTGTTGCATTGCTTTCTGAGGTAAAGGCTGATTTGCCAAGTATGGATATTAAGGGTTTGCCGAAAAGCGAGGAAAGGCATTTCAGGGCTAAGAGACAGGCTGATGAAGCTTCTAAGAAAGTCCCGACAGGGATCGAGAAGCTTGAGGAAGAGCTTAATGATATAGAGAAGAAGCTCAACGCAATACAATGAAAAGTATCCCGCTTCCTAGGACTTTCATGCTGTTTAGCATTCTTGGGTTCCTAATAGTGACTATTTTCACTTTTAACCCGTTTTCAGAAAGGCCATTGATAACAATACCGTTAAGCTGGGGTTTTGCCTTTGACTTGGTTTTCATCATGATGTTCATTGCTTCTGTGCTCTCAATAACCCCTTCAGGAAAAATTCTTAAATCTTGAGGCTTTCTTTGGCCCATGAAGCGCATTTTTTTAGGGTTGTTCATTTTTGTACTGCTTACTTCCGCTGTAACGGCTGAAACCCGGTCAATGAAGGTTCTTGCAGTGTCTGAAAAGAATGATGGGTTTGAGGGTATCACTGCGGACTTATTCCTGGAGATAAGGCCTGGATCAGGAAAGGTTTTTATCGAGTCATTCCCTTTGTCAAAGATAGACACTCAGATTTCAACCAGGCTTGCTTCTGAGATAGCATGCAACGAGCTTGAGATAAGCTGTGAGGGATATGATTTTTTCTATACTATAAAAGCGGACACTTCGGTTATTGAAGGCCCAAGCGCAGGGGCTGCGGCATCTGTTCTTACCCTATCCGCCCTTAAAAATGTTGACCTGAGAAGGGATGCAACGATTACTGGCACAATTAACTCAGGCGGTTTGATAGGCCATGTTGGCGGCATCAAGGAGAAGATTGAGGCCGCCTCGCGATCCGGGATAAGGAAAGTTCTGATTCCTGATGGGGAGCGGTTTTCTGCAAACAATACTTTAGATCTTGTTGAGTACGGGAAGGATCTTGGCGTTCAGGTTATCGAGGTGTCTGATGTGGGCGAGGCTTTTTTTCATTTGACTGGCAGGGAATTGGGCCATGAACAGGATGGTTTCGGGATAGACAAATCATATTCAGACACGATGTCGTTTCTTGCAGCAACCCTGTGTAATAAAAGCGATCGGTTTATCGGGGATTTTCCTGATTCAAGCGAGGATTATGATTCAGCCCTGAATCTTACCGTAAAGGGAAAGAATGCCCTTGCTGAAAGCCAGTTTTATTCGGCAGCAAGCTATTGTTTCGGCGCTAATGTGAAATTCCAGTATATAAACCTTTCATCGCTTATTAACAGCACGGAAAGCCTGATGCCTCATGTGAACAGGGTGATCAGTGCTGTTGAAAGGATGGAAAGGGAGAAGCCTAGGCTTGAGACTATGACTGACCTCCAGAGCTTTATTTCAATGAAGGAAAGGCTTCTGGAAGCGAATGATAATGCCAATCTGTCTTTAAGGTACATGAGGCAGAACAGGAGTAAAGAATCCATTTATGCCCTGGCTTATGCGGAAGAGAGGGTATTCAGCGCAATGGCTTGGTCCAGCTTCTTTGGAAAGCCAGGGAAAAAATTTGTTTTTGATAGTGAGGTTCTTGAGTCTTCGTGCCGCAGGAAGATTGCTGAGGCTGAAGAGCGGTTTGAGTACTCAAAATTGTTTATTGAGCGGGGCATTCCCGATACAAGGCAGGAAATTAACCGCGCGTTTGAAGACCTGGCAAATGGAAGGTTTGAGCTTTGCCTTTCAAAGGCTGCTAAGGCAAAGGCACAGTCAGATGTCCTTTTCAGCTCGATTAATGTGGATAGTTCGAGGATTGGGGAACTGCTTGACAAGAAGCTCGCGGCAGCAAAAAAAAGCATTTCTAGAAGCACAAGGAAGGGTATATTCCCCATTGTTGGATATAGCTATTATGAGTATGCAACTTCGCTTAAGGAAACAGATCCTTATTCCGCGCTGTTATATTCGGAGTTTGCACTTGAGCTTAGCAACATGGACTTGTACTTCAGGAGCCCGTCCAGGCTGCCTGAAAAAAAATCGTTTTTTTCATACCAGATGCTGGGTTCATTCATAGTCGGTTTTGGGATAGGCGGCATTAGTGTTCTGGTTTTGTTTAGAAGGCGTAATTTTGTGAAAAAGGCTGTTCTGAGAAGAAGGAACTAAGGAATTTCTTTGATTAAACCCTAGGAAGGCCCCTTTCGGGGCTTTCCTGGGAAAAAGAGGTGATTATAAAACCCCGCAAATGCCTTTCGGCATTCGCAGGGAAAGAGGTGATAGATTGGTATCTTAATCACTCCCTAATGGAGTTTTCCTGTTTACACTATTAAGTAGTATTGAAGTATATAAATTTTTCTATTTTAGGGTATTGTTCATGCCGCGCATCCATGCAGGACTTGAAGCTTTAATCGGAGATGGAGTTATCTTTGACCTGAATCTCAGTTCACAACCTTGAATGATTAGAAAGCATTAAATAATAATTGACTGGATATGGGTCATATGGGTAATGCCATGAAAACCGCCACTCTTATTTCAGCGGCAATATTATCTATAACCTCGATCGTGTCGCTTGCTTTCTTCGATGCGCCTTTTGTTGTGATGTTAAGGAACAGCTTGATAGCAGCGGTAATTTCGCTTTTTGTGTATTTTTTATGGCTCAGGGTTAGCCGGGAATATGAGAAGTCATTCAGGCAGGGTTTGGGTAGATGAAAAGGTTACTCTTACCCTTGATCATCATTGCCCTGCTTATTGCTTTCCTGGTTGCGAAGCCTGCTTTTACCGGAGAGGTTGTGTTGAGTGAGCCGTCCTTCAGGTATAGGGTTCTTTTCTGCGACAAGGTAAATTGTACTGGCGAGCTAAAGGATCTTATAAGCAATAGCTCTGATGTTGATTGTGCAATGTACAATTTCGATCCCGGCTTTCTTGATGACGACGTAAAGATGAGAATCGTCACTGATGATGGCTATAAAGGTGATTTGCCAGGAATCGTGAAAGATGGGAAAAGCGGGCTTATGCACAACAAGTTTTGCATTTTCAACAGTAAGTCTGTCATTACCGGATCATTCAATCCCTCAAGCAGCAGGAGGGACAGGAACAACATGATATTCATAGAATCAGGTTTACTTGCACGGAATTATGAGGACGAGTTTAATGAGCTATGGAATGGCAATTTCGGCAACGGCAGCAGGAACAGGAATCCCGTGGTAGTTCTTGGCCAGGCCAGGGTGGAGAATTATTTCTGCCCGGAGGATGACTGCTCAGGACAGGTCATCTCCAATATTCAAAAAGCAAACAGCAGCATACTTTTCATGGCTTACAGCTTCACTCACAGGGGGATTGCAAATAGCTTAATGGTTGCCAATGTGCAGGGAAAGGATATAAGAGGAGTGATTGACAGTAGCAGCGACAAGGCTGTTTATGAAGACTTGAAGGCGCAGAAAATCGATGTTAGGGTTGACAGCGTGAAAGGCCTTATGCATCACAAGGTATTCATCATAGATAACACGACAGTTATCACCGGAAGCTTCAATCCCACGAATAGCGGGGATAAAAGGAATGACGAGAACATATTGGTGATACATGACCGAGATGTAGCATCCGAATACCTTGAGGAGTTTGATAGTTTTTGGAAACAGTAAAAAACATTTTAAATAGATCAGGCGACCGATTATCCATGGTAGATGTTGTCATTGTAGGCTCAGTCGCTCTTGATTCTGTCCAGACGCCTTTTGGCAAGGTCGAGGACGTGCTCGGCGGAGCTGCCACGTATTCCAGCTTTTCCGCCAGCTTCTTTTCAAGGCCGGGCGTTGTTGCTGTTGTTGGAAAGGATTTTCCGGAAAAGCACCTTGATCTTTTGAAGGGTGCTGGCGTTGATGTGTCGGGGATAAAAGTCGATGGGCTTTCATTCAGGTGGAAGGGTTTTTATGAGTACGACATGAATGAGGCAAAGACCCTTAGCACTGAGCTTGGCAGCTTCCAAACATTCAGGCCGGTTCTTCCTGATAATTTCAGGAAGTCCAGGTATGTTTTCCTTGCAAACATAGACCCTGAAATACAGCTCGATGTATTGGGCCAGGTTGAGAATCCTAGGCTCACCATGATGGACACTATGAATTTCTGGATCGGGAACAAGAGGGAAAAGCTGCTTAAGGTAATATCCAAGGTCAATATTCTTCTGCTTAACGACAGCGAGGCAAGGCAGCTTTTCGATACCCCGAATCTTGTTGTTGCAGCCGGGAAGGCTTTGAAGCTAGGCCCAAGATATGTTATTATAAAGAAAGGTGAGCACGGTGCCTTGATGTTTTCAGGCAATAGCCATTTTAATGCCCCAGGTTATCCTGTCGAGGTCATTCGAGACCCAACAGGATCCGGTGACAGCTTTGCAGGCGCCCTGATAGGATATCTTGCTGCTACAGATGATATAAGCGAACCGAATATCAGGAAGGCAATGATTTATGGCAGCGTTGTTGCCAGCTTCAATGCCGAGGATTTCAGCCTTGAAAGGCTTAAAACCCTGTCAAGGAATGATATTGAAGAGAGGTATAAGGAGTTTGAGAAGATCAGGAGGTTTTGAGAATGGGAACTGATGTTGTCTTTTCTGATTCGGATATAGAACATTTCTGCGGGGCAACCGGAGACACCAATGCACTTCACAATTCTGCATTTATGCGTCAGCATGGAAAACTGGCATTTGTGCCTGGAATGATGACTTTATTGTATGCGGTTAATTTGGCTTCAACGTTTTTGACAGACGGCTGCAATCTTTATGCGCATTTTGGTTCTCCCCTGTTTTCAGGTGAAAAAGCGGTTATTTATGCAAAAACATTCAGCCCTGGCGAGTACAGGCTTTATGCAATGAGTGGTGGCAGCGATTTGCTTTCTTCCAACTCAGGGTATTCCGGGATCATGATTGAGAGAAAGGAACATGTTGAAGTGCAAGGTATCGAAAGGAAGCTGGCTGTTTCGCAGAGCCAGCTAATAGATTTTTCTGTTCCTATTCGGGTAGGAAATAATGTCTCAAATCTCCTTTTTGCAGTAGCTTATTCTTCAAGAGCGCTGCTTGAAGGCCTGATGAATCCGAAAGGCGAGGGGGAAGAAAATGTGCATGAATGGATGGAAGGCAGGCTGCCCGTTTATGCTTCGCTTTCATTGCAGGTCGAAAGAATTCTCATTCCTAAAGGGGAACTTGCGTACGTAACGAATGCTGAGGCGAGTGGAAAAAGGGATTTGGTATGCAGGGTGAGTTGTTCCCATGCTGGGAATCGAATTTATACGGCAACCTATGCTGCGAAAGCAATTGCTGAAAGGACAATAATTGGCATGGCCAGGAATATCTAAGCCTTCAATAGCGCAACTTCCCTTTTCCTTTTTTCCGGGTCCAGGGGCGTCTCAAGGCATACAGGCTTTCCTGATTTCTTTATTAGCATTTTTATGTTATCCAAGTCTATGTCTGAGTCCAGTATGCTTGAATGCCTATCAAACCCGTTAATCGTTCCTGAAAGGTGAAAATAGTCCGGCTTTAGTTTCATGAATTCCCCAATATACTTTTTTCGGTCTTTTCCAAGCCTCGTCGCTGTGTCTATTGCATGCCCGAAGTCCAGGCAGAACTTAAATCCCTGATCCTGAAATTCCGCAATTTCATCAGGCCCATAACCTACCCAGACCATGTCATTGTCCACAGGAAGCAGGTTCTCAACATGGAATCTTTTGTCAAAGAATTCGTTAAGAAAATCCATGGCTGTTTTTTTTGAGTTTTTAATTTTCAGTCGGGGGCTGTTAAAACCTGCGTGGATCACAATGATATCAGCATCCAGTTTGTCTGCCGCAGATACAGTTTCCTCAAGTATCATCTTGTTTCTCGACCTTATCGTTTCATCTGACGGGTTGAATCCGAACTGGTCGTGAGGGCAGTGAACCCTGAGCCTGGTGCTCAGCCCCACAAAATCCGAAACTGGGTGGCCGGGGACTGGAAGGACCTCTATGAAGTCCGCAAACCCGTAATCCCTCGCAGTCACCTTGTTTGTGCTGAAGAACTTTAATCCGACTTCCATGCCATATCAGCAAAACTTCACCCTAATTTATTCTTTGCTATTTTTTCTTTTGTTTCCAGCGGTTCAACTATCATATGCAAAGCTCCAGCCCGAGTTTTATGCACCTTTTCGGGGGGTTCTCAAACTCAAATACGAATTCGTTCCTTGGTCTAAAGGACTCATCCGGAGAGGGCACTACACGTGTGCTGAGTATTATCAAGTAAGGCTTTCCTGTCGTTACTTTGTTGTCTTTTATTTTGAAGCTGTAAGTTATCTGCATTATGTGCCTCTGCTCATTTTCAATAATTACGGTGTTGATTTCTGGCTCTGACAGATCAGTTGATGCATCAATTACTTCCCCGTATGGGCCAAGAAGCTTGACCTGCACGGTTCTTCCAACAACCAAAGAGTGGCTTTCCTTTCCGACGCTCAACATAGCGTATTCAACGTCGCTTTTTTCAATGCGCCTTACATATTCCAATTCCGTGATAAAGTTTATTCGGTTGCCCTTTACCACTTTTTCACCAGGGACCGTTAGAAATTTTGCTGCCAGAACAGGATCGCAGTAATCCCCGCATTCCATCCCCTTTTTTTGTTTTGTCGGGCACCCGTCTGTTCCCGTTTCCTGAAAAACTTTTGTGTCCGCACATCTGTCTGACTCGTCAGGTATTCCGTCCGAATCCTTGTCCGTTAATGACCTGTAAATCCTGATCTGGCCCCTGTTTGCGTCATAAACATAAACATTGTCGTCATCATCCACAGTTATTGCTACTGGCCAGCCATAGTAGTCATTTAGCTTTCCGTCGGGCTTTAGCACCATATCATATCGCTTTGACGGGTTGCTTTCAATATCATCAAAGTATTGGACAAACCTGTTTCCTGAATACGGGTTAAAACCGATGTACATCCTGTTATTCCTGTCGAATGCCGGCTCGAAAGTGGTCATCTTGGGAAAAATCCTTTTTGCCTTGATCGCAAAAATTATCGAGCTTGGCTTATCTGGGAAGTCCTCTTTTAAGAACATTAAAAGCCTTTTGTTGCCCGCCCATTCTATGAAGTGGTCGGATACGTAAAGGTTTCCTTTCCTGTCAAGGGATATTGCCCCTGGCCAGCACAGCTTGTCTAAATCTTCGGATTTTTTGTCCGGTTCTGCCCAAGGATCCTTGTTCGCTTTTTCATAAGGGTCTTGGTTGCAGTAAATTCCTTCAGTGCTGGACTGGCCAAGAATTATGTCAACGATCGGGTTTTCTGATAAGGGGTCACGTATACGGAAAACCCTGTGCTGATTAGGCTGCGATACCCAGAGGAACTTTCCATCAGGTGTTGGCGCTATTCCCCAAACATCAGTCAAAGGAAGTTTTGAGCCATCCAGAGCATCCACGTTCTGGCTTATTGATTTAAATGATTTATCTCCTGATTTTAGGGGTGCTTGGTATATTTCTATGGATTTTATTTTCGTTGCCCAGATCATTCCAGCAGCTGATTTTACCTGTCCATATTGCGGGTTTGGATAATATGTTATATTATTCGCGCCAATAAAGCCGTCTGGCGGTTTGCCTTTTGAGATACGGTTTTTATCGTTCCAGAACAGTAATCTGCCATCAGAAGCAACCAGCTGATCCCCGACAACTGCAACTCCTGTCCATGCAGGATGAAACATCCTTTTGCCCGAAACAAAGTTATAGCCTTCGGGGGGCGAAAAAAGTCTTTTATCGATTTTGTATCCATCATACTCATTAAATGATATCCTGTAGACGTCATGCGCGTTTCCACCTATTGAAGTCAGCAGGTTTCCATGGGCGTCAAAGCCTATCGAGCCCAATCCTGACTGGATGGCTGGCTCGTTGATCCAATCTTTAATTTGTCCATAATTTCCATTGGAAAGGCTCCAGAGTATCAGGTTTTGCTTGTGGTCTAAATTGTGGTTCGTCCACAACCCTCTACCCCAGGGATCGATTTCTATGGCTAATGGCCCGCTGTTGCCTTTTCCCCCGAAGGTTATGTTTCCAAACCTGCTCGCTTCCATTCCAGAATAGAAGGGAGGTGAAAAAACCAGTACCCGGTTGTTGTATGCGTCAGACACATAAAGCATTCCTTTATCATCAAATCTTACAGCTGTTGGCCCATGCATTCCTGCCATGCAGCTTCCACGCCCCCTATCAAGTACGTTGCAAAACTCAATGTCACCTCCTTCTTTAAAGCTGTACTGGCCCAATACGATATCTGCAACTTTACTAAGTTTCCCGTTTGTTTTCGGAAACCTTAATACCCTGTTGTTTCCTCCATCCGCAACCCATAGATTACCCTCCCGATCAAGTGTTACGCCTGCTCCATATGTATGCTTGGAATGGAAGCACAAGGATGTTACTGGCTCCTGGACCGGTTTTGGTGATTTTTCAACATCGAAGTCCATTCCCCGGATGTTACATCCATTGCTTTGGAAATCCGGCTGCCCCCAAACCTCATCTGCAATTGTATCGGTGGTGAACGGGCTGTTATATTTCAGCACCCTGTTGTTTTTTGCGTCAGGAACATAAAGATTTCCTTCAGCGTCAACAAACATGTTTACATGGGATCCGTCTTCAAGTGTCGTATGCGTCTTTTCTGACAGTCCACACAGGGTTGAGGCTGATGCAGGAGCCCTGTTTGGATAGTACTGGTAGCTGGCATCTCTGTTACAGGCTCCATAGTCATACCCGGATGGCTGGCCGATTATTATTTCAGGGTTGCATGGCTGTGCATAGTAGCATTTCGCAAGATCCACTCCCAGTATCCGGCTGTTTCCTGCATCCCACACATACATCCTTCCATGGGCGATTGATCGGTCGACAATGACGCCTCCCGGATTGAAGACCTTGAACGGCACTATTTCTTTGGGGGAAATTTCTCCGAAATCACGCTTCCCAACCTCGATATCAGCCCATCTGTCTCCCGGAATCCCTCGCTTCGGCGACGAGCTTTCAATCGCTACGGTTAAGGAAAGCATGAGAAGGAGTACGGGTAATACAGCCACCAGTTTTTTCATTTGTTCATCAATCTGATTGAGGTTATAAAAAACTTTTTATAAAGGGAGCTTAGGCTTTCATCTCATGGATTCAGGGACGGGTTACGTTGTCAGGGACATTAAGCTGGCTGCTCAGGGCAGGCTTAATATTGAATATGCGGAGTCTCAGATGGGTGCCTTGATGAGCGTCAAGGCTCGTTTCGAGAAGGAAAAACCTCTTAACGGTGTCAGGATCGGGATAGCCCTTCACCCGTCCAAGGAGACTGCTGTTCTTGTCCGCACGCTTGCTGCAGGTGGGGCTGAGGTTGCTTTGTGCGCCTGCAATCCTCTGAGCACTCAGGATGATGTCGCTGCCGCCCTTGCAGAGGAGGGTATTTCTGTTTACGCTTATAAGGGGGAATCCAAGGAGGATTATTACGCCTTTCTTAGGAAAGTCATAGAGACAAGGCCCAATATCACTGTTGATGACGGCTGCGATCTTATCAGCGAGATTCATCAGAATCGCCCGCAGCTGATTAAGGATATAATCGGCGGGTGTGAGGAAACTTCTACAGGTGTCATAAGGTTGAAGTCGATGGAAAGGGATGGCGCATTGAAATACCCTGTTATTGCTGTCAACGAATCTAAAACAAAACACCTTATGGATAATGTGAAAGGAACCGGCCAATCAACTATTGACGGCATTTTAAGGGCATCTAATGTATTGGTTGCAGGAAAGAACTTTGTTGTTTGTGGCTATGGGGACTGTGGAAAAGGAGTCTCAAAGCGTGCCCAAGGTATGGACGCTAATGTTATCGTTGCAGAGGTTGACCCTTTCAGGGCTTTGCAGGCAGTTTATGATGGTTACAGGGTGATGCCGATTGCTGAGGCCGCAAAGATAGGCGATATATTTGTTACAGTCACTGGTAACAAGAACGTTATTGATGTTGAACACATAAAATCAATGAAGACAGGGGCTATTCTTTGTAATTCCGGGCATTTTGATGCTGAGATAAATATTAATGAGTTGAAAAAAATGGCAAAATCCAGGCGTATAAGGCCTTTTATGGATGAGTTTAGCCTTCCTGGCGGTAATAAGGTTTTGGTTCTTGGTGAAGGGCGCCTGGTAAATCTGGTCGCGGCCGAGGGCCATCCCTCTGAGATCATGTCCATGTCCTTTTGCAATCAGGCCTTGGCTGCTGAACACCTTGTCAGGAATAAAGGAAAATTGAAGCCAGGGGTTCATGTTTTGCCTAATGAAGTTGATGACTTTGTGGCGCGGTTACAACTAGAAGCTATGGGTATAGCTATTGACCGCCTTACAGAGGAGCAAAAGGCTTATTTAAATTCATGGAGGGAGGGAACCTGATTTCCATTTAATAGCACATTTTTTACAAATTGCTGTTTTTTCTTTTTTCCAATATGAGAACTTCCGATTTTATTTATAAACAACAATATATCCCGGTGCCTTGAAGCTTCAGTGATGCACCATTTGTGACCTTTTTTAGACACCATACTTCTTACTTTAGAGTTAATTCCTAACCTCAATAATAAATTGCTAAGTTGCGAAGAATAGTTTACACTGGCACTACAGATTTTAATCTTGGGCGCTATGCCTGAGTACTTATTATTTCCGATTGTTATGGTCCCATCCCCATCAAAAACCCCCCTTAAATAACCGGGCACTTCTTCTTGTTTGATATCTTTTATTCGCGGTTCATCTTTCCACCCTACTTTCTTAGCTAATATTCTTGCAATGATTGAAGGGGGATGTATATGCTTTGTTTGATCCCTAGCATCCATATACTCAAGAAAACTGCAATCAAAGGTAGCTAAGACCAACTCTTTGAATTTTTTGACTAATGAAAAGTTTTTATTGCAGAAATAAAAGTTTACACCATTTCTTCTCTTGTTCAAATTCATATGGCCATCCGTGTGTATAAGGCCTATAAGTTCTGGCGAAATTATTGCTTTTTTGATTCTGATAGGCTGATGACTCCTCCCTGATAAAACTAAGCCTTCAACATCTTTTTTTATTCCCAAAAAATCAAGAATTGAAAGATAAATATAACCGGACGGCTTGATTTTCCCGGTTTTAACTTCGCTGAATATAGAATCATCTATATCAAATAGTTCACAGAAATCTTGTTGACTGATTCTGGTTAAAAGAAATCTGAAGATCTCTTCCCTTTCTGTTTCAGACCATTTTACGAACATATGTCTATCTTTTATATCCGCTAATTTTATTTTTAAGTTTGTAATCATTTTTCATCAGGAAAAAGCATTTTTGCGGCAACTCTGTGTCCTCCGGACGTGTAAATCGCTTATATACCTTGTGTGCGCCTGTCCAGTATCAAGTGGGCCTTCAACTCATAATTTCTATCGGACATATTCGAGAAGACTGAGCAAGGCTTCAAAACAAGAGAAAATGGTCTTTATTGGCTGTGGAGGCGATAAAGTGCGGAAAAACTGGCTTTCGCAGAAACCTTATTATATCCAGTTATCTGAATTTTTGTTATGAAAAGAGGTCAGATTACCCTGTTTATCCTTGTTGGGTTTGTTGTTCTTTTCGCTCTTGGCGCCTTTATCTTTCTGTCAAGGGGAAATGCTGCTTCTGTTAAGGAACTGGATGTTTCTCCTGTACGTTCTTATGTTGAATCTTGCCTTAAGAAGGCTTCTGACCTGGCTCTTTTCGAGAAGGTGGGTAAGCAGGGCGGTTATATTGATCCAAAGTCGTTGCAGCAGCCTTTGAGGTATGACACGATCAGGGGGTATGATATTCCTTTCCATTTTGATTCCGGAAACTATTATGTTCCTTCAACTGAAAGGATTAGCCTTGACGCTGCCCAGTTTATTGCTTCCGAAGTTAAGTCATGCTCTGCTGGAGGCGGATTTGAGGTGCAGGGTTACAGGATCGAATCTGGGGAGCCTTACGTTACAGTTGTTTTCGGAGAAGACCAGACTGTAGTAAGCATGGAGTATGATATGCGGATCAGCAGGGGTGCATCATCTGCCCGGATTTCGAGCTATAGCGTTGTTCTCCCAATACGCTTCCTTAAGGTGCACAGTATTGGCTCATGCTTCATTGATGAGCTCAGGCCCGATCCCTACAGTGAGGTCTCTGAATTTGTCGCCCGGAAAAAGTGCATAGAAAAATATTCTGGGGACGGGTTGATCGATGTTAAATTTGTTTATGGCATGTTTGTCTTAGTTTATGATTACTCCACGTGGTTCGAGAACTATGGAAAAACCTTTAAATACCAATTCGGGGTGGATTTCGGGATATGACTCTTAAGCCTTTGTCCCTCGCTTCTTTGGCTTTGTTGCTTGCTGCAGGATTGTCTTTATTTGCTTATGCCGGAAACCGGGATCAGTTCCCTTATGATGGCAGCGAAAATTGCAGCGTTGTCACGGTTGACGTCGAATTCGGCGAATATACTCCCTGGTTTTGTTCTTCTGGCTCGGATTGTCTTGATTGCAGGGGCATTTCTCACGGCCGTTACTCTGGCGATTTTACAGGGTGCGATGACAGCAATGTAAATGGCGCTGTTCATTTCAACAGCTGCATTGGGTGCAATGGGTTCCTCCAGGCAAGAGGAATGGGTTACGGCCAGGGTTCATGCGAGTCTTCCTGCGGGTCTTCCCCTGAGTGCGATGAGACCAAGATAGGTAGCGAAGGCCTTTGCGGCCGCGGAAGGCTCTGCAGCGAATCATGCACCTGTGTCAGTAACCCATCTTATAAGGTTGAGGATGAGGATTTTGACGGCGTGCCTGACAAGTCTGACCGCTGTCCTGGAACGCCTCCGTTCGCAGCTGTTGGGTCCGACGGGTGCGTTGTTGAAGCTGTAGCCATCCCCAAGCAATCATCAAGCGAGCCTCTCTTTCAGACAGTCATGCTTACCGGTAACAGGGGCGATTTTATGGCGGGGCATAAGGGCGTAATTATACATTCCACCAGGGGTGGGCAGCGCCCGAGGGTTGAGTTGAAAGCTACAATTAACTGGTTCATGAATCCGAATTCAGATGCGTCTGCTCACAGGGTTGTTGGTGTTAACGGGGAGCATTACAGGATGGTTGATGACAATTTTGAGGCATGGCATGCCAATTTCATGAATCCCTATTACATGGGCATCGAGCTGGAGCAGGGAAGCATTAATGACCCTTATTCTGACAGGCAGTATCAGATCGCAGCAAGGATTGTCAAGCAGTGGTCGGATAAGTACGGTTTTCCTGTGACAAAAGAGACTGTTATGGGCCATGAGGCAAGCCCTCAGGGAAAGTCTGTAGGTAAGACTGATCCGGGATATAGGTTTGACTGGGACCGGTTTTACAGGGAATATTCAGGTATTGAATAGCTTTATTTAAGTATCTGGTAGAATGCTTCAAATATTAGGGTATCTGTGGTTACCGAGTGGAAGCTTGTTTTGGTTGATGTGCCTGCTTCTTCTATCTGCGATATATGCTGTTCTAGCTTTCTCTGGTATTCTGATTTCAGCTTTGAGCTTACATACGTTTTGAGCTGAATGTTTGTTTCCAGGTCCTTCAGCTTTACGTCGCCTTCCACGTTAAGTTTCTTCTCGGAAGGATCCAATACCTGTATCAGCTTTATGTCATTGTTGCCTAGCTGGAACAACCCTTGTTTTATGTTTTCAGGGTCGAACAGGAAATCTGAGATTATGATCATGATTGACTTGCTTCCTACGAATTTTTTGTAGGATCCTATTGCCTCGGCAAAATCAGATGTTCCTGACGGCTTGACTTTGTTCAGGTGGTCAACCATGTTTGCAAGGTGCCCCATTCCCCTTTTGGGCTGGAAGATGTCCATCGTGTTCGAGAATGTTGCATACTGGAATTTCTCGTTCCCTTTCATTGCTATGTATGCAAAGCCTATTCCGAGCATGGACGCGTACTCGAATTTTGTGGGCTTGCCGAAGTTCATGCTCGCGCTGCTGTCTATTATTACGTGCAGAACAAGGTTTCTTTCCTCCTCATGCCTTTTTACGTAAAGGTTGTCTGTCCTGGCAAATACCTTCCAGTCGATGAGCCTGAAGTCATCACCTGTGGAGTATATCCTGAAGTCCTTTATTGTGGCGCCCTTGCCGGTCATCACGCTTGGCCGCGACCCGGCATATTTTGACGTGACTCTTTTCCTCATTATGAGGTTGAATTTGTCCAGACCTGACAGGTATTCTGTTGTAATCATTTTTTCTTTTACTTCACCTTCTCAAGCAGTTGGGTTATCGCATCGTCTGTGGTCATCCCCTTCCTTTCCGCCTCGAAATTCAGTATGACCCTGTGCCTGAGCACCGGGTATGCCATCTTGACAACGTCCTCTGTTGATACATGGTTCCTTTCATTGATCAGGGCGCGTGCCCTTGCCGCGAGTATCAGGCCTACTGATGCCCTTGGCGATGCTCCGTATGCAAGAAGATCAAAGTTCCTTGTTTTTGTGACTATTTTTATTATTCTTTCCTTGAGGTCTGATGCTATGGGTACTTGCCTTGTGAGTTCCTGGAGTGATGAGAGCTGGTTCTTGTCCATCACCAGCCTTACCCTCCTGTCCTTGATCTCTGCCCCGTATCTGTTGACTATTTCCATTTCCTCCTGGAATGTGGGGTAGTTGACCTTTATTTTTAGCAGGAACCTGTCTGATTGCGCTTCTGGTAAAGGATATGTTCCCTCCTGCTCAATGGGGTTCATGGTGGCAAGCACGAAGAAAGGCGCATCAAGCTTGAATGTTGAGTTTCCCACGGTGACCTGCTTTTCCTGCATCGCCTCAAGCAGGGCTGACTGTGTTTTTGGGGTTGCCCTGTTTATCTCGTCAGCAAGGAGTATGTTGGCGAAGATGGGGCCTGGGTGGAACCTGAAATCCCTTTTCCCTCCTGATTCCTCTATCACATATGTCCCTATTACGTCGGAAGGCATAAGGTCCGGCGTGTTCTGTATCCTGCTGAACTTGAGGTCCATGAGCCTCGCAATTGTCCTCACCATTGTTGTCTTGGCCAGCCCGGGGTATCCTTCGAGGAGTGCGTGGCTGTCGCAAAGCAGGGATACGAGTATCTGCTCAATGGTTTCTTCCTGGCCGACTATGATCTTTCCCATCTCTGATTTCAGATCTTCAAATGTTTTTTTGTAAGCTTGCATTTGTCCTATCACCCTTTTGCTATTGCTGTAAAGTAGTTCTTTACTATTTCCTGTTGTTCCTTAGGTATTTTTTCCTCGAACACTGATGCAGTCACTGCCTGCACTTCGCTTGCATAGTTTTCTGAAAATTCCCTTGTTTTGATTTCCTGCGTCTGTCTCACATTTATCGTGTCCCCTGCGGGCCTTATCACGAGATTCAGCTCATCTTCCCCTAGTTTTGCCATTGATGAAACCCCATAAATATCGAACTCGCCCGGGATTATTGCACCATCCTTGTTCCCTCCCGCTCCTTTTCCCGAGGGCTGGTCCGAGAAGTCCAGTGACACGTTTATTTCTGTCGCTATCCTGGCCTTATCTAGGACTGGCTCTGCAAAATCAAGGCTGATTGAAACGGGTGATATGAGGAGGATCATGAGGCACAGGAGAGCGATTATTCCTGCCTTCGAAACCAGTTTTCTTTCATCTATGAACTCCGATTCCTCGACATTCCTGAGATCACCTATGACCTGAAGGTGCAGCTCATTGACAACAGGGTTGTCTGCCATGGAATATTCCTCGGCTGTCCTGAGCTTTTCATTTAGCTTGGGGTAGTATGCCTCAACCTCCCTTACTTTGTCCATTCCAGCCCTTCTCGAAATGTCAAATATGAGGTAGGCTGCTGTGATGGCAAGAGGTATTATTATTGGGATGCCGAATAGTGACATTGCCAAATAAGCGGCAAGGAAGATCATTATTGAGTTGACCATGCCTTCGAATATGGAGGTTTTCAGTACGGAAAACTTGACTTCCAGGAATGCGGCTTTTATTGCTTTCATTTTTCAGCAGGTTTCATTCAGTCTTTTCCTCACTGCACAAACCTCAGACCTTAGGCCGGATATTGTTCCCTGGAGGTCCAGCGAATATTGCTGCTGGGTCTTTAATGCGCTTTTTGTTGTCTCTAGCTCGCTTTTTGTGTCTTCAAGGTCTGATTTTACGTTTTTTAGCTCTGATAATGTCTGGATGAGCTCTTTTCTGGTGCTTGTCAGGTCTGATGAAATTGCCTCATTGTAGTCTGTTATGTTTGCGTATAGCTGGTCGAATTTCGCCTTCACGGCTGATTTTAGCTTTAGTTCCTCGTTTAGCTGGCTGAGCTGGGTTTTTTGCTGGGTGAGGTTTTTGTTCATCTGGTTAAGCATGGTGAGCTTTTCATTGTAGCTCATAGATAGGTTCTTGTATGTTGTCTGGTAATAAGTGCTGAATCCGGCAAACGCCCCAAGGGTGATTATTATCAGCATGAGCAGGAGAAGGTTTGTGTTTTTCTTGATATATGCCATTTTTCAATAGTGCCTCACTGGTTTTTTATTCTTTTCGTTTCGATTGCTTTTCTTGCTGCTATCTCTATGAGGAAGATTGACAGCGCTGAAAGCACAAGAATCCATGAATAGCTTTTGCTTTGTGTTGTTATCCTTTTTGAATCCTGCTTTACTTTGTCAATTATCCCTTGTATGTTGTCCGGTTCGAAGACCTCCCCGTTGGTTACCCTTACAAGTTTTTCAAGGGAAGGGTTTGTCCCTACTTGGCTTATTTCATTTTCGTAGTTGACTGCGACAACTGCATCGAAGAATTGGTAGAATCCTGTGCTTTGCGGCTTGTACGCAGCCATGTATCTTCTATCGCCTGTTTTTGTGAAGTTAAGGTCAGGTGATTTTGGTATTGCGCTTGCTACAATGCCTATTTCCAGTTCTTCTCCCAGGTAGATGTCATCCATCTGCACGTCGAAGTCCTTGTTCCTGCTCAGGTCGCCGACTGCCCAGTTCGTGATCCTCGAGAGCATTGCTGAGTTTTGCTTTCCCAGCATTTCGCTGTTCCAGGCAGATCCATCGTCGGTTGATAGCACTGCTATCCTGCCAAGCCCAAACCTCCAGACTGATAGGATTGGCTCCCCGTTCCCTGTTGTTAAAAGTAGCTGTGACTGGCTTTTTGGGAGGACATAGTTGTAGCCGCTTACTGATGCTGAAAGCTTCATGTTTTTAGTTATGAAGTGGTGGTTGTCTAATACTTCAAGCTTGAATGTGTCGTTTGCCTTTTCGGATTCGCCCAGGATCATCTTTATCCGTTCAGTTTCCTTGGGTTCAAAAAAGGCTCCTCCTCCTGCAGCTGCTATGTCCTGCATGTGTCTTCTTTCAGTGTTTTCGCCGACGCCAACGGTATATACCCTTATCCCGTTTGCGTTTGCTGATTTTGCCTTCATTATGTCGTCTGCAGGCGGACCTCCGGTGATCCCGTCTGATATAAGGATTATGCTCTTGCTTCCGTGCGCGTTGGACAGCAGGTCAATTGATGCTGATAAGCCTGATGCGATGTCTGTTCCTCTCCCGTGCGACAGGCTTTTGATATCGTTTTCAAGCTCTGGCTTGTCTGAAAGCTTTGAAAGTTCTGAAACAATGTGTGGGCTTGACTCGAATGCGACCACGCCCACCATGCTGCTCTTTTTGATGTCATTGAGGATCGAGACAGCAAGGGCTTTCTCGACTTCCTTTACCGAATTTGGGCTGGACTTGTCGAACATGCTCCCTGTGCTTCCTGATATGTCTATCAGGATGACCACGTTGACTTCTTTTTTCGGCTCCTCCTTTCCGCTTCCGATAGTTACTGGAAGCAATGCCTCGTAGGTCTTGTATTCGGGTGATTTGTAGTTGTCCCTTTCAAATGAGCTTTTCCCCCCGATTATGAACAACCCATTACCTGCCAGGACATATTCGGTAAGTTTTTCCACGTTGAGTGATTCAACTTTTATGTCATCTAATATTATGGCTGAATATTGTCCGAATTGTGATGGAAGGGTTTGTGAATATGTCATGTCGTAGATTGGGGTGAAGATTCCTGAAGCAGGGGAATTTTTCTGCGAGATGAAAAGTATCTTTGGCTTTGGCTGTACCTTGACTACTTTCATGAAGCGGTTGTTTCCAACGAAGTGATCCTTTGGATCTATTTCCGCAATTATCTTATGGTATCCCTCTTTCAGTTTTCTTGTGAAAATGAATGTTTTTACCTCGGATACAGCCTCTTCAGCTATCTGCTCATTGTCTACCCTGACTTTTAGCGTGTAAGGCATCATGTGCCCTGTCTGGGATACGCTCACTTCGAATGTGTTGTCATTATCCGCTGTTGTCTCGGCCGGGCCTTCAATCTTGACCAGGGCGTCCTTGTTTACAGGATTCAGGTTGATGCTGCTTATGGTCGTGTTTAGGGATGAGGCGAGAAGCATTATGTCTCCAAATGACCTTCCATGGTTGTTGTTTCCGTCCGTAATCAGAAGCACGTTGTCATTGCCCTGTATGTTGGCAAGTATCGAGTCTCCTATTGCAGACCTGTTGTGTTCAGCTATCGTTCTTGACGTTACTGGGATGGTCCTGGATATCTCCTCAACAAGCCTGTCCGATATGTTTTGGTCATAAATGCTGAAGGAGGAAGACCTGTCAACCAGTATGTTTAGTGATGGATTGCCCGGCATTGTTTGCCTTTCAAGGGTGAATGGCTGCGCAAGGGCTGCTATCAAAAGCGCGTATATTATCGCTCTTGATGAGAATATAAGTATCCTGTCAAGCCTCTTTTCGCTGGAAAACCTGAATTGTTCCCTGTAGTCGTCAAACTTTACAAAGTTCCTTCTTGTTATGAAAAACAGTATTACTACTGCGGGTATTATTGCGAAAAGAAGGTCGGGGTACTTGAAGCTTATCAAATGTCACCCCTCCATTTTATGTAAAGCAGCTCCAGGAGCAGTATTGCCGCTCCTGCGATGATGAGGTATTGTTCAAGTTTTACATCCCTTTTTTCCTTGGATTCTTTTATGTACAGTGCCTTTTCCTCTTCAAGAACATTGACATCATCCTTGCTTATGTCGGATTCAAGTGAGTTGATCAGGCTTGCAGAGACCCTGTTTCCTGACACTGTATAAAATCCTGCCTTTTCAAGATATTGCTTTCCTGAAGAATCCGAGTATATCTTTCCCGTGTTGAAGTTATATTCCTTCAGGTCTTCTGTTCCCGTGAGGAAATTGATTAGCTTGTTCCAGAAGATTGGATAAGATACTGTTGTCTTGAAATCGCTGTATTCATCAATTATTCCATAGTAAATGATTTTCCCATTGCCCTCGTCTTTCATTGTAAGGGCTGCGGATCCGTCCCCCTCGGCGATTACGGTCGCTCCCTTTTTTACCGAGGCATTTGGCAGCATGAATGATGTCCCAAAATCAACGTCTGACGTAAACTTGTTTATTATGACCGTGCTTATTTTTGAGTTGTTTATTCTTCCTTCCAGCCTTACTGGAAGAAGAGGGTTGGATTCCACATCTTGCTGGTATGTTATTATTATTGAGCTGCCATTTCTGGCTTTCTTTAGCGAGTCCTGGTAAAAATCAGGCAAAATGAGCTGATAGGATGCTGAATGTATTATTATTATGTCATGGTTTATTTCAGGTATGATTGGAGGCTCTGCTATTTCCAGTTGTATGTCCTTCGATGACTGTAGCGCTGTTTTCAGGTAGCTTTTTTCCGAATTCGTTACAAGCAGCACTTTTATTTTTTTGATGTTTTCAGCAGTTATGTATGCATGGTTGTCAGTTTCAAGGTCGTCTTTTTCCTCAAGCCTGAGTTCTGTCTGTCCGGAAGGTGTATTGAACTCTATTGTTTCTATGGAGTTGGCGAGGATTTTCTTCATTATGTGATTGGTGCCCTGGCTGTTCACTATGCTTAGCGTCGCGGTCCTTTCCTCTTCATCGTAGTTTTTTATTACTGCTGTTGACTTGAGCTTTCCAACGATGACATCCACGATTGCAGCATTCCTTCCTTCTGATGTGACACTGATGAATTCTACAGGTATCCCTTTTGATAGCAGTATCCTTTTTGCCACGAGGGGGTCCGGTCCTTCGGTTGCAATGAAATCGCTGATCACGTAAACCTTCCCGATCCGATTTCCGATTAGATCAGCAGCAAGAAGCATGGAGTCGCCAAGATTGGTTGATGTATGCCTTGGCTCCAAAGTTGATAGTATTTTGGTTGCCTCTTCCCTGTCTCCATTTTGCAGCACTTGAACAGGATAGTTCTGTGCCAGTATTATGCTTGTTTTCCCATTTATTTTGCCTTTTGCAATATCTATGGCCTTGTTGAACCTTCCGTTTGCTCCCATGCTGGCAGAAGCGTCAAGCACTATGACCGTGCTTTCTATGGACTGTTCGCCATACATGGTCGTGAACGGCTGTGTTGTTGAGAATGATAGAACACCCAGTGCAGCAAATTGAAGAAGGAAAAGCAGGCTTCCCAGGAAGAACAGGAAGAATGTGGATTTTCTGCTCAATCCTTTCTGTTGGATGAAAAACATCAGCGATGGGATGTTTTTTTCCTGGGGCTTTGGCCTCATCAGGTATAGGAGGATGAGGAGTGCCAGGCTGGTAAATGCATACCAACCTAGATTGTTTATTACGTTTATTCCGAATGGCAGCATGAAAACTGTATTGACCTCTTTTTTATTTGATGCTTTCAGCGCATTTGTTGGAGCAGAACCTGTATGTTTGTCCCTTTATTTCGCGTTCCACGAAATTTTCCAGCAGAACTTGGCCGCATTTTGCGCATTCAGCCATTTTTTTACCTTCTTCATAGCCCTTCATGAAGCCTTCATCTTCAGGGGTGATTTCATCCTCTTCTTCCTCTAGTTTGTTTCTTTCCTCTTCATCGTAAATGTCCTCTTCATGGTTTTCTTCTGTGTATTCCTCTTCCTCATCCTTCAAAAGAATCACCTCTGTTGTTTATGATGTTCGGAAGCAGGTTTTTATTGTTTTCCATTACATTTTATAGCAAAATAGTTCGTATAATAATCCGATGCGGTTTTCTGTGTAGAAAAAATGATATCAGATAGTCAGTAAACCAGACTAATGGGAGGCAAATCTGTCGGAATAGTTGGATTCGGCCAACTTGGGGGATTTTTAGCAAAGCATCTCAGAAATGATTTTGACATTTTTGTTTCCGGGACATTCAGGTTTTGAATCCTTATGCTGAAAAAGGAACATTCGTGTCAAAGATTGAAGATATTAGGAAAAAGCTTAAGGATTAATTTTCATCCCATCCAGAAAGATCTTTCTGGAATTCTCCACCTTTCACCCTCTTATATGGCATCCAGCTTTTCCTGAAGATCTCATGATGCGTCTCGTGGTTTTTTTTAAGAAATGCCTGTGTAAGCGGGTCTGTAAGGTAGCCTGAGCCAAAATTGATCCCTATTTTTTTTTTGATTTTCCCTATTTCATCCTCCCTTGTGACCTTTGCCAGTATTGATGCAGCCCCGCATTCAATGTGATTCAAGTCAGCCTTGTGCTCCACAGAAACATCGATCTCCTTGTTATCAAGAAGTTTCATCAGGTATCTCTTGTAGTTGATTATGTTGTTGCTTGGGCTGTCTATTATTGCCTTCTGGGGCTTCAACGAGTTTATTATCTCTGCAGATTTGTGTGCCTCAAGCCAGTTGAGGTTAAGGTCATCAGACTGAAGGGCAGCATCTATTTCAGAAGGCTCAATGACAACTATTTTCCATTTTATGGCGATGGTTTTTATCTTGTCAAAAAGAGTTCTCATCTTCACGATTGACAATAGCTTAGAGTCCTTCACGCCAATTGATTTGAGGCTTTCGCTTCCTTCCTCATCTAACAGGACTCCTGCCATGACCATCGGACCTATGATGGGGCCTTTGGGTTTACTTAAGCTCGAAAATCATGCTTAAAGTAATCTACCTGCCTCATCAATGCCGCAAACCACAGTCATATTGCTATCACATTTTTGTTTAAATTTAATTTCCACATTTTTTTATCGGTCCGTATGACTAAACCTAATTTTTCGAGTTCTTTTAATCTTCGAAATGCAGATTTCCAAGAAACGCCCAATTTTTCGGCCAATTCCTTAGTATGTTGACAATCTTCCACCAGAATATTTAAATATTTATACTTTAAATGCGATATAATAATTGCTTTTTTAGTTTTAATAACCCAATATTGTGAACTTTTAACCCTAAAATTCTCAATAATCATTTCTTTTTTGAGCATGGATTCGCATTCTTCAGTCTTTTGGATAATCCTCTGAGATTATTTTGTTTCCATCAGTATGCTGAAAGTGTCTATGTCTGATTCAGGGATTTTCAGCATCTTGGTTTTTTCGCTAAAAATTCAATGTCGGTTGTTGCTTCGACGATTTTTTCAACATAAATTTCGACCTAAATGATGGGGCTTTGAACCCAACGCGAAATTTATTTGTAAGAATCCACATCACACATTCTGCATATCTTTAACCAAACAATCCGGAAAATAAGTGTATTTAACCTCATCCAGTATGATTAGCAACTCGCTTCTTTTCAGCACGCCTTTGAGTATGCCCCTGATGCCCAAGACTACCTCATTCAGCTTATCATTGGTCTTTGCCCTTATCTCAACATGCATATCGCTGCCTCCCACCGTCCTGTAGAAATAAGTTACATTCGGATTTCTTTTCAAAAAGTCTTTTATTGCCACTTCGGCATGCCTTGTCAGTTTCTCTGTCTTCAATATGAGGAAATACCAGTTATAGCCCATCATTTTTGGCAAAACATCAGGCCTGTATTTCAGTATTATTTTCTTCTGTTCAAGCTTCTTCAGATGGTACTTTACATTGTCTCTTTGTGCTGCCAGCTTTTGAGCGAGTTCAGATATGCTCATTCTCGCATTTTTTGCCAGTATTTTCAGCAGCTTAAGTTCAAACTCTGTTAGTGCCTCTTTTTCGGGGTTTCCCCTGGTTATGTAATCAGGATTTCCGATTTTTCCGAAAACAAATGAGAATGGAACTGCGGCTTCCTCTATTATGTAGTCGAAATCATACCCGTCAAAATTTGTTTTGTATTTCTGCTCAATGTCCTTCATTATTGTTTCGATTTCGGCATAATTCCTGACAAACACCTTTATGATAGCATCATGGTTCCCAATGCATTTGAACAGCTGTGCTACATTCTCGTGGTTTTTGAGGTAATCAAGGATCTCTTTTTCCTTTTCATAGTCCAAGTCCCTGAACCTTATGAACACAAAGAACAGTTCCCAACCCATTTTCTTTATATCAAGGACCGTATTAAATCCCACTATCAGTCCATTGTCCATCAGCCTGTTAAGCCTGTAGCCCACCGATTCCTTGCTGAGCCTTGCCTTCCTTCCAATTTCCGACAATGGAGCCCTTGAGTTGTCAAAAAGCGCTGCAATTATCTTTTTGTCTTTCACGTCCAATATTAATTGCTTTTCATGAGCATTGTCAAGCATTTCTTGAATCATATAAGGGATTTTTAAAAATTTTTTTCTTATTTGATAAAATTTTTATGGGAAATATTAATATATTCTGACCAATAATTGCTACTATGAAGTTACAAGGGGGTAAAAATGGGGGAGGAAATGCTGGGGGGAGCGAAATTGGAGGATACGTGTGAGGCATTGGGATATGATATAGTTAAAGTTAGCACCATAGTAGACATGCTAAGCTCGCAACCTGACCTGGAGAGAGTAGCCGCCGCTGCTTATCACCTTATAAACTACAACCTTCACATAACCGCCGATTATACAGGGCAAACAAATATGCATGATGCAACAGAAGCAGGAAAATGTTTTGATGATTTAGCTAAACGTACGGGGATACGCTTTATAGACCCGACACACAGGTTCAGGGGAGTGAAGTCAGGAATGGTTTATGCAAAAGTCGATGTAACCGGAAAACATGCCAAGAGATATCCAAAGGACGGAATGGGACGGACTCTTTGGAATCAGCCGTATTACGAGGATTTAAAGGAAAGTAAGTATTTGGAAGTTTTGATCCATTATAGGCGTCAGGAGTGAAAAACCCAAGAAAATGATTCGATAAAGATGTGAATATACTTCAAACTAATAGTTGTCAATATCAAGTTACTAAGAGGGATAAAAGCGAATTGGATTTCGTGTAAAATTAAATAAAATGACAACAATAAACAAGCAGATTACAGCACTTTTGGACGAGATAACAGAGAAGACTGCAAAAACTTCTGGAATTGCAGAAACAATAAATGGATTGTTTTTAGGCGCAAGAGCAATAATGAAAGCTAATGATTATTCGCATGCTTCAAGCTATATCCATAATGTAGCTTATGTGGTGGCTTTGGAAATCTTGGTTGATAGTCTGCATCTTGAAGGAAAACCAAAAGAAATCATTAATGCTGTTGCAGACGCTCATATTAAGAGAGTAGGGGATCGTGATTATGGTATGCCAGATCTTGCAAATCTACTTTACAAAATAGTGCATAGAGACAGATAAAATAAAATGTATCAAAACTGGATGAAACAAAAATACGGAGAAAAAAAATGATTCGACTAAGATTTGAAGGGGATCGAGGATTTGTTGAGGATGCTCCAGAAGGATATGTCATTCACTCCTTATCAAAAGATCCCTCAACTGAAGATTATTATCTTGTTCTTGAAGCTGGAAAGAGATTATTTAACGAAACTGAAGGATCAGAACGCTTTTTGTTATATGTTGGGGAGCGTGAGGGATTGAAAAGGGTTGAGCTTGCAGCAGTCAAATTGGAGAGTGTAATGGATTGTTTAACTTTTGTATCAGATCGAGGAGAAACAGCATTAATTATTCCAAATAAGCTTTTTTCAAGTTCTTCACCGCGTTTGCAAGGAAATAAACGCTTAAGACTCGAAGGAATAGTGAATCCGAATGACACTGCAAAAGAACGCCTTTATGGTTCCTATGTATGGAGAAATCCGGAAAAAGAGATGGATCATAGGCTTTCTCAATATGGAGGATATGATCCTGTCAGGGTTAGGAATTTGGTTGACAGGTTAAGATCTTGCCGTGATTTGGATAATGTCAGTCTTGTTGAAAAAATGAATTCGCTCGATACTATGATTAAGGGGGATTACATGGGTGATATTAATTTTCTTACAGGTACTCGGAAAGATGTCGAGGAAAAAGTGAAGGGTTACTATCAGGAATTAGGTAAAAGGGTGGAAAGGTATTTTGAAAATGTCCGGGTTCCTTGGGTAACTGAGGATGGTTCAGGGAATATGCTTTTTATTCAGTTTTCGGGGGAAGTTGAAAGCGGTAAAGCGCATAAAAAGAGATATATTGAAGTGGCTTTGACCCAACGCAAAGGATAGATTTCTCGAAAACCTTCTGAATTATTTAAAGCAGAAAAAATAGCGGGGGCTGGAGTTTCACACAGTTCAGATGAACTGAGGTTTGAACCAACGACCTATGGGTTATGAGCCCATCGGGCACTCCTGGTTAGGCGGATACAGCGCAAGTCTATAACCTCTGCCCTACCCCGCTATTAGTCTGGGTGTAGTGCAATAATTTATAAATGTTTACTTGGAACTCCATGATTTATGATTCCGGTTTTCATGGCCGTCGGTGCGGCTTCATTGTATGCCGCTTCAAGCATCTTTGTAAGGAGGGGTTTGCATGGCTCGAATCCACATGCGGGCGTTGTTTTCTCAACCATTGTAAATGCAGTTTCGATGTGGCTGCTTTTTTTCCTCTTGGTTCCTTTAAGCTTCATTCTTAACTGGAAGGCTGTTGCTGTGTTTGCAGTGGCAGGCATACTCGCCCCGGGATTTGCGAGGATGTTAAGGTATGCCAGCCTGGAAAGGATGGGCATCGCAAGGACAGGGCCGATTACAGCAACTTCCCCTATCATCTCGACTGCAATCGCTGTCTTTTTTTTGGGTGAACATTTGACACTTGCAATCGTGCTTGGAACGCTCCTTATTCTGGGGGGGATATTGGTTGCATCAAGAAAGGACCTGGATACCAACCGGGAGGACATGATATTCGCTTTCGGCGCAGCTGTTCTTGTTGGAATCGCGCTTCCAATAAGGAAATATGGGTTGTCGCTGCTTGACTCTCCTATTCTTGTAGGAACAGTCACTGCGACAATCGCTCTTTTCATCGCCATTACGTTGATCGGATTTACAGGCAACTTGTCAAAGGTCAGCTATAAGGACAGGAACATGAAGTTTTATCTCGCAGCAGGCGTATGCACGAGCGCTGCATTTGTTCTGAATTACTATGCAGTATCCTCGGGCAATGTTTCAACAATTGGCCCTTTGCTTCAGACAACAGCCATTTTTGCCCTGATATTCAGCCAGCTGTTCATAAGGCATCTGGAAGGCTTGACAAAGGAAGTATGGATTGGGACAATTGTTGTTGTTGTTGGCGCTATCCTTGTTGGGACAGGTTAGATATGTTCGGCTATGTTTCTTATAGCCTTGGAAGTGATATCATACAAAGGATCAGATATCGGCAACTTGCAAAGGCAGGCATTAGCAGCCTCCAAAATCACTTTCTTGTATTCTGTTCCTCCATTAAGCTGTAAATCATGTCTAGATCCATCTGCACCGATCATTATGACCCTCTTGACACCAGAACCTCTTTTCCCTGCAAAGTCAAATCCCCTAACTGCGAGACAGAACGGCTCCAATGCAGCTCCTCGATTTTCCGGGTCAATCTCGCCCAATCTTTGGAAATACGCAAGGTAATGATATGTTGCAGGCCTGACTTCATTTATGATCTCTGGAATTAAGGAATTAAAATATTCTGCAGCTTCAGAAGGTGATTTCAGGATGTTTGAATTATATGTTCCTGAAATGAACTCTAGTGCTTTTCTGACTAATCTATATTGCACCCGGTCCTTTGGCTCTATCGTGTCTGTTGCTGACAAGCATGCCCTGAATGCTGAAGCTGAATTTGAAAGCGGCCCTGCTATAAGCTCAATCATTGAAGGTGACAGCCTATATTTTTCTGAGGTTTCAATTAATCTTGATATCTCATCACGGATTGTCAGCTCTCCATTGTGGTATTTTGCGATCTTGTTCGGAGTTGCTCCAAGCTGTTCGATTGGAAGCCCCGCAAGGATATTTGCTATTCCCGCGATTACTACTAAGGGATCAATCTGAATGTCATTCCCATAATAGGCTGCTTTGCCCATAAGCCTTAAAGATGCTTCAATCGCACTTTTCTGTTCAGCAGAAAGCTTGTTGAATGTTCCAAGCAATTTTACAGCCATTTGTTCGGTTTGTGAGGGGTTGGTTATTTCTGCAAGGCTCCTTGCTCTTTGGGCATTTTCTAGAACTGATCTGTCAAGGTGAATATGCATTCCTGTTTCTTTTAAGTAAGGCGCCAGGAATCCGTTTACCAGTGCTTCTGCCTGGGCTCTCGCTGCATCCTGTTTTTCAACTAGTTCCGAAGGAGACCATGCTTGGTTGCACTCTATGATTGTGTCAATCGTACCCCCCAGCTTTAGAACACGTCCTGTTTGTTTCCCGGTTGGATATATTCCTGCATATACCTCTTCAAATGTATTTGGCTGAGGGACATGGACCATAAATTAACAAAAAAAACACCCGGTTTATAAATTTTTTTAGCAGGACTACTTTTAAATAACTACATCGATTTTTTATGCAAAACTATAAAAAAGGCCATTCTACTCTTCACAACCATGCCGAGGTCGCATAGCCTGGCCATTGCGGTAGATTGCTAGGTGCTTCTTGTGCCTATGAAACTTTCAATGGCCCACAGAAATCTACTGTCCGAAAGGGCACGGGAGTTCAAACAAACTCACTGGCGTGAGATGCTCTCAATGCCAGGAGCATTGAAAGTCTCCCCCTCGGCGCTTTTATTTTAAGTAGAGCATCCTGGGGTATCCAAGAAAAAAGCAACAAAGATCCGCCTCTCGGAGCTATCCTCGGCATTAAGGGCGGGCTTTGAACCCAACACGAAATTTATTTGTAAATCAATCAAGAAACGAGGCTATGCAAGCTCTTTCCTCAATGTTTTGACAGCCCAGTTTATCTGCTTGAACTTTTCATCGCTTCCTTCGGGCATGTCAGGGTGGGATTGCTTTGAAAGGCGCTTGAACTGAAGGTTTATTGCATCAATGTCCTTGCAGTCCTGAGAAACCTGAAGTATCTCGCGGGCTTTTAGTCTTTTGTCTTCGAAGTCGTGGTCCTCGGAATACTCAAAAATAAGCTGCTCGACAGTCTTTTTCCCATCCATGACAAGGCCCACTTCATGCTCTATTACCCTGCAAAGTACATGCAGGTTGTCAATGTACCTTGCCTGCTGGGAATGGCTGAAGTTGCAGTGGTTGCCTTCTATATACCATGATACATGGGCCTTTTCCCTTTTGACTGGGTTAGCCTCATTACTTATCTCTATATCATCAACAGATATGCCTAGCTTGGTGAATGTTGAGATGATCTGGTTTGCGAATCTCACCGCTCTCCTTACATAAGAGTCTTTTACTGGCTGTATCTCGAATTCATATCCGCGGACGTTCATAGGTAACGGGATTAAGCTCTTATTTTTAATTGTTTGGACGGCGAAAGGTTCTTAGGTTTTCCTCTTGGTCGTGCTGTCTTCCAAATCGCTTGTTTTTGCCGTTGTATAGCCATGCCAAAGACAAGCCTGTTGTTCTGGATGCCCTGAAAAATGCAGACCAGGCCTTGATGCCTTCGGTGGCTGATTATTTGGAAATTTTTTTATAGGGGGTTTGGATAATGTTTCTATGGAAAAGCGGCATGTCGGGTTTGCTTTATTAGCTTTCCTTGCTGCCCTGCCATTGCTTGTTATTACACCTTTCAGTCAGGGTTTTTCAAGCCCGGAAGCAGGCTTTCTCTATCTTGGCAGGGCTTTCGCGCTTTCAGGTGTTATTTTATTCTCGCTTAATTTCGTCCTTAACTCAAGGCTGCCTTTTTTGGAGGATGTTTTTGGCGGGCTGGACAGGGTTTTGCGGGTTCATCACTTTGTTGGTGTGGTTTCTTTCGCTTTGCTTTTGCTCCATCCTTTGCTTCTTGCTGCAGGGTTCAGGTCTCTTGGATTCCTTCTTCCCGGTCCTTTTTGGCCGAAAAACTTCGGGATAATTGCCTTGTCTCTTCTGGCATTGCTGCTTCTCATCACCCTTTTCGCCAGGATCAGGTATCATAACTGGAAATTTTCACATCAGCTCATCGGTGTCGCTTTATTTATTGCCGCAGTTCATGTGGCGACAATTCCGAGCGACATTTCCAAGAATATTTTTTTGAGGGTTTACATTTTTTCTATCGTAACCCTCGGGCTTGTTTTCTATGTTTACAGCACTATCTTGCAAAGGCCTTTTCATAAGAGGCTTCATTATTCGGTTCAGGGTGTTAAAAGTGTGGGCAGGGATGTTTATGAGCTTGTTTTTGCTCCGAAAGGCAAGTCTTTGATTCATACACCGGGACAGTTTGTTTTTTTGACTGTTAAGTCTAAGGCAATTCCTGGTGAATCCCATCCTTTTACAGTAAGCTCAGCGTCTAACGACCATCTTCTTAGATTCACCATAAAAGCTGTCGGTGATTACACTTCCTCAATTCAGAACCTTAAAAAAGGCGATGAAGCTGAAATTGAGGGCCCTTATGGCAGGTTCTTCCCTAAGGTTCATGGGAACCAGATTTGGATTGCCGGAGGCATAGGGATCACTCCTTTTCTTTCAATGATCCGAAGCATTAAAGGCAGGGAGTCCGTAGACCTTTACTATTCAGTTCATAACAAGGATGATGCGGTTTTCCTTGATGAGCTTCTGGAGTTTTCCCGAAAAATGCCTAATTTTAGGGTTCATCCCCATTACAGCGGGGTTAATGGCCGTATCTCTGCCAGGGATATTTTGGATTTCAGGGAAAGGGATATTTTTATCTGCGGCCCTGTGCCGATGATCAATTCATTCACTGCCCAGTTTTTGTCAATGGGTGTTGATCGTAGCAGGATATATTTTGAGAAGTTCAGCCTGAAATAGATTATTCTTGTAGACTTCCCGTTTACTAGGTTGTTGGCTTCTTTTCGCGGTAGCCGCTTTTCCGGAGCATCCCATGAATATGAGCTTTCTCATTACTCTTTGACTTTAAGCCCGATCAATTAATATATATAATGAAATGTTTTTTCGAAGTGCATGGTTGAAGCGGTAATTTCAAGGATTGAGTTTCAGATGACCCTTCTCTTGTTTGTTGCTCTTGCAGGGTATCTGCTTGCCTCAAAGATAAACCAGTCGGCTGTTATCGGGGAGATCCTGGTCGGGCTTCTGATTGGCCCGAGTGTTCTGGGCTTGGTTACGTATTCTGAATTCATAGAAAACATTGCGCATCTAGGCGCAATCATCCTTTTGTTTGTGATAGGCCTGGAATTCAAGCTAAGCGATGTTTTTAAGCCGAGATACGGCTTGATTGCCATTGTCGGGGTGATTGTGCCTTGGCTTGGAGGCTTTTTAATCGCTAAGGTTTTCGGCTTCGGGTTCGGAAGCGCTGCTTTTGTAGGGACAGCCTTAACTGCAACAAGCATTGCTATTACCGCCAATGTTCTGAGGGAGATGAACCAGCTTCATACAGAGGCTGCAAAGGCTATTATTGGGGCTGCTGTGATTGACGATGTCCTGAGCCTGCTTGCATTGTCTATAACGAGCCAGACAGTGTCAGGCCAGTTTTCCTTTTTGGAGACGTTCCTTGTTATTTTCAAGTCAGTCATGTTTATAGGCGTAGCTTCGTTTGTCGGCATAAAGTACATCAACCCGATTATTAATAGGATTGATAAAAGCAGGTTTGTCTCCAAGTTTCCGGAGTTTGTTTTTATTTTTGCAATGATGATCGCATTTCTTTATGCGTTGGTTGCAGAAATCATTCAGCTTTCGTCTATAATTGGCGCATTCATTGCAGGAATGGTCTTGGAAGGTGTTGTAGTAAGGCATGGGAAGGATTATAGGGAAGGGGCAGAGTACCTTCATATCATTTTTGCATCCGTTTTTTTCGTCTCATTGGGAATCCTTGCTGACCTGAAGGCGATAACCTGGCCCATTTTGGGATTTCTTTTAGCACTGGTTTTGGTGGCTGTCCTGACCAAGCTGATAGGCTGTTATGTGCCTGCCCGGCTTCTTGGGCTTGGGAATAGGTCGTCCGCCATTATAGGGTGGGGCATGTCTCCGCGTGGCGAGGTTGCAATGATAGTTGCCATGATCGGGCTTAATGGCGGGCTGATAAAGCAGGACATCTTCATCAGCATAATAATGATGAGCCTCGTTACAACAATTCTTGCCCCTGTTATCCTTAGAAGGATCCTTGTAGAGCATCGTTGATTTTTCGGATTATTTTTGCTTTTTCCTTTTCATTAAATGTATGCCAAATAGTTATTTAAATATCCAGGTCTTGTTTTTTTCATGGAACTGATAAATGTCAATGGCGTTTCAAAAAAGTTCATGAAGGATGGGAAGGAGTTTTATGCGTTGAGAGACATTAGTTTCAGGATCGAAGAGGGGGAGATTTTCTCGGTTTTGGGGCCGAATGGCGCGGGAAAGACAACCTTGCTGAATATCATGATGGGCATTTTGATACCTGATTCTGGCAGCGTCAGGATATTCGGTAAAAATGCAGGGTCGTCAGATGTCATGGAGAGGATTGCCTATGTTTCGGGTGAGGAGCGTTTTCATTGGGCTCTGACAGTGAAGGATATCCTTAATTTCGCCTCCATTCTTTATGGCGTATCCAACAAAAAAGGCAGGGTTTCGGAGATCGTTGATTTTTTCGGCCTCCAGAATGTTTTCAACTCAAGGTTCGAGGTGCTTTCGACCGGGGAGAAGATGAGGCTTGCTTTTGCACATGCGGTTATTGGAAGTCCTAAGATACTGTTTTTGGATGAGCCAACCCTTGGTATGGATCCTGATATCTCTATTAAGGTAAGGAAGCGAATTAAGTCAATAAATAAGGATTTCAAAACAACCATTATTCTTACCAGCCATTATATGAAGGAGGTTGAGTTCCTGTCAAGCAGGGTGGCGTTCATAAACAAGGGGAAGCTGATAGATATAAACACCGTTAAGGGGATCAAGAGGGGTTATCCTGATCTCGAGCGGTATTTCATGGGGATGGTGGGTGATGAGGCTGCATAAGGTGTTTGCCCTTTTATACAGGGACCTGCTGATAATAAGACGTTCGAGATGGCGGGTTGTTGAGCTGATTTATTTCCCGTTGACAACTGTGCTTATCTGGGGTTTTTTTTCTGTATATTCAAGGAGGTTTTCAGTTGAAGCTGGCCTTATTATTCTGATAATTAACATTTTCTGGAACTTCGCATTCGTTGCCCAGAGCACTGCAAACATGCAGATAATGGAGGATGTTTGGTCAGGAAGTCTGAAGCAGCTCCTGGTTTCAGGGATTTCAGAGGTTGAGTACATGGTTGGAAGGATGATCACTGCTTCGATTGTCTCATCGATCATACTTGCTTTGATGGTGCTGACTTCTCTTTTGTTCAGCAGCCAGCAGCTTTACTTCAATCAGCAGTTTATTGTCATTTCCATTCTTACCCTTTTGGTTTCTCTGGCTATGGCTGTTTTGGTTTCTGCGATGATTGTATCGCTTGGAAAGAGCTATGGATTCCTGGCGTGGAGTGCGCTGCAGGCCTTCGTTTTCCTATCCGCCCCGTTTTTCCCAAAAGAGACTTTTCCAGGGGTCATAAGTGCTGTTTCCGCTGTAATGCCCTATACCTATATTTTTGAGTCTGCAAGGGCTTTGTCCTACGGGGAAAGCATGCCTTTGATGGCTGCTTTTATCACTGTTGTAGCTTATTCAGTCCTTGTTTGGCCGATTTACATCTATCTTTTTAGGAAGGCAAGGAAGAATGGCAATCTAGTCAGGCTAGGGTAGTTTTGCAGAAGGAAAATGTGAGGGCATCGATAACTATTCGCAGGATCTGCAGGCTGTCAGTTAAGAGTTCCTTTAAGCTCAAGGTATTTCCTGTATTTCTTGGGGCTGAGGTCTTTTTGTTCCATTTCCTTGATGCATTTGTCGCAGTATAATGGGCTGTCATACTCGAGCTTGGATACCTTGCCTTTGCATATCTCGCATGCTTCGTAGTCCTTTGAATGCATGGCCTTTTCATGCAGGCCTTGTTTTAAAAATCTTATGATCAAAGTATGATGCCTAGTGCAAATGCTGACAGAAGGAGCGGGAAGATATCTGCAACGCCTTTTCCCAGCAGGCTTTTGATGCCCAGCTTTCTGTTGTTCGCAGTTAGGATGCTTCCTTCGGCAATCCCTATGATGAATACCATCGAAGTTATTATTATCAGTGATTTTTGCGAAGGCGATGCCAGGAATATCATCAGTCCAAGAAGGGAGTAAATGATGATGTTGTTCATCTCGATGTAGAGAAGTGCAATTGCGGCAACATAAGCCAATAGCTTTATGGTTGTGCCCGCGCCAATTATGTTCAGGATTAATACTGTTGATGCTGCAAGAAGGGCTTTCTTCAGTATTACGAAATAATCCTTTCCTTTTTTTAGTTCCTCTTTCGCAGATGTGGATATCATTATTCCTGCTGCTATGCCGAGGCTGGATGCGATAACTGATAGGAAATAGCTTGTTGTCTGCATATTACGTGCTCTCGAACTGGTATATTATTTTCAGCCTTCTTTCGTGGCGTTTGTCATGGCTGAATGGCGTGCTTATCCACTGGTCAATGATTTTGAATGCATCAGCTTCGCTTGTGCGGTCTCCTGATATTGCAAGGACATTTGAGGCATTGTGTTCCCGTGAATGCCTGGCGGTTTCCAAGTCGAATGCTGCCACAGCCCTTACTCCCTTGACCTTGTTTGCTGCTATCACCATGCCGGCTGCTGATCTGCATATCAGAATTCCCTTTACATCGTCCTGGAAGATTTTTTTTTCTTCGGCAGCCCCGACCTTTTTAGCCACATTTAATGCGAACGGGGAATAGTCATCTTTTGGGTCCAGGGAATGGGCGCCCTCGTCCATGATTGGCATTCCTTTCCCGGAGAGGTGCTCCTTTATTTTTTCCTTAAGCTCGTATCCCCCGTGGTCCGCTCCGAGGATTATCATCATGCAGGCATACTCTGGAAGCTAATATTAATAGTTATTCGTTTTTTCGGGATAGCTTGCTAAGCCACAGCGTGACTATCACAACAGTTATTGTCACGAAGAGGGCATAAAGAAGTTTTGCTATTATTCCCTCCCCCTTTTCAATGGGAAAGTATTTGTCAAATAGCGCCTGGATTGCGCTGTTCCATGCCAGGGCAGCGATCAAGCCGAATGCTGATATCGCAAGCGCATTCATCCTGTCTACAACTTCCCTGCCTGTTTCCCTCACAGGTTCGGCCACTGGCAGGAAATGATCGGGTTTTCTTCTTGCCATGGCTTTTTTAGGGCTTGGCAATTAATATTGGTTAGTTTGCTGATTTTGATTTTATCGCCATTTTGAATGGCCCCAGTGGATTATTAAGTCAACGCCCAGCTTTTCTATATGCAAGGGCACATCGCATGCCCCGAAGCAGGTTCCTGCCCATATTAGAATCCTTGCGCCAGTCCTGGATTCAAGGTATCGCTGTATTTCAGCCGCCTTTGGCCTTAACCCTGATGGCAGCTGTATGCATACCAGGCTTGCGTTCTCCGACTTTATCTTGTCCACTGCTGCATCTAGCTCCAGGTCGTATTGCATTTGAGTTAGAAAAATGATATGGCTTAAATCTGTTTTGGTTTTGAATAATCAAGCGCTCCTTCGAGGACAAGGAAATTCGTGCGAGGTGAATCCCGAACAACATCACCTGTGGCTAAAATTCAACTCACCACCATCTTTGTTCAGGGAATTTTCTTGTCAAATCACCATTTGTTTCTTTTATTCTAGCTATTAGTCCTTCCCCGCAATCTTCTCGAAAATGTCTATCCATGTCTTTTGTAACCGTACCAGTTCCGCTTCGGAGTGCAATCTTCTTTGGTCTCTCAATAACCACTTGGTTCAGGATACCATTTCCTAGCCCTCCATTCGAATAGTGAATTTGGACATCTCCTTTTTCGGCTGCAAATCTTTCCTCGGTGCCCCATATTCCATAATCTATGGTGCTTCTTTCAACAGAATATCCACAACCCGTAAACATCTGTAATCGAGCTGCATTTAATCTTTCAAGTTCTGCCTGATAGCCAGGAGTATTAACGTATCCAAAAAATCCAATAGCCGCTGCGGCAATTCCTGCCGTTAAATAATCAAAAAAACCCATTTTAAGCCTCCTTTTTGTTTATGCCATTACCTCATCAAGTTCTAACTTGCTTAGTTTCTTCTTGTTCAATATTGTTGCGAAGCTCTTGTTTCTTGATTTGTTTGCCTTCTTAAGCTCTTCTATTGTTTCCTTGTCCGAGTCCTCTTCGTTGTCTATGAAGAGGTCGTAGTCTATGTCTTTCATGAGGGGTGTTTTGCCCCTCAATTTATAAATCTTTCGCTACTTGGAAGTAGTCAAATTATTTTCTCTTTGGTAGGGGTATCTGGTGTATTTTTTGCATGCCCTGCAGTAATACACAACCTTGCCTTTTGCAAGCCTTATCCTGGAGTTTGAAGAAGTGAAGTATGTATTGCAGTGCTTGCAGAACCTTATCTTAAGCTCCTTTGGGAGCCTTATCTTGTGCTTCATGGCCAATCTCCTGGCCTTCCTTACGTTCCTGTCCGCAACTTTTTGTATTGCTGTTTCTGATTTTTTGAACAATTCCTTTATTTTCTTATCTGCTTCCTCTTTTTTTGCCTGCTTTAGTTTTTGAAAATATCCCTTGCTTTTCATGCTGCTCTCCTTGATTCCAAAGAACGAGTTTTTAACAAGAAAAGGCCTATAAATATTATTCGGGCTAGGCTGTTCCGAGCTTTGCGCAGCATACCATGCCTTCGCCCTTGCAGTTGAAGCTTACCTGCACTTCAGTTCCTGCAAAGCATGAATCTTTGCATGTGCCTTTGACAGGCTCGCAGCTGTTTGTGTTGTTTAGCCAGTTTCCCATGGCTCCTGTGAAAATAAGTATGAGCACTACCAGCACAGTAAGTGCTATTAGTGCGATGATTATGGTGTTTATCGAAAGTCCTTGTGCTTTTTTGTCCATTATGTGCGCCTTTTTTGTTTTTTTGTCGCTTATTTATATATAAACTTTATGATTTGGTGCATATATTGAGCACTGTGAATACTGTTCCGTATTCTGTTGGGAGGGGATATATTACCTGGGTCTTGTCCTGCCTGCACATTCGCTGGTTGCTCACGTCCTCGATCACTGCTTTTCCGGGGGCACAGTTTTTCAGGTCCTTGCTGCATAGGTAAAACTCATATTCCTTTTTCCTGGGCTTTAGCGAGCCTTCAAGTATGCCTTTTATTACTGTTTCCGCCTTTTGGCAGTATGTTATTGTGTTGTCAGCACACCTGTTTGGGAGTTCCGGGGGTGTTGAGCAGTCCTGGATCAGTTCCTTGAGTTCAACCCCTACCTTGCATTCGTTCACTTCAAGCTTGTCTGAAAGCAGCGTGTTGAGGAATGCGGTTGCAACCTGTTTGTCCCCTGCGTCAGACAGTATTTTTGGCTCCTTTATTAGGAATTTCATTGCGAATACCATTCCGATTATCATTATGAGGACTATTATTGCGAGCCCTATCATCTCTGTCTGCGCCCTACTCATATGCGTCCACCGTTAGTATCGCGAAGCTGGTTCCGGTTAGCGGGTCATTTAGTGCAACAGGAACCCATATGGATTGCTTTGATGTTGTTGCCGGATTTTTCCTGGAATAAACCTGTACCTTGCCTTTACTGGGGTATATTTTTTCAAGGGTTATTTCGCTGTATCTGAATACCTCAAAATATTGGTTTTTCGGGACTGATCCAGAACTGAATGCTGTTATTTTGCTCTCGTCAAAGCAGTATGTCTTGCCGTTACATTGGAGTTCTGGCAGGTTCAGTGCTGATTTTGCGATTTTGATGGCTTTTGCGTTCTTCTCCTCCATGTATTTGGTTTCCGTGTTGCTTTTCTGCATGTTGGCGTAAAACACGAAGCCGAATGCCACTAGCATGAAGAATATGAGTATTACAGCTATTGTTTCCAGCATTCTTGTCTGGGCTTTTTTCTGCTTTAGTATATTGTTGGGCATGACTGAAGTAGCGCATCCCTGTTTTGCTGGTCTAGGGCTGCCTTTGCCTCCTTTAGCTCTTCGATTCCTATGTTTTGTTTCTTTAGCTTGTCTATTTGGGCTATGCCGTATTTGTCCTTGCATTTTTCATCGTTTTCGAATGTTTTTGCGAGTTGTTCTGCTTTTATTGAATATATTGCGCTTACTGAGTTCATTCTCTGGTATGCTTTCATCATGGAGCATTCAAAATCCTTTTTGTTCCCTGAGTATATGGCCGCTACCATCATTGCTTTACCTGTGTACTGGATCTCATTGTTCGGTTGGAATATTATTTTCCCTTCCTCCAGGTCTGAGGTTTCTGGTATTACCTGGATTTGAATTAGCTCTTTTGGCCTGGGTTGGGGGGCTGCTGGCTGTATTCCCGCGCCTATCACTACAACGCGGTTTGCGTTTTTGGTCTGTATCGGCCTGCTGGCGTCTTGTATTGCCTTGTTGGACTGCTCGGGAAGTTCCCTGTATATCTGTTCCGCTACGTTTCTTGTGTCCGCGTCATTGTACAGGACAACATATCTTGTGTCATTTGCTGTGAGGTATATGAAGTTGGATGCTTTGAATGGCACGTTCCACTCGTTCGTCATGGCTATGATTTCATTGCTCTTGATTGATTTTGGCGAGAATACAGGCTCTGTTGGCTCAAGGGGGCTGGTCTGGCCTATCTTTATGTATGTTTTTCCTGAATCGCAATTTACCTTCAAGTCTATTCCCGGCAGGCGTACCAGTTGGGAGCTTCTGGAGGGCTGGAACATGAGCTCGTCTATGGTCTTAAGCTCTTCTTCTGCACGGCTTTTTTCCATCTCGTTTTTTTGCCTTATTCCTATGGTTGCAAAGAACGCTATTATGACTGAGCCCGCTATTAGGACATATATCCAGTTGACTTGTTCGCCTAGCATACCTTTCTTTTTCATGTGCATAATGTCAGTGTTGTTTCAGTGGATGGTGATTGCATGATGTAGGTTTTGTCGCCGCATCCGAAAAGGTCTATTGCAATCTTCCCTTTTCTAGTTTCAATGCATTCGTATCCGGTTTTCACGGCCAGATCCTCGATGAGGAACCATTCGTTGTCGCATTTTCCCTGCTTTGGGGTTAGGAAAGTGTTCGTTGTTTTTGTTTTTGCGCTATCCCTGATTATGCGGTTTGTTATTAGCTGGGGGTCTTTTTCGAGGTCCGCAAAGCATACGGATGTGTACTCTGGTGGCAGGTAGAATGGCTTGTTCTTTTTCTCGGTTCCGTATCCCTGGGCATCCTTTACTGCATTGGATATCTTGCTTTTGAACTGTGATACTTCCCCGCATTTGCCCATGTTTGTAAGCTGTGTCACGGCTTTCCATCCGAAAATCAGGACAAGGCTTACTACTAGCATGGCGAATATGTATATGAAGATCTGCCCTGATACTTGGGCTTTCATTTTTTCTTCCCTTTTATTTCTGAGGTCTTGCTTTTCAATTTTTTGAATACATCGTCTTCATCAGGCTTTTTTTCTTCCGGTGCGGCTTCGAACTGCTTTATGACGTCCTTTCTTTTTTGCTCCAGGTCCTTCTCCCTTTTCTTGAGGATTGCGTGTTCTGTTTCAGGCCTTATCCTTTGCTGCGGTGGTGTTGGGGGCTGTATCCTCATAGGGGTGAATGGCTGGTTTTCATTCTGTTTTGAGGGCTTGGCGTTTTTCTTCTTCAGGAGCCTGTATGTTACAGCGGCTATTCCGATCAGCGTGATTATTCCCAGTGCCCAGAATATGAGCTTTGTGTTTATGCCGCCTGTTGATGCCTTTTCCTCGTCACACTCATCCCCAAAGCCGTCATCATCAGTGTCTTTCTGGTCTGGATTGCGGTCGTTTACGCAGTTGTCCGCGTTGTCGTTCACTCCATCTCCATCAGTGTCCTTGTCCTGACCATCATCATCCTGCTTGCATTTTCCGGCCAGGCATTTTCCTGACTTGCAGTCTGTCTCTTCTGTGCATTGCTTTCCGGAATCGCACTTCTTTCCCTTCAAAGAGCATTGGTTTCCGCAGTCAACATCAGATTCCGTGGCTGCATCAAGCCTGTTGTTTGAGCATGTGTCCTGTGTTGATGAGCATTTCTGGTTCGCGCAGCTGAATGACATGCAGTCCTTGTCGCTGATGCATGCCTTCGTGTTCTCGCAGCCAACACAGTTGCCTCCGCAGTCTATGTCGGTCTCGTTCTGGTTTTTAATGTAGTCGAAGCATGTTGGTCTTGTGCATGTCCTGTTCACGCATGATCCGCTTTCGCAGTCCCGGTCTATGCTGCAGGTGTTGCATGCGCTACATTCCCTGCCTCCGCAATCTATTCCTGTTTCATCAGCATCCTTTCTTCTGTTTGTGCAGTGATCGGAGTCTGATGAGAATGACACATAGACGCCATCGCTTTTACCGGTTCTGCTCCATAGGTTTGCGTTATTGAGCGCCATGACATTGATGTAGTACTCGTTTCGGTCGGTGAGGTTCAGGTTTCTTATTGTTTCCCTGTTTCTGGTTGTGTTCACCCAGTTAAGGATGATTTTATCTGTGCTTTTTTCGACAACTTGGTATTGGTACAGCTTTATCCCTGATTCCGGGTCTGTTGAGTTCCATGATGCTGTAAGCTGCCTTCGATCATTTGATGTTTCGCCGTCATCAATTATTGGGGAAGTGGGTGCTGTTTCATCTATTGTAAACTCTGCCGCGGCTTCCCTTGTTTCCTTGTTCGGGAACGTGCACCTGATGTGATACCTGTAGGCTCCTGGCTGAAGGTGCAGCCTTGTCTGGTGTATTACGCCTTTTCTTCCGAACGAGCTGTTCCCTGTATAGATGCTATTGTTAGCGTAAATGCATTCAGCTTCCTTGTTTGTTGTTGCAGTCAGGTCTGCGCTCCTTGTTGAGTAGTATTCCTTGTATTCCAGGGTGAGCTGCGGGCTTAAATGTGCATTCACGGTTATTGTTATTGTCTTGTTCTCAGATAATGACCCTGCCTTGTTTTTGCACGTTACAAAAATGGTGTTTTGCCCGTTTTCGAGCTGCGTGCTTGTCATGTTCTGCTGTACCTGCTTGCTGTATGATTCGGGAATGTCTTCGTCAGTGCCCTCAAACAAGGTCATGTCCTCATACTTCATCTCGTTCTTGGAATGCCTGCATGCGACTTCCTGGTCAGATTCTACTGTGAGGTTGGAGACCACTGGCTCTGCCCATATTATTTGGGGGTTGGCGAATAGTTTTATGGTAGGGTTGCTTTCTATTAGCTGTATCCTGGCTGTTTTTGACGCGACATCCCCCCCGAAATCCTTGCATTTGATGTATATGGGCACGTTTACTGTGGAGAACCTTCTTATTGAGTGAAGCATGTTGCCTTGCGTCGTGAAGAATGTATGCATTGAGTCGTATGGGGTGTCGCTTGTTGAAAGCTTGCATGTGGCCTGCTTGTTGGTCTCCACGGCAAGGTCGTATATCCTTGTCATTGTCGCCATCAGCCTTGGCTCGATTATGCTTATTTCGAGGTTTGCCTCTGCTCTGATAGGAGTCATTACTACCCTGAGTATTCGCTTTTCAGAGGGATTTATCAATACCTCTCCAAAGGAGTCATTGTAGCCCTGTTTTGTTATGTTGTATTTGTGTATTCCCGGGGTCAGTCCTGTTATTGTTACCGGGGTTATCAGCTTTTCCGCGCCGTCGATGGATGCCTCTGCAAAAATCCCTTTTTCTGTTGCTGCATCTGTTGTTAGTATTGACAGGTTTCCTGTTCCTGCCGGGCCGGGTAGCGGTGTCAGGCTTATGTTGAGGTTCGTATTTGAGTTTACGATGATTTCAAAATTCCCGGTTGCTGTCCTGTATCCTGATTTTGATATGGTAAACGTGTGTGTCCCTTTTTGCATGCCTGATTTAGTCATAGGTGTTGTGCCTGAATTTTCGCCGTCTATGGAAATGTCAGCCATTATGCCGATTCCTATTGTGCTGTCATGCGCGCTTGCTGTCAGGTTTCCTGTGTTTGGTGGTGGCGGAAGTGCGCTGATTGTCGCGTCTATTCTTGTTGTTTCCGCAGGCCTGATTGTGAATTTGCCTGTTGTGGTTTTGTATCCTTTCTTTTGGATCTGGTAATTGTGTTCGCCGGTTCTTAGCGATGCTGTAAGGGGTGATAGCCCTTTGTGCTTGCCGTCAACATAGATATCTGCGGCTATCAGATCGCTGTTCTGGCCGTCTTTTACTGAGATGGACAGGGTTCCTTCTGAAGGTATGACTAGTATGTCTATTGATGCTTTCTTTACTCGTTCGAGGTTCTTGTTTTCATCCACGCTGTAGAAGCTGAACTGGTTGTTTCCATTGGTCACAATGCCCAGGTCCGCAAGTTCCTGTATGCTTATGAGTTTTTGTGTGGTGCTGTATGGAAAGGTTGATGCATCATCGCATTGCTGGGAGTCCTTTTCCACACAAATGTATGTTGTAAGCGTGCTCGCTTCCTTTCCGTAATCGGTGGTGTTCTTCCTGTCATATGTCACTATCCTGATTTTTTTATCTTCTTTTATCAGCTCTGTTGAGGGTGGGAAGTAGTCCGCCTCGCATATTGAGTTTTGGCAGTCTTCCTTTGGGTCCCTGTCCGCATTCTTTTTGCATGTTCCTGAGGCGCTTTCCACTGCCCCGTACCATTTGCATGCATTGAGCCCGCATTCATCATACTGGTTCGGGACCAGGTAATTGTCTTCTGAGATGCTGAGTGGTGTGTGCAGGTCGCATTCATCCCTGCTGAAGTCGAGGCATATTCGGTCACAATTTTGCTGTATTGCACTGCAGTCGAACAGGTTGGTTGAAAGTGATTTCAGCTTTTCCGGGCTGCATGCTTCAAATATTTCATTGTACGCCCTGTTGCTTTCGATACCGATTGTGCCCTCAGGCCTGTCAAAGCACCAATCGCAGTTGTTTTTTTGCAGGTCTATGCAAGCCCCTGTACCCAGTTTATCGTTTACCGGTTTCCACTCGCAACTTCCTATTCCGCAGTTGTTTGTTTCGCATGAGTCTCTTGTCTTGTAGTCATAGCAGCTCATCTTAAGCGTGCAGTTGTAGCAGGCATTCACGTTTCCCTGTGACTTGTCATAGAAGCAGTATTTTCCATCCTCGCAGCCAGCCTTCGACATGAAGAGTCCGAATGGCTTCCCTATTTCAGAGCATGTTGTCCTATCAATGCATTTTGCCTCGTCTTGGGGGGTTACAGTGCATACCTGGTTGGACACGCATTGTGGCCTTGACTGCTTGAGGACGTTGTTGTCATCGCACCTCATGGCTGTGTTGAATTTGCTGCTGAAGTCGTTCACAACCTTTTCAGAAAAGTCCGCTTCATCTGAAGGGTATTTTAGCACGGATATCAGGTATCCTTTTATCGGGTCATCTGTGTACAAGTATTCGTGTACGCAGAAGTTGCTGTTGCTGTATCTTTTCCAGCACTCGATATCGCCTGTATATGCGTATTTTGTGATGCTGTGGTATTTGTCGTTTATTTTCGCGGTTACGTTATATGTGTAAAATTCCATCCATTCCAGCGAGGGATCTGTGTCCTTGTAGTAGCTTGCATAGATCGTTCCCGATAGGGGCTGGAAGTTTTTGCAGTTTTTGCCCTTGCACCTGGAAATTTTATATGAAGTGGCCTCGCATTGGCTCTGCCAGTTTAGGTCAATTTGTTTCTCTCCTTTTATGCTGTTCGCTGTCAGGGTTAATCCGGATGCGCACCCAGTGTCTGGTGGTGTTCCTGTTCCGCATATCTCTGTGCAGCTCCTTGCCTCGTTTGGGCCTGGCTTGAATGTCTCGTTGCAGGCTGCCCCGTATGTCGGGGATGCTGTGTTGTCCGAGTAGCAGCAGCATCCAACTGTTGAGCAGAGATTTGTGTTTTCGCATAAGTTATTTGATTTGAAGAAGTACTGGATGCATGACTGCTTGCTTGTAACGTTTTGTTGGTAATACGATGGGAAGGCAGCGGGTTCGGGGCAGCATTCTTCCTGCTCGGCGTCAGTGCATGTTGCAGGGGGATTCGGGTTTGTGCAGCACCCCTGGACTGCTCCTGCAATTTTTATTGCGGCAGCCAGGGCAAGGATCAGTGCAGCTAATATCGTGATTTTCGCGGCTTTGTTCATGTGGTGCACTCCTGTGAATCGGTGAACTGGCTGTCAGTTACGGTTATCCTGTTCGCTGACAGTTGCTTGTCAAGATCATCTTCATCAGGGTCGTATGCTATTATTCTGTTGATATCTGAAGGGCATGTGCTAGCATATTTGATTGCAGGCATCCTGTTCTGCCTTGCGAAGGAGAATTTCATTCCCGTTTCAGGTTCCTGGATGATTATTACGTCATCATGCTGGAACACGTCCTTTTCTATGCTGATTGCAAATCCGTTCATCTCGAGATTGTTTGAGAGGTTGAAAAGGAAATCCTGGTTGTCCTGGTCTATGATGTATCTCGCGGTTTCATGCATTTTCCCAAGGCTGCTTCTGGTTGATGTTTGGAAACCGCGCAGCTTGAATAACGCTCCGCTTGCTGTGTCTGCAATTTCCATCGGGAATTTTAGCCTGACTGCAACTTCTGTGTTCGTGATTGTGACTGTCGCTTTTGGGCTTGAGAAGTTTACATCATATCCCTTTACGTTGTCCGAAAAACTGCATTCTGCGCCCATTTTGTTTTCGATGAAGAATTCAAGTTGCCTTTCCAGTTGTCTTTTTGTCTGAAGGCTTGATGCTCCTATGGAGTATTTGAATGATTGTGATGCTGGCGGGGTCAGGGGGAATAGTTTCCAAGGGTATTCCGGCTTTGGCGCTGCTCTCTTTATCAGGTAATGCAGGGGTTTGTTGTTGTAGATGAGGTGCGTCTTTCCTATGTTTTTTTGTTCAGGGTCAATCGTTGAGCCTCCCTCGCTCTTGAACAGGTATCCTGCTTGGGCGCCTGATTGCCTGACCCCTCTTTCCAGGAATCCTTTAAGGCATTCGCTTGTATAAGTTGCTACCGGGGATGCGTCTCCGTGAATAGGCTCCTTCCTTGCTTTTGCCTCCTTTAGGATGTAGAGCAGTATTCCTGACGCTATGAGGACCAATATTCCTGTGATAATGAAAAGGGTGATTTGTGATTTTTTTGTTTTCATCTTATCCTTAGCTTTGCTGTCAGCTCCTTCCAGAGCCTGAATAACCTGTTCTCCTCATTTTTCTTTTCTGTTGCAACCCTGTACACCTGGCCATCCCTTGCGCAGCTTCCGTCCTGGATCTGGCCTGTCTTTTCGCATATGTTGGCATCTGTATTGTATGCGATGGCCATTTTCGGTTTCTCTCCGCATTTGGCTGTTATGTTTCCGATAACTTTTTTTGAAGAAAATGATTTTTCCAGGTCAAATTCGTCCTTGTTCATTAAGTTCTCTCGCCATTTTTGCGGGCTTAGAGTGATCGGTACTGAGCTGTAGATGAACATTCTTGTCTTCCTGTCATACCATAGCCTGTCATTTACTCCTTGGCTACATGGCCTTATTGCTGTGGATGCGGGATCAAGCCCATGCGTGCAGCCTTTGTCATAGTTTAACATTTCCTTTAGCTCTGTTTCGCTCGGGTCCCTGTTGAATGAGCCTGATATCGCAATCCTGCCTTCTGATGCCATTGCGCATAGGTCATTTATGCAGGGGCCGTCCCCTTTTCTGCATTCAACTTCAAGGTATCTTTCTGCTATTATGCTTCTGATAGGATACGAATAGCTGTTTAGGATTTCTTGGTATGTTCCGCATGAAACAGAATCATATCCCAGTTCTGAAAGTGTCCTTTTCCCCAGGGATTTCCTGTTCACCCAGTCTCCGTTTTCGCAGTATTTGTTTCCTGACAGCGAGCCTGAGTTTATGCAGCCGGCTGAGGAATCAAAGCATTGTGAGGGTCCGCAGCAACCTGTTGAGCACGTTTCCGGGTCATATTTTACAAGTTCTCCTGTGTCGTCCCCGCAGCACAGCTTGGTTTCTTGGACCCATTCATTCGTGCGCAGGGTCGTGTCATGGAATATCATTGCCCCATTCTGTTCGAGCTCGTTGTTTGCTTCAGCTAGGTCTATGTTATCAAATGCGTCTGGTCCGCTTCCATGGTCTATAAGCACTCTTTTTTTGTCGTCCCCGTATATTTTTGTGCCGTTCAGGTTTACGTAATCTATATACAGGTTCCTGTCTGAGCCCGGCCCTGCATTATAGTCGTTGGTAAAAACTACAGCCACTTTTTGGCCTGGCTTGAATGAAGGTACTGTGGCAAGGAAGGTCTTGTATTGTGGTGACTGGACAGTCCATTCTCCTTGTTTTTGCCAGGTTGAGTCTTTGGTCCAAAGCTGCATCACCGGCCATCCTTCTGCTTGTGTGCCTTTCGCTCTTACATCAATTGTTACCCGGGAATCTAGAGGGTTTCCAGATTCAGATACATCATCTGCAAGTTCCCATGCACCGCATCCTGCGAAGTTCACCCCTAGGGGAAAGTTGCTGTTCATCGGGCACTTTCTGTTCCATGACCGTTGCTGGTCCATGTGCCTGAGCTTCTGCACAAGAAACAGATTTCCTGACCGGTCGGTGAATTTATACGATGCAATGGACGTGAATCTTGGGTCTGATGGTTCTGGTGTTGTTAGTTCAAGTGTTTCAAATGCGCCACACTCTTCCCATTTTATACCTTCGTTGTTGCTTGAGATCATGGGGCATTTCTGTACAGATCCTGTGTTGCCTGCTGAGTCTATGAAGCTTCTGACCAGGTATCTGCTGCCTGACCCGTCATAGAAATCGTATTCATCGCAGCTGGGGAACCTTTGGTTTTGTTGGCCGATTGAATCGTCTTTTAGGTCATGGAAAGTCCATGGTGTGCACGATTCCCATCTGATTCCGTTGTAAGGTTCTTTCATGCAGCTTGTTCCTAGACTTGAAGGCGAGTCCTGATTCGGCCTTACAGGCGGAGATGCTTCGGTTTTGTCGCCTGAAGAGGAGCAGGAAAAGCTTCCTCCATAAGACCTCCTTTTCAAGGAGTCATATGTTGTTCCTGTTGGGGTTGCCTGCACGCTCCATCCGTAGTTGCTGCTCGGTGAAATGTAGGCTTTGAATGAGGTTGAAGCGGTTGTTGCTATGAAGTCTCCTGAATATTGGTCTCCGCATACCTGGCTGTCGCTGCACTCTGCGGGCGCCCATACATCCTGCTCCTTATTTACCCTAACTATATATGTTATCTGCGTTCGGGCATTGGTGACGTAAGCCCAGGAAAGTTTTGCGTTCACTATGTTTGAATTTTTTGCTATGCACTCGACATTCAGGGTGCTTGGGATTTCCGTGATCGAAGGACTTAGAACTGCATTCTCTGTTTTGACTCCTGATGCTGAGCATGAGAAGCTGCCGCCTCGTGTTCTTCTTTTTGAAGGGTCATATGTTTCCCCTGAATGAACTGCCTGCACGCTCCATGAATATGTTTTTCCTGGCTCAAGGGCTGCTGTATGCTCTTTTGCTGAAACGTCCACCACAAAATCTCCGCTTCCGCCAAAGCCGTTGCATATTGCATTCGCATCGTTGCATGGCTCAGGGGCCCATACGTCCTGTTCTTTGTTGACCCGCAATATGTACGCTGTTGTCTGCCCTGTCTGCGGTGGTGACCATGAGAATGTTGCAGGATTATACTGGGGGTCTGCTAATGGGCAGTTTCTTTTCCAGCTCTTTCTTCCATCAGTATTTATCAGCTTTTGGGCGATATATGGGTTTGTATCCGTGCCTTGAAAATTATGTGAGCAGTATCCTGAGTACTGGGACGTGCTTGGATTTTCCGGGCCTCCTGTATGGTCAATTGTGTACCACGGTTCGCATTTCTGCCAGTCAATCCCGAATTTCCTGCTTCCATCAAGAGGGCAAATCCTGCCAAAGCTCCTTTGGCCATTATAGGAAACCAGGCTCTGGGCAACCTTAAGCGTCCCATCTCTGTTGGTGAACTGGAAAAATCCTTCTGCTATGTAGCCTTTTTTTGAATCTTCACAGGTGTTCTGGCATATGTCGGGATCTACCCCGCCATACGGGTCTCCATCACAGTCAAAGTCCGCAGGGCCGCAGTCCTCATCCGCTCCCGGGTGTGAAGCCCCTATGGTCTCGTCGCAGTCCCCGCCGCATAATGTATACCCATCTCCATCCGGGTCATAGTTATTATCTACTATCCCGTCGCAGTCATTGTCAACCCAGTCGCATGTCTCGGCTGTTGGCCCTAGCCCGTCTCCATCAAAGCAGTTGCAGTATTTGTTCACTGAACTCGGGTTGAGGTTTGGGTTGTTGTCATCGCAGTCGCCTGTTCTACCGCTGCAGCCTGCATCAACGCAGCAGCTTTGGGATCCGTCAGAGTCATCGTCCTTGCATGTGGTTGATACGGTTTTCGGCCTTACCCTGAACCATGTGTGCCTGCTGTCCAACCCGTACACCTTCACGACCGCTGTGCAGCCTTCTCCTCTCACATAATCAAACCCGCTTCTCCCGCCCCATATTGATGAATCCCACCATTCGCATTCAAACCCTTCAGGAGGGGTTAATGTTATGGAGTTCAGGCCGTCTGGAACTGTTGCCTTGTAATATGGCTCGTCATTGCAGCCCCATTCCGCTTCAATTCCAGAAGCAATTACCCTCATGTCCCTGGAATTAAGGTAGGTTATTGGTGGAACTGCAGGGCAGCTTCCGGTTGTTTTCTGGAATCTTACATATTCATCAGATGAAAGAACTACCCTTCCCATTACTTGGGCTGCAATTGCATCTGATGGCACAATAAAGGCTATTGCAATTATCAGGAACGCTGCAAAAATTTTTTTGTACAGGAAGCCTAAATTATAGCAAACTCCCCTTCCCCTTTTTTCCATTTGCACCTCGTCTTTGCAACCCTTTTTTTCAGTATTTAAATGTTATGTCAGCGACTTGTCAAGTATTAAATATTGGAGCATTATCCTTTTTCGGATGAGTGAAAGCAGGCTTTTTGAGGCAAAGGTAAGAAAGACCATAAGGCGTTTTGGCTTGTTCTGCAGGGATGATCGGCTTGTGGTGGCTTGCAGCGGTGGGAAGGACAGCACGGTTGTTCTTTCCATTCTTGGAAAGTTCGGGTATGATGTTGAGGCCCTGGCTGTTGATGAGGGCATTAAGGGTTATAGGGATTCCACGCTTGAGGATATTTCCGATTTTTGCAAGGATTCAGGGGTGCCTTTAAGGGTTGTTTCCTTCAAGGAAGAGTTCGGTCTTTCCCTTGACAGGATTGCCAGGAAAAAAGGGATAAGGCCTTGCGCTGCATGTGGCGTTCTGAGAAGGTACCTGATCAACAAGTTCGCAAGGGGCTATGATGCTGCAGTAACTGGGCATAACCTGGATGATGAGGCACAGTCCATTATCATGAATATAATGAAGTCTAATGTCCATTTGTTGCCGAGATTGGGCCCGAAAACAGGGCACGTTTTTGACAGCAAGTTCACGAATAGGGTGAAGCCTCTGTATCTTTGCCCGGAGAAGGAGGTTGCAGCTTATGCTTTCCGGAAAAAGCTTAAGATCAGGTTCACAGAGTGCCCTTATTCCGGGTCTTCATATAGGGCAGCTGTAAGGGATTTCCTTAACGGCCTGGAGGCTGAGCATCCGGGCACGAAGTTGGGTATCATCAGTTCTTTCCTTAAGCTTATGCCCGCCCTTAGGAAACTTCCGATTTCAAAACAGTTAAATTATTGTAGTTGCTGCGGTGAGCCTGCAGGCAGGAGTGTTTGCAGCGCATGCTGCATTGTATTGGAAAATGTTCACGGATATTGTAAAGCCAGAAAACAATGAAATTGAGCTTTTCAGGATGGCTGAAAGGCTTGGTGTTAAGTCTCTTGCTCTTTATTACGAAATGCACCGTGACCTTTTTGATCTGCAGATGCAGACCCCGATAAAATTATGCACAGCCGGGAAGTCTAAGGCTGATGTCATTGTGAAAATGTTCGGGGAACCCGGGCGGGCACAGATAATGATTGGCCCGGAGCATCAGCAGAAGCATTCCTTATATGCAGAACTCTCAAAAAAGAAAATTGCGCTGTGCTTTCCGCTTTCATCAATAATTGATTCAAAGCCAGAGAAGAAAGTATCGCTTGTGGAGAATTTCTCAAGGCATATCCGTCTTTGCAGGAAGCACAAGGTCAGGATCGTTGCCGCAACATTTGCTTCGGATCCTTATCATTTGAGGAGCGAGCATGACATAAGATCGCTGCTGACTGTCCTGGGCATGGGGACAAGGGAGATCAAGGAAGCTTTGGACGGGTTATGTTAATGCCCTGCATGTTTCTGATATTGCGGGCCTTTCCGCCACATTCTTTGCGTAAGCGCATGTTGACACTCTCCTGTCAAATGGGGGTTTCTGCTTGAGCATGTTTCCTTCTTTTTCCCAATTGTTCTGCTTGAACGGATCAGTTGCTATGAACCAGCATACGGGTCCTGTCCAGTCATTCCATTCTGATGTCGCGGTCCTATAGCCTTTGAAAAGCCTGACTGCCTGCCTTGTTTCCTCCTTTTTTTCTTCCTGTGGGTTGTTCATGTCAAAAAGGGAAACTGCCGAGCCTCCGCTCTCTTTAATGTAGCTGTTAAGGTAATAGCTGAACTCAGTTAGCATAACCTGCTTGTTTTTCATCCTATTCCTATCAATCTGTGTTTGCCTGAATAGCCTTACCCTGTCAAGGCCCCAGCACCCGCCATTTACGAGATAGCTTACATCTGCCCCTGTATAAGGGCTTATTATCCTGCTGGACGGATCGCACTTGACATCAGGAAAGTCCAGGCTTTCCGGAGAAGTTTCAGAATAAGGATGCGAATTAACCCCGACAACATCAAAATAGTTCTCAATAAGCGGATCCGCCTCATAAAGCTTTTCAACAAAATCAAATTCGCTCATTGACAAATACATATTATCAGAACTAGGATTCTTGCAAACATCCCAGTCCGGGTTATGTTTCTCGCAGTAAGCATTGAACATGATGGTTGACGTAGGCGCCAAACCTCCCATAATAACCTTAGTGTCCGGATTTCCCGTCTTCACAGCTATGTACGCTACCTTAAATAACTCAGCGTATTCAGCAGGATTAGGCCCTTTTGATGACCACTCTTCCGCCAGGTTCGGCTCATTCCATATCTGCACATAATCAGGCTTATACCTGGACGTGAATTCCCTCACATAATTGCCAAAATCAGCAAACCTTGCCCTGTCCGGACGGGTAGCAAAACCAGTATCATCACCTCTCCTAAAATTAGTATTGACCCCTTTCTCAGTCTTTGCCCAGCTAGGGGCGTATGATATTCGAGGTATTATCTTGAGCCTTTTTTCGTTGGCTCTTGCAAACCATAAATCGAAAAGTCCCCAATCATACTTTCCTGGCGCAGGTTCTCCTAAGCTCCATGGGAAACTTTGTTTAATGTACGTCGCACCTATCTCTCTTGCAAGCTCCAGCTGCTTGTAATCCTGCGGGTACCCTAGCTCAGTATGAAGGCAAAGCTTGTCTTTCTTAAGGTTGGCAGTTTGGCACGGAACTGAATAAATCCTTCCATTGCAGCAGTACATCTCTTTCCCTTCAATCTTCTGGTTTTCTGATTCGCAGGATAGCCATTTTTCCTGGTTTCCTGTGCATATGTAGTCTTTGCCTTTTGCCTCCATTATGGTGTCTTCGGTAACATGCTTGACTGTCGCGTCTTCCGCGTTTTCCTGTATTCCGTTTGAGTTGCATGTTACATAATGCATCTTTCCTTCAGGCTCTTTGTAACAGAGAAGATCGTAGTTTGTCTTTCTGTTTACAGCATAGGTTTTGCCGACTTTCGAATCGTCGCAGTATTCCCACTTCTCATTTCCGGAACTGTCAGTTCCCAAATATAATCTCTGCCCTTTCGTGTCAGTTACCAGCTTTCCTTCTGGCAGCGTGCTTTTTATGGGCGGGATTTCTCCTCCACCAAGGTCTCCAAGCTTTCCAAGATAAGCGTCAGCAGGATTGTCCGGGTATTCAACGGAACTTATGATGCCGATAGGTCTGAATGAGGAGCGGGCATGGTCATACATTGGGCAGCATGTTGATTTTAGCTGTGTCCCTTTGCTGCCTTTAAATTCCTTGACACAGAATCTGAGTGATGAGGCCCTGCCTGGCTCCCAGTAGGTTGATGCAGAATTCTTGGTCATCCTTAATGCTTTTCCGCCACATGCACATTCACCGTATTCAACTTCTATCCTGAATTTTGCAGGATTGCCATTGGCATCTTTGTTTAGTTTATCCTCAAATACTGCATATGAGCCTGGAATAAGTGATGGCATGTTGTATCTGGAGTCCAATACGCTTTGGCCTGAAATTTGCCGGGGCGCATTGGCTTTGTTTTGAGTTGCGACCAGGCTACCGCTGACAGAACCTCTTTGGTTCATGTCGCGGGCTTGCTTCACTGAATCATCTCTTGAAAATGTCAGTTCGTCTGACCAGGGTATTGTTTCTATGTTTGGCTGGTCTATTTTTTCAAGCTTCTTTGAAACATCAATGTTCTGGTTGCTTGCCTGAGGCCTCATCATGAACTTTACTGTTGCTTTGTCATCCAAAGCCCCAATCCATGCAGATGATTTTATGACAATATCTTGGCCTGCTATGAAGACAGGATACCCGTCGACAGTCCATACTTTGTTTGGATAGACCTGGATGAACCCGAAGTAGGGTTCGTTTTTCTCTGTTGTGAACCTGAGTCTGTAGCTTTCTTTTCCTGATAATATGATGTTTTTTGAAAGCGAACCATCTGGAAGAACAAAGTTGACACTGAGCTTTGATGGGAGGAACTCATATTTTCTTACACCTTCTGAGGTAAGCATGCCTTTATCAGGCGTGCTGCATGTTTGCTCGCATTTCCACCCTTTGCAGCCAACGCATTCTGAAGGATAGCTCATGCAATCGTTCTTTTTCCAGCAGGTGTTCATGTCATTAGGTGTCCCGAATCTTGATACCTGCTTGATGTATATGGGCAGGTTGTCTCCCCATTCCCAGTCTTCCCTCAGTGAAGACCATTGATCTTTGAGTTCAGGCGGATTGCTTTTGTAGCCATCTTCTACATACCTTACAAGTATTAGGCCCCCGTGTTCAGGGGGTTTAACATCCACGTGCCAGCCTGCTGTGTCTGATTTTCCGAAAGCATAGGCATTTTCTACCCAGGTTATCCAGTTTTGTGAAAACTCAACCATTCCCGGGCCTGGTACAAGGCCATAGTAATAGTGGTCGGGGTCATTGGTTGCGCTTGTGCTGCAAGCCAGTGGACCTTCACTTATCTGTGCAGTTTTTTCTTCCTTTTCAGGTTCTTCTGGTTTGGCAGTCGCTTTTCCGCAGGCACGGTTTGAACTGTACTTTCCTCCTTCACTGTATTCATGAATCTCGTCCAGTTTGATGTTCCTGTCGCGTTTTGATAAGAGTCTTAATTCTTCTGAAATATCAGGATCCGAAAACCCAACAGGTCTTCCTGACGAGACTCCGCTGCATTGCGGGAATATCGGGTTGTAATTCTCATCGTTGTTCCTGCCGTATTTGCACAGATGATTTATTCGTTCCTGGACAGTGCAATCCTGGCCCGCAGCAGGCTTATTCGCAGGTTCTTTCTTGGCGCCACACTCTGTTTTGGATATCTGCCCTGTGCAGCAGTATATCCTGTTTTGTGCAGGTATTGCTTCCTTAAGTTCGCTGTCTGTCAGCTCTGTGAATGTCTTTTTCTGCTTTTCCATGGTCTCAAGAAGCTTTTCCCTGTCATAGTCTATTATCGCGTTTGTTGAGCCGCATATGCAGTTTGATACGATTTCGCCTTCCCTGCATGTGGGTAGCAGCCCATATCCTGTGAATTCTATTTTTCCGTTTGCCCCCGAGCAGTGCGCTTCCTTGTTTATTACATCCACCTCAACAATATTCGTTTTCCCTGTTTCTGCAATTTGCTCGATCTTTACAGCAAATTTTCCATCCTCGCCTTTTTCAAGCGGGTTTCCGTTGAATTTAACCTTGCATTCGTCATCGCATTTGAGGTCCAGCTTTACTGGGTCTTTCTCATACACGCATACGTTGTTGCCGTCCTGCACGAATTTCATGTAAAAGTAGCCCTTGCCTCCTGCTTCAGATGCTGATTTATAGCCGTAAGTGTACTGCGTTTCCGGATTCTTGTCCCAGTCGCCATAGTAGCATTTGGGCTCTTCGAGTGAGTATCTTGAATCAATCTTGACGTCAACTCCTTGCGGCGCATAGAGGGCTCCATCGCTTCCCTCTATCCATTTTGGGGTGCAGGAGATTTTTTCCCTGCTGCCTGAGTAGCATGGTTCCCTGTAAAGCCATCCTGTATGGGTTACCTGTGGTGATGTCTTTTGCGACGGGCCACATCCTGCTGTGACTGCAAGCGGGCTGAAGTGCCTGATCCTTGCTTTTATTTTGTTTGCCGCAGCATCAACTTCGCTCTCTAGTCCGACCCACCTGCTGTTTTCTTCGTCATAGTACGCTATTGTTAGTGAGCCTTCTTCATCTCCGACCGGGATGTCATTCTCATCATATCCGATCGTGATTTCTGCATAAGGGTCGAATGTTGCTCCGTCAGGCTGCCCGTCATACACTGTTGATCCAACAACTACCGCGTTGACCCTGTTGTCGAAATTCCTTTCCCTTAGCTTGAGTTCTATGCTTGAAAGCAAGTTTCCGTCCTTTTTTACAATGGCTCCGGTTGGCAACCTTATCTCCGCTTTTCTGTCTGATGACCTTAATACGTTCCCTGTTGATATTTCCAGGTATGAAGTGATTTTTATCAGGTAGGAAAAGGAGGTTATGGTTTGGCCTTGGTCTTTTGCAGTTATTGTTATGGGGAATTTTATGCTTGAGAGTATAACTTCATCATTTGGCTTCATTTCAGACTCAGGATTTCCGGTTTTCACATTGAATCCCTGTCTTTTTATCGCTGTGAAGTCAGCGCATTTGGGCAGTTCTTTTTCAATGTATTGTTCCTGAAGATCGCTGTTCTCGTCTTTTATAGGGTATCTTTCAATTGCTTCTAATGTTTTGGTTTCGAGGCATGACTCAACTATTGTCTTTGAGGCAAGCATGGCCTGGTCAATTCCAGGAGACATTCCAGTTTTCCTGTTCTGGAAAAGCAGCAGGAGCCCCACCAATAGGATAATTACAAGTCCTATTAAAATAAACACCGAAACTTGGCTTTTTTTGTTCATTTTTTTAAATGCAGTTAGGACCTGTCTTAATTTCTCCTTTGCAGCAAGTGATATAGTCGCCGTAATTTTTCCATGTCAATTGATCGCCACAATAGCAAACCGCACCCCCATCCTCTGGGTATTTGCTTATCGTTTCTCCTTCGAAGCAGTCATCATGTGGGCACCTGTCTGACCTTACCTCTTTTTCTCGTGACGGGCTTGGCCCAGAGGTTTTTTTTGCACAGCAGTATTGGCCCGGCTGCGCTTTCAGGTTTCCGCATAGGCATTCAGCGCTTGTAAGTCCATGATAGCAGTCATTCAGGGGCGGGTTCATTGTTTTTTTTTTGGTACATCTGTTGGAGTGCAGGAATTTGAATTATCGAAAGCTGCAAAATCATTATTGTTGATTATTATTTCACAATAGTTGGATTCTATACTTTCGGCTTTTTGTTTGCATATGTCGAAACAGTTTTCAGGCTTTTTGCTTATTTCTCCAACATTGGTAAGTGAAGGGATTCTGTAGGTATCCCCTGCTTTGTATGTTTCTCCTTCAATAATAGCATTACAAACTCTTCCTTCGGTATTTGAGAATCCCATTTTGCAAGTACAGCAGCCTTTGCATCTGTTTCGGGTGAATTCCCATCCAAAATATTGAGTTTTGCCTAAAACGAAAGTTGTATATTGTGAACATTTCTTATAAGCATATGAAAGCTCAAAAGCGGACTTATCGCAAACTAAATCCCCAAGATTTTTATAGATCCCGTCATGAATACAATTATTTTTTACTGAAAGTTTCTGCTGACAACATTCCCGATCCGATCTACCACAAGTAAGTCCTTTATTTCCGATCCACCCTTCATCACAAGTTGGACTTTCTTTACACATTCTGAAAGAAGATTCATCAGGTAAACAAGTATTTTGACCGGGCGCTTGAACATCAACATATATTGCTCTTTTATTTTTGTCGTAATCAGTCTCCACAATATTTTTTTCGCTATTGACTTCAAAATGGACTATTAATCTTTCAAAACCAGCAATCACCGCACCCCATTCAAAACTAAATACTTGGGTCCCTCCTTTGTCAAGTCCTTGGGAATAGCTTTGATAGCCTCCTTTTTCTGAAGGCACAGAATTACCATCAATCAACCATCTTGAATTGAAGGGCATTCCTTTAGGAATGGCTTTTCCTTTATTTGTAACTGTTGCCGTGAATTTGACTTTATCTCCTTCATAGATGTTTTCTTTATCTTTGGTTATGCTTGTTACCTCAAGGTCGTAGCCTTGTGATTCGGTGGTTTTGCATTCGCCTTTTTCGCAGGCTTTTCCTGTGCAATCCTCCTGTAATAATCCTCTGCCCTTGCCTGTGCATAGCACAGCGTTGCCTTGTGAATTGCATGCCTTTTCATTTCCTTGGCTGCATCCAGCAACATCAATTGGCAATTTGCCTTTTTCAAAGCATTCCGCAGTTTGTTTGGCGACTGGGTCTGTTGTTGTAGAGCTGCATATTTTTTTATTGTCGCAGGGAACTCTCTCCCATGCATACCCTGCATATATTTTTGCGCCTTCAATAAATACGCATGCTTCCTTAAATGCGGCATCAGATGAGCATTTTGTTTTGTAAAGGCTTGCTGAATCGCATCCATCGCTTTTGCATGCATAACCGTGTGTTGCGCATTCGCAGTTTTTGGTTAGTTTTATATATCCTTTCTCTTCGCTATATCCGCAATAGGAAAATATTCCATCTGAACATTTACTTTCAAATGTTTCAGGCTTGCATTTTTCAGTTGTTGTTTTCTCGCATTTGTTTTGAGCATTGCATACCTGTCCTTCATTGCAGCCCTTATCCTCGCTGCACTCGTTGCATTTTCCGTTTGTGCAGCCATATTGACAGTTGTTGCATCCTTCCTTGCCTTGATCTTTTATCTGGTCTGCCTTGACTCCGCACGCTGCTGTTAGGAATGCTGTCCTGCCTCCTCCTGTCCCTGTGCATTTCTGCTTATTTTGCGCTGTTTTGCTTTCTTTTATCTCGTTTCCGGTGTATGCCCATAAGTATTGGTTCCCTTTTTTGCATACCACAGCTTCGCACCCTTCCTTTCCCGATTCGCTGGATATTTGGGGGTATACTTCGGCAGTATTGCAGCAGGCAATAACCTGTTTGTCATCCTTAAGCAACGATTCGAAAGTGCCTTTTGAGGTCTCTGTCTGCCTTTTCTCCTGTTCGTATTGTTCATGGCTCTTGACGTTGTTGTTTATGCAGTACTGCCTTGTTGCCACTGCATCTTTTAGGAGCTTAATCTGTTCGTCGTTGGGCTTCTGTGCCTCTATTGCTCCCTTTGATTCCGGTTTTTTTTGCAGTTTTTCTTCATCATAACTAACCTGTACGTTTTTGTCATTGCATTTGCAGCTTTTATATAAGAAGTCGTTTCCCTCAGGGCATTTATCGAAAATCCCTTTTCCATTTAGGGTGAATGTTCCGCTCGCTCCTGAGCATGCTTCGTAGAGGTTGATCACTGTGAATGCCAAGGTATTGTCTTCTTTTGACCTGAGCGCATCTGCCGGGAATGTTAGCGTGTATTCATTTCCTTCTTTTTCTTTTTTTATTGCCCCTTTCCCATTTAGTTCAAAATCAGCGCAGTCATCATCGCACCTTATCTTGAATTGTGCATTCTTTGCGCATGAGTTTCCCTTCTCCTGAAGCTTGAAGGTGAACTTCGCCCCTTTTTTCTTGCTTCCTGCATCACTGACTTTTCCATACCCATACCTGTCTGCTGGCGCCCCTGTTAATCCGGTCTTGCACTCGCCCAGGGAAATATCCTTGTATTCGTTAAATATCTTTACAGTTTGTCCTTCAGGCGCATAGATTGGCCCGTCCTCAGGCATTTGTCCCTGCAGGTTAGGCTTTCCTTTTTTGACGTCATCTTCACTTCTGAGGGAGCTTCCATCCTGCTTTTTTATTACCCATTGCGGGCATCCTGTTATTCCCTCAACATAGCACGGCGCCTGGTATATGTATCCGAGTTCGGTTGTCTGCTGGTCTTCTTTGCTTCCCCCGCATCCCACTACTATTGCGAATTTTGAGAAGTGGCTCACTGTGGCTTTTACCTGGTTATTATCTTGGTCAACTTCGCTGTCCAGCGTGATCCATAGGTCTTTGTCAGGGTCATGGTATGCTATCACTAGGCTTTCCTCGGGCGTGCCTGGCGGCAGTAGGCTTGGATTGTAGCTGATGGTCATCTTGATTGCGGGGCTAAAAGAGGCACCTTCTGGAAGGGCTTCGTACACGACTCCTCCGAATACAACTGAGTTTTCCAGGTTGTCGAATTTTTTGTCCAGCATCCTGATGCTCATTCCTGAGATTGCGCTTCCATCCCTTGTTGCTTTTGTTCCTGCTTCTATTTTTATTTCAGCATTCTTGTCTCCGGATAGGAGTATTGTTGGTTCAGTTACCTCTGTTTGGTCCTGGCTGAATGCTGTTGATGATTCCCTTTTTATGTACTCGTTGAAGTTCTGGAAGCTTATGGTTCCGCCTTTCCTGCTTATCGTGATGGGATATGTTGTCTTCGCTGAGAATATTTCATCAGATAGCCTGATTTCCGTGTTTATTGCTGATTGGTGTATCTCCAATCCATTCTTGTTGAATTGGGATAGATCTGCGCATTCTCTGAGCTTGGCCTCTATGTATTCGCTTTGGATTTCATTAACATCGTTGTTAAGCCCGAATGATTCCGCTTCGACCAGCTTTTCCCTGAGGCATGTTCCCACGTAGCTTTGGATGAACAGGCCTTCCTGCTGTAGCTCTATTTTACCTGAATTGGCCTGGGGAGGGTTTCTTGAGATGATGAGAAGTCCTGTTACAAGAAGGATTATCAGCCCTATTATTATGAATAATGAAACCTGCCCTCTTTTCAGCATTTTTCACTTCTATTCAGGTTGTTATTTAAATATTTGTCTTTGGATAATGCAGTCAATAGCCACGGCACATATTTTTTTTTGTCAGGTTGGATTTCCTCTTTTTTTGCTTTTTTTAGTTCTGAGATTTCCTCAGAGTCCGGGTTTATTTTCCCGTTATGGCTGCATTCCAGCACTGCGCATATCTCGTTTTCGATTCCCTTGTTGTCATATTTTGCTGCATACCTGAACTTGAACCTGTATTTCGGATCGCAGCTTATCCCTAACTCTTCTTTTATCCTTCTTTTTGCTGCCTGCTCGTACGTTTCGCCTTCCCTAACATGGCTTGCTACCGTTCCATCCCAGTAGCCTGGCCAAAGCCTTTTTTTCTTGCTTCTTCTCGCAAGGATGAGGTTTGAGTCTGAATCGTAAACCATCGCAATAAATCCGCGGTGCAGAATCCCCTTGCCATCGTGGCACTTTTCCTTGTCTTCGGTTCCCAGAAAGTTGTCTTTTTCATCTACCACCACTATGTCTTCCCTCATGGTCTTTTTTCAGGTCGGGGATTATTTAAATTATTCGGTGAAGAAAATTATATAAAACATCCGGGTTATTCTGTTTTCTATGCATGGGAAGCTTAAGGTGGGCCTGGAGGTTCATGGGTATTTGAACAGCGGCTTCAAGCTGTTCTGCAATTGCAGGGTAGATGCCAATGCCCCGCCTAATACGACGATTTGTCCTGTTTGCACTTCGCAGCCAGGGAGCAAGCCCATGCTTCCATATCGGGGCGCGTTGGATAAGATTGTTGCTATTGCTCTTATGCTTGGCTGCAGGCTTAACAGGCGGCTTCTTTTTCAGAGGAAGCATTATTCGTGGCCTGATCTCCCAGCAGGTTATCAGAGGACGATTTCGGGAAGCTATTCGTTTCCTGTCGGTGTTGATGGCAGCTTTTTGGGGATAGGTATTTGTGATGTGCATCTTGAGGAGGACCCTGCAAGGTGGGATCCTGAGACTGGCTTTGTGGATTACAACAGGTCAGGATATCCTCTTGTGGAGATCGTGACCAATCCCGAATTTGTTTCTTCTGCTCAGGTCAGGGATTGGCTGAAAAAGCTTCTTACCACTTTGTCTTACATCAAGGCTATAACTCCTGATGCAGGCATTAAGTGTGATGTTAACGTTTCAGTGGGACCTGAATTCAAAAGGGTGGAGATTAAGAACGTGAATTCGTTGAAGGCGATTGTTTCCGCAATTGATTATGAATCCAGGGTTCAGCTTAAGGCAATAGGTCTTGGAAAACAGGTTCTGCAGGAGACTAAGGCTTGGGATGACCGTCTTCAGGAGACTGTTTTCATGAGGGCTAAGGAGGCTGCAATGGATTATATGTTTATCCCGGAGCCCGATCTCCCTGTAATCACCATTACCGAGGCTTATTCTAAGCAGATCGAGTCTTCTCTTCCTGAAAAGCCTCACGATAAGCTGGAGAGGTATGTTAATGATCTTGGGGTTGAAAGGTCTGATGCAGAGGTTATTTCATCAGATATTTTGCTGGCCGGGCTTTTTGAGAAGGTTTGCAGGAATATAAGCCCGGTGTTTGCTTCGCGCTGGTTCAGGAAGGAGCTTCTGAGGGTGATGAATTATTTGAAGAAGGATGTGGATGAACTGGGTTTTGATGAATCGCACATCACGCAGCTGCTTGCCCTTTTGGTGTCCAGGAAGATTAGCGATGAGACCGGAAGATCTTTAATTGAAAAGCTTGCTGAAGGGCCTTTTGATGTGGATAAATTTGTCAAGGAAGAGAATCTCGAAATCATTTCCGCTGAAGAAGACATCGGAAAGCTGTGTGATGAAGTAATTAGGATGAGCCCTCAGGCAGTGAATGACTACAGGATGGGGGAATCCAGGTCTCTAAATTTCCTTGTCGGTCAGGTTGTCGCAAGAACAAGGGGAAGGGCTGATGCCCGGATTGTCAGGGAGATTATTCTAAAAAAATTGTAGGTCTTTTATGGTTGCAGTTTTTTTCTGAAGAATGTACGGGTTTTGCCTGGATTTTTGCATTTTTTCGCCACTGTTTTCCGGTTTTTCACCCGTAAATCTTGTTTAATTAATATTCCATAATTCAATTATGGCATCGTATCGCGTCCATTATCATAGGCTTGAGCTGGCAAGAAGAAATATTCTTGAGAAGGAAATTATTAGGGGGAAAAGGGAGGGGAATTCATTGGAGGTGATTGTCGAGTTTGAATCCGGGAAAAAAGACAGGGCTTATTCCAGGCTTTCATCGCTAGGCAGGGTCAATCACGTTTTCGATTTTATCCCATATATGTCATTATTGGCAGATGCTGCTGATTTGGAGGGCTTGCTGAAGGGGTGTAGCAGGGGTTTTTCGGAGTTGAGGGGATTTGTGAGGAAAGTTGAGTTTTCGTCATGTTTCTCCATCCCTAAGCCGTCAAAAAGAAGGCTGGATCGCGATGTTTGGAATCTTGAGAACATTGGTGTTTACGATGCAAGGCAGTATTGTGATGGTGAGGGCGTAAAAATCGCAGTCATTGATACTGGGGTTGATTACACTCATCCAGAGGTAAGGGGGAGGTTTGGCAGGGTTAAGGGTTTTGACTTTGTCAAGAACTGTGACAACCCGATGGACATGAATGGGCATGGCACGCATGTTGCAGGGATTTGTGCAGGAAATAATTACGGAATTGCAACAGGATCTGATTTGTATGCAATCCGTGTGCTTGATGAAAACGGTTCTGGTTCTGAGAGCAACGTGATAGCGGGAATTGAGTGGGCTCTGAAAAACGGGGCTGATGTTGCCAATCTGAGCCTTGGAAGCCCTGTTGCTTCAAGCGCGTTTGAGGATATCTGCTATTATTCGTGGAAGCACGGGTTGATTATTGTTGCCGCAGCCGGGAATAACGGAGGGGAGTATGCAATGTATCCGGCTGCTTTCGGCGAGCCTGTAGTCGCTGTAGCAGCGGTTGACCGGTATAACAATCATGCTGGCTTCAGCAATGTATGCATAACTAATGATGTTTCTGCTCCTGGTGTCTCGATTACCTCTGCTTATCTTAACGGTTCGTATGCAACTTTGGATGGGACATCTATGGCGTGTCCTCATGTTTCAGGATCGCTTGCTTTGGCAGTTCCTTTGCTGAGGGGCAGGGATCCTTTCAAGGTATTGGAATCCAGTTGCGAGGATATAGGTTCAGACCGCGAGGTTTTCGGGGCAGGCCTTATTCGCGCGGATCGCATGGTTTTGGATTTGCAGCCAAGAGGATTTGCTGAAAGGCTGAAAAGCCTTGTTTGGTGATGTTTATGGAGGGTGGTTATTACATATGCTTGGATAATTTAGAGGATGCAGGGAGGATTGTTTCTGAATTCCGCATAAGCGAATGGAGGCTTTTCGAGGGAATAAAAAGGATGTATGTAGTCATTCCTGATGATTTGGCTGAGAAGCTTTCGAGATCATACTTGGTAGAGCGCGAGCCTAAGCCCGGTGTGTGGGTTTGATGCTGATGCCGAGAACTGCTTCTGCCTCATCAATTATCCTTCGCTCAAAGTCAGCCAGCCTTTCACCTTCTTCTTTTTCCATGCTCAGGGACTTGACCAGTCCAATGATCTTTTCGGTTTCATTTTCCACGGTTCCTGTTTTTCCATGTTTGCTTATCAATGATTGCTCTATCTCATCTACAGTCCCCAGCTCTTCTTGTTTTGAGTCATTGAAGAACTCGCTGGAGAGTGCAGAGGTGTTCTTGAGTATGCAGTGGCATCCTTTAGTGTAGAATGAATCGAAAACGCTTTTCATGTTTATGTCTGTTGTCTTTCCGGATTTTATGAGCCCTGAAAGCCTGATTGTAAGGATGGTGTTTATGTACTCTCTTCCTTTTGTCTTCTCAATCAGTTCATTTTCAATCTGCGGAGGCGTTTTTCCTGTGCAGTTCATGTTGATTGATTCAAAGTTGTGCAGGACTATGGGCTTGTAGCTCGCCTTGAGCTCTGTTCCTGTTTCAACAATGTAGAATCCTCCGTTCCCTGTTTTTTCAAGCTCTTCAAAATTGTTGGGGAATAGCGGGCCAGGGTATGCGATAAGGCCATAGCCTTCTTCATGCTTCTTGAATGCTGAATGTATATGCCCTCCTGCATAGTAGCTGAATTTCTTCGGGAATCTGGTTATGGAAATCGCATCGATTTGCTGTTCGGGCATGTATTCCTTTATCCCTGAGTGGAACATGAATATCTTGAACCCGTCCTCTTTTTCCAGTTCCTCTTTTTGCATTTCTGTGTATTCCGATTTTTCCAATCCCCCTTTTTTCCCCAGGATTCCGGCTATCTTTGCTCCTGTCCGTATGTCCAGGGTGAAGGAGTTTTTTTTAACGCTCTTGAAAAGGCCTGCTTCCTCAAGAACGTCCAGCATCGTTTTTCCGGTCGGGCTGAAATCATGGCTTCCTGCTATTACATAGACCGGGATTCCTGATTCCTTGGCTTCCTTGAGCTTGGAAACAGCGCTTTTAAGCTTGTCTATAGCGGGGATGGAAGTGTCAAATAGGTCTCCTGAGATCAGTATGAAATCTGTTTTTTCCTTGATGCAAATATCTATTGCATGGCAGAACGCATTTATGCTTGCATCTGAGAGCTTGGAAGTCCTTTGCCAGCTCCCGATGTGGCAGTCAGCAAGGTGGGCGAACTTCATGGAACAACAGCGGTTTTGTTGGCTATAAATAGTTTTAGACTGGCGAATTAGATTATCTTCATTGACTTAATGATTTGTCCTGCATATCTTGTTAATGCACTGAGTCCAGTATTCCCCGCGTAAATGTAGCAGTTGTAGAAGCACCCTTTGCATTGCCTTCTCGCATCTGCTATGTTCTGCTGAAATTCCGGTGTGGATGCTATTGAGTCTATTGATTTCACAGAGAGGAATTCAATCCCTGTTTGCCTCCATTCCTGGCATGGATGCATTCTTCCTTCTGGCCCTATGGTTACGAACTTGTTTCCGTTTGGGTCGCAGTGGAATCCTCTTTCATAGTTGTCCGCTAGGTTGGGTGATTCCCCGTATTCCTTCACGATTGAGAAGAAGTTGGCTATTCTCCCGAGAGACGCAAGCCCGCGAACAGTCTTCTCAATGTCCTCCCTGTCAGGCCTGGCTTCATCATTGGATGAAAACTGCCCGTTGTTATATGTGGGAAGGTGGAGGTTGAAGAAAGCGCCTGACGCAATTGTTGACCTTGCAACTTCGACAGCTTCCTCTGCATGCCCTGCCTCAAGCAGGTAGTTTACAAACGGAAGTATTCTGGGTATTCGTCCGTTCTTTGCCCTGCGGGGATTTCTCATCCTTCTCATGATTTCCAGGAGTTCTGGCCAGTTTCTTTGATTATGATAGGATATATTGGCCCGTATAAGCCCGTTGCACGCAAGGAACTCTGCAATGTCCAGATCAAGCTTTTGTCCGTTTGTGTTTATTACGATCTCCAGCCCTGCCCTGTATCCGTAATTCACTATCTCTATTATGTTCGGGTGCTCCAGCGGCTCCCCTCCTGTCAGACTTACATACCTGGCTCCGAGGTCGGTTGCGTGGTCGAATACCTGTTTTGCCTTTGCCACGCTCATTTCATTTCCTTGCCCAAGTTTGTTGTTGCAATGGGTGCATGACATCCCGCATTGTTCTGTTATAACAACCTGCAGTATCTTGATCTTGGATTTCCAGATGCCTTGTGCAAGCATTAATTCATTGAAATATCCCTTTGTCCCTGCCTTGAATGTTATGTCCATGCGCTTGGCCTGAAATTTAAAAATAAAAAAGTTTTTATATTACCCTCTTCATAGATTCGTTAATAAAAAGAGGTGAAGTATTTGCCTGCAGATCTGCAAGTAATTATATTGTCAATAATCATTGGAACCCTGCTCGCCATAGTTTGGTCTCTGCGGGTGCTTGTTCTGATGGAGAGAAGGATTGCCCGGATGGATGAGAATCTCCTCAAGATAGCTAAGAGAATAGCAAGGGAAGAGTTCAAGATTGAGAAAGAGGAGAAGAAGATAGAGAGGGAAATCAGGAAAAGGAAGTAGTAACAAAAATCCGCCGCTCGGAGCTATCCTCTCATTTCAATGGCGGATCCCAATTTGAACAGAATTCAAATGGTCCCAATCGCAAAACGATTTGGGTTTCGCCCTAAAGGGCGGGGCTTTGAACCCAAGGCGAAATTTATTTGTAATTCAGTTGTTGCTTGTCTTGTTCCCTGCCAGTTCGTTTATGCTTAATCCCTTGTTTCGTGCAATGTCAAATGAGACCATCAGGCTTTTCCCTGAGTCTTTGAGTTCGTCGAGGGCTAGGAAAAACCAGTCTGCATTGTGCCTGAATCCAACCCATGGCTCTGCGTTGAACATCCTGGCGAATGCTGCAAGGTCATCTATCTGATCCTTAGTTATGTATCTTTTTTCATCAGAGCTTGATTTGCATTCTATCGCCAGTCTACGGATACCGTTTCCTGCCACGATGTCAGGGCATGGGTATTTTGATGAGCCGCTCCCCGCAACCCTTATCGGGAACCATCCCCTTTCCCAGAAAAGGTGTGTTAGTTCGCGTTCCGCATTTATTCCCTTGGCTTTCCTGTTCATATGATCAAATCCTTGTCTTCATGAGGTCAAAGGCGCATATAGCTCCGCTGAACACGGTTCTGGCGTCTTCCTCTATCTGGCTTATGGTCTTGTATCGTTGTGAGAAGTGTGTGAGAACCAGTTTTTTTGCGTTTGCGCTGTTTGCGATCATTGCAGCCTGCCTGGCTGTCAGGTGCTTGTTCTTTTCTGCTTTGTCCTCAAGGTCATCAGCGTATGTTGATTCGATGATCAGCATGTCTGAGTCCTTTGCAAGCTCCACTGCGTTGTTGCACACTGCGGTGTCGGTTACATATGCAATCTTCTTTCCGTGTTCGACATATGATACCTGATCCGGATCGATTCGTTTGCCCTGCCACTTTATCGGATAGCCATCCTGTAGCTGTCCTATTAGCGGTCCTTGCGGTATGCCTGCTTTCTTTATGGCCTCCAGATTTATCTTCCTTTTTCCTTTCTGGACGATGCTGTACCCGAGGCAGGTTGTCGTGTGGTCTAGCGGGAGCGCTTCAATCGAGATTGTTTCTGAGTCATGGAACTTTCTTTTTGCTACGTCAAAAACCTGGACTTCTGAATTTTCCTCGAATACAAATGCTTTTTTCAGCATTCCGAATCTTTTCTTCGTTCCCTTTGGTCCGTAGATTTTAAGCGATTTTGTCGGATCCATTGACGCAAGGCTCTGGACCAATCCTGGCAGGCCGAGCACGTGATCCCCGTGCCAGTGGGATATCAGGATGATTGACAGCTTGGTCAGGCTTATTCCTGCATGCCTGAGTTGCCTTTGCACCCCTTCGCCGCAGTCCAGGAGAATTCCTTGGTTTCCGCAGCTTACAAAGACTCCTGCGTGGTTTCTTTCCTTAGTGGGCACCATTGAGCCTGTTCCCAAAAAAACTGTTTCCATGCTTTTAAAGAAGAGTGGTTGTTATTTAATATTTGTTAATTCAGTCAATAGCGACAGAGCGTCGTTCGTTTTAGTCGTGCGCTGGGGGAGGGTTGTTCCTTCGGAAACCCCCAGAGCCTTTCCCAAAAGGGGAAAGGCGTCGCATCTTTAGAAAAAGAACTTCAGAAAGCTAACTGCTTAATTCAGGTCGTTAATTCAAAAGCCTTTTAAATCAGCATAAAAAAACAGTATTCATGACAAAAGAGATCGTTAATGCGTATCTTTCAGAGGAAAGGGTGGTAACAGAGAACTCTGACGCTGCCCGGGAGTTGTATAACCAGGCAAGGTATGGGAAGATAACGAAGGATAATTCTGTCCAGCTTTCGCTTATAGAGGCATTTTACCTTAATGAGAAGCAGAGGATTGTTGTTCTTGACAAGAAGGGGAAGGCTGTTCCGGCCGAGACTTTCATGAAGAAGGCTTCGCGGAAGGAGCCTGGCTTCTGGGTCAGGTACTCAGTGTATAAGGACATTCGTGACAGGGGTTACATAATAAAGACTGCCCTTAAGTTCGGTGCTGATTTCAGGATTTATGACCGCGGAGTGAAGCCCGGCGAGGATCATGCCAGGTGGATAGTATACCCTGTTTACGAGGCTGAGAAGCTGACTTGGTATGAGTTCGCTGCGAAAAACAGGGTTGCTCACTCTACTAAAAAAAGGCTTCTGATAGGTGTTGTTGATGACGAAGGCGATGTTTCCTATTGGGAATGCAGGTGGCTGAGGCCTTGAATGCGGAAAAATATAAATAGTTTTCAACGATCCGTATCGTGATGAATCAGGATCAGGTGCTTCAGATAATCAGGACGCGAGGGCCTATCATACCCTCGCAGATATCCAAGGAATTAGGGACTAATATTTTGTTTGCATCAGCCATTCTTTCCGAGTTTGCGTCCCGAAATCTCGTTAAGGTATCAAACTTGAAGATAGGCGGTTCTCCTTTGTACTACATGATTGGCCAGGAGGAGCGGCTGTTCGAGTACATAGACAGGCTCCCTGAAAGGGAGAAGGAAGCATGCCTTCTCTTGAGAAACAGCAGGATTCTTAGGGACAGCATCCTTGATCCCGTGAAGAAGGTTGCGCTTAGGCAGTGCAGGGATTTTTCCAAGCCGCTTGAGGTTACTATTAACGGGCAGAAGGAGATTTTTTGGAAGTGGTATATGGTTCCAAATGATGAGGCTGAAAAATCAATAAGGCAGGAGCTTCTTCAGCAGAAAAGAGTGGAGCCGATGCCAAAGGAATTAAGGACAGAACCGAAAGCTGTTGAGCAGGCTGAGCCTAAGAAAAAGGAAATAAGCGAGGTGCATCCTGCTGACCAGGATTCGAAGCCTCAAAAGAGCCTGTTTGGCAGGGTATTGAGCGATTATTTCCATGATAGGAAAATAAGGGTTTTGGAGGAACAGGTTATAAAGAAAGAGAAAGAGCTGATGTTCACTTTGAGGATTCCGAGCCCTGTTGGTGATTTGCAGTACCTGTGCGTCGCTTTTAACAAGGTTAAATGTAATGAGTCTGATTTGAGCTATGCGTTCGTCCAGGGGCAGATCAAAAGGCTGCCTGTCTTGTTGGTGGCAAGGGGCGAGCTTACAAAAAAGGCAAATGAGTTGCTTGTGTCGAAAGAGTTCAGCAACCTGACTTTTGTGAAGGTATAGGCTTTATGGGAGTTCAAATAATTGACATATTGAAAAGGCACGAAGTGGGTTTGGATTTTCTTTCTGGAAAGGTGATTGCGATCGACGCATCAAACCATCTGTACCAGTTCCTTACGACGATAAGGGCTCCTGATGGGTCGCCTTTCACCGACTCGAAGGGCAATATCACATCCCACTTGATCGGTCTTTTCAGCAGGACTGCGAATCTTATGCAGAAGAACATCAGGCTAATTTATGTGTTCGACGGGCCTGCGCCCCGCCTGAAGCATAGGGAGCTTGAATCGCGGAAGGAGGCTAAAAGGGCTGCTGCGGAGAGATATGAGGCTGCAATTAAGGCAAATAATTTGGAGGATATGAGAAAGTTTGCTGGAAGGTTTGCCAGGCTTACTCCTGATATGGTTTCGGAATCAAAGAAGCTTCTTGAGGCTCTTGGGATTCCCTTCATTGATGCGCCTTCGGAGGGTGAAGCCCAGGCAGCCCATATTGTAAAGAAGGGCAACGCGTTTGCGTCCGCATCCCAGGATGCTGATTCCCTGCTTTTCGGTACAAAGAGGCTTGTGAGGAACCTTTCGATTACTGGGCGGAGGAAGAAACAGCTTTCGTATTCTGAAATCTCGCCTGAGCTTATCGTGCTTGACGAGAATCTCTGTGAGCTGGGTATAACTCAGGATCAGCTCATAGCTTTGGGGATGCTTGTCGGGACGGATTATAACAGCAGGGGCATAAAAGGAGTGGGGCCTGTAAGGGCTTTGGAGCTTGTGAAGAAACACGGAGATAGCTTCAGCAAGCTGTTTGAGGAGGTTTGCTGGGATCGGTGTTTCGATGTTCCCTGGACTGAGATTTTTGATTTTTTCAAGAATATTCCTGTGACAGACCAATATGAGCTTTCATGGGGGGAGCCTGACAGGAATGCTGCAGTATCCCTTTTATGCGGCATGCATGATTTTTCTGTCGAGAGGGTTGAAAAGACGATGGATGCCCTTTCCAAAAGGCAAAAGGGACTGGGTGAGTATTTCTGAAATGGGCGCCGTAGGAAAGATAGATGAAAGAAGGAGCTTTGATGTAGTCGGTAGCATCGCCATAATTGAGGTTCCGCGAGGGAGTGGGAGGAAAGAAAAGGCTGTGGCAGAGGGGATATTATCAATGCATAGTAACATCAGGACGGTTGTTAAAAAGGTGGGTGCCCATGAAGGTGCTTTCAGGATCCAGAAGTCAAAGTTTATCGCGGGAGAGAAGACCAAGGAAACTGTTCATAGGGAAAGCGGAGTGCTGCTGAAGCTTGATATCAACAGGGTTTATTTCTCGCCTAGGCTCTCTGGCGAGAGGCTTAGGATTGCAAGTCTGGTGAAAAGGGGGGAGAGGGTTCTTGTTATGTTTTCAGGATGCGGGCCTTACCCTCTTGTAATATCAAGAAATTCTTTGGCAAAGGAAGTGGTCGGGATCGAGCTTAACAGGAAAGCACATGAGTATGCTGAGTTTAATGTGAAGCTCAACAAGCTGAAGAACATCATCCTCCTGAATGGGGATGTCAGGACTGAAGTGAAGAGGCTGAAAGGCAAGTTTGACAGGGTTGTCATGCCCCTTCCAAAGGGCGGTGAGCTTTACTTGAAAGAGTCTTTTTCTAGGGTGAAGAAAGGGGGCACGATCCATTTTTATGTTTTCCTTCAGGAGGAGCGGATTCCGGAGGGCGGCTTAGAACTGGTCAGTCAGGAATTGAAGCCAGGGAAATTCAGGATATCCAGGGTGGTTAAGTGTGGCCAGGTTGCCCCCAGGTGCTACAGGGTTTGTTTTGACATCAAGATTTTGTGATTATCGTTGCAGCTGCGGAGATGCTGCTATTACCCAAATGCTTAAATAGAATGGTTCATTTCGTGGTTTTGCGCGATGATTTGGTGAACACCCGCTAAGGCCTAAAGCCGATGAAGAACGGAAGTAACTTATGAGCGCGCTTTATCCAAACATGTGCATGTAGTTCTTTTCCTCGATTTCAGTCATTCTCCTTATTTTGCTGACCGCGTTGAGGAAATCCTCGAATGTAACTTTTGACCTTCCTTGCCTTATGGCGAAGTAGCCTGCTTCTGTGCATACTGCCTTTATGTCTGCTCCTGAGAAGCCTTCGCTTAGCTCGATGATCTTTTCAGTGTTCATTTCCTTCGTGTTCATTTTGCCTGCATGGATCTCAAATATTTCCTTTCTTCCTGTTCTGTCAGGGAGAGGGACTGGTATTTGCCTTTCAAGCCTTCCCGGCCTGAGTATTGCGGGGTCGAGTATGTCCTTCCTGTTTGTGCAGCCTATGATTTTAACATTGCCCAGTGCCTTGAATCCGTCGATTTCAGCAAGCAGCTGCATGAATGTCCTTTGCACTTCCCTTTCTCCGCTGGTTCCGAGCTCTATTCTTTTCGCGGCTATGGAATCTAGCTCGTCTATGAATATGATCGAGGGGGATTTTTCCCTGGCAAGGCTGAATACGTCCTTTACCATTTTCGCCCCTTCGCCTATGAATTTCTGCACTAGCTCTGACCCGACGATCTCGATGAACGTGGATTTGGTGCTGGCTGCAACGGCTTTCGCAAGCAGCGTCTTTCCTGTTCCCGGGGGGCCGTGGAGGAGGATTCCTTTTGGTGGCTCGATGCCCACTTCTTTGAATAAGTCGGGATTCAGCAGGGGTAGCTCTATGACTTCTTTTATCTCTGATATCTGTTCAGCCATGCCGCCTATTTCCTTCCAGTTCACTTGGGGCTTTTCTATTATTACGAACTTCTCCACGTTGTGCCTTTTTACGCTTCTTGCCTTTCTTACAACCATCAGGTTCTTTTGGTCGACGAATACGTGGTCTCCGGATTTAAGTGGTTCGCATGTGGAAGATACTTCAACGAAGAACTGGTTGCCGTTCGGCACCTTGATGACTGCATTATGTCCGCTTGCTTCCCTTACCTCGCAAAGCATGAGCGGGGGTCTTTTGTATCTCTCAAGCTCGTTTCTGAGCTGGTTGATTGTTTCCCGCAGTATATTTCCTTCTTCCTGCATCTGGTTTGCGTATGAGCTGTACCCGTACATTACCTTGTTGAGATTTTCTTCTTCGCTTTTGATCTTGATCACTCCGTTGATTTGGTTATCGGGACTTTCCTTACCAGTATTTGCGGGACTGTTATCGGGCTTTCTATTTCCCACCCTACTATTTGCCTTTGCTCGTTGCTTGCGGAGGTAATATTCCTTAGCATTCTGAGCATGTTGTCGTTGATTCTTATGCCTTTGACAGGCTTTTTTATCCTTCCGTTTTCAACCAGAAAGATTCCGTCTCTTGGGATTGTTGAAAAGTCGCCTGATGCCTGGTTTTGGAACCTCGTATACCACAGATTCGTTACGATAAGTCCTTTTTTTATTTTGCCTAGCATTTCTTCTTTATTAAAATTTCCTTTTTCAACTACCGGGTTTATTGCCCTGGGCGCAAGTATGCCTGCGTTTGCCGTTGTTTTTGTCTTGTATTTCGACGCTGTTGACGTGTTGTGAAGATATGTTTTGAGCACTCCTTTCTTGATTATCTCTGTTTTTTTGCATGGGACTCCTTCTTCGTCGAATCTTCTTGAGTTGATGCCCCAGTCTGCTGTTGCATCGTCAACCATGGTGAGGCTTTCGCTTCCGACTTTTTTTCCAAGTGACCCTATGAAGAATGAAAGGCCTGCCTCCACATTGAACATGGACGATGAGTTTGATGCGTTTTCAAGTATGTTTGCGGATGGTAGGTGCTCAAAAAAGATATCATAGGTTCCTTCTTCCAAAGTTGAAGGGTTTCTCGCCAGTAGTGCTATGGTTGAAGACTCAATGGCTGCTTTTCTGAAGTCAAGCCCTTTGAGGTTTCGGGAGGCTGAAACGCTGTGTCCGGACGCGTCCTTGCTGGAGAAAGACCTTATTGAGAAGTATGCGCGGGTCATTTCATCCCGTGTATCAATTCCTCCAGTGCTTTTTAGGGTTATTTTTAGGACTTCTTTTTCAAATACACCTGAGCATCTTAGAGCACCGTTTGTTGTGGCTTCGTTTATTGAGGCTTCAACTGCGTCTGCCATGTCCATTTTCGAGAGCTTCTTGTCGAATATCTGGCTCTTTCCGTATGTGAAGGGCCCTCTTGCTATTCCATGATAGTCCTCGTTTTTTGCGAGTGATGATGCGAACTTAACTATTCTTCCTATGGATTTATCTATTGGTTTTTTTTCAGGCGACACTATTGTGGATACTGTCCTGTTCTTTATGGATGCGAATATGGTGATGTGGCTTGCAATCCATCTTTGTGTTGTGCTTACTTTGTTGTTGGAGAACTTTATCTGTGCAATGTTTGTTTCATCAAGCGATGCGATGGCATCGTCACTAACTTTTCTCAGTTTCCTGAATGCGTAGTCCAGCGCATCAGTCATCTTAGCCTTATCCCCCTTATTCTCATGGACGGTCCTCCGAACCAGACAGGGAGTGCCTGCATGGGCTCTCCCTTCCCGCACGTGCCTGCATGGTATTCAGTGTTGTTTGCTACAGCATCAATCGAGGAGTAAAGGGCATTGGTCGTTATCTCTATGGTAGGCTTGGAAACAGGGCCCAGGATTCTTCCTTCTTCTATCATGTACGCTTCAGCACCTACGTACTTCTGGTTTTCCCTTTTGTCGTCTATGTTCCATTCTGTGAAGGTTTTTATGTAGACGCCTTTCTTTACGTCCTCGATCAGTTCCTCCTCTGTTTGGTCTCCTGGTTCTATGAAAGTATTTGACATGCGAACGATTGGTTCGCGGTCAAAGCCTGTTGTTCGTCCTGATGCGTTTGAGTCTATATTGAAAACAGATGCAGTTTCCCTGTTGTGCAGGAAATTCGAGATTATGCCGTTCTTCACAAGCTGTTTCCTTTGCGCTTTTACCCCTTCATCATCATAAAGGTAGAAGCCGAAGCTGTTAGGTATTGTCGGGTCGTCTGAGATGTTCACTGCATCGCTGCCGATCCTGCTTCTCACCAGGTCGGGGGTTATGAATGACTCGCCCGCCTGCGCTGCTTCCCTTCCGAGGATCCTGTCGGCTTCATATGGGTGCCCGCCGCTTTCATGTACCATTATCCCTGTGATTTGCGGTGCCACTATGACATCTGTTTTTTCGCGCGGTGGCTTGACAGCATGTTCAATGTTTTTCTTCATGCTCAATACGTCATTGGATAGTGTTTCAGGGAAACCAAACTCGGTTACTGCTTCAAATCCCCCTGCTTTTCCATACTGCCAGTATCTTTGTGCTGTTTTGCCTCTGCTTGCTATGGTTATGAAGTAATAAAAATTGACCCTTGGCACGATTGAGGTTACCTTTGAGCCTTCGCTGTTGCAGTAGTATTTTTCATCAACTGAATCCGACAGGTAAAGATACCTGAATGGCACCTTGACTCCGGTTGATAATAGGGCCTTCTCTATATCGAATAGGCAGGTTATGTGCTGGTCAGATCCCACTTCCTCGATTTTTATCTTTTCTTTCACTGAGTATTTGGATATCGCAGGGCTGCTTTTCCTAAGGAAGACTCCGTTATTAAGTCCGGAGATGGCTTTTGAGTCGCGAATTGCAAATTCAACCGCCTTTTTTATTCCAATTCGTGAAAGCGTGTTGGTGCATGCAAATCCGACTGTTCCATTTATATTCACCCGAACCCCTATGCCCTCGAACTCTTCAAATGCGGAAGACTGGACGATTCCGTTTTTTAGAAGGAATCCATTATACAGCTTTTTCTCGTATCTTGCATCCGCGAAGGCAGCTCCCTTCCTTGATGCAAGTTCGATTGCATAATCTGCAAGATCTTCCATGAGTGCTCGGATGGATGGGAGTTTTTTAAATTGTTCGGTTAAATGATGTCAAACATGGCACACTAAAGTGCGAGTTCGGGGTCCTATTTAAAACCTGATTCGCATTTGTCACTAAAATAGGATAAGTTCCTTCGTGAATTTGTTGAGGGCTTCAAATCCTGCTTTTTTGACTAGTATGTCATCCTCAATCCTGATGCCCAGCTTTGATGGAAGATATATTCCGGGTTCTATTGTCACAACCATGTTTTCCTTAAGTATGCCTTTTGATCCCGGTGATATCCTGAATCCTGGGTCGTGGACCTGCACTCCGATATGGTGGCCAAGCCCGTGTATGAAATTCTTCTCATGCATGCCCAGTGAGCGCCTTGCTGCAGAATCAATGAGTCCTGCTTCTGCTCCTTCCTTCACGTGTTTCAGGCTTTCTTCCATTGCCTTCCTTACTGCGTTATAGCACATAATATCCTGTTTTCCAGGCTTTCCAACAAAAAAGGTCCTTGTAATATCAGAGCAATACCCTTCATTTTCAATTCCGAAGTCCAGTATGCAGAATCCACCCAATTTCCCCTCGCAATAAGAATAGTGTGGAATCGAGGCATTTTGCCCTGAGGCGATTATGGGATCGAATGATAGCTTCTTGCCTTGTATTCTTGCTTCATGTTCAATGAAGTCCCTTAATTGGGACTCTGTTTTGAAGTCAAACTGGCAGGTTAGTTTTCTCAGTATCTTGTCTGATATTTCGCACGCTTCCCTTATCCTTGAGATTTCCTCGTCTGTTTTAACCTGTCTTAGTTCTGTGAGGATTTCGTTGACGTCTTCGGTGCGCATGTTCGGCTTCAGAATGTTGATTAGCTCGAGTTCGGATATGGTCATCCGCGTTTTGTTGATTCCTATGCATTTTCCCGATATTGCTTCTTTTAGAATGTCGTTCTTTTCTTTGGCTGTCCTGTATTCCATGACTTTTTTGATCTTGGAGTACTTCAGGACTCTTTCCTTCTCCAGCTCATGGATGATGAAGAAAGGATCGGACTTTTCCCTGATGATAAGTGCACATTGTTCGAGTTTGATGCCTGAAAGATATTTGATGTTGGGGTCTTCGTTGGTTAGTATGCAGGAATCAATGTTTCGGGAGCCCAGGCGTTTCCTGAACTCTTGCATCTTCATCTGGTTACCTCGAAACTCCTGACCTGCTCAAGAAGCTTTCTTGCCCTTGCATCTTGAGCGAAATGTTTCCTTACAGGCTCTATTAGCATGTTGATGTGCGCTGATACCGCCTGCTTGAGGTCTGTGGGATGGATGCTTCCTTTTCTGTATTCTTCCTGCAGTGATTCGAAGGTTTCAAGCACTATATCCCCGCCATACTTCGCGGGTCTTTTGATCTCTAGTGAATCGAATTTTTCGAAAATGATGTATTTGCAATACTCCATTACAGGGTTGTCCTCGGTCTTCTTGTCAGGGCAGTATGCCTTGCTGATTTTTCTTGTTACTTCCTGTTCCGAATCAGTCATGAATATTGCGCTGTCAGGTTTGGATTTGGACATTTTCATCGCTATTGCCCGTTCAGTCGGGTCGGAAATCCCGCTTTTCGGCTCAGTAAGTCCCATCAGCATGTGGTGCGTGACCACGATAGGCTTCCAGAAGCCTATTTTGGGACCGATCTCTCTTGCCAGCATATTCACCTTGCGCTGGTCCATGCCTAGTTGGCATATGTCTGCTTTCAGGTTGAATATGTCCGCGCTTTGCATGCAAGAGTATACAACCATTGAAGACTGCTGCATTTCGGATTCCTTCCTGCCCATTATTTCGCCTGTCCTTATTATCCTTGCAATGCTTGCGTTCCTTGACACTTGGACGACTGTTTTCCAGTAATCTATTTTGCTGACAAGGTCTGAGCTTCTTACAAATTCGACCTTTTCCACATCCATTCCTGATGCTTTCCATACTTCTACAAAATAATCGCCGCAAACCTGTATATTTTCAAGGTTTCCACTGAGCTTGTTGTTGGCCCACGCATGCCAGTCTGCTGCGAGAAGCTTGAAGTGAATTCCTGCCTTGATCATCTTGTTTACATTAATGGCCCTCATTATGCCTTGGGCAATGTGCATCTGTCCTGAGGGTTCAAACCCATCATAGGCTATTGGCCTTTGCTTGGTCTCGATGAGTGTTCTTAGCTCTTCTTCGGTGATTATTTCCTCTCCTACCTGCCTGATCAGTTCAAGTCTTGATTCTGTATCCATGATCCGAAAAAAGATGTTTGGTTTAAAAATTTTTTTCGATATCGTGGCGCAGTGGACACTGGACATGTCCCCGGAAGTTTTTTAAATCACCTGGCAAAGCAGGCTTATGATAATCAGTGTTACTGACCTTTCAGCCTACTTCTTTTGTCCTAGGGCACTTTACCTTCAGAAGGTCATGGGTTTTCGCCAGCCTCCAACACAGTCTATGGTTGTGGGGATGTTCAAGCATTCTGTGCTGGAGAAGGCAAATTTGGCTGAAAAGGATGCTGTTCTTTCGATCAGGAAAGATATGCGAAGGGAGGATTATGAGAGGGTTATTTTTGATTCATACATGCGTGTTTTGGAAAGGGAGATTGGGGTCAGGGAGTGTCTCTTTCAGGAATTCGGAACAAGTCCGGGATTGGTCAGGGAACAGATGGCGGCTTTGTTAAGGCTTGAGGCTGCTGCGAGGGCCGGTGATGTTTATGATTTTGCCTTGAATACGGGCTTGTTCGGGGATTCGCTGTGGGAGAGCCTTGTTCCTAGGATTCTTATGGAGGTGAGGGTCAAGTCAGATGAGCTAATGTTGCGCGGGAGGATTGACAAGGCGGAACTCTTCAAGGACAGGTGCGTAGTTCATGAGATTAAGACAGGAAGGGTGCCTGCGGGAAGCATCTGGCCCTCTCATCGCGTTCAGGCTTCAGCGTATTGTATGCTAGCTGAAAAGCATTTCAACGTTAAGTCAGACGAATCAGTCCTTAATTATTCAGGGATCGAGAGGATCGTTAGGCTCAATCCTTTTAGTGTGCGTGAAGTTATCGAGACCAGGGATCAGGTCATGGGCCTTTTTGAGTCTGATGAGGCTCCTGAATGCAAAAGGCCTAATTGCAGCTGCAGAAATCATGATTTGTGAAGCAATACTTTTCTTGTTGGGAATGATATCTCTATCTTTTCCTTCTTGAATTCCTTGACAGTCTCCTTTATGAAATCGTGTGTTATCTGGGCTTTATCGGCAAATCCTGTTGCCTTGAATGAGGCTGTGAAATTTATATTTGATTCTCCGAATGAAGTGAAGAAGACTTGGGGTTCGAATTCCTTTACCGCGCCTTCGGATGATTTCAATACCTTGGATGCTATGGATTTTGCAATTTTTTCAACCTTTTCAAGGTCGCTGTCATATGATACTGCGCATTGTAGCGAAAATGAGGTTTCCTTTATTGGCAGGTTATAGTTGACTATTCTGTTCTGGGCCAGTTTTGAGTTGGGTATTATGAGTATGTTTCCTGACCCTGTCTTTATTTTTGTGCTTCTCCATCCTATGTCCTGCACAGTACCTTCTTCTGATGTCTCCAGCTTCACATAGTCGCCGGGCTTTACGGGCTTGTCTGCCATTATGTAGATTCCCGCAAAGAAATTAGACAATGTTTCCTGTAGTGCGAGGGCGATTGCAAGGGATGCTACGCCCAGGCTGGCTACAAGCGCGGTAACTTTTATTCCGATCTGGTCGAGAATCAGTATGATGCATAGGACATAGATGAATATTGACACGATTTTCCTGATTATCGGCATGAAGTGGTCCACTACATCGTTTTTTGTGGTGGCGGAAAGGTTTGTAGCATACCAGTTTATTAGCGTTGAAATCAGCCTGGAAAGGGTGAACGCGCCTACTGCAAGCATGGCAAGCACGAAAGTTTTCTGGAGTGTTTCTGAATATTTGACAAGCATCTCCACTTGCAGCAGGGAGAAATACACGCCCACTACAATTGACACAACATATATGGGTTTTTTAAGGGCGTAAAGCAGCTCGTCATCAAGTGTGGTCTTAGTTGCCTTGGTAAGTCTGGAAATATAGGTTTCAAGTATGAAATAAAGCACCTTTGCTCCTAAAAGGGATAGTGTGAGCAGTGATATCGCTGTAAGAAGATCGTTTTCAAGCACAATATCAATGTAATCTTGGAGTGCCATTTTGACAAAAATAAACATCGGATTTAAATATCTTTTTTCAGCCCATTCAAAACATTTAAATATAACTGCATCTTAAGATTTTACTACGCATAAAAGAGAAAATTAAGTGCTAAAGTTTTTTTGAAAGGTTATGACAATGGCAGAAGAAGAAAAGAAATTCTCAAGGCAGATCATAGGGAAGACTGTTGTTAGCAAGACAGGCAAGAGGTTTGGTGAAGTCGGGGATCTTATTTTCGAGGCAAAGACCGGGGAGCTTATCCACATGGTCCTTTCAAAGCCAACTCCTTACATTGAGAAGCTGAACCTGGAAAAGGACAAGGACGGCAGCATCCTTATCCCGTACAGTGCAGTTATTGCCATTGGCGACTTCATGGTTATTGCCGAAGAGGATATTGTCTAATAAGATGAAGGCTTATTCGCAGGCGCAGAAGAAAAATGCTGCAGATATTCTCAGAAGGATGGATTCTGCAAAAGAGGTCTTTAATCTTTTCCACAAGACAGTCATGTCAATGGATGATTTTAATCCCATAAATAACAAGGAAATGTACAACAATATGAAGGATAAGTGGTTCCTGGTGATTGTTCAGATATCTATGAGTTTGCCGAGTGATTTCCCGCGGGGCGGTTTGAGCGGTGACATTATGAAAGCTGCGAAGCTGATCGAAGGAAAATGGTGGGGTTCTGACAATGAATGGAAGGGTGGGGCAGCACGGATGTCTTTTTATAAGAACCTTTTCAATGGATTCAGGGGAGGGTTATCAGATATCGTGTTTGGGCGAAATAGAATAGCTGATTTGGCCCGGGATTTTAATGGCTTCTGTGAGTTGGTTTATGCTTCCTGCAGGGAAGTTTTGGGTTAGGTCAGAAAATTTTATATTTGGTTGCGGTTTATCCTTTTCATGAACTCGATCTGGACTGAGAAGTACAGGCCTTCTGATTTCGATGAGGTTATGGGCCAGGATGAGATTATCAAGCGCATTAAGTCTTTTGTTGAAAAGGGCAATCTTCCCCATATCATGTTTTCAGGGCCTGCAGGTACTGGAAAGACAAGTCTTGCCATCATAATTGCGAAAAAGCTGTTCAGGGATGATTGGAGGCATAATTTCCTGGATCTTAATGCGAGTGATGAAAGGGGGATTGATATAATAAGGAACAAGGTTAAGGATTTTGCCAGGACCAGGGCGATAGGCAATGTTCCTTTTAAGATAATATATCTTGATGAGTCTGATTCACTTACAAAGGATGCTCAGCACGCCCTGAGAAGGACAATGGAGAATTATGCTGCCACTTGCAGGTTTATTTTGAGCAATAATTATTCTAGCAAGATCATAGAGCCCATCCAGTCCAGATGTGCTGTTTTTCGCTTCAGGCCTCTGGATGAAAACAATCTTGGGAGGATAATTGAGCGGATAAGCCATGAGGAAGGGCTTGAAATTGACAGTGATGCGAGGAGTGCCCTGATAAGGGCTTGCGAAGGCGATGTCAGGAAGCTTGAAAACCTTATGCAGAGCTGCTCTGCAAGCTCCACAAGGCTTACAGAGGAGCTGGTTTATGGTGCGGCTTCTATGGCAGAACCAAAAGAAATAAAAGATGTGATTTCCCTGGCAATTGGAAACCGGTTCAGGGAAGCTAGGGATAAGCTGCTGGATATAATGCTGGCTCAGGGCATGGCCGGGATAGACGTGATCAAGCAGATCCAAAAAGAGGTGCTGGATATCAGCTGGGACCCGAAAAAGAAGATGCAGATGATTGAAAAGTGCGGCGAGATAGAGTTTCGCATGGTTGAAGGGTCTGATGAATTCGTTCAGCTTGAGTCTCTGCTCAGCAGCTTTGCGGTTTTGGGGCCATAGGAACAATGGAAAAAGAGGTCAATGAAAAGGGCAGTGCGGATATTTCTTCTGTCAGGTATGAGAATCTTTCAAGGAGAATGAAAGGCCTGGAATCCCTGAACAACACATTAAGGGATCATATCCATGAAAAGGAGATGCTTGATAGCGAGTTAAGCAAGGAATATTCCTACCAGCTTACGCACAAGGAGGATGTTATAAGGAGTCTGGCCTTGAAGAAGGATGAATGTGAATTGCTTCATTCAAGGGTGAAGGAACTGGAATCGTTGAATGCTAAGCTGACTGGTGAAATAGAGATGCTGGAGAATGCCGGAGGAGAGCTTGATGATGAGTTCCGGGCCCAGTTAGACCAGAGGGATCAGATAATTAAAGGGTTGTGCAGCAAGGATAGCCGCCTGGAGCTTGAATCGCTGAGAAAAAGGGTTGGTGAATTAAGCTCTTCTAACGAGAAGCTAAGGGATCATATTCTTCTGAGGGATTCGCTTGAGAGGGCGATGGCCAAGGAGTTCAGCAAGCAGATGGAGAAGAAGGAGGAGACTATCCAGAGGCTTATCAGCAGCAAAAGCTCGGCTTTGTCCCAAGAAAGGGATTTTAGCAGTATCGAGAGGGAAATCGAATCAGGCCTTGAGATCGTAAGGGAGGAAAACAGGGTTTTGAAGGCAAAGCTGGAAGAAAAGACAGAGGAACTGGGGAGTTCACTCAGGTATCAAAGGGAAAAGGATGCTTCTTATGATGAAATCCAGGCCCAGCTTAGCTACCAGCTCAAGGAGAAGGTACATGAGATATCAAGGCTGAAGGCATTTATTGCGCAAAGGGAGGATCTTTCCCAGAGATCTGAGGAGCAGCTCATGAAGGAGCTTGCTGAGAAGGAAACTGAGATAAAGTCTTTGAGGAGGAACAAGGAGGAAAGGCCATCTGATTTGAGGTTGGAGCATGCCAGGCAGATAATACAGCTCAAGGATGCTGCCTCGAAGAAGCATTATCTTGAAACGATAAAATTGAAGGAATCCCTTTCCTTGCTTGAAAAGGAGATTGAAAATGAAAAAGCAAGGTACGAAAAATCAAGGGCTTATTATGAAAAGATTATCGCATCAATAAAAAAGGACAGTGATAGGTCTGCAAGGGATTTGATAGCTGAGTATTCTGAAAGACAGATTAATGATAAGGCAGAGATAGAAAAACTGAAGGGGCAGCTTGGTGAATCGCAGCTGCAGTTAAAGATAGAAAGGCAGAAGATAGATAATGCGATAAGGGAGTTCAACATCCGGTCTGTGCAGTTGATGGAGATGGGTGGTCAGCCAAGCAAGGATTTCCAACAGGTGAAGAAGGAGGAGCCTGTTGATCTGAGTGAATATGAGAAAAAGGCCAAGGCAATCCGGGAGTCCCTGAACAGGAGGGAGATTGATCTGAACAGGAGGGAAGGGGAGATACATGTTAAGAGCAGCAAGGTTGAGGAAAATCAGTCTGAGATAAAAAGGATGCTTGTAAGCATAGAGGAGAGGATAAAGCTGGTTGAAAAGAGGGAGGAGTCTTTAGGAAGGAGGGAGCAGCTCTTGCTGAAGCAGCAGGATGCTTTCAACAGGGAGCTTGATGCTCTTGGCAAGGTCAACCGTGAGCCGGTCCAGAAGGCTGAGTATGACAAGCCTAAGATTGCTTCTGAACCAAAAGCCAAGGTTCATGCCAAGGAACAGGTTGTTGATAAACAGCAGTCTGATGAAAGGACTCTTGGATACCCTGAGGTTGACGAGATAGTGTCAATGATTGAGGTCGCTCTTCAGCACAAGGACACCCCTGAACAGGTTAGGAATTCTCTGATTTCTTCTGGATATTCGAAGGAAAGTATTGATAAGGCGATGAGAAGGATGAAGCTAGCCTAGGTGCTTTACCAGTATGTCAATATCTTCATGTTGCTTGTAGTTATAGCTCAGTTCTATGTTTACCGGTGTTTCAAACTCCCTCTCCCCTCTTATTCCTGTTGTATCTAGAATGCAGTTCATGTTTCTCCTGTTGAGTGTCTTTGATGATTTATCGTTATCTGTAAGCAGGATATCGCCTTCATTTCCTCCGCGCAGGCTGGTGCAGGAAATTGCGCCCACCCTTGAAAAGACCTTGACATGAACCTTGTTTCTTGCCTGGAAGCTTGAGTCGCAAAGAGTCCCGGAATGAACTGCTCCTGTGCCTTTCCTGACTACGTCAAATGAGAACGCGATCTTGTATTCCCCTCCTGGGCTTTGCTTGAAATTTTCTATATGAAGCGGGGCCCCTGAATTCGAAACAGGCTTTGTATCTGTTACCTTGCATGTTGGCTCCTGGTTGAATCTTGGCAGTTCGCGCTGGATGCAGAACTGCACTGTTGAGTTTGTGCTGTAGCTGTAGCACAAATCAGCCCTTAATGAGAACTTGGTGTTTCCAGGAAGTGAGTGCTTGTACTTGAATGCTTCTTCGCCAGGACCTCCGAATGTTACAAGTATCGGGTCACCATCTACGCAGTTTCCGTTCTGGTCCTTGTGTTTTCCGGTTATCGGCTCTGCGATTATTTTGGTGTATGGCGGCCCTCCGAAATCAATGCTGCTTATCCCTGAGAGCTCGATCTTTGCTTCTCCGGGCAGCACATTATGCTCTCCTTTGTTGAATAGCCTGAGAGTCATATCAAATGGGAATTGGCTGTTGTCAAATACCTCTTGTGGCGGGCTCCCCTCAACGAACTTCATCTCGATCCCGTCAATGCCTCCGCAGAATGGAGTTCCTGAATTTGCAGGAGTTGTCCGAGTGCATCCAGCCAGAAAAACCACCAAAACTAAAAGCAGCACGTACACCCTTTTATCATTCATGCATCTGAAATCCGGAGATTCGTATTTAAACTTTTCTACTTGGGGGCTCAGTTCAAAGTTTTCGTAAATGGTAAATAGGGCTCCCTAGCCCTATTGTTGTTTGTGACAAATAACAACGGGGTTGGTAGGAGGCCCTATGG
>JACPBS010000014.1:0-7171 GCA_016180195.1 Candidatus Woesearchaeota archaeon
AGAGCACAAATAAACGCTTGGCGTTTATTGTGCAATAAACCTTTAGGTTTATTTGCAATTTCTGACATTCCAAAACCCAAATCACTTTGTGATTGGGCCAATTTGAACAGAGTTCAAATTGGGATCCGCCATTGAAGTGAGGAGCGTAAAGCCTCGTGCCTTTAGGCCGAGGATAGCTCCGAGCGGCGGATTTTTGTTACCTTACAGACTCCCTATACGCCTTCAATGCATTGTAATACTCATTTCCCTGAAGGGTCCCGGCATTCACCAGGTTAAACTTGCTCCATCTCAGGTCTTGGGATGTGAAGACAAAAGGGGTTATCCCTATGATATTTTGATCAGGCATCCAAACATCCCTGTATATGCTGACAAACTGTTCAGGACTTAATTTATTCGTGATGGAACTGCATGAGGAATCCGAGCATCTCTGCCATGATGTCTCGGATATCATTACAGGGATGGGGGATGAGAAGCTCGGCAATGGGATCTGGTCCTTATACTTTCTCTCTTCTGGAGGATAGGGATGAACACTCCAAACATCAATATAATCCTTAAGCTCAGGGGCTTTTTCAAACATCCCGCTTATGAATGCCTGCGTCTGGTAATTGCCATTCGAGGTTTGACCAGTCAATGCCAACCCCCCGTTCATTATGTTAATGTCCTTCTTTCCATCCTTCAGGTCATATTCCCTTATCGACTTAGATACTGCCAAAAGAAAAGACGCATATTCGCCGGGGTTTGCCGTTCCCCCCCACTCCTCTGCAAGATTAGGCTCATTCCAAATCTCAACATAACTGACCTTCACCTTTGATTCGGATTCGACAGACTTTATGAATTCAACATACTTAGAAGCAACACTAGCATAGTTATTGGACGAATCGGGTTTCTCCCAAACCAAGCCAGCCTTTCTACCCTGAAGCCTCAAAACAGGAATAAGCTTCCTCTTGCCAGATTCGGCCAGAAACAAAGACCATTTCTGTACATCAGGCTTATACCCAACGTCAGCAACCAAATTCTTTACAAAAGCGCACTCCCCAGTGAGCTCCTTCACCTTGTCAAGCTGCTTTCCAAACTCTGATGTTGAAAACTCCTGGAGCATCATGTGGACTCCGAACTTGCCTGGCTTGGCACACCCCTGCACAGGAGAAAGGGAAGCAACCTGAGCACTGGATGATGATGGATTACAAGTCTTTGTGCCACACCCACCAATGCCACCACACGCATAAACCATGTCGTTAAGCAGGAATATCCTAAGCCTCCAAATCCCATAATTGGAACCTCCAGGCGCACTGTCGTCCTGGCCAACCTTAAATATACCTGGAGACAGCCAGAAATAAGTGCCATGTCCAGTCACTTTAGTATATTGCATCTTCAAAATAACCGTGAAATCGCCCGCATCCGGGAACACCTTTTGTGAATCAGCATTCCTGACATAAGGAAACTTGTTTGTAAACGGAGCGTCGAGCACAACCCACCCGTCCGAAACATCAACAGACCCATCCCCCTTATCAACCACCCATTTAGACTGATCAAGTGAATTGAAATCATCCAAGAAGAAATCCTTGCCCTGGCCATCAATGACCTTAATAGAATCAATCTTCAACGAAGTCCAAGTTCCCATATCAGACGTAGGCCTCAACTCATTTCCAAAATGAATACCTTTAGGCCTCTCAGAAGAAGCCTTTGACTTCAATAGCTTGCCATCAAGATAAACAGAATACGACCCGGACTTATACTCCAGCTTGTATTCGTGATTAGCAAGATCATTCTCCCCCTTTCTTCCGGAAGCGAACCCCTGGCCAGAAGTGCATTTTTGCCCTTCGCAAGTTTGCTCAGAACAACAATACCCCGGGCCATCCCTCAAATAATCATATGAAGACGTGCCGCACATGCACCCTGTATGCTTTGACTCAAGAACAACCTTGTCCTTCTCAGTCGGGCACTTCCCAGCTGACGGGCATTTTGAACCGTCATCAACAACACTCCCATCCGCACAGCAAAACCTCTTCTCCTTAACAACCAACTCCCATTCCCCATAGTCACCTTTAGAAGAATCCTTTTTATCATCCAGCACATTGACATTGCTTGTGCCGCAAAGGCAATTCTCCTTTATCTCCTTGCCGACCTCGCATCTCTGATAAGCGCCAGTACCTGTAGCCAGGGTCACATAACCCCGTGCATAGGAAGCTGCATCCTGCTTGTTAATTATATCCACCTTAAGCGTGTTTGATCCGCCCTTCAACGCCAAATCACCCTCTGAAACCTTACCGTAACCAACATCAACCTCCTGATCATTTAACCAGCCCTTGCACTCGTCGTTGCAAACCCCGCCCTTACCCTCTGGAGAAAGAACAACATTGACAGTGCTCTTCTTAGGAGCCACGCAGCTGTTCCCGCTATCACGCAACTTATAATCGAACGTGCCGCTGCCCCCGACCAGATCAACAGAATCATAGCCAAAGTTATTCGGGGTTGCCAAAGCAACCTCCACGCAATCCTTCGGGCACTTATGATAACAGGTTTTTGGGCTTTGCGAAGTTCCACAGCTATAAGGCTCACAATCCTGGGAATTGCATTTTGAAACAGCGCCATCCCGTATGGCATCCTTATTAATAAAAAGATACCCATTCCCTACATCATCCTTTCCATAAGCCGACTTGTGGTCCTTCTTTGCCTTTTCCGCACACTTCGGCTTGCACTCCTCATGCTTCCTGTCACAGTCCTCGCATTTTGCATCATTCTCAACCTGATCATCCGAATCCCAATCCTTTATCTGAAGCCCCTTTCCAAGCGATGCCTTCGGGGTCCCATTCTGAAACCGTGCATCAGCATCATTCCAACCAGATCCCCCGCTAAGCTTCAATGACTTATGATCCTTGAGCGCGAAAACACCAGGACTCTTGCTGGAGCCATCCCAAACAAGTGGCTTGATAAGCGTGCCGTCCCTTGTATGGACAGGCTGCCTGTAAAGCCACCCAGTAAACCTGATCTGGGCTGATGCTTCGGGGATCGGCTTGCAGCCAACAACAATCGAGTAGAATGCAGGCAATGTGATCTTCGCAGTCACGCTCCTCGAAGCCTTGTCAACAGTGCTTTCCTCAGCATACCACACGTCGTTTTTATCGTCAAATCGGGCTATTATAAGGTATGAATGATCGTAGCCTTTTGGAACATCATCATTCTCATACTTGATCTTTAAGGTAGCATAAGGCTGGAAAGCAATTCCCGTTATGCTATACGCCTTGTTGCCAACAGCGATATCATTTGTCTTTGACCTAAAATTACGCTCCTCGACCTTCAACTCGCCTTTTCCAGAATGCTTAGTTCCCTTAGGTATGGTGAATTCAGCCCTCTTATCCGTGGAAACCCTCACAAGATCTGAGTCCGCCACGGAATCAAAAACAGCCGTGACTGCACCCGTAACAGCAGAACCCCGGTCCCCTATCTCCGCCACCCTGCTGAGGGAGTAATCAAACCTGTTAAAAGTCAAAGTGTAATCAGAGGATTCAAGCAATAAAGGAAAAGTGACCATTGCCGTAATCGCACGGTCATGAACCTCCACTTCAGAGGAAACATTCCCCGCAGTCACCCTGATGCCCTGCTGCCTTAATACAGAAAAATCAGCGCATGCTGCAAGATTGTTGTTGATGTAATCCTCAATCCTCGCGCCCGCAACAGGACCAAGCCCAAAATAAGTCGTCCCCTGCTTCACCTCACTGTCAATGCAGGTATTGACGTAGCCGAAAACAGCCTCCTCCACAATGGCCCTGCCTGTCTCAACAGCAGACGGGCTCTTCTTCTGCATCGACGTCATAAGAAAACCGAACAACATGAAAACAAGCAATGCAGCGATAATGAATATGGTGATCTGACCCCTTTTGATCATGATGCTGATCAGAATATTTCATTTAAAAAGCTTGCTTTTTTGTTTTCCACAGGAAATCAAGGGGGCATATGTAGCCCAATATACTGGTTTAAAAATGAAAGTATTTATAAACAAGGCCTTTTTAAAGCCTTTATAAACCAACGGGGTGGTAATTAATGGCTAAACGCGAGATTAAGGTTGTCAACATAGTTGTAAGCACCTCTCTCCAGCATGACATTCCTCTGGAGAAGATGGCATCTACGCTGTCCAATACCGAATACAACCCTGAGCAGTTCCCCGGACTCGTCATAAGGATCAAGGAACCTAAGACATCCGCCCTGATATTCAGCAGCGGGAAGGTAGTCTGCACCGGAGCAAGGTCCATGGACAAGGTAGAGGAATCCATAAAAAAGATCATAAAGAGCCTCGAAAAGATAGGCATAAAGATAACAATAAAGCCTGAAATCAAGATACAAAACATAGTAGCCTCGGGAACCGTGGGAATGGACCTGAATCTTAACACGCTTGCCATGAAGCTGAGGAACACAGAATATGAGCCGGAACAGTTCCCCGGACTGGTTTACAAGCTCATAGACCCCGAGATAAAGGCAACATTCCTCCTGTTCAGCAACGGAAAGATAGTGTGCACAGGGACAAAAAGCGAAACCGAGGTAAACACGGCTCTTGACAAGCTCATAGACAACCTAAAGAAAGTAAAAAAATAGACTGAAAAACATAGTAACGGACAATAATTTTCGGAATAATAGCAGTCCGTTGCCAGCAAATCGCATCCAATGCGGTTTACTAATAGCAAAGTGCATATCTCCATTTAATGCACTTTGCCATAATCTTATTGTGATCGTCCTGAAGCAAATTATTTCGAGCGAAAACAGATCACATGATAAGGTGGAAAAGTGAATGAACGCCGATGAAAAAATCAAGAAGCTGCAGGAATTCATCGAAGAAACATACAAGGCAGAGCTCCTGGAAGCAGTCAGCTCAGGAAGAAATTTCTTCAACATAAACTTCAGCGAACTCTCAAAATTCGACCCTTCCACAGCAGAAGACTTCCTTAACGAACCTGAAGAATCAATCAGGGCACTGGAGATGGCGTGCAAGCAGATAGACCTGCCAAGCGACAAGCCCGAGGAAGCAACAAAGATAAGGATAAGGCTGACCAATGTCCCGGAACAGCAGAAAATCCTGATAAGAAACATAAGAAGCGAGCACATAGGAAAGCTAATGTACCTTGACGGACTAGTGAGGCAAAAAAGCGATGTGAGGCCGCAAGTGGTATCCACAAAATTCGAATGCCCAAGCTGCGGCCAGATAATCTCAATTCTCCAGCTGGAACAAAGCCTCCGCGAGCCGACAAAATGCAGCTGCGGGAGAAAGGGAAAATTCACCCTATTAAGCAAAGACCTTGTGGACGCGCAATCGATCGTCCTTGAAGAAATCCCTGAACTGCTTGAGGGAGGGGAGCAGCCGAAAAGGATCAATGTGTTCCTCAAGGAAGACCTAGTCAGCCCCATAAGCGACAAAAAAACAAACCCAGGCAGCAAGGTCAAGATTATCGGAGAGCTAAAAGAAGTCCCTATAACGCTCAAGTCGGGCGGGAGATCGACAAGATTTGACATCATGGTAGAGGCAAACAACATAGAAGCAATCGAGGAGGATTTCTATGACATCAACATCACAAAAGAGGAGGAAAAAAAGATAATAGAACTCTCCCAGGACCCTAAAGTATATGAAAAGTTCATTGATGCGATAGCCCCGTCAATCTACGGATATGAGCGGGTTAAAGAGGCGCTTGTCCTGCAGCTTATGGGCGGCGTGATGAAGAAAAGAAAAGATGAGGTCCAAACAAGAGGGGACATACACATACTGCTAGTTGGAGACCCTGGAGCTGGCAAAAGCCAGATCCTAAAAAGAATAAGCCGCATAGCGCCAAAAGGAAGGTACACAAGCGGGAAAAGCGTGACAGGGGCGGGAATGACCGCAGCGGTCGTGAGGGATGAGTTTCTGGGCGGTTGGAGCCTTGAGGCAGGAGCGCTCGTGCTCGCAAACAACGGGGTCTGTTGTATCGATGAGATGGATAAAATGAGCGCTGATGACAGGGGAGCGCTCCACGAATGCCTTGAGCAGCAGACGCTAAGCATCAGCAAAGCAAACATACACGCAACGCTGCTCACAAGAACGACAGTGCTGGCAGCTGCAAACCCCACATTCGGAAGATTCGATCCGTACGGGGTTCTTGCAGAGCAGATAAACCTGCCGCCAACACTGATAAACAGGTTTGACCTGATATTCCCGATAAAAGACATGCCTGACCCGACAAGGGATGAGAAGATGGCGAAGCACATCCTGTTCCTTCACCAGACACCGGAATCAATCGAAACAGAAATACCAACAGGGATGATAAAAAAATACATTGCATACGCAAGGCAGAAAGTGCTCCCGACATTGACTGAAGGCGCACTCAACGAGATAAAAGACTTCTACGTCAAGATGAGGGGCTTAGGGTCAGAGGACAAAGCATTCGGAAGGGAAGACAAAACAGTCAGAGCGATACCCATATCAGCCAGGCAGCTGGAAGCCCTGGTCAGGCTTGCAGAGGCATCTGCAAGGGTAAGGCTTTCAGAAAAGGTGACAAGAAAAGATTCAAGAAGAGCAATAGAACTCCTTACATACTGCCTCCTCCAGGTAGGCCTGGACAGGGAAACCGGAAGGATAGACATAGACAGGATATCCACCGGAATATCTGCATCTCAAAGAGACAGGATATACACTGTAAAGGAGATAATAATGGAACTCGAGAACAAACTCGGCAAAACAATCCCCATAGACGACATACTCAAGGCGGCATCCGAAAAAGGCATAAGCGAGAGCGACGTAGAGGAAATAATGGAAAAGCTGAAAAGATCAGGGGACGTATACGAGCCAAGGTCCGGCTTCTTTTCCAGGATGTGAAAAATGGCTGAAAAACAGATAGCATACAGGACAAGCATAAAGGAACTTCATGAACTGGCCCTGGTTGAAGGGAACGAATGGCAGCCGAGCTTCCTTGAGCGCGGCAACAGGAAAATAAGCAAGGTAAACATCATGGGCGTGGTTGTATCCCCTGAAATAGAAAGACAAGGCATAACAATTGATGACGGAACAGGCTCCATAAGAGCAATAAACTTCAACCGCGAGCCAAAAAAAATCGTGGTCGGCCAAACAATAACAGTCATAGGGCGCATCAGGACGCATAACGGGGAGAGATACATTTCATCGGAAATAATGATCAACTCAAGTGAAAACATG
>JACPBS010000014.1:7207-39470 GCA_016180195.1 Candidatus Woesearchaeota archaeon
CTTGTGGACAACGAAAGCTGCTCGGCTGCAATCGAGATAAGGAAGCTGATAAAGGAAATTGATACCGGGAACGGCGCTGATATCGAGGATGTATCCAGAAAAAGCAACATTGCAGAAACAGAGGGCATCATAAGAAACATGCTCCAGGCAGGGGAAATATTCGAGATACGCCCCGGGAAGCTGAAGGTATTGGAATAATTTAAAAACAAGGCAACTTTACCCAAGAAATGGAATACAAGCAGCTGCTTGAAAAGGGAATGAAAAATCTCCCTGAAAGAAGCGTCGAGACTTCCAGATTCGAAGTCCCAAACGTAAGGGGCCACATACAGGGAAACAGGACAATAATCAGCAATTTCTACCAAATAGCAGACGTAATAAGGAGAGAGCCTGAGCACCTCCTGAAATATGTCCTTAAAGAGCTCGCAACACCGGGGGAACTGAAAAAGACCGGATTCATAATAGGGACAAAGGTTCCTGCATCGAGACTGAATGAGAAGATAATGCAGTACGTGAAGGAGTTCGTTATCTGCCCCGAGTGCAAAAAGCCCGACACCAAGCTCATAAAGGAGGACAAGTTCATGTTCATCAAATGCAGCGCATGCGGCGCAAGGCACTCAGTGAAAGTCCGGATATAATCTGGTGCGTTTTGTTATCCAAACCACCTTCCAAGCCCTTCCTGCTTGTCCTTCTCACGCCCGAAAACCTCCTCAACTCGCTTCTTCGTAAGCTCAAGGCTCTGCCTGAGGTAAGGCGAGACCGAATATTTTTCCGCAAGGCTTATTGCAGGGCCCAGATATTTCGTGATCGAGCCTTCAGAAACAGTAAAAATTAGCCTGCCCCTGCAAGAGCACATGCCGGACAGCGGAGGCCTTCGAAACTTCTTGTTGCATTTGACGCACCTGAACTGCTGCGTTGAAAACTTTCTCAGGTTGCCCTTGATATCCCTCAAAAGGTGCTTTTCAATCACCAGCCTGGCAACATCCCTTGCATCAACCGCCCTAATGCGCTCTGCAAGCACCATCTGCCCCTTAAGCTTCTCCTCCATAGATGGAAGGGACTTATATGCGGAATACGTGTTTCCTGCATTTATGTCCAGAAGCTCATGGGTAAACCCGATCTTTTCATACTGAAGATCCGTACCAAGCCTACTACCAAGAAGCTCAATATCAACATCCCAGGGCATCTTATGAAGCAGCGTTGCCTCGTAAAACTCAAGCGGATACCTCCATGCCACATCAAACCTGTGCACCATATCGTCAACCTCTGCAGGAACAAGCTTTGCAGTAAGAACAAGCGGAGAATCCATTGTTTTGGCACCCCTGGTATCGGGAAGGAAGTTCCTAGAAAAATTAAGCAATGCATCCATAAGGAGCATCACGCAAGCCTCATCGCCATCAGCATCACGCCTCATTGCAGCATGGAAAAGAGGGTGCGCAAGAAGGGTCTGCGACTTTGAGAATCCGATTATCCTCCCCACAGTTCCCGCGGAGATATGAGGAGCCAGGCCGATCACGAGCTCTCCGACCAGGTCTGACTTGGATTTCAGATTATAAAACCTTTCCATCCCATACAGGTAGACTAATTCATCATCAATAAACCTTGAAACCCTGAAAAGAACAGAATCCCCGCTTTCATCCCCCAACCCAGACGGCAGAATGACATCTTGAGGCTTAATCTCCAGGAGCTGGGAATTTGATTCCAGCGGAACCCCGTTTATATCCCTCAAATAGCCAAGCGCAAGGAGACGCTCAAATGGCGTAGAAATTTCGCAAGGCCTGAAATGAGTTATTGGCAATTCAGTCATATCAAACCTTGTAGTGCCATCCTTGTTCACGCAAAGGTCATGCATGGACCTAAGCACCCCCTTTAAAAAATTCTCAACAACACGGTCCTTATTGGACATACCCTTCACTCCCTTAATAAGATCAGGATATGACTTCGTATTAATCATCCTGAGAGCGCAGTCCAGGTAAAATGACATGTTTATCTTCCTCTTCATCGTCTTAGCCGGGCTGTGCGCGCACAACTTCTCAACCCTCCCACAGGTAGTGCAAAAATAATGCTGCTTGGAAACAGAATCACAAGACGGACACCTTGGATATACCAAATCAACATTGCAATGATCGCAAAAGAAAAGAGGAAATTCAGAAGTCACACCCCCTTCCTCAATGGAACTCTGGAAGCTCCTTAACCTCCCACCCTCCTCGCCAACAGGAAACAGGGCATTTGGCGACCCGGTAAGCGCCCTCATCTTTGCCTTCTCAGGCCTGCCCATCCTAGCCCCTATAAAAGTACCGCACTTATCCCTGACCTTAACATGAGAGACTGAATTAATCAACGAAACGCTATCCTGCACATTACCGGAAAAACCAATAAACCTGGAAATAGAGAAATCATCAAGCCCAAGAATTGAAACAAGCATCTCCGCATCCTGTCCAGAGACGACAACATACTCATTCGAGACAACAGAATGCTGCACTCCTATGAGCTCAAGAAGCCTCTTCTGCCTTGACATCGGAAGCACGATCTTCTCATGCTTGATCGTTCCCTTCGAAACCCAGTCAACCAGCTCAATAAGCTCCTGAACAGATATCATGTTCCAATAAGGGGTATGATACGGGTGAAGGGGAATCCCGAGCTTCTCTGAAAGCCTAAGCGAAGTCTTAATGGCAGGCTTAATCAAAAAAGGGCTCGAAACTATAGCCCCAAGCTCCTCCCTTGAAATTTCAGTATAATCAGACAGCTTTTCCAAGTCCAGATTCCCAAAAATGCCAACTGTGGCCTTTTCCAGCTCCTGGATATACCACTCATCACAATAGCCTGCTGGAACCAGAGGCTGCGCGCGATCCAGAAAATCGCCGTAGCTGATCAGTATATCACCCAAGTAGATTATCTCCTCAACTTCAGGCAAGTACCTTTTCGCTGCAGCTTCATTCTCAAGCCTAACAACACTGCCATTCGCAAGCCTTACTATAGGACCATCTATACTGTCTGCAGGCGTGATTGCAGCAGCCTTTCCAGGCCGCTCCACCTTGAGCTGCGTGCCTATCGCAATGTACCTGTCAAGCACCACCATGGTAGCAGGATGTATGCCTGCAGAAGAATACCCGCTCATCCGGGTCTTTCCATACCTCAATCTGAAACCACCTGGACTCAATGGATGAGTGAGCACAGGCCTGCCTGCAACTAGGTCAGAAATGTACGTGTAATCAGGGGACAGCCCCTGCCTTTTCTGGGACTTGCCTTTCCTAAGAGAAATGAAGTCGGAAAGAAACCCCCACTCAATTCCAAAATCAGAACCCCAAGACCTGAGCTCTTTCCATAACTTTGGAGCCTTCAATGCAAGCATCGAAACAACAAGGCAAACACCCGACCTGATCTTATTCGTTGAAACCCTCTTAAGGTCCTTATAATTGCTAACCTCAATGTTTTCAGACGGGTCACCATCCACCTCAACAGGGATGTTGCGGATAAGCTGCCTTATCTCATCCTCCGTAGGCTTATACTGGAGATTTGTGACCCGCTCATGATAATCATAAAGCTCAGTTATAAACCTGTTAATCTCATCCTCAGTCGGATCATAAGCACCATAACCCATCTTTTTCCTGATGTAATCGGTAATAACAACAGACACGCCGGCAGCTGTCCCGCCAGCACCCCTTATAGGGCCTGCATACGAAGCCGCAACATATTCACCACCATCAGCCCTCTTCTTGATCTTAAGCTCCACCAACCCCTCAAGAGGCGCTGCAACAACCCCGACAGTATGGTACGCGAAACCAGTTCTTATTCCGACCTCCATAGCCTCCTTCCTGTCCCTGAACTTGCAGAACTTTTCACATGCCACCTCTTCGGCGATTATCAATGCGACCTGCCAAGCCAAGGCCCCGTATTTTTTTTCAAGCTGCTCTATCCTTTTAGGAATCCCCTTACCCACGATATCGGGGGCAATCGCAGAAATCAGTCCCTCTACCCTCTCAGCCATGTTCCTTGCCAACGGAATATCCACCCTCTCCTGGGGATCATACCCCTTCTTCCTCGCGGATTCGGCAACCAAATATGCACGCCTTAGGTCCTCGTTCATTGCAGTAAAATAATCGTCCATCATTTTTGATCAGAACTGAACTTAAGCACCTTAATCTCCCTCGTGTTGAGGTTAACCACAGGAACCCTTGCAGGCTGCGGGTGATGTCCCATCTTTTCCTGAAAGGAGGTTTTTGACTGCCAGCAGGAGCTGCTGATGAGCGTGACATGCTTATAACCTGAAACAGCTGCCTTGTGAATGTGCCCTGTAACAAAAATATCAGGAACCCTTGAAACAACCAGGTTGTCAACAGAATCAGGGAGATAAAGGGTGGATGAGTGCGAAGGTGCGAGATGCCGTCTCTGCAAAAGAAATTTCATTATCAGATCCGCACGATCATAACCCCCCCGTGTCCTTATGCTTTCAACATTGGCGACATAATAGTCAAAGCTATAACCATGATACATGAGCACATCAATACCTGGAAAGTCAGCAGACCTGTCGATGTTTACAAGCGCAGGGTTAGAAACGGCCGTGACATTGTCAAGCTTCAGAATGGGCGCGGGCATTTCCCCGTAAAATGCAGGCTGAGGCTCTGAAATCCTCATAGAATCGTGATTGCCAGGGGATATTATTATCCGTTTATCAGAAGGTATCTTGCTAAGCAGTTCAGCGCACACCCGGTACTGATCATATATGTCAGTTATCTCCAGTTCCTCCTCCTGGCCCGGATAAACGCCCACCCCGTCAACCAAGTCGCCAACAATAAATACATATTTGGTCTTCCTCGCGATTTCCTTCTGCTCATCACTCCCTGATTTGCCACAAATCCATTTCAGGAACCTTGAGAACTCATCTGAGAGAAACTTCTTAGAACCTACATGAAGGTCTGAGAGGAAGACAGCGTAACCGTCTTCAGGGCTTTTCCTTAATTCTGAGGAAGGTATGTCAGGGAGAATTATATTGTTCGCGAATATTACATCGCCTGCACATGTACCTGACACGCCAACTATCTCGTCGTAAACCAAATCCTTTGCAAGATCGAAAATGGACTGCTTATTCTTGTTAACCAAAACGGCAATCGATCCTGTCTGGTCCTCAAGCTTAAGCAGAATATTGCCGTTTTTCGTTACCTGCTTCTCGTTCACCATGCCTATGACTGAGCAAACTTCCCTCTCCTTAACAAGCCTCAGCCTGCTTATCGTTGTCGCATTCCTCATCTCAGGCCTGTTGCACAACAGGCCCTCCACATTCCTGAACCTGGAGTTAAAATAATTGACAAAATCCTGGCAGCCCCTTTTTTTAGGGGATTCCTGGTGTGAGAAGAGAATGTTGACAGAAGGCGGTATCGGGGCCTCTTCCATTCTTGAAAGCATTTCAGGGGTAACAAGGACATTCCGCCTTAAAAGGCTCTCGACAATCTTCTTCTTATCCATTTTACATCATAAGGAAAGCTCCTCTTCCAAAAGCCTCTTTATCCTAGGCAATGTAACTGACGGCAGGGAGATTGTTATTTCACGGGTCCTTCCATACCTTCCCTTTGATATTACCTTGACATTTATTATGCCAAGCATATCGAGCTCGGCAATGATATCTGAAACCCTGCGCTGAGTCAGCGGCCTCATCCCAAGCCTGCTACACACGTCCTTGTAGATCTCATAAACATCACCTGTAAAAATAAGATCCTTCCTTTCCGAAACACCTATGCAGAAGATTGCATAAAGCGTTGCCTGGAACTGCTTTGGCTGCGAGGTAAGAATGTCAAGAATCCTATCCTTCTCTATCTTATCATTCGCGGCATCTATATGCTCAAGCCCCACTTTTTCAGAATTCGCCCTATCTGCGATTTCCCCTGCCACGCGCATAAGCTCGAGGCATCTCCGGGCATCACCGTGCTCACGGGCAGCAAAAGCTGCACATTTCTCAATAACCCCTGGCTCAACAACGCCTTTGTTAAAGGCAAGCTTGACCCTTTGGGACAGGATGCTCTGAAGCTGCATAGCGTTGTATGGAACAAAAACAACCTCCTCCTCAGACAATGATGATTTGACGCGCGGATCGAGCGAATCAAGAAAAACCATATCATTAGATATCCCGATTATCGATATCCTCGATTTCTTCAAGTCCTCATTTATTCGCGTAAGATTATATAGAATCTCATCCCCTGTCTTCTTAACAAGCTCATCTATCTCATCAAGGATTATGACATTAATCAGCCTCTGAGAATCAAGGGCTGACTGAAAAATCCTATAAATCTCATCAGTTGGAAGCCCTGTAGGGGGTATTGATTTCCCATACTCCCGCGCAATTTGAGCAATAAGCCTGTATTCTGTGTCAGCCACCTTCTTAAGCTTACAATTAACATAGACAACCTTTACCTTACCATTTCCAGAATGCTCAAGCTCGCTTGCAACATGCCTTGTACAAAGCGTCTTCCCACAGCCGGATTTCCCATATATGAACAGATTAGAAGGCTTCTCAAACTTCAATACAGGGGCTAAAATAGATGCAATCGTTGAAATCTCCTTGTCCCTGTGAGATATCCCTTCAGGATTATATGCAGACTGCAGCACCGCCTTGTTTGAGAATAATGATTTTGATTCGATATATTTCTTGAAAAAATCAGACAATCCTTCCTGAACCATAATAACCCCCAGACCATCATTTCCTGTGGAATTTTTTGTTGTTTTGTTTTTTATAAAAAGTATTTGTTTATTTTTTTCAATATAGAAAATAATAAGTTTAGTTATAAATAAAATAATAATAGGTTTCCAAATGAAATCATGGGGTGGGTGTAATAATACTATTTTGAAGTGGTGAAAAAGAATAAATTTTTAAATATGCGTGAAATACTATTGAAATGCTTATACAAAAAGAACTCCTGATACAATTAAAGGCGTTTGGCATAAATAGCTATGAATCAAAGTTGTGGACAGCGCTCCTTGCCAAAGGATCAGCATCTGCAGGTGAACTTTCAGATCTTGCAAACGTCCCAAGGTCAAGAGCATATGACGTTCTCGAGAGCCTGGAGAAAAAAGGTTTCATACTCATGAAAATCGGCAAGCCTATCAAGTACATCGCACTATCGCCCGAAATAGTTATTGAAAAAGTAAAAAGAAAAATAGTGAATGATGCAGAGGAAAGAAAAAACACACTCAACAGCCTGAAAGACAGCGATACAATAAGCCAGCTATCCTTGCTTTACAAGAACGGAATAGATACTGTAGAGCCTTTTGAGCTTTCAGGATCAATAAAAGGAAGAAAGAACATCTACGAGCATATAGACCACTTAATAAAAAATTCCTCAAAGACGATAACGATAACAACCAGCAGGCAGGGCATATTAAGGAAGAAAGACGCATTGTTCAAATCTCTCAAGAAGGCAAAGGAAAGGGGGGTAAAAATAAAAGTATCAGCCCCAATAGAAAGCATGAACCAGGATGAAAAGAAGGAGATATCACAATTAAAACTGCTCTGCGAATTGAAAAACACAGAAACCAACGCAAGATTCTGCATATTCGACTCGACAACACTTATTTTCATGCTGAACGATGATGCCACAAACCAGGCATACGACTCCGCCATATGGATAACAACACCCTTCCTTGCATCAGCATTCGAAAAGACATTTGACAAGCAAAAAAGCAACCTTTAAATATTGCCTCAAGTTCCAACAATTCTAAAGCCCGAGTAAGCCTCAAAGGCAAGCGATCTAGGGTTTCGCTTCTGAGTTCTCGGGATGATCATAAAATGGCTGAACAAAAAGATAAGGACTTCAAGTATCTTGTCAGGGTAATGAATACAGACCTTGACGGAAACAAGCAGATAAATGACGCTTTAAGGAAAATCAAAGGCATCGGATTCTCTTTTGCTAACGCAATCTGCATGTTAAGCAGCATCGAAAAAAACAAGAAAACAGGCCATCTTACAGATGACGAGGTTAAAAACATCGAGTCGCACATAAAGAGAGCCACAAGCACGCTGCCTGCATGGCTGCTTAACCGGAGGAAGGATACCGAGGATGGCGAAAACAAGCACTTGCTGACATCAGACCTGGACTATTCCATTGAAAATGACATAAAAATGATGAAGAAGGTAAGAAGCTACAAGGGAATAAGGCATGGAATGGCTGCTCCGGCAAGAGGACAAAGGACAAGAAGCAACTTCCGAAGGAACAAGGGAAAAGTGCTTGGAGTCATCAAGAAAAAGGTAGGCGGAAAGACAGGATAAAATGGGAGATCCAAGAAGAATAAAGAAGAAATTTTCGAAGCCTTCACATCTGTGGCAAAAGGCAAGAATAGATGAAGAGCGCGTGCTCCTAAAGGAATACGGGCTGTCCAACAAGCGTGAAATATGGAAGGCCGCATCACTCACAAGATCATTCTCCAAACAGGCAAAGAGACTGATTGCCATAAAAAACAGCCAATCCGAGAAGGAAGGCGCCCAGCTGCTTGACAAGCTCACAGGACTCGGGCTCATAAAAGAAAAGAGCCTCGAATCAGTCCTCGATATAGGGATAAAGAATGTCCTTGACAGGCGGCTCCAGACAATCGTATTCAAAAAAAAGCTCTCCAGGTCTGTGAAGCAGGCAAGACAAGCAATAACCCACGCACACATAACCATAGGAAGCAAGAAGATCACCTCACCATCATACCTTGTTACAGTACAGGAGGAGGGAGCCATCAGCTTCAGCGAAAAATCTCCCTTTGCAAAACAGGATCACCCTGAAAGGACACTTCCGGAGACAAAACAGACATGACAAGACAGGACACCAGATGGGGAATAGCGCATATCTTCAGCAGCTACAACAATACAATAATACACATCACAGATATAACCGGAACAGAAACAATGAGCAGGGCTTCGGGAGGAATGGTGGTAAAGTCCGACAGGATGGAAAGCTCCCCAACAGCGGCAATGGCAGCAGCCAAGAAGGCAGCTGAGGCAGCAATGGAAAAAGGAATATCAGGCATACACGTCAAGATCAAGGCGCCAGGCGGCCACAATGGCCCCAACAATCCAGGGCCAGGAGCACAGGCAGCTGTCAGGGCGTTGTCAAGAATGGGACTTAAGATAGGCATAATCGAGGATGTCACACCAATACCTCATGACGGATGCAGGAAAAAAGGCGGAAAAAGGGGCAGGAGGGTTTAAATCATGGAAATAGAACTTGTAGAGTATGACAAGAAGTCGAACAAGCTAGTTTTCATACTTAAAGACGCCGACCCTAGCATAGCTAATGCGTTAAGACGAATCGCAGTTGATGAGGTTCCTGTGATGGCAATTGAGGACGTAGAGATAAGGAAAAACAGTTCTGTGCTTTATGACGAGATGATAGCGCACAGGCTCGGACTTGTCCCTTTGAAAACAGACCTTGAAAGCTACAGCCTGCCAGCAGAATGTAAATGCGGCGGGGCAGGGTGCGCAAGATGCCAGGTTAAGATGACAATCGAATCTGACGAGGTAGGGGTAGTATATTCCGAAGGACTCAAATCAAAAGACCCAAAAATAAAACCAGTCTTTGCAAAAACACCCATTGTCAAGCTCTCAAAAGGGCAAAAGCTCGAAATAGAGGCAACTGCCATTCTTGGCACGGGAAAGGAACATGCAAAGTGGATCCCCGGGCTCGTTTATTACAAAAAATATCCCACACTGAAAATGGTTCATGAGATAAAGGAACAGAAACTTACCGAGATATTCCCAAAAGTTTTCGAAATGAAAGCAGGCAAGATAACAATCAATGAGACTGAATTCATAAAATCACACTTGACAGACTCTATAGAAGAGGTTACCGAAGGAGCTGTCAAGGTCGAAGATGACGAAAACAGGTTCGTGTTTTTCGTCGAATCATGGGGCCAGCTTGAAAGCAAGGAAATAATGGAAACCGCAATAAGCATTTTTGAGCAAAAGCTGGCAAACTTCCAGAAGGAGCTCAGCAAGAAACAATAATCATGCTTAAAGTGCGGGGGTGGCAGAGCCTGGCCAAATGCGCAATTTCATGCGATAACCGCGTATGAAGCTTAAGGTTGAGGGCCTTGTCCCTTAGTGGGTGCGCGAGTTCGAATCTCGTCCCCCGCATCAAAGGATAAAATGAATCAAGAACTTTTATTATTTTACAAATGAGAACCGGACCAATGAACGAGCAATTGAAGCAGCTCATAGATGAGCTGAAGAAAAAGGCATACAGCGACAACGCCATGCTCTGGAAAAGAATAGCATTAGACCTGGAAAAGCCATCCAGGCAAAGAAGATCTGTTAACCTCTCCAGGATAAACAGGCATACGAATGACGGCGAAACAATAATTGTTCCCGGAAAGGTATTGAGTTCAGGAGAATTGGACAAGAAGATAACGATCGCAGCCTGGCAGTTTTCCAAAGATGCCTTTGCAAAAATAATGAAGTCAGAATCAAAAGCAGTCACGATCTCAGACCTTATGAGGCAAAACCCGGAAGGGAAGAATGTGAGGATAATAGGATGATAATAGATGCTTCAAACCTGATACTTGGAAGGATGGCAAGCTTCGCCGCAAAAAAAGCATTATCCGGCGAAGAAATCATAGTGATAAATTGCGAGAAGGCAGTCATAACAGGCAGGAAAAACAGCATCCTTGCCCGGTACAGGCTATTGATGGATATAGGCCAGCCAACAAAAGGACCTTTCATCCCGAGAAGACCAGACCTTCTAGTCAGGAGGGTCATTAGAGGGATGCTGCCAAGGAAAAGAGCAAGGGGAAGGGAAGCATACAAAAAAGTTAAATGCTACATGGAAATGCCTCCTGAAATAAAGCAGGACTCAGTTCAAACAATAAGCTCGGCAGACATAAACTCAAGATCAACATCCAAATATGTAACAGTCAAGGAACTTTGCAGGTTGATAAGAAAATGAGCAAGCCAATAAACACGTCAGGAAAAAGGAAGAAAGCCATCGCAAGAGCAGTCCTGAAAGCAGGAACTGGAATCGTAAAGGTAAACAACATACTCATAGACAATTATGAGCCGATGCTGGCTAGAATGAAGATAATGGAGCCGCTGACATTAGCGGATACTTACGCCCCGAAAGTTGACATAAATGTAATAGTATCAGGCGGTGGCATATTCAGCCAGGCAGAGGCTGTAAGGCTCACAATAGCAAGGGCACTGGTCGAGTTCTCAAAGGACAAAAAGCTCGAGAAGGAATTCCTTGAATATGACAGGCATATGCTGGTTGCAGACGTAAGGCAAAGGGAAGACAGGAAACCGAATTCTGCCGGGAAGGCCAGATCGAAAGTGCAAAAATCGTATAGATAGGAGAAAGTTAATTATTGGAAGGGCTGATAAGGGAACACAACTAATCTCTCATTAATCGAAGCCAGGACCTGTTGCTCCTTTGAAGATTTAGTCGTAAGTCAATCCATTATGTCTGATTATTCGGTTATACGCATTGATGTGCGCTTTCAAAAAAGCGAAATCAAGATCATTATGTCTTCCCCTACCAATATATGTTTTCCCTTGAAAACTAACTTTAGCTGTCGAGACGGGCACTCCTTTGGACGTGTTAAGATATATTCCAGTTATATCGGCATTTAAGCCCATCTCAGAAGCCAGACTTTGTAAAGCATACATAGTTGCTGCCACTCCACCTATTCCCTCCCCACCTACTATTATGTCCCGACTTCCAACCCTTACTTCCAGATCGGCCCTGCACTCTTCCCTTCCTGCTGTTTTGAAATGTTTTATGTGTATAATAAAACCCGATCTTTCCCGTTCATTTATATTTTTTTCCTTGAAATGCCGTTTAAGTCTTATAGATAGGAATATATTTAACGGCGATAAAACAGGTTTTATTTATGGGCAGGTCAATTTCTGTAAAGCCAAGTTGTTTGGAACAATCAGAGTCAGCTATTTGTAAACATCTCTCCTGTTAGCAACTTCTATGACAAAAACAATAAGCCTGCCATCCTGAATGTCTAGAATTGCCCGATAGTCACCAATCCTTAATCTGAAATATGGGCTTCCTACAAGTTTCTTGACAAACGAATAAGGTTTTATCCGTATTCTTTCAAGCGTGGAAATGACCCTTATCTGAACGCCTCTTTCCAACTTATATAGCTGTTTCTCTGCTGTTGTTGAGAATTCAATATCGTACATCATATCAAAGTTTTAATTGTTTCTTTATCTGCTCAAGCGTTTTTGTCTTGCCTTCTTCAATCTCCTTTCTTGATTGCTCTATGTGTCTTTTCGTTTCTTCAGACAGCTCCTTGCTGTCTTCCAGCAAGTCCCAAATAATGTCTTCATAGCTCTCTTTATCATACATCTTTCTTATTTTCAACTGCTCAACCAGTTTTTCGCTAACTTGAATAGTTGTTGTCATAGTAATCATATAATTCGCTATAGAATATAAGGCTTTGGTTTTTAGCCACAAAAGGTTTATAAACCAGCCTGAAATCCCTAAATAGTTCTGAAATGATAATCCCTATCAGATGCTGGAGTTGCGGAAAGCCAATTGCACATCTCAAAGAAGAGTATGATGAAAGAGTGGCCAAAGGCGAGACCAGGAAAAAGATACTTGATGACCTAGGAATGGAAAGGTACTGCTGCAGGGCAATGTTCCTGGGGCATGTTGACCTGATTGAAAAAATAACGCAGTTCAAAAAGTTTTGAGCATTTTCTTGATGTGGAACGTTTAGTTCGGTTCAGGTGCTCCATGTCCTGAATGTTTTTCGAAACAAAATTTAAATATAATGAGACAGCTTATCCGAAAACAAAAATGCTCGACTTCAACAGGATTGCTGAAAAGTGGCAGAAGAAGTGGGAGGAATCAAAGGTTTTCCAATCTGAAGCTGATGAACGGCCGAAATTCTATGTTGCCATCGTTTACCCTTACATGAGCGGGCTCCTGCACCTGGGACACTTATTCACGTACACGTTTTCTGAAGTTGCCTTGAGGTACAAAAAGATGAGAGGCTATAACGTCCTTGCCAAATACGGGTACCACTGCACCGGGACCCCGATAATAGCAGCAGCCCAAAGGGTCAAGGAAGGAGAACCCGGCCAAATAGAGACCCTGAAAAAGATGGGCATAAATGAGGAGGAAATACCTAAATTTGCAGACCCAGAGTACTGGTGCGAATACTTCCCAAAGGAAACCCTAAGGGATGCGAAAAACATGGGCTTTGCAATAGATGAAAGATATGCATTCAGAACAACACACCTAAACCAGCCATACGACAGCTTCATAACATGGCAATTCAACAGGCTTAAAGAAAAAGGCTATGTCAAGCAGGGAAGGCACCCTGTGGTATGGTGCCCGAAGGACAATGTCCCTGTCGGCGATCATGACAGGGCTGAGGGCGAGGGCGAGACGCCAAAAGATTTCATTTGGGCCAAGTTCAGGCTAAAGGATTCTGACCTTATCCTAATGGCAGGCACAACCAGGCCCGACGCATTGCTTGGGCAGACCCATTTGTGGATAGATCCGAATTCAACATATTCCATAATACGAGTAGACGGAGAGAAATGGGTTGTTGGCAAGGAAGCTGTTAAAAAGATAGAGCAACAATACAAAAAACCGGGGCTTATTGGAGAGATCAGCTCAAGCGATCTTATAGGAAAATGGACAAAAGGGCCGATGGTGGATTATGATGCGTACATAGTCCCGGCAGGCTTTATTGAAGCTGATGTAGGATCCGGGATAGTTTATTCAGCGCTTGAAGACCCGGTTGATTTAATGGAGATGCAAAGCATACAGGCTAACCCTGATTTTGTCAAAAAGCACAAACTAGACGCCGAAGTCGTATCAAAGCTAAAGCCAATCTCGATCATAAACATCCCCGACCTTGGAGAAAACCTTGGCCAAGAAATGCTCGACAAATACAAAGTCAGATCACCAAGAGACAAACAGCTTCTTGAAGAAGCAAAAGGCGAATTAAACAGGGTTGTTTACAGGAAAGGAATCCTGAAACAAAATTGCGGAAAATACGCGGGCCTCACAGTCCCAGAAGCTCAGGCAAAAATCAAGAAAGACCTGATCGAATCAAAGGATGCAGTGATGTTTTACGAACTGACTGGAAAAGTGAAATGCAGGTGCCTTACTGACTGCATAGTAAAGATGGTAGAGGACCAGTGGTTCATAGAATACAACGATCCCGGTTGGAAAAAGAAGGCGCATGAATGCCTTGCCACGATGAAGATATACCCTGAAGTGGTAAGAAAGCAGTTTGACTATGTAATAGACTGGCTTGACCACTGGGCATGCACAAGGGAGTATGGCCTCGGGACAAAGCTGCCCTGGGACAACAAGTGGGTGATTGAATCGCTATCTGATTCAACAATCCAGATGGCGTATGGAACTGTTTCAAAATATCTGCAGAACCCCGGCGAATACGGGTTCAAAACAGATAAACTAAATGATGAATTCTTTGATTATGTTTTTTTGGGAAAAGGTAATGTAAAATCTGTTGAGAATTCAACAGGCATACCCACAGGAATGATAGAAACGATGAAAAAAGACTTCGAATACTGGTATCCATTCGACTTCAGAAACTCCGCAAAGGACCTTGTACAGAACCACCTTGCGTTCTGCATATTCAACCACGTTGCACTCTTTCCCGAGAAACACTGGCCACAAGCGTTTGCCATAAATGGGAGGATAATGGTAAACAACGAAAAGATGTCAAAATCCAAGGGCAACTTCTTCACGATGAGAGAACTATACACCAAGCACGGACCTGACATAGTAAGGCTTGCCGCAGCAAATGCCGGAGAAGGGGTTGACGATGCGAACTATGACATGGAATTCCTGGAAACAGCGAAAAGGAAATTATCAGAACACCACTCATTCATAAATCGAAGCTATGGGAAGGGAAGGAAAGAGGAGCTTGTAATAGATAGGTGGCTTGAAAGCAAGATAAACGAGAACATCAAAAAGGCAACGGAATCGATGGATAACATGATGTTCAAATCAGGCATATTCCATTGCTTCCTTGAAATGCAGAGAAACATGAAATGGTACATAAAAAGAACAAATGGATCGCCTAATGAAAGAATTGTAAAACTGTATTGCGAATCAACAGTAACGATGCTGGCCCCATTCTCCCCGCACTTCAGCGAGGAATGCTGGGAACTTATGGGAAAAAAAGGCTTCGTTTCGAACTCCCCCTGGCCAAATGCCAATGCAGATTCAATAAAACCCGAGCTCGACCAAGGCGAGGAACTCGTATCAGGCATTCTTTCAGACATAAGGGCGGTGATCAAACTAACAAAAATAGAGAAGCCGAAAGAGATCAAGATAATTATAAGCCAGTCATGGAAATATGAGCTTTTTGGCCAAATACGCAAAATAATGGAATCAGGCAAAGAGCCGAAAATAAAGGAAATTCTGGCAGATATGAAATTCATACAACACGCACAGGAAATCCAGAAATTCCTCCCAAAGATGATTTCATCCAGGAAGCTTCCTGAAGCAGCCATTTCCAAAGAGCATGAAAAGAAATCGCTGGATGAGGCATTAAGCTTCATGGAAAACGAACTGAATTCCCCAATAAGGATCGAGGATGCTGACTCAAGCACCGAACAAAAATCAAAACAGGCAATCCCGGGAAAGCCCGCAATCCTAATAAAATGAGGCCCAAATTCGCACTGGTCGTCTGCTACAAGGACACATATGGGACTGAATCGGCCGTGAAGAAAGCGCTTAAAAAAGAAAAAATAAACCATAAATGCATTAACCGGGACATGCTTACAAAGGAAAGCTTCCAAAAAGCAGACCTCGTAATAAGCGTGGGCGGGGATGGAACATTCCTGACCGCTTCACAGTACATCAAAGATCAGCCTGTTCTTGTTGTTGCCTCAAATTTCAAAAAGAACGAGGGATTCTTTGCAGCTGCAGGCAAAAAGGAATTCCATAAAAAGCTAAAAATGATAATCAATGATGAATTCACAACAATAAAGCTTAACAGGCTGCAGCCCTTAATTGTTAAAGGCAAAAAGAGAATGAACATTCCTCCAGCAATCAATGAAGTCTACATAGGCTGCAAGAGACCTTACATTACTGCAAGATACGTGCTAAAAATCGGGAATAAAAAAGAATTCCAGAAAAGCAGCGGCGTCATTGTATCCACGGCAGCAGGCAGCAATGCATGGATCAAAAGCGCGGGAGGCAGAAAACTGCCATTATCAACCAAAAAAACACAGTACCTCATCAGAGAGCCTTATTTCGGCAGGCTCACCAAACCGAAAATGAGGAAAGGCGTACTGCCTGAAAATGCAGCAGTTAAAATCAAATCCCTGATGTGGGATGGAATTGCAGTTGTGGATTCGCGCCACACAGAATATGAACTTGATGAAGGCTCATCCATAATAATTAGAAATGCCAAAAAACCCCTTAATCTTATTACATTTTGAAATGTCAGAAATTGCTCTCGACGCAATCTGTGGCACTTTAGTGCGCAGTAAGGACGAGCAATTTCTGAGCATGCTCAAGAAACACCCTGGGCTTTAGCCCGGGGTTCTTGACAATGAAGATCAACAAGCTGGGAATCGGCATCACAAAAGAAAAAAAATATTCTAAGCTCCTATAAAGTTCAATCCCTGAACAACTCCAACGCGTCACTTGGTGTCCTGACATTCACCGGTTTCCGGGTGGCAACGATGTCATCCAGGTTTCCGTCGCCGGGCACGTCACTCCATACTTTTACAAGTGGCAATGGCCCGTCGAAACAAGCCCTGTTGCAGCCAACCACTACAGAACCTCCACCACCTTTTTCAAAAACTGCGTAATCCATGTTACAATGCCCATGGATAGCAAATTTACTATAACCCGCCCCAGCCATTCTACTAAGCTCATCAAAAAACCTTATGCTTTTATCGTGATAATCCAATTAAACCACCCTGAAATTTTAACCAGCCAAAAGAATTCGCTTACAGGAGCCAGGCCGCTTAAAGGCTCCCTAGAGAATAATGATTATAGTTATAACCGATGTCAAGAATAATGAAATTTTGCTTCCAGCAGCCATCATATACATTGAGAATCAGGCTTATTATTTAAATATTATGCAAAAAGCGGCAAGCGCGTTCAGGATCGACCAATCAACGATGCAGGAGTTGTCCCTGGCCGTTCCTCAGCCCCGTTTACCGCAAGCACAGGCATAGATGATTAACGCTGCTTCCTTCCGGACCTGACGTGGTTTTCATAATAGCCTGTCCAGCGGGACAAGGCATCCTCGTAGTTGCCAGGACTCATGCACCCTCGAAAAGCCTCTCCCAAACTTCAACCCCATATAAAGCCCATTTATGGTTACAGCGCAGGGCTAGTGCACCGGTCTAGCTTGCCGACCAAAAGGAAACAGCGGATATTATTAAAGGTTTTCAGAAAAATTTATAAATTTATTGTTACTTCATAGTTACTATGAAATTGCTCATTGGGGTCGGGCATGGAAACGGTGATGAGCTTGAAACGAAAAGCGAACTAAACTGGGTATGTAATCAAATAAAAGATAGTTTTTTATCAGGAAGACTTGGCTGGTTATTCAGTAAAATTTACAGTTCTTCACCGGGCAATGTAGGATTGGAATTGCCGAAAGGCTATGAACAACGAAAAAATTTTTTTGAAATCATGTTCTTCGGCGACTTAGAAAAGATACTCTTAGGCTGGAAAATAGGGTCTGTTTACTTGGACGACCAATCGCTATTAGACAGGGTAGGAGGTTTAGAATACGCTAGAAAGGTAAGAGAGGGAACACTTGAAGAGGAGCTATTGAGAACGGTATTTGAAAACACAGCATCCTCAGCATATTTGGATATTGAAAGGTTACCTCCTGAAAACAAAGATATCCCGGCCCGTTCAAAATTACAAACCCCAAAATTAGGATACGCTGTCAAGTTACTTGATGAAAATATCCCTCTGGAAGAAATGATGCGGATGATCGAAGAAGTACATGTTATGCGGAGCGAACATCAATTGAAGAGGATTGTTGAGACTGGCTGTCAACTTGTCGTACTTGGAGATTACCATGCCTGTCAAATAAAAGACAGGCTTCCTGACTATAAATACATTAGAAGTCCTTATGTAAATTTGGCAAAATAATCTACTTGGATCATTAGTCACGAAATCTATATATAATCCCTGCTTACTCTTAAAAAGTAATGCCCGAACTCATAATCACAGAAAAACCAAAGGCTGCAATGATGATAGCATCAGCGCTGGCAGAAGGCAAGCCTGTCAAGAAAAACAATGAAGGCGCACCATTCTATGAAATAAAGAGGGGAAAAAACGAGATAATCGTCGGGTGCGCAGTTGGCCACCTTTTCGGGATAGGTGAAAAAAAAGAGAAAAAAAGGAAAGGCTGGACCTACCCGATCTTCGACATCGAATGGAAACCGATCCATGAGATCGACAGGACAGCCTCATTTTCAAAGAAATACATCAACACACTCAAATTGCTGGCCAAGGAAGCGGATTCCTTCATAGTTGCAACGGACTATGACATCGAAGGGGAAACCATAGGACTCAATGTTGTCAAATACATCTGCAAGCAGAAGGATGCCAAAAGGATGAAATTCTCCACGCTGACAAAAAACGACCTGATAAAGGCATATGACGACGCAAGCCCCCACCTGGACTGGGGACAGGCGAATGCCGGCGTTGCAAGGCATGAAATGGACTGGTATTATGGAATAAACCTGAGCAGGGCACTCACCTCTTCAATAAAGAAAGCGGGATTCTTCAAGATACTGAGCATAGGGAGGGTCCAGGGCCCGGCCCTGAAAATAATAGTTTACCGCGAAAATGAAATACGCGCATTCAAGCCCCAGCCATTCTGGGTAATCGAGCTCAAGGCATCCTCTGAAAAAGGGGATTTCATCGCGTGGCACTCAAAAGACAAGCTCTGGAACAAGCAGGAAGCTGACAAGATTTTAGATCTAACAAAAGGCAGGGATGGAAAGGTCAGCGAAGTCAAGCGCGATGAGTTCAGGCAGGCCCCCCCGTTTCCATTTGATCTTACCACCCTGCAGACCGAGGCGTACAGGTGCCTTAGGATAAACCCTAAAGAAACGCTTGAAATTGCCCAGGACCTTTACACAAGCGGCCTGATTTCGTATCCAAGAACATCATCGCAGATACTCCCTCCAGCGATCGGGTTTCCTTCAATAATTAAGGCGCTTTCAAAACAAAAAGACTACTCAGACCTTTGCAAGAGCCTTCTTAAAAAAGACCTTAAACCAAACAACGGAAAAAAATCCGACCCGGCACATCCCGCCATATTTCCAACAGGCATGCCTCCAAAATCCCTCAAGCCCAGAAGCGCAAGGATTTATGACCTAATAGTAAGGAGATTCCTTGCAACATTTGCCGACCCTGCAGTAAGGCAAACCATGACTGTGTCCGTCGAGATTAACTCTGAAATATTCGAGTCAAAAGGAACAACGACACTTGAGAAGGGATGGCACAAATATTATGGCGAATATGCCAAGATGAAGGAAGAAGAGCTGCCGAACCTGGAAAAAAATGATGGCATAAAAAACAAAGGAATACTTGTCCATGACAAGGAGACACAGCCTCCAAAAAGATACACGCCTGCTTCAATAATACGAGAGCTTGAGAAAAAGAACCTCGGCACCAAGGCAACAAGAAGCGAGGTGGTTGACACGCTTTTCAGAAGAGGCTATGTTTCGGGCCAATCCATAGAAGCAACAGACCTTGGAATAAAAACAGTATCAACCCTTGAAAAATACTGCCCAGAGATAATGGATGAGGAACTCACCCGGCACTTCGAGATAGAGATGGAGGGGATACTTGAAAAGAAAAAATCAGGGGAAAATGTCCTCCAGGAAGCCAGGACAGTGCTCGAAAAAATACTCACGGGATTCAAGAAAAAGGAAAAGGAGATAGGGGAAGGCCTGGTTACAGCAACAAAGGAATCCGAGGAAAAGGCAAACACTGTCGGAAAGTGCCCTAAATGCAGCGGAAAGCTCATGATCAGGAAAGGAAAGTTTGGCAGATTCATTGCATGCATGTCGTATCCTGAATGCAAGACAACATTCAACATCCCGAAAACAGGGCTCATAAAAGTTACCGAGGACACCTGCAAGGAATGCTCCATGCCAGTCATACTTATAATTAAGAAAGCAAAGCAGCCACAGCCAGTATGCATAAACCCGCAATGCCCAACAAAAACAATTGCAAAGGACTTCAAGGAAAAACCGTGCCCAAAATGCGGCGAAGGCACAGTGGTGCTTAAGACCAGCATATACGGCTCCTTCTCAGCATGCAACAAATACCCTAAGTGCAGGCACACAGAAAGGATATAGCGTTTCTAAAAATTTATATATATTATAAAACCAAAAAGAGAAATGCCAGGCCATACATCACCTGTTGAACTTGCAATAGATGTTGCCACCGACGCCCTTATTCGAGTTGGGAGATATTATCAGGATCATAAAAAAGAACAGGGCCCAGTCCCGCTCATGGAAATGTTCAAAGGGGAATTATCTGACTGCTACAGATTTCTTGGTGAAAAAGGCTCAACATTAGATGAAGGAAAAATTGGTGATTTAGCATTTCTTTTGCGTGGCGCGATTGACGGGATTGAGGACAGCCTTACATATGCCATCGGATGCACTGAACGAGGGGAGCTATGGATGGGGACTGAACAGGGAATGGCTGCAACCCGACTTTTTGATGCACTATCCCGATATAACCTGATGAAAAGAACAGAAACAGAACGAGCTATCTTGGAAACAGAAAAAGCTCTTCTTTCTCCCTGATTGCTGTAGGGCTGCTTCCTCCGTGCCACGTCATCTTCGGCCTAATCTGGGAAGGATACATCCTCTCATTTGTGTCATCGAAGATAAGTGCAGAACCCTTAACATCAGGAAGCTCCGCAAGCAGCTTATCAAGGTTTTCCCGCATGTAAGTCTGCATCAGCATCCCAAGAGAATCAATATCTATCTTTGACGTAAGCCTGTGAGCGATTATTATATCTGACTGTGTCATGACATCTGTATGGATCTGGCCTGGCTGCTGGGTTGCAAGAATGAGGCTTATCCCGGGCTGCCTACCTTCCCGGAGAAGCGTGAGAAGGGGCTCAGTGGCTGAAGTCCTTCCCTTAAGCGGGAGAAACTCGTGCGCCTCATCCACCATTATCCAGATCAAGGGGACTTTCAGCTTATCCACCTTCTCCTCCTCGATGGTCATGGCGGCCTTAATCTTCCTGTACTCCTCCATCCGCCTCACCGACATCCTTTCCTCGAAAAGCTTTTTGGAAACCAGCCCTATGACCAGCGCACGTATGCTGTCTGCACCCGAAAGGGCAGAATAGCAGCTGACATCAAGAACGGTAACTTGTCCGCCCAAAACCAGATCTGAGAACTTAGTTCCCTTATCATCGAAGAGACCCCAATTATTTGCATTCATGAAAAGATTTTCAGCAGCATCCTTAACGTGTTGGTCCGTGTTTTGATTTTTTTTTATCTCTCCAACAATATCACTGATTGCATATTCTGTGCCTGCAAGCTTATCCAAAGCCCTTGATATTGCGATTGAAACAGGATCATTCACACCCAAACCGAAGGTCATAAGCCAGTCATTAACCTCCAGCTCAGATGTCTTGATCGAGAACGGGAAATCACTAATGCCCTTCTCCCTGAACTGCTCATAATGGCCTGCGGGAGTGTAAACCTGGATGTTCAGCTTAGAATAAGCTATGTTCCATTTCTTCAAAAGCTCTGCATCCTCTCTGTTCTCAAACTTCATTGTCCAGAAAATACCCATCGTATCAAGAAGGACGATGCTCAGGTTTTCCCTTATGTCCGGGTCGAGGCACATCATTCCCTCTGCAATTGCCGAAGCCGAATAGCTTTTTCCAGATCCCCTCTTGCCCACCACGAACACCACGTGAGGCCTGACAGCATCCATGTAAATATTGTTGGAAAGGGATGTGGCCTGCCCCATCTTCACATAATGCTTTCCAAGAAGGAATGTTCCCTTGTCACCGAACTTTCTTTTGTCAGTCTCGTTCCTGCCCACCACTATCTCGTACATGAAGCAACTCTTTCATCAGTACTTTAAATAATTTTATAAACAACAAAGGCTTCTTTTTCCAACGATGCTAAACAAAAAAGATTTCGATGGTCTTAGGCGACAAATGGATGAAATCGAGATTAAGAGGGAGGAATCAATCCGCCTGTCCAGGGAAATAATCAAGCTTTCGAAAACCATCATTTATTCCGTGCACAGGAATGATCTGCCAGTTGCGGAAAAATCGATGCCTGAAATCTCATCCAAAATAAAAAAACTGATGGAATGCAAAACCCATGACGAGGGGCACTTCAGGACAGCAATCCAGGAATTTGTTGAGGCCGCGTGCTTCCTCGGATTTGCAAAGAAATGCTCCATCCCATCGCAAAAAGACCTCGATGTTCCTGCAGAGCACTATCTGCTTGGAATATGTGACCTGTCAGGAGAGCTGGTAAGGCTGGCCATAAATTCTGCAATAAAGGGGGACTATAAACTGCCCCTGACAATCAGGGAGTTCCTTGATGAAGTATATGGGGAGATGCTTAAATTCGACTTCAGGAACAGCGACCTTAGAAGGAAATTTGACGGCATCAAGTACGACCTTAAAAAGCTAGAAGACCTCGCACTAGATATCCGAATGAGGGAAAAATGACCGGTACCGATTCAGTGAGGAAGCAGGCAAAACAAATAATGGATGACTTCATGAATGCGCTTGATAGGCTCGGCGAAATCAGCATGGAATATGGACTTGAAAGAAAGGAACAAACCAGGCCCGACCCAAAAGAACAGGATTTCCCCGAATTCAGGAAGAGCATCTTGAAGAATGCCCCGAAGAAGAATAATGACTTCATAATCGCAGAGAAGAAAAAATGGTAAGAGAAAAGCGCGATCATCTACTGGATGGCAAAATTTCCGCTTCCGAAAACATACACATCCTGCAGGAGCGCATAAGAGAACTTGACAGGAATATCAATTCTTTCCTCCACGTGAATGAAAAGGCAGTTGAGGATGCCAAGGAGGTTGACCTCAAAATAAGGGAAGGCAATGCCGGGAAACTGGCTGGCTTGGCAATTGCAGTCAAGGCAAATATCAACGTGAGGGGCTTGCCTGCATCATGCGCGTCAAAAACCCTGGCGAATTACATTTCTACGTACGATGCAGATGCAGTTCGCATGATCAGGGAGAATGACGGGGTGGTAATCGGAATAGCCAACTGCGATGAATTCGCCTGCGGAAGCTCAGGTGAAAGCTCTGCATTCGGCGCGACCAATAATCCCGCAGCACCCGGAATGATACCTGGCGGAAGCAGCTCAGGAAGCGCGGCCTCGGTTGCGGCAGGAATGTGCGACATTGCTCTTGGATCTGATACGGGAGGCTCAATAAGAAATCCGGCCTCCCACTGCGGAATTGTAGGCATAAAGCCCAGCTACGGCAGGGTATCAAGATTCGGGTTAATAGACCTGTCAATGTCACTGGACCAGATAGGGCCGCTGTCACGGGACGTTCATGGCTCGGCACTTCTCCTCGAGGCCATATCCGGGAAAACAGGAAACGACCCCGCAACAACAGAAAATGAAGTTGAAAGCTATTCTGACTTTAAAAAACCCCGCGGACTGCGCATCGGGATGAGCAGCGACTTCGAGAGGATGTGCACGGACAAAAGGATACATGACAAGATATCGGCATTTGCACAGAGCTTCTCAAGAAAAACAGGATCTGAACTAAAGGAAATCGAGCTCAAATATGTTGATCTTTCAGTTCAGGCATATTATCCCATAGTCTACACTGAGTTTTTTTCAGGAACCAGGAAATTCGATGGCAGGAAATATGGCCGGAAAATAGAGGAAAGCTGCGGAGAAGAGGTATTGCGGCGAATCCTGGGAGGCATGGAAATATCTAAATCAGAATACCATGGCGCATACTACAGGAAAGCTCTCGCGGCAAAACAGCTCATTAGCAAGGACTTTGAAAATGCATTCAGAAACACAGACATAATCATGCTCCCAACAACCCCCATCCTCCCGCACAAAATCGGGACAAAAATCACCGATCCAAGAACAATGTACGCTTATGATGCATTCACCATACCCGCAAACCTGTCCGGAATATGCGCAGGGGTAATAAACATAGGACGGATTGAAGGAATCCCTGTCGGACTCCAAGTAATGGCACCGGCGTTTAATGAAAAGCTTCTTTTCGACGTACTCAGAGAATGCGAGGTGATAATGCATGGAGATTGAATGGCTTGGGCATGCAGGATTCAAAATCTCATCCGAAAAGGTGATCTTTGTAGACCCTTACAAGGCTGAAACAAGCGATAAGGCAGACATAATACTTGTCACGCATCCGCACTATGACCACTTCAGCATCGAAGACATAAGGCAGATCTCGAAAATGGAAACCGTAATAATAGGCCCTGAAGAATGCAGAGCCGCGATAAACACGCACAAGATACATCACAAGGAATTCAAAACAATATTGCCGGGATATACAATTGCAGTTTACAACTGCTCAATAACCGGAGTTCCAGCATATAACGTGACCAAGCATTTCCATAAGAAGGCAGATGGATGGGTTGGCTTTGTAATCAGGACGGAAAACCGCGCAATATACCATGCAGGCGACACTGATTTCGTGCAGGAAATGGCATCAATAAAAGCGGATATCGCAATGCTCCCAGTGGGAGGCACGTATACCATGAACGCAAGAGAGGCTGCCCAGGCATGCAACCTGATAAAGCCAAAGATAGCGATCCCCATGCATTACGGCAGCATCATAGGATCGAAAACAGACGCCGAAGTTTTCACGAAATCAGTAGCGCATTCGAAGGTGCAGGTAATGGAGAAGAACGTGCCTATTGAAGTGGGATAAACTGAGGGTAAAATTATGAGAGAAATAAGATGCTTGATCTGCAAAGGGGAAACGGAAAAAGGCATTCTGCATGCACAGTTACAGAAATTCCCGCGTATAAACACATCAAATACGGTTTTGTGCAGCTATAAGCTGAATGAACAACCTAAAGGATATTAGTAAAGTCATACCCCTTTATTGAGAAATTTTATCTGGACAATAGAAAGGAAATGTGATGATTATAACCTCAATTGGATGGGATACAAATCAGAAAATCATTACCAGCTAATCCTATACCTCAACAAAGCCCCGATGCCGCCCAATGCATCCAGCTTCTTGCCTGGCTCGTTTTCCGAATTCACGATATACACATCGCCTTTTGACTTATCCGTGTCTTTCATTATTTTCTCTATTGCAGCAAACCTGTCCTCCTGCCGCGCCTTCAAAATCAATTTGTCTGTCACGATAAGCAGCTTTACAGCCCCGGCATCAGCTGCCTGCCCCACCTCCTTTTTTCCATAAGCCGCAAGCCCTGCTTTTGATATCTCCACAAACAATTGCTCCACAAGACGTTCCTCATTGGCAGTCCTTTCCTGTTTCAGCACTTCCTTGAGCTCAGCACGCTTCAATGTCTCATTTATCCCGCCCTTCACGCTGCTGCAGGTAGCAACAACTATTTTCGATTTCAGATCATCGTTACCCAGCTCTTTCAGCAGCTCCTCTTTCCAGAATGACGGGCTTGACAAAATAATGTGCTCCACTTTGTATTTCTTATCATGCTCCTTCAACAGCCCTATTATTTCCCTGTAGAAGTTTTTTGTCTCAGTCTTCTGCGCCTTCTTTTCAACCTGCCCTTTAATTTCCGCAAGCACCTTATACCCCTGTTCCTGAAGGACTGCAATTATTGCCTCCTCCCTGTCGAAAACGCAGATTATCGTATGGAAGCTCTTTTTTGATGCCGCCTCCCTTAACCTGTCAAGCTGATAATTGAACCACTTATCCTTGACTATAGTGGCTGCGGTGCCTTCCTCAAAGTTAAACGTATGGTGGGCTTTCGGAACATCGTCAGGAGCCTCTATTATCATCCCGCTGGCCCTGAGGATGTTTGAGTACTTGTGAAACTCAACCTTCTCAGCCCTAAGGGCAACCCAAATCGGCCTTTTTGCAGCTTCAGAAGCCCTTTCATCCTTGCTTTTTACCTGCACCTTCCTAAAAGTCCTTCCTTTAATCAAGTCTCCAGGCTCAATTACCTGGCTCAGGTACCAAAGATCGTCCAGAGTTTGAACCTGGACTGTCACTTCTCCCTTTTTCAGATTGGATTTTAGTATCTTCATGGTAATTAAAGAAAAAGATTTATATATAAAGGTAGCGAGGTCATCGCCATGTATCAGACCAAAGGCCAGAGTGCAGGAGGTGCCTCTGCCCTCATCGCCACAATTGTTGGCCTTATACTGCTTTACATCATGTTTCTGCCACCCGAGGACAGGGCAGTACTTCTTGACCAGAATTTAACCAGTCCAGGCGTAATCAAGGGTGTTGGCGAAGACTCGAGGGTGCTGCTCCGCGAGTTCCCAGGAACCCTCATCAAGGCAAGACAGGAGGATTTTGAGCATAAAATAAACTCATTCAACCTTTACGAGAAGAGCGAGGATACTGTTATAAAATCAATACCCAACATATATGTCGAATCGAAGAGAGGAAATGAAAGAAAAAAAACCATGCCATTATCCGTAAACCCCGTGGCCACTTCAAATGTGCAGCTAAGCTTCTCAGCAGTACAACATGAAGGCAGGCTAATAATAAAGGTGAATGACGATGAGGTGTACAACAACAAGCCCTCATCACAAGTTGTAATCAGACTTGACAAGCTCCAGAATGAGAACGTGATAGAATTCATGTCAGAGCCCATAGACTTCCAGTTCTGGAAGAAGAACTATCACGAATTGTCCGATGTTAAGGTTACGGGCACAGTAAAAAATACTGAAAACCTCGATTCCAGGCAAACATTCGTGGTCAGCGGCGAAGAGGCAGGAAACATCGAAACTGCAAAATTCAGCTATTTTGTTGACTGCAAGGTAAATGATGCAGGCTTACTCAGCGTTTACATCAATGAAAACATCATAAGCTCAAACGTTCCAGACTGCGGCAGCTTTGTAAGGTTCGACCTAGATCCTTCAGTGATAATAAGGGGGTCAAACAGCATAAGGTTTTCAGCAACAAAAGGAACCTTTCTAATAGACCAGCTTTCGATAAAGACAAACCTGATCGACCCGATCGAGCCCATTTACTTTTTCGATGTCAACTCCACAAAATACTCGTGGATAGCCAATGACAAGTTCGATGCAGTACTCAGGATGAAATTTGTAGATGACAAACAAGAAAAAGTAGCTGAGCTGAACATAAACAACCGAAGGACATTCATGGATGCAAAAAGAGCATCCAATTTCTCAAAGGACATAAGCCAGTTCATTGTTGAGGGGAATAATTTCATAAAAATAATACCTGAAAAAACCCTCAACCTTGTACAGGTCACAATAAGCCTGGAATAGGCTAGAAAGATTTATAATTTATAGAGCGACAAAGAGTCAAAAAAGAGGGTTCTTATGGCTGATGATGAAGAAGAGGGTGTCTTAAAGAGGGCTAGAGCCCGCTTGGGAACTTACGGGAAAGACGCTTTTTCAGCCATGAAGAAAGGCGCTGAATTAAGTGCAGCTGGAGCAGTGACAGGCATCAAAGGTTCGGGTGCAGTAGCTGCGAAAAGCCTTTCGGCCATAAAAAAAGGGGCTGAAATAAGCGCTGCCGGAGCTGCTTCCGGGGCCAGGGGCACGGGCAGCGTTGCTGTCAAAGGCCTTGATTTTCTGAAACCCCGAATGCAGTCACCATTCATATTCTTCCTTCTAATAATCACTTACCAGCTCTTCGAGATACTTACGAATTACGAAATACCCCTGGCAATGAGGCTGTTCATCTACATAGTATTTTTTGTCTTTGCCTGGCTCGCAATCAAGATTGATGTACAGCAGGCAGGATTCTTCTTTATCCTTTCATTCATCACCCCGTACGCGTGGCAGTACATCCCGAAGACAGGAGGCATATCAGAATATGCAGGCCCCATCATGTTCATACCCGCACTATCATTATCGCTGTGGCTCGGTATATCGTCCAGCTATGAAGGACTGGCAGAACTCATAAGGATTTCATTAGTAATATTCCTCATATTCATCATAGCATGGCCTAATGTACAGGCAATACTGAAATCAACAGGGTTCAGCGAATATGTTCCTAATGTTGATCCCAAGATGGGATGGAAAGGCATACAGAACGGCATAGACAAGACAACAAAAACGTTCAGCCAGATCCCAGAGGCAATAAACAAGGCATTTCAAAGCCAGATAATAGTAGCAACAGGAGACTACTACACTGGAAGAGTTGATGAAAACAGCAAAAGGCCTGTAGGGGTATACATCGAAAAGCTAGAGGCAGCAGACCCAGAATACTATGAAGGGCAGAAAGTAGTTGTGCTTGCAGACATCAAAGCCCAAACACTGAACTCCGAGATAAAGCTAAGTCCCAATTGCTGGTCAGACAGGAAGAGAAGGGAGGAAGTAGATGGAATGGTAATCCCCCCAAAGCTGACAATAGAAACCTACGGAATACAGTCTTTCGACTGCAAATTTGCTGCAAACAGCCTGAAATCAGGAACCCACACAATGACAGCTGCCGCAACATTCAGCTTCGAAACCATGGCATACCTGAAAACATACCTCATGGACAAGGACAAGATAAGAAGCTTAAGATCAATCGAGAAAGACCCGCTCGAATTCTATAAAATACAGGAAACAAAGCCAGTTGCTGTTTACACCAACGGCCCGGTATCAATAGGGATGGAAGTAAAAAGCGCACTTCCAATAGCCCTTAAGCTAGGAGAGGTAGACCCATTCTCCCTTGGAATAACCATAGGAAACAACTGGCAGGGAAAAATAGAAAGCATATCCGAACTTAAAATAAGCCTTCCTCAAGGCATGGAGATTGACACAAGCTCCTGCTCCCACATATTCAACTCAGAAGGCCTAAAAGATAATTATAATGTCTATTCGCTGGATGTTGCAGCAGAAAGATTGGTCAACCCGAGAGCCTTCACGAACATAAAGAACCATCAGAGCCTAAGATGCTATATCGATGTCAAGGATGAATCTATATCAAGCCTCCTTGGAAAAACCCCTGTATCGGTCAGGTTCTTCAGGGCTGAGGCCAAGTATGACTATACTGTAGAAAAATCAATACCTCTCGAGATAAAATCAGAGGAAAGGACAAGTGTGGAAAAAGGGACTTGCGGGAGCAAACTGGCTGACATGGCAAGGAGGGGTCTTGGAAGGCCTGGAGCGGAAACAGGGTCATGGAGCGCGGAAAAAGAACCTGAATCAGACGAACCAACAAGCCCTGGAGGATATATTGGCTGGGCGTTCAGCAGGTATGCGCATGTATACAAGGACAGCGAAATGGGCCTAACAGACAGCATAAACGAGCAGGCAGCATCAGGAAAGCTTGTTGATGGGGAAATTAATTCCAAAACCACACCGAACCTAGACTCTCTAAAAAATGGAGACATAGTCTTCTTCTGCGGAAAATATGACTACTTAACAGGACAACTGGCTGAATGCGAAAACGAAGAAGCTGGCCACGCAGCAATTTACACTGGAAACGGACGCATAATCCATGCTGCAACAAAAGTTAAAGAAGAAAGCATGAGGCAATATGAATCCAACTATATCGGGGCAAGAAGGATGTGCAAGGAAGAGCAAAAAAATGACAAGCCCGACCCGGTAGATGTAAAAAGCACAGTGATTGCGTTTGCAGACGAATATGAAATACCCCGCGATGTTGCGCTTGGCGTAGCGGATGTTGAGGGAGGGCTGCAACATTATGCAGCCAACACATACACACCTGTAGGGTGGTGTGATGGCAAGGTGAAGTGCGGCGATCTTGATTCCTGCAGGACAGGCTCCATAGGGATGATGCAGATAAACAGCTGCGCACACCCAACATGCTTCAGCGATGAAGGAGTAATCTACGACCCGAAAAGCGGGGACATGTGCAAGGGAGCGCATGCATGCTCAGGAACAGATGCAAGAAACATAAGATGCAACATAGAGGCATCAATGAGGCTCCTGAGATCAGGATATGACCAGGGCCAGAGAAATCCTTATCCCGGATGCCATTGCGGAGGCAAATACACTGGATGGGACTACGCGATAAAGAGCTATAACGGATGCGTATGCGACAAGAACCCGAACTATGTTTCAGAAGTAAGAAGAAGGGGGAAAGCGCTAACAGAATGAAAATGAGGCTATTGCTTGTTTTTGCGGCAATTGTGATGATCACAGGGTGCAGCAAGATACCTGGAGGGAAAAGCGGAGGAGAGATCCCATTCAGCTACGATGCAATACATACAGGAAGCGAAGGGGTGAAGCTGGAATTCATATCCAACGCACCTCCAAATGAATTACTGGCGCCGTCAAAAGACGGAAACGGGTATCCGTTCAGGCTAGGGGTCAAAGCCACCAACAAAGGAGCTACAAAGGTTGAGAACGGCTACATAACGGTAACTGCAGAAGACGACTACCTTGATCTTGACAACGGCTTCACGAAGACCTATACGATAGACGGAAAAAACTTCTTCAATCCACAGGGCGAATCAGAAGCAATCATATTCAACGGCATCACGAAGAAATTCAAGGAAGGCCAGTCAGACAAGTACAGGACAACTGTCCTTGCCACAACGTGCTACAAGTACCTGACAGAGGTCAAAAAGGAGATATGCATAGACACCGACATACTGGACCTGAAAAAGAAGCAGAAGATATGCACGACTAAAGATATCTCACTGAGCAACCAAGGAGGGCCGGTGGCTGTTACAAAGATAGAAACCAAGCTATTCCCCGAAGGAGGAAGCGAAGGCATAGCATACGTAAAGCCGCAATTTGTAATCACCATAAGGAATGTTGGTGACGGGCAAATAGTCAACCCGGACCTTGACATGGCATCAGTCTGCTCGTCAGAGCTGATAGCAGACAAGAACCAGGACATGTTCAAGAAAGCATGGAACATAGTAAAGATCAGAGCCAGACTTTCAGACAAGGAACTGGCATGCTTCCCCAACCCGCTCAAAATAAGGGAAGGAGACGACATAATGAGATGCAGCATGAGGGAAGATGAAAAAATAGACGCAAATCTCCCAACCTACAACTCGCCGCTCGTTGTATCCATCGAATACGGATACACGTCAACCATATCCAAAGAAGTGATGGTAACCAAAGACCTAGACTACTAGGCAAATATTTAAATAACCCATTCAATAGGCTTGGAAAATGAAAAAAGAGGCTTTTTTGCTGCTGCTTGTTTTTTTTTTGATTGTGGGATGTAGCCAGCAAACAAACAAAGGCAATGATAATTTCAGGACCGGAACAAAAGGCCTGGTAATGAGCTTCATTCCAGGATCCCCCCCTGACAGGTTTCTAGGTGACGGAAAGCTTGATGTTGCAGTCCAGGTCAAGAATGCGGGAACAACCAGCATTGAGAACAGCAATGGATTCGGAGGAAACATCTACCTCACAGGATTTGACAGGAACATAATCGCATTTGACAAAGAAGCGGATGGCATCAACCTGCTTGGAGGCCGAAACCTTTATGACCCTGAAGGGGAGATTGATATCAAGGAATTCCAGGGTAACGTGAAGCTTGCTGACGGCGTAGACACATACAAAACCACGCTAATGGCAACTGCATGCTACTCCTATGAGACCACCGCAGCACCCATGGTGTGCATTGACCCGGATCCTTTCGGATCAAAGACAAAGCAAAAGGCATGCACCACGCAAAATGTCGGCCTTTCAGGAGGCCAGGGAGCACCCATCTCAGTCACGAAGGTTGAGCTAAACCCCTCAAGCGAAAAACTAAGGTTTACGATACATTTCTCAAACTCGGGCGGAGGCATGGTATACGACATGAACAGCCAGAACTGCAATCCATACTCCACAGGCCTATCATCAAAAGAAAAGAATGTGGTGAGCGTTGAAGAGGTAAGGATAGGAAGCATAGACATCACAGGCACCTGCAAGCCCCTCATAGATAGGAAATTTACACTAATCAACAACGCCAGAAACATCATGTGCGAACTGGATATACAGTCAAGCGGAATCCCTCAAAGCGCATTCTCATCCCCACTGCTTATACGGGTAAGGTACGGATATACAACTTCCATATCAAAGAGCATAGAAATAATAAGGCCGCCCAAGTAGGCATTGTTCAAAGTTTCATTTTGAGCACCTCATTAACATATTGTGGGTGAAGCATTTGGCGTAGAAGTGTCTGGCTTGCTGCCAGACGGTGCGGCC
>JACPBS010000022.1 GCA_016180195.1 Candidatus Woesearchaeota archaeon
CAGAAATTGCTCGTCCTTACTGCGCACTAAAAGTGCCACAGATTACGTCGACAGCAATTTCTGACATTCCAAAACCCAAATCACTTTGTGATTGGGCCCCTTTGAACTCTGTTCAAATTGGGATCCGCAATTGAAGACAAGCGTAAAGCCTAGTGCCTTTAGGGCGAAGATAGCTCTGAGCGGCGGATTTTTGTTACTTTAAGCCAAGATACATCTCGTGCCATTCTGTTCCGCCATGGTCTGATTTTGATTTGCCTATTAAAACAAATCCGAACTTTTCATAAAGTGCAATATGGTTTTCTTTGCACATGAGGAGGATTTTTGATTTTTTGTCTTCTTTGGAAATCTCTATGAACCTGTTCAATAGCGTTTTTGCCATTCCTTTTCCCCTATGTTCTGGCAAGACAGCAAGTGAGAAGATTATTATGTTCTTGCCGTCCTTCTCGAAATGAGCCATGTCTTTCAGGGATTCATTGCTTAGGTCTTCCTTGTCTGTTGAAGTTCCGTTCGCTATACCGATTATTTTCCCGTTCAATTCAGCTACCAGAAATCCTTTTGGATATGTTTTGATCCTTTTGGCTATTCTTTCCTTGCTTGCCCCTTCAGGTCCATAGCTTTGTTTTTCAACTGAATAGCAGCCTTCTAGATCGCTTGTTAGTGCTTGCCTGATAATCGCTTGCATATCAGTTAAAAAAATGGATTTTTTATATTTTTTTTGCTTCGTTTCACTATTGTTTCACGAAGTTAATAATTAATTGAAACCCTACTCTTCTTTTTGGTGGTAAAATGGATGATGAAGACCTTTTGGATATGCTGATTGATATGTGGCGTGGAAAGGTTGCAAAGGAGGATTTATGCTGGATTTGATTCAGGGTTTTTTCAGCCGCCAGGAGGAGGAAAAGTCTGTCAAGGAAAGGCCGGGATATTCTTATTCCTTGTTTTTCACTGAGCGGATTTGCATGGGCTGCAACGAGTCTTTCCTTTACAACAGTCTTAAGTGCCCGGTATGTGGATGCTCGGATATTAAGGAGCAGCAGGTTATGACGGGCCACGGCCTGAGAAGGCGTGGATAAGAGCTCTTTTTTCTTCTTCGTCAAGTTCAAGAAACTTGGATATGCCTTCGGCAAGGCTCCTGTTCCTGAACATGATTTTGATGTAAGGCATGTAGTTTCTGGTTGCTTTCCTTGTTGAGCAGGCTGATTTCCCGGCTACCTTGCAGGCTATTGACTTCAGTTTTTGCATTCTTGCATTTGAGATATATATTTTCAGAGGCCTGCCTGGTCTGATGCATTTTATCTGCTGGCTGTTTCTCGTATTTTTTGAGATTGCAACCCCTGCTGTGATGTGTGCGTTTGCATAGACGAGCAGTCTCCAGTACTGTGACCTTCTTATCCTTCCCAGGAAAACGTCTGATTTAGAGAGGTTTCTGTAGGCATTCTGTATTTCATCGGGATGCCTGTATTCTGAAGGCAGGTTTTCGTCCACCCACATTAGGCAGCTCTCAAGGTCTTCGCCCGAGTTGTCGAAGGCGGTTATTGCAAGGCGCAAGTCTGTGGTTTTGAAGATGATCAGCAACGATTTTTCCATCGGGCTTTCCCTGTCCCTTTCTGACAGCTCTTCCACGTCCTTTTTTGATATCTCGCCTATTGCTCTGCTTAGCATTTCAAGGTCATTTATTGCGCCCCTGAGGTCCCCTCCTGATCGCATGGCCAGTGTTTTTAGTGAAGGTTCATCATGCATTATTGATTCGGCCTTGCATACCTTTTCGAGAACCATGCATATGTCCTTGTGGGGTATGGGGCTGTATTCAATAAGCAATGATTTGCTTCTTATCTGGCTGAATTTCTTGTCAAAAGGGTCGTTTGCGGTTATTACAACTGGGAAGCGGGTTCTTTCGATCATTGACGCCAGCTCGCTTATCCCTCCCCTGTCCTCCTGTCCTGCAATGCCATCCAATTCATCTATCAGTATTATTTTCCCTTTTTTGAAAAGGCTCATCTGCAGCGAGGCGTTCCCGGCGACTGAGGAGATGGATCCGCTGTTCCTCAGGTCTGATGCGTTGAGTTCAACAATTTCCTGCCCCAGCTCGTTTGCAAGTGCGTGCACGCTCGCTGTCTTTCCGCACCCTGTTGGGCCGTAGATGAGCAGCGATTTTTTTCCCTTCTCTTTGCCAAAATTGCTTATGAAATCTTTCACTTTTTTTATGTTTGGCTGGATTATTTCCGTGCTTAAGGATGGCCTGTATTTGGATGCCCAGAGATCGTTCATTTTTTGAGGCGAGCTGTGAAATTATAAAAAAATTCTCTTTTCCGCATAATATTTAAATAAGATTTTCTAATTGCAGCGATCTATGGAGCAGTGGAGCAAGGAATCTGAGAAAGAGATATTGGATGAATGGCTTTCTTCTGACCGCTTTGCCATAAAAATGGATGGAAGGCCTTTCTATTCAATCGATACGCCTCCTCCATATATCAATACCCCGATTCATATAGGCCATGCCACCACATATACGATAATGGATATGTTTGCGCGCTTCAAAAGGATGTCTGGCTTTAATGTCTTGTTTCCGCTTGGCCTGGACAAGAACGGGCTCCCGATTGAGATGGCGGCTGAGAAAAGATTCAACGTCAAGCTTAAGGATGTTGACAGGGAGTCTTTTATTGGAATGTGCAGGAAGGTGTTGGAAGAGGCTGGGGCAGTATCTTTAAGCTCATTTAAGAGGCTGGGAATAGGGTTTAATTCGTGGAAAATCGGTACAGGGCTTGGTGAGATTTACGAAACGGACAGCGAAGACTACAGGGCTCTCACACAGGCAACATTTATCGATCTTTGGGAAAAAGGCCTTATTTATGAGGATGAGCGTCTGAATAACTATTGCCCTGGGTGCAAGACGACCCTTGCTGATTCTGAGGTTGAAAGAAAGGAGGTTGAGGCATTTCTGAACTATGTACGGTTCAAGCTGAAGGATACCGGGGAGGATGTTGTCATTGCAACAACAAGGCCTGAATTGTTATGTACAGCAGCCATGGTGATTTATAATCCCTCTGATCAAAGGTATAAGCATCTCAATGGTAAGACCGCTGTTGTGCCCGTTTTTAACATAGAGCTGAAGATAGTTGAGGATGAGGAGGCAAACCCGGAATTCGGAACTGGGTTGGTTTTCATGAGCGCGTCCGCTGGCGACCAGGATGCCATCAGGTTTCTAAGGAAGAGGAACATAAAGCCAGTGATGGCAGTGGGCCCTGAAGGTCTTATGCTTGATATTGCAGGCCCTTTGAAGGGGCTTCCGACCAGGAAAGCCAGGGAGCAAATGATCTCGATTCTCAGGGAAGGCGGTTTTATTGAGCGTCAGGAGGAGTTTCAGCATAGTGTCCCTATTTGTGAGCGGAGCAAGGATGAGATAGAGTTTATCGCAATGCCTGAGTATTATGTTAGTCAGGTTAAGCTTAAGAAAAAAATGCTTTCTTTGGCGAAGAAGGTCGATTTTTATGATGAGAGCAGCAGGCAGATATTGGTTGATTGGATAAATTCCATCAGCATCGATTGGCCCATATCAAGAAGAAGGTATTATGCAACTGAAATTCCTTTATGGCATTGTACTTCGTGCGGCAGGTCTTTTGTGCCTCCAAAGGGCAGGTACTACCGTCCGTGGATGGAAAAAGCGCCTGTTTCAGAATGTGGCTGTGGTTCCACAACGTTTAGGGGGGAGGAAAGGGTTCTTGACACCTGGTTTGACAGCTCAAACTCGCCTCTCTACATTCTGCGCTATTCCAAGGATGATTCTTTTTTCGAGAAACATTCCCCTTGCACGTTAAGGCCCCAGGGGAAGGAAATAGTGAGGACATGGCTTTATTATACCCTGCTTAAAAGCTACTTGTTGACTGGAAAGCCGATTTTCAGGGAGTCATGGATCCATTTCCATGTTGTTGATGAAAAGGGGAAGAAGATGTCGAAGTCAAAGGGCAATGTAGTGAATCCTCAGGAAATTCTTGACAGGTTTGGAGCAGAGCCTTTTAGGCTTTGGTGCGCAATGGAAGGGAACCTGGAGAAGGGTGATTTCAGGTGCTCTTTTGAGCGCATAGAGGGGGCTGGGAAGACCATAGTCAAGCTTTGGAACGTGGCAAAGTTCATTTCAATGTTCCCGGTATGGGAAAAGCCTGAAAAAATTTTGGATTTGGATGCATGGATTCTGAATGAGATGAACGAGATAGTCATCGAAAGCAGAAAAAGATATGATGCGTATGATTTCCACAACCCTTCGGCAAGGATTAGGCATTTCCTTTGGGAAACATTTGCTTCTCATTATATTGAGCTGGTGAAGAACAGGGCATATAATCGGGATGCGAAATTTACTGAGGAAGAGCAGCGGTCTGCGTGTTATGCTTTGCATTGCTGCCTGGATGTTATTTTGAAGCTTTGGGCTCCTGTCATTCCATTTATTACGTTCAGGATATTCAAGGAATTGCGCGGGAAGGATATTCATTTCGAGGATTTCCCGGTTGCATGCAAAAAAGCCAGGATTGGCTTTTCATCAGAAGACCTCGCTGAGTTAAACAGGCAGATTTGGAAGTCTAAGAAGGAGAAGGGTCTGAGCCTGAGGGCTGAGGTGAAAAAGGCCACAATTCCGAAGAAATTCAGGGCCATAGGGAAGGATCTGGTATTCACGCATAACATCATTGGTTTGAGTTGGGGACCTGATATTCAGGTTGAGCTTTAGTTAACAAAAATCCGCCGCTCAGAGCTATCCTCGGCCTAAAGGGCGGGGCATTGAACCCAAGGCGAAATTTATTTGTAACAAGCATGTTCCATTATCAATGCACTTCGCTACAACACAAAGATTTTATATAATAGTAAATCGCATTGATTTTGAACATTATTATGCGATTTACTAATAGCAAAGTGCATATCGAAAGTTCCATTATCAGTGCACTTCGCTATAAAATAAGAAGACTCAAAGAAGATGAATCCAAACATTGAAGAGCTTTCCGTATTCTGCAAGAAAAAAGGATTTGTATACCCCAGTTCTGAAATATATGGCGGAATGTCAGGATTCTTTGACTATGGCCCGCTCGGGGTAGAGCTCAAAAACAACATAAAAGCAGAGTGGTGGAAAACACACGTGCAGCAGAGGGATGATATTGTCGGGATCGATGGAACAATAATAACAAACCCCAAAATATGGGAAGCATCAGGCCATGTAAGCAGCTTCACCGATGCCATACTGGAATGCAGCAAATGCAAGAACAAGACAAGGGCAGACCACTTCATAGAAGACAAGCTGAAAATCGATACTGCAGGACTGCCACTACAGCAGATAGATGAGATAATCAGGCACCACAAACTCAAGTGCGGCAAATGCGGATCAACCTTCAACGAATCAACCGGATTTAACCTCATGTTCAAAACCAATGTCGGGCCAGCTGAAGGATCAACCGCTTACCTAAGGCCTGAAACAGCCCAAGTCATTTTCGCAGACTTCAAACAGGTAACAGATACATCGAGGGTAAGGCTGCCATTCGGGATAGCGCAGATAGGAAAGGCTTTCAGGAACGAGATAAGCCCCAGGGACTTTCTTTTCAGGTGCAGGGAATTCGAGCAGATGGAAATAGAATACTTCATAAGGCCCGACCAAACAGGAAAATGCCCTTATGTAGATGAAGTAATGGATTATGAGCTTTCAATATACAGCGCTGAGATGCAGGAAAAAAAGAAAGAGCCGAAAGCAATGACAATAAGGGAAGCGCTTGAAAACAGGATAATAAAGACGCCCTGGCACGCCTACTGGCTTTCACACGAACACAAATGGTTTATGTCACTTGGAATGAACCCCGCTCATCTTAGAATGAGACAACACTTAGATGAGGAAAAAAGCCACTACGCCCTGGACACATGGGATCTGGAATATAAGTTTCCATTCGGCTGGAAAGAGCTTCAAGGAATGGCAAACAGGACTGATTTTGACCTAAAGCAGCACATAAAACACTCAGGGAAGGACCTGAGCTATTTCGACGAGGAAACCAAATCAAAGGTAGTTCCTCATGTAGTTGTTGAGCCATCACAAGGAGTTGAAAGGGCGTTCCTCGCCTTCCTTGCAGAGGCTTTCCATGATGACAAGGAACGCGGGAACATCGTACTGAAGCTCCACCCGAAACTCGCGCCATACAAGGTAGCACTATTCCCCCTTGTGTCAAACAAGCCTGAACTGACAAAAAAAGCAAGGGAAATATACGAGCCGCTAAAGAAGGAACTCAACATATACTGGGATTCCTCAGGGTCCATAGGGCGAAGGTACGCGAGGGCTGATGAGATAGGCGTGCCAGCATGCATAACTGTCGATTTCCAGACTATTGAAGACAGTACAGTAACAATTAGGGACAGGGATACGACCAAGCAGAGGAGAGTGAAAGCGGGAGACATTAAGGATGAGCTAAGGAGGATAGTAAACTGAAAAAGCTTACTGATTCCCCCGGCATAAAGGCCTTTTAATCGTGTGGTTATGGAACATGAAATAAATGCCTTCGGCATTTGCCAAATTTCTCATAACCGGGATATCTTTTCTTTTGTCAAGTTTAGAATTCCTCAAAATGAACTATTTCATCAAAGCCATAACGCTTAAGCCTGGGCTTTTGATCAGCTGACTGGTAGCCTAAGGTAATGAGCATTATTGCCTCGTAATCATCAGGTATCTTGAACTCCTTTTTTACAGCATTCTTATCAAAACTCTCAATCGGGCACGCAGCAAGCCCCATGTCGTAAGCAGCAAACATCAAGGTCATTGCTGCAAGGGAAGCGCTCTTAACAGCCCAAACCAACGAAGCCTCAGCGCTGGAAGCTATCGCTTTTATCCGGCCCATCGTCAATAGCCTGGCTGAAGGATCAACGTAATACCCTTTAGACAGCCTGTCGTCAAGTATATCCGCAGCATGGGCCAGAGGGTTCTTGTTGGCAAGGACTATGATGGTCGCGGAAGCATCAAGAACATGCATCTGGCTATATGTACATGCAAACAGCCGTTCCCTGCCCTTCCTGACGACAATGAACTCCCATGGCTGAAGA
>JACPBS010000015.1 GCA_016180195.1 Candidatus Woesearchaeota archaeon
GCCGCATAGCAGCCTGGCAGGTAAAACACCTGCAAGTGTTTATTTTAGCTTTTCACAACTTTTTTAGGGCTAGTGACATATGTCATAGCCCAGCACACTATTTATGTTATCGATACATTTCTTAGATTTTTTACCTTGCCGAAGTCATAAACCCTGTCAGAACCCACAATGTAGATTTCATACCCATATACTGCATTTCTTTGTATGAACGGGCTTAGGAACTGCTCCTTGAGGATATCCTTGCCGACCGTAACCTGGTTGAATGATGGCATCACTATGATTTTTTTCCCTTTCCATTCGCCTTTCAGGAAGCATTTGTACAGCTCTGCCCTTCCACCCTCCTTTAGCGTGACAGCCGGGTGCTCGTCTCCTATTATTATGATTTCCGATTTTTCAAAATCAAGGTTTTTTGGTATTGTGTGTCCGTGCGAGATGCATATGTTGTTGATGAAGTGGGTTTCATGTATCTCGATGTTTTTTTTCCTTGCTACTGGATAGAGTATTACGTCATGGTTTCCCTTTACTATGATTATTTTCTTGCTGTGAATGAGCAGGAAGTCGATGAATTTGAGTATTTCTCTCCACTCCTGGTCCGAGATTTCCCCGAACTCGTGCTTTAGGTCTCCGTTGATTACCACTGCATCAGGCTCTTTTCCCAGATCATTGAATATCTTTTCAAGCCTCGATAGTGTGTCTTTGAACTGGAATCGGGGTATAAGAACGCCCATTTTGTTCATTGATTCCTCAAACCCCAGGTGTACATCCCCTATTATGAGTGTTCCGGATTCTTCAAGGTACAGTGCCAGGTCTATTATTCTTATTTTAGGGAGTATTCTCATTATTCCAGGGTAATCTAAAATCGTTATTAATGGTTTTGTAGAACTGAGTATTCGAGCGTGCTGGTCATTATTGGCAGAAGTTCTGGGTAAATCATTGCTGAGATGTCGATATAATGCTTTTCTTTACCTCTCCCATTGGTGTAGACTTCGTGTAATATCCTGCAACTGTCCTGGTATGGCTTATAATGTTTTGTTAAGTGCCTCAATGCATCGGTTGGTTTAACCTTTGAATGTTCCCTTGTTTCCGTAACCCTGTGATAGTCTTTTGACCTGAAGCAGAGATCTATTTCTGAGCTGGGCAAAATCTCAACAAAGGTAAAAATAGCCTGGTTGTAATCAACTTCCTCTCTTTTAGCCAGCCTTCTTCCGTGCAATAGGTTTATAACGGTTCTTAGCATTCTAGAATTCCATTTCCTCTATTTCTATCTCTCCTTTTGCGCATCTCTGGCAGATCATTCCTTCGGTGTCAAGCCCGGCTACCTTTATCATCTTGGTGACTCGGCCGCATCCCGGGCATGTTATCGTGGTTTCCTCGTATATCCCTGTTGTATTGTCTGTTTTTTTCATTTTCCCGCCTTTCTTGGGTTGCCTTGTTGTTGTTTTTTTTGCCTTTTTCGGGTTTTGTTTCTTTTTGGGCATTTTCAGGTTTTAAGGCTAGTATCTTTTTAAATGTTTGGTTCACCCTATTTGGATGTCAAGCCTTGCTGTTGAGTTCAAGCTATCAAAAATGGCTTTTTTCTTGGTTTGAATACCTGATGATTTTGATTTTGCTGTTTAGTGTGGCATTATTCCTTGAAAAGACCCATCATATTCATCTTTATCATAATAGGAGGGAAAGATTGGAAATAACCTTTTTGTTCTTTTTTGTTGGGGTGATATGGGATACTTTTGCTATTTGGAGAGGTCATTGGGCTTTTCCCGCAGGGAGTAATGTGGGGATTGTTATCGGACTAATGCCACTCGAAGAATACCTATTCGCATTGGTTGTTCCGTTATTATAACTGTTTACAAGATCATGGATTCTAAATTCAGGGGACGCGCCAAATAAGCTCTTTGAGATTTTTTTGCTTTGCAAAAACCGCTTGCAGCTATCCCTCGGTCACTTGGTAACGCAACTGGTAGGCGAAACCTTGCTTGTTTCTCCGCCCAAATCGTGCTATGCACGACATAATCCTGACTTAGTTGCATTTTGCGACAAAAAGGGAAAAATCGGGCTTCATTGTCTTTCAACAATTGCAAAAGTTTGTTCATGGTACGTCTCAGAAGTCGGTCCATAATAATAGGGATCTTCGGCGAAGAATTGTTCTGTATAAGCGGGGGAAAAATCTATTTTAACGCTTCTTCCTTTTGATTTAAGTTCTTTAATCCTACAAAGCGATTTTTCAACATTTATGGAATCCCAATTTATAGGGTCAGGATTTTGAATTCCAGAGTAAAGATGTCTGACCATTATCATTTCAACTAGATCCAGAGCCGCATCAAAATCGAATTCTGTTTCTGCTTTTAGTCCTGCTTGTTCAATTCCTTTTGCAACAAGACTGCCGTTTCCGGATATGGTTGTATAATTTCCATCATTAAGCTGGAAATATGTTTTGAGCGCTTCTAACATGCTTTTTGATACTCCGCGGACACAACCACGATAATCGTTTTCTGAACAACGTTTGGAAGTTAGATAGACCCATTCAAGATGTTCTCCATGTTCTTTCCAAGGTCGACGAATTGCCCATGCTCTCCATGCTTCAGAATCATCTAAGATTTCATTTATTCTCTTGGTCAAGCCTTCGTAATGAGTTCGCATTGCAGTGAATGGTTCTTGAATTTTTTTAAGTTCAGATTTAGCCCTTTCTGAAGCTGTATCTACTTCATATGATAATGCCTCAAATCGTTTTCTTTCTTCATCTAATGTCCTTTTACTGCTCTTAAAACGATGCCATCTAGATCTGGCTTTCGCTGATAATTCTAAATACTCGTTCCATTTACTGCCTTCTAAGTATGTTAGAGGACGCCTATTATTAACATCGCTTGAAAGATGAAGATTTTGCCAATGAAGTCTTTCCAATTCTTCAAACATGTCTCCCCTTTGCCCTAATAAATCCACAAGTTCGTGATGATTATTGGCACTCGCACTATGAACTAACCCTCTATCTTGAAAATATGCCAATCCGTGTGATATGTCTCTTTCACACTTTTCTACCAGTACTAAAGTTTCATAAGCATCTTTGATTCTCATATCCGTGTGATACGATAATAAACTTAACTTATAAACTTTGCGGTTGTAACCACCACATAGTTAATAATTGAATTTGTAAGCCTGATTTTTCCTTAATTTCCTTTTTGGCTTATTTTTGCCAGGATTGCCTGGTGCATTCGCTTCAGGAATTCCATGCGGTCCTCTATCTTGAGCACGTCCGTGTATCCCTGCAGCGCTATTCCGAATGCGAATGGTGATGGTAGCGGTGTGCTGATGTGCTTTATCTTTGTCTTTCCTTCCTCCATTGATTTGAGGACTTGCTTGGCGCTCTCTATGTCCATCAGGTCTTCCAGCACCTCCCTTCTTGCCTCTTTCAGTATGGGGAAATCGTTTGATATTCTCTTTACTGCGTTCAGCAGTATCATTGAGGATGTTTGCTGCCTTCCTACCCTTTTTCTGTGTCCCATATATTCCCTTAGTATCATGAGTGACCTTCCTGCGCAGTGCCTGAACCTTCTTCTTAGCACCTCTGTCTTGTCTATCGCGCTTCCCAGCACTAGCTCCAGCTTGTCGGACTTTATCAGGCTGAAGGCTGCAAGCACATTCACGCCTTTTTGGTAGCTTAAGAAGAATCCGTTGTCCGTTACCCCGATTTCCACATCCTTGTGTTGGGTCCTGCCTATGGCAAATGCCACTGCCCGGCTAAGGCAGTCGTTGACCCTTCTTCCGTAGAGCGTGTGGAATATCGCATAGCTTCTTCCTTGTTCTGTGTATGTTTCTATTACTATCTTCTTGTCGTGAGGGATTGCGGCGTATAGGAATTGTTCCCTGAAATACTCATATATCGAGTTTGCTGCATTGTCATCTACATGAAGGTATTCATTAATGAACTTCAATATTTCATCTTTGGACTTGTTGTGGTTGAATTTCTCTTCCATGAGCCTTCTGAACTTTCCGATCTCCATTGCCAGATCGAAGCTCAGGGGGAGCATCTCGGAAAACCAGCTGGGTATGGTTGGCTGTCTTTCTACGCTGGACTTTACGAAGGCTACCATGCCCTTGCTGTAGAGGAACTGGTATTTTTCCCCTCCAAGGACGAAAATATCACCTCTTTTCATCCTTTCAAGGAATCCTTCGTCTATTTTTCCGATTGCGTGGTCGCCTATTTTTACCGTAACATAGCTTTCGTCAGGTATTGTTCCTATGTTTGTCATGTAGATGACCCTGCTCATTTTGCCTTTTCTTCCGATCATTCCTGTTTCGGGGTCGTGCCAAATCTTTGCATATATGTTTCTGTCCTCAAGTGATATGTATTTTCCGCTTAGGTAGTCCAGTACATCCTTGTAGTTTTTGAAGTCAAGGTTCCTGTAGGGGTACGAGTTTTTGATCATGCGCAGGAGGTCCCTTTCATTTATCTTGCCGCTTATTGCTATGCCGAATATCTGCTGTGCAAGGACATCAAGGCAGTTTTCTGGTATGTGTATGCGGTCTATTTTCTTTTCGATTGAGGACTTAAGCAGCACTGCGCATTCCACCAGGTCATCCCGGTCGAGGACTATTATCCTTCCTTTTGATGTTTCTGTGAGTTTGTGGCCGCTTCTCCCTATTCTTTGTATTGCTCTCGCGACTGATTTTGGGCTTCCGAGCAGTATCACCAGCTCAATGTATCCTATGTCGATTCCGAGTTCAAGTGATGTGCTGCTTACAACTGCCTTTAGTTTTCCATCCCTAAGCTGCTTCTCAAGGCCTTGTCTGAGCTCTTTGGAAAGTGAGCCATGATGTGCCCCTATTGTCTGTTCTTCAGTCAGGTACTTTTTAGGGTATTTTTCCTTCAGGTGGTGCACTACCCTTTCTGTTGCAGACCTTGTGTTCGTGAATATCAGGGTTGTTCTGTTTTCTTGTATCATTTCATCTATCATGTTGTACATGGCCCTGTGCATTTTCTCGTGTTCAGAGTCTATAAGGTCGGGAACAGGGCTGATTACTTTAAGGTCCATTTTTTTCACGAACTGGACGTCTATTATCTTGCAGCTCCTTTCTTTCCCGTTTTCAAGTCCCACCAGGAATTTGGCGATGTCATCTATTGGTGCTATTGTTGCGCTCAAGCCTATTCTGCACATTTGGCTGCTGAGTTCCTGCAGCCTTTCAAGGCTTATGGCGAGGTGCGTTCCTCTTTTGTTTTCAGCAAGTGCGTGCACTTCATCCACGATGCACCATTCAACTCCCTTTAGATGGTCGATGAATTTTGATGAGCTGAGCACTATTGCCAGGCTTTCGGGTGTTGTTATGAGTATGTGTGGCGGGTTTTTTAGCATCTTTGCCTTTTCTGAGGGTGTTGTGTCCCCTGTCCTTACGCCAATTCTGATTCCCAGCTTGTTTCCCGCTATTTTTTCCATTTCATTTAGCGGATCGAGCAGGTTTACTGCTATATCCTGGTTCAGTGCTTTCAAAGGTGAAATATATATGCAGTATATCTTGTTGCTAAGAAGGCCTTTTTGTGCAGAGTCAACAAGCTCGTTTAAAATAGAGAGGAATCCGGTTAGTGTTTTTGTTGCCCCTGTTGGAGCCGTTACCAGAACGTTGTTCCTGCTGTGTATCTCCATTACCCCGAAAAGCTGGGGAAGGCTGAATGCACTGAACCTTGTGTAGAACCATTTTTTCACAAGCGGGTTGAGTATGCTGTTAAGTTCTTCCTCGGTGTTGGGATTTTCCTTGAATTCAATCATAATTTCAGGAAGAAATAAAGTTATAAAAGCTTGTTGGTATTGGCTACCTTGCCATTTCATCCATCCATCTTTTTTCTTCAGGATTCATTTGAACTGCTTCTCTTTCAGCATGTTCTCCACGAATTTTTTGTGGTCGGGATCGTCCCTTAGGCTTCTGGCTTGTTCAGGCTTCTCTGCTTCAGTTTCTTCAGCCTCATCGCTTTGGCTTCTGTTTTTCCTGGATGCTAGTTCTTTCCTTCTTTCTTTTTCCGCTCTGAATAGTATTATTGTCAGGCCCATTATTGCGATGACTGTGAACACTGCAAGGAGTGGCCTCTTGAATATCAGTCCCCTGTCTTCCCCTGTGCCTATAAGCATTCCAGTGACGCCTTTCATCCCGTCTGTGGTTTTTTTGAGCGCAGGCCTTTCATCGGCTGTTTTTATGTTGCCGAATTCGTTTTGCTTGCCGTTTGTTACAAAGCTTACCGTGTATGTTCCCGCTGGGACTTCCTTGAACAGGTCTATCTGTATCTCGTTTCCCGGCTTGAGGTTGAGTTTCTTTAATATGGTTATTTCCTTCCCGTTGCTTGTTAGCTTTACCTCGTAGTATTTCTCATAGTCAATGTTTCCGGTGTTCTTAATGTTGATTATCCTTTTCCCGTCAAAGGTTGCTTCTATCGTTTCTGCCGCGTTGATTGTTATTTTTTTCTCTGATTTTAGTGTGCCGCTGGCCGCCTTTATTGAGTATACGCCTGGGGGCATGTGCTGGTCAGCTTTGTAGAAAAATGACTGGTCGGAATCCAGGTCTTTCGTAAGCACTTCTTTTTTTTCCTGGCTTGAAATTTTTATGTTTATTTTCCCTGCCATCGTGTCGTTTGCCTGGTCAAGAATTGTTGCGCTTATCGTTGTTCCTTCGCCAGGGTTTATTCGCTCTGCATCAGTCCTTATCAGGAGGGTTGTTGCCACCTGGGCGATTGTTATTGTAAGTTCTGCCTCTCCCTTGTTTCCATAGGAGTCGTTTATTGCTGCGCTGACTTTATGTTCCCCTGATTTCATTGTTTTTGAAAGCTCTATGCTGTAGTTGAAGGTGTCTGAGCCTGTTCCGACTGTCAGTGACTGCGTTCCGATCGTGATTATGGCTTTTTTTGCCGGGTTGAAGCTTTGTTCGATATCCCCTGTTATTTCCAGCCTTTCACCCGGTAGGAAATTTTGGGAGTTGCTTTGGATCTTGATCCCTATTTGGTCGGTTATCTCAAATTCGCCGGAGTTCGTTTCTTCATTGAACAACCCTTCTGTTGACTGCAGTGCTGCTTTTATGGCGCATTTTCCTGTCATTTGCATGTTTGCAGTTAGGGGAGGTGCAATTATGCTCTTGTTGTGCCCTTGCTTGAGGCTGACAGGTATTGTGTAGTATGGCAGTTCAAGCGAGTCGCATTTGAGAGTCAGCCTGAAAAGGCTTTCCATGTCGCTTTGAGTGCTCAGGTTGTAGGATATGACTATCTTGTCTCCAAGGTTTATCCTTTCCTTGTTTACAGAGTCAATGCTTATTGACGCATTTGCTGAAAAGGCAGTTAGGATCAGCAGCAAAGAAAGAATGGCTAATGACTTTTTCATATCACTTTCAACCTGATTGAGTTAGTATAAAAATATTTTGTCTAAAACAGTATGGGGGTGATGTAGACCTCAACAGCGGCTGCCGCCACCAGCATTATCATGGATATCAGTGCCAGGTTTATTGAGTCGAACAGCACTGTTCTGAATTCGGGGCTTCTGACGTCGTGCCTTATGATCGCTATGGAGATTATCCCGCCTGCAAGCGCTGCTGTGAAATAGGCAAGTATCTCAAGCCAGCCGTGTGTTAGGTATCTCATCAGGCTTAGGGAGTATATGGAAAGGTAGTTTCCTATTGAGGATAACCCGAGGTCTTGTGCAATCAGGCCGAGTCCGGATCTTGCAAAGCTTCCTATTGCTGTTCCTACAACTGCCGCATTCCATGCCAATATGAATATTGCGCCAGCACCGTAGAAGAAGGCAAAGAGGAAGCTAAAGAACAGGACTTTGATGTTGTTGATCAGTATCTTGTTGAAGACATTTGAGCTGTTTGAGAAGTTGCCGCTAACATTTGAGTTAATCGAGTTTATCGTTGATATCTGTAATTCGAATATCTTTTGATTAAGTTCAGCTGGGGTGAATATGTACCATAGTGAGAATGCCACTGAAAAGCCAAGGAAAAGGAACATGAAAAGTGAAAGGGCTTTGGTATGCTCCTTCAGGAGCTTGGTTTCTTTCCTGATCCGCTCATCCTTTTTTTCCTCCAGCCTCATGGTGCCCTGTACGAGATAAGTGCATGATAATGTGGCAAGGAACACCATCACCAGGCTTATGTTTTCGCTGAATATCCATACGCTGAGCAAGATCGCAATCGAAGCGTATGCTAGGCCTATAAAGAACATCTCCCAGGGGGTCCTTTCCGCTTTTTTGGGCTTGATGAGAAGTTCGAGGACCATTTCTTCTTTTTCAGTTAGTTGATTTAAATAATTTTCCAGTTAATTATGTTACTACTGAAAAGTAAACATTTTGGAAATCTTTATATATGGGCTTGTTTAAGTACCGGGAAATGGATCATAAGGCCAGTTTTGGAGAGGTATTGAGTTTCCTTAGAGAGTTCTATCCTGACCTTGGCAATTATTCAAGTGAAACTGTTGCTTATTTTTTGTCCCTGCCGGAAGATGTTTACCTTACGGCACAAAGCAGAGGATTGGAAGCGGTTGTTGTGAATGCCCCTAAAAGGGTTAAAAAAATCCATGAGCTGTCAGACTCTTTTTCATTTCCCAGCAGTTATTCCCCGGCTTCAAGACGGGAAAATGCGATTTTTTTTGGAGGGGTTAGCGAAAAGAAAGGGCAGGAAGTCGTTAACTATGCGAGGCTGTTTGAGTCCTATGGGGCAGGAATTGATCTCGTGCTGGATGTTGCCTGCGGTGTCGGACATTTGGGTGCTTATCTGAAAACAGTTTTTCCAGGTTTGACCTTGTTTGGGATAGATATAAATGCAGGGTACTTAGTTTCTGCAAGGAGGAAAAACGACAAATTGCGAATCGGCGCTTTGTTTGTTGAAAGGGATGCTTTTCAACCTTTGGAAGATTTGATGATTGGGGGAAAAAATGCAGTTGTGAGCCTTCACGGTTGTGGCGGGATATCCCAGCGTATTTTGAGGATTCATTCGGCAGACCTTTTGATGACATCACCCTGCTGTTATAACAGGATCCCTCCTGAAGATTATTTCATGAGCGAGTATGGTAAACAGGCAATAAGTGAAAGCGGAATTAAAGTTGATCATTCGCTTGGCGAAATAGCTATACTTGGGCATGGTTTTCTGAACTCGAGGTCAGAAAATGCTATCAAAATGAGATTAGAGGTAGAGGTTGAAAATGGCGTTTCTGAGCTTGATGAAGCGTTGCTCAAAGCCTCAAATTGCCGGATCTTGGATGCAGAAAGCATTCATTCAGCCAGGAGAAGATATGCTTTATTAAAAAAGATGTTCTTTCCGGTTGTTGAGGCTTTGTTTTCTTTGGACAAGGCAATATATCTTAATGAGTCTGGGTATGAGAGTCATGTTTTTGAATATGTTCCTCCATCCATCACCCCTAGAAACCACCTGGTTATTGGAAGAAAATAAAGTTTATTAACTGTCTGTGTTTGAATTGTTTCATGATACCTTCAAGGAGGCAGTGTTTCGAGCTGCTTTGGCACCATGGCGTGCCTTCAGAGGTTATAAGGCACTCTGTTTCAGTCTGCCGGTTTGCTTTGGGGATTGCTGCGAAAAGGAAGGATGTCAACATTAAGCTTCTGGAGGCAAGCTGCCTTTTGCATGACATAGGCAAGATGGATTCAATTGTGAAGGGTGGAAAGCATGAGCTGATTGGCAGCAGGATTCTCATTAAGCATGGGTATGGTGAGGTTGCAAGGGTCATCAGGAAGCATTCTTTGCATTATATACTGGACAAAAAGAAGGCTCCGAGAGAAATCGAGGAAAAGATTCTTTTCTATGCTGACAAAAGAGTGATGGGTCATAGGGTTGTTTCGTTGAAAAGGAGATTGGATGACTTAAGGGAAAGGTATCCTCAATATAGGGAAAGCATGGACAAGGCGGAGCCTTTGGTTATTAGATTGGAGAAGATGTTTTTGGAATGAGCATTTTGACATGTTGCCCTAAAGAGGGTGTTGAGCATTAAAATTTAATGCTTGATCTAATTCTGCATTCCTTGAAGGATCAATGGCCAATTCAGAAATTGCTATCGCCTTCTGAAGGCTTAATCCTGTTGCGTATTCTTGACAACCACAATTCCCGGGTATAATAAGCTAGCAGAACTACTTTCTTGCCTTCTCAATCTTTCCTGAGAGCAGGGCTCTTAATGACTGGTCATTTACTTTTATTACCTGCCATCTTACTCCGGGTATGTCTCCTTTTGCCCTTCCCTTGTTTCCGCCTATGCATTCTATGACGACTTCATCATGCTCATCCATCATCTTTATTGCTCCGTCTCCTGGAGCGAACGCGGTTACCTGCCTGCCGTTCTTTATGAGCTGCACCCTTACAGCTTTTCTCATTGCGGAGTTTGGCTGCTTTGCCTCTATCTGGACTTTTTCAAGAACAAGCCCTTTTGCCTGGGAAGCTCCTTCCAGCGGGTCTGACTTTCTTTTCAGGTCTAGGATTCTTTTGGTGTATTTTTCAGATGACCATTTGAATCTTGCCCTTTTTTCGCTGAGTTTCTTCCCTGAGTTCAGGCCGTTTGACTTTTTTGACATTTTATATTACCTTTATTTCCTTTACCTCGAAGTACCTGTTGATTATTTCCTTGTAATGGTTCAGGTTTGACGAGTTTCTCCCGATAAGGATTGCCTTAGTTTTTATGTCCTGCCCGGTTATTGTGATTTTTTCGTCCACAATATCTATCTGTTTTGGAATTATTGGGTGAAGCAGATTCTTTATAAATGTTCCCAAATCGGGGCTGAATTCGAGTATCCTGATTTTTTTTTTTAGCAGCCTCTCCATGAGCTTTGCGTTCTTTCCCTGTTTTCCTATGGCTTTTCCCATGTTTTCAGGTTCCACAACGAAATACAGGGTTTCTCCGGAAGGGAAGCAGTCCTTTAGGTTGGTTTTTGTGACTGTTTCGAACAGGGAGATGACCTTCATTAACTGGGCATCATAGCTTATTTTCTGTTTGGTCATTTAAGTCCCAGCACGGATATTCCATATTGCTTCTTGCAGACCACGCCCAGTTCATCATTCGGGATGTTTAAGAACTCAACTTCGCACTTTGTGGTTTGGGTGTAGTGTTCTATGTCCTGTTTGATTTTTTCCGGGCAATTGGACGTTACAAATATCTTTTGTAGTTTGCCGAGCTTGAGCCCCTCTAGTGTCTTCTTTGTCCCTATTACTGCCTTTTTCTCTTTTATGCCTTTTTTTATTTCTGTTATTGAATCTGTCATTTTTGTTTATTTCTTCCCCGCGTCTTTTACGGTAACAAGTTTTGGCAATCCTGTGCCCACGGGAACAGGCTGGTTTAGCATTACGTTTTCTACAACGGAGTTAAGCGGGTCTAGCTCCCCTGTGATGCTTGCGCTTATTAGGTGTTTGATTGGGGTTTCGAATGAGGCTCTTGCAAGCACGCTTGCCTTTTCCTTGACTACGCCATACCTTGTTATGCCTTTTAGCTTTCCGTTGAAGCACATGGTGTCCGCCACGAGCATGAGGTGCCTTATGTCCACGTTTAGGCCCTGTGTGTCAATGACCTTGTATACCTCATTTATCAGTGCCTGCCTTGATGCCTCTATCCCGAGCGCGTCCTCTATCTCGAATATGTCATTTGTTGTTGTCCTTGTTTCATCCACAAATGGCAGGCTCAGGATTTTTTTCAAATTGCTTCCCGCTGTTATTATCATGAATTCCCCTTCCTTTTTCACTGGAAGTATCTGTTTTATTCCCCTTATCCCTCTTATGTAGCTTTCCTTTATCTTGTCCTTGGACTTGTATATCTGGTTTGCGTTCTCATCCTTGCTTTTTGCCTTGAATATGTATGTCCCTTTTTTTATGTCAACCGAGAGTGTTTTGTTGGATATTTTCAGGGCCTGGATAAGTTTTGCTTCTGTTATCCCGAGCTCTTTTGCCTTTTCTTCGTTTATTGATACCTCTATCCTTGATTCGGCTATGTTGAGTGTGATTTCGGAGGCTATGTCCGAGAGCTTGGTTTCCTTGATGTACATTGCGATCTTCTTTATGTCCTTTCCCTGGCTGTAGGGCTTTTTGAGGTATATCTCCATCATCGGGGTGGTTATCTGTTTCCTGCCATCGAGGATTTCTATTATCCTTGGCAGGCCGGTTGTGATGTTCATCTCTGCCACGCCTGCAAAGTGGAATGTGTTGAGCGTCATCTGGGTTCCTGGCTCGCCTATTGATTCTGCTGAAACGATTCCGACGCTTTCTCCTGGCTCGGCTTTCATGTTTTCATATTCACTTTCGATTCTTTCAAGTATCTCCCTTGCCTTGGCCTCTGATATTTTCTTTGGCATATTTTCCCTTATCTCGTCTATTATGGCTGACGGGAGCTTTTCCTCGTATTTCTTTAGAAGGTCTTCCATTTTTTATTCCCCTGAAACCTCTTTGATTATCCTCTTGACATTTAACTTTCCTGCTTCTGATTTTGACACGTCGATGCCGTCTTCGCCGTAGACAAATTGGACTATGCGCTTTGACGCATCCCTTACTGTGTAGTCATATTCGATCTTCAGGTCCTGCATTGCATTTGCAAGCCTTCTGTACAGGTATCCTGACTTCGGCGTCCTTAGAGCAGTATCCATTAATGAGTCTCTTCCTACCATTGCTTGAAAGAAGAACTCTGAGGGTGAAAGCCCTTTCTTGAAGCAGTTTTTGATGAAGCCGTGGGCTTCAGGTCCCATGTCGTTCTTTTCAAAGCAGCTTAATGTCCTTAGGCTGTATCCTTTGTCAATTCTTTTTCCCCTTAATGCCTGCTGGCCTACTGTGGCTGATATTTGCGCGAGGTTGATTGTTGTTCCTCTTGCCCCTGAAAGGGCCATGAGCATTGTGTGGCTGTTCCTGTCGGCATTTTTTAATACCATCAATCCTGCCTCATTCCTGGCCCGGTTCAGCACTTCCATTATTTTAAGCTCAAGAGTTTCCCTGAGTGTTCTTCCTGGGAACGAATCTAATGTTCCTTCCTTGTAGGATCTTATGAGGTCGTTGACTTCCTGCCTTGATACGTCGAGAAGGTGCTTTATGTCCCCGTCAACTTTTTCAGGGAGGTCTGTGTCGGATACGGTTGTTGTAAAGCCTCTTTTCATGAGGACTGCGATGCCGAGCCTGAATACCTTCCCTATGAAGTCAACTGCGTATTTCTCGCCATATTTCTTGTGTATGTTCCTTAGCAGAAGCCCTGAGCCCTCTCCCAGGTTGTTTTTGTCCATTACTCCTGATATCAGTTTTCCGTTCTCAATCAGAAGTTCGGGTTCTTCGGTGGATTTTGACCTGCCTGAATAGTTGAAGTCTTCGGGCAGTATCATGCTGAATATCTCTTTTCCTGTTACAAGTTCCTTTTTCGGCAGCTTTGACATGTCAGATATGCCTACTTGCATAAGGATGTCGAGTGCTTCTTCGCGCTTGATCTGGAATTTTTTCTGTGTGAGGATGTAGTTGCCTGATATGGAGTCCTGAATGCATCCTATTACTGCGAGCCCGTATCTTGGGCTTATCAGCTGCGTTTGCACCAGCATGAGTATTTCTGCTTCTGCCATTGCCTCCTCGGTTTGTGGAATGTGGAGGTTCATTTCATCCCCGTCAAAATCTGCATTGTATGGAAAGCATACGGCAGGGTTGAGCCTTAGGGTCTTGTATGGCAGCACCCTAACCTTGTGGGCCATCATGCTCATTCTGTGCAGTGATGGCTGCCTGTTGAAGATTGCCAGGTCGCCGTCCATAAGGTGTCTTTCAACTAAGTAGCCTGGCTGCAGCTCTTCCAGTGCCTGCTCTATTGTTTCCTCTGTGAGTTTTTTCTTTTTTCCATCAGGCCTTACTATGTAGTTCGCTCCCGGGTATTTTTTCGGCCCTTTTTCAACGAATTTTTTGATGTGCTCCAGGTTCCATGATGTTACCTTTTCAGGCACTGTAAGTTTCAGGGCCATTATCTCAGGGACCCCAACCTCGTTAATCATCAGCATTGGGTCCGGGCTTATTACAGTTCTCGCTGAAAAGTTTGTCCTCTTTCCGACCAGGTTGTGCCTTATCCTTCCTTCTTTGCTCTTGATTCTTTCGGTGAGCGTTTTTAGTGGCTGGCCTGACCTGTGCCTGGCAGGCGGGAGCTGTGCAACTTCGTTGTCAAAGAAAGTTGTGATGTGGTATTGCAGGAGGTCCCATAGGTCCTCGACTATTATCTCCGGTGCCCCTGCGTTTATGTTTTCAAAAAGCCTCTGGTTGATCCTTACTATGTCTCCAAGCTTGTGTGTGAGGTCATCCTCGCTTCTTTCCCCTGTTTCCAGTGTGATCGAGGGTCTCATGGTGACTGGCGGTATGGGCAGCACGGTTAGGACCATCCATTCGGGTCGTGTTGATTTTGAATTTATTCCGAACAGCTCAACATCATCATCTGTGATCTTCTCCAGCCTTGTTCTTATCTCGATTGGCGAGATCCTTTTTTCATCTTCGAAGAATGTTGTTGGCTTGTCCATTGCTATTTTGTGTTGTTTTGCCTTGCAGTGCGGGCATTTTCCGCCGGTTTTTCCGGTAGTGCTGGCTATTATGTCCTTCACTTTTTTCCTCATTATCTCCTCGCCTTTTTCCTTTCCGAACTGCCTCAGCTTCTCTCCGAACTTATCTATCTTCTCTTGTTCTATCAGGATTCTGCCGCATTCCCTGCATGAGCATCTTAGCAATGTGAGGATGACAGAAGTGAAATTGAGGTGTATGATCGGCCTTGCGAGGGATATGTATCCGAAATGCCCGACGCATTCCTTTAGCTTGCTTCCGCATGTTTTGCACTTCAGGCCAGGGTCTATAACGCCAAGCCTTATGTCCATCAGCCCGCCGTCAACAGGGTAGCCTTCCTTGTCGTACAATTCGGGGGTCACTATCTTGGCTGAGGCCATTTTCTTTATCATCTTTGGGCTTAGGACACCGAACTGGACGTCCTTTACCTTTTTGTAGATAGGTATTTCTGCCTCTATGGTTTCTTTCTTTTCTTCTGGAGCCTTCACTTCCTCAAGCTCTGCTTCTTCTGCCACGGCTTCCGCAGGTTCCTGTTCTTCTATAACTTCGAGCTTTTCCTCTTCTTCCATTTTTTATATCCCCCGATTGGCAGGTTTGTTCAGCCACCGTTTTATTTAATCAGTATTTGCTCTTCAACTGCATTTTCGGGTATATACCCATGCTTTTGAACTCATCAAGCATTAGCTTGAATGCATAGCTTATCTCGATGAAGCTGATCTCCACGGATTCCCCGCATATTGGGCAGTAATTCTTTTTTTTGAACTCGTCATGTATTGCGATGATGCCGCAGTTTTCGCATAGCGGCACTACGGTCCTGTCTGAGTCAAATCTTTCCTTCAGCAGCAGCGATGCGCCATGCGCGACAAAAGTGTCCTTTTCCATCTCTCCAAGCCTCAGGCCGCCTTCCTTTGCTCTTCCTTCTGTGGGCTGTCTTGTGAGCAGCTGTATCGGGCCTCTTGCCCTTGAGTGTATCTTGTTGGCAACCATGTGCTTAAGTCTGAGGTAGTACATGTTGCCGACAAATATCCTGACCGTGAATTTTTCTCCTGTTTCACCGTTGTACATTGTTTCCAGCCCATTGTCCCTGAAGCCGAGGCCCAGAAGCTCTTTCCTAAGCGCTTCCTCTGGCTCTGAATCAAAGATTGTTCCATTGATGTACCTTCCTGATAGCCCTCCTGTCTTTCCTGCCAGGAGCTCGATAAGGTGTGCCATGGTCATCCTGCTTGGGATTCCGTGTGGGCTGAAAAGCAGGTCCGGCACTATTCCTGAGATGGTAAATGGCATGTCTGTATGTGGCACTATCAGGCCTATGACTCCTTTTTGCCCATGCCTTGAAGTAAGCTTGTCGCCTATTTCAGGTATTCTCTCGTCTCTGATCTTTACCTGCACCAGCTTGTTGCCTTCACCGTTTTCTGTGATCAGTATCAGGTCAACGATTCCCTCTTCGCCGTGCTTCATTATCAGTGAGCTTTCCCTTCTTGTGTCGCTTGCGAGCCTGTATTGGTCCATTCCGCTGAGGAATCTTGGAGGTGATGTTTTGCCTATCACGACATCGCCTTCTTTTACCTTGGCTTCAGGGTATATTATTCCGTCTTCCTCAAGATACCTGTAATCTTTTTCGCTCTTGTAGCCCTTTACGTCCTTGTCGGGTATGGATATCTCGTCCACGAGGCCCCCGCTGTATCTGAGTTCTTCAGCGACCATTGGCCTGAAGTAAGTTCCTCTTCCAAGTCCTCGCTCGATTGACGCCTTGTTTATTATTATGGCATCTTCCATGTTGTACCCCTTGTAGCTCATGACCGCAACCACCACATTCTGTCCTGAGGGGTGCTGGTCATATTCGCTTATGTCGTGCATAACAGATTTTACAACTGGTTTCTGGGGGTAATGCAGCACGTTGACATCCATGTCCATTCTTATGTGGTAGTTGGATGCGTAAAAGCCAAGTGCCTGTTTCTGGTTTTTCGACCCGGTGTTTACTTTCTGTGCCGAGTTAAAGTTTGCATATGGCACCAGCGCTGTCACGAGGCCAAATATTGCGAGCGGCGTGATTTCTAGGTGCGTGTGCTTGGGTGTCAGTTCGCTTTCGAAGAATGCAATGAGTGTGTTATCTTCCTCGGATGCATCGAGGTATTCGATTATTCCCTGCTTTACAAGGTCAGACCATCTGGCCTCCTTCTTCTCAAGCTGCTTTATGTGTTGATCTGTGAGGGTTGGCTTTCCATCCTTGACAACGATAAGCGGCCTCCTTAGCCTTCCCCTTGCAGCTTCTATGAAGACCTCGTTTGATTCATGATTGTGATTTATGTTTACATTATCAGGGATTATGCCTTTTCTTCTTTCTTCGCGTACCCTTGAAATGAATTCTGATGGACTGTCTGTTGTTCCGATGTATTTTCCGCTTAAATATACGTCCGCCATTTTTACCTCACCGGTTTTAGCCCATAGGCCCTGAGTGTTTTGATAAGATCCTCTTCTGATGTGTCCTGGGATACGGTTGCAAGGAGGGCCAAGTTCTTCTTCAGGCCTATGTTCGTGCCTTCAGGTGTTTCTATGGGGCATAGCCTACCTAGATGTGTGCAGTGTAGCTCCCTTGCTTCGAAATTCTCCTGTGTGGCTGACAGTGGGCTTACCACCCTTTGGAGATGGGACATGGTTTCAAGGTAGTTCAGCCTCTGGATTCTTTGGCTGATTCCTTTCCTGCCCCCGCTCCAGGAGCCTGTTGCCATTGAACTGTATATTCTTGATGTCAGCAGCTTTTCCCTGATTATGACTTTTATTGTCGGGAATTTTCCCCTTTTCACTATCCTTTGGAAATTGTAAAGGAGGTCTCCGATGAGTACCTTCATGTTGACCCTTATGAGGTCCGCAAGAAGGTCTCCGCTCAGCTTCAGCCTTTTGTTCGAGTAGTTGTCTTTGTCGTCAAGCTCGATCTCTCCTTTAATGGTCATTATCAGTTTCTTTAGGCACTTGCAAAGGTTGTATGCCTTCACTATCCTGTCCTTTGGAGATGTTCCAAGGTGCGGAAGAAGGTACTTGTCCAGGATTTCCTTCATTCTCTCTACACGGACTTCTTTGGATTGTGTTATGCCTGCCCTCTTGGCAATATAATCAATTGCATCCTCCTCATTCTTTATTTCAGCTGCTTCGAGGAGGTTTACTACTATTTCGTCAAAGTCCCTGTCTGCGGAAATGAAGCGCATGATATCCTCGTCTTTTGTGAGGCCGAGCGCTTTTATTGCGACTATCACGGGTATCCGCTTCACTCTTGTAAACGTTATGTAGAAAATCCCATCTCTCAGCCTTTCAAGCGAATGGGGTATCTTGTACGATCCATATTCAGAGAAAATCTTGCCAACGTACTTGCTTGGGCCGGTTACATCGACATCTGTTATGAATTTGTTTGGGGCAAGGTCCTCGACCTTTACAAGCACTTTCTCAGTGCCGTTGATTATGAAATATCCTCCAGGGTCTTCCGGGTCCTCGCCCTGCTGCACGAGCTCTTCCTTTGTCAGCTTGTGCAAATGGCATTGCTTGGACTTGAGCATGATAGGCAGGTTTCCTATCTGGGTTTCAAAGGATTCCCTTTGGGCGCCATTGATGAATGCACTTACGGTTATGTATATTGGGGCAGAATAGGTGATCTTTCTCAGCCGTGCCTCTATCGGGTATATCTTCCTCCTGCTTCCGTCAGCTTCGGTAAGCTCAGGTTTTGTAACCCTTATTTTGTCAAACTTTATCTTGAACTCCTCCACGTTAGGGGGTATTATTGTAGGCTCTATGTCGCTGTTCTCGGCGATTATTTTTGGAAGCTCCTGGTCAATGAAGCTGTTGAAGGACTCAATGTCCGACTTGTTGAAGGATTGCTCGTCAAAGTATTTTCTTATCAGCATTTCATAGTTAACCATTCACAACCACCCTGTAGAACACGGATTTTCCTGAAGTGGGGCTGTTTCTTATTATCTTTATAACATCCCCTGTCTTTGCCGCTGCGCTTAGTGCCATCGGGTCGCTTTTGAGTATCTTTGGCAATTCCGAAGTTGTAATATTATACTTCCGCAGCAGATCTTCTTTTTCTTTTTCGCTTAGCTTTTGGTGTTTTGGAACGAATATGTGCTTCTTTATGTCTATCTTCTTATTCATGAAATCCCTCACTTTATAATGGGCCGGACGGGAGTTTCGCCCAAGAAGCTAAACAATTTCAGCTTCTATTTTCGAACCCGTGACCGTCTGCTTAAAAGGCAGACGCGCTATTGCCCCTTTATTGCAGGCAGCTTTTGCTTGCATTGTTTCCAGGCTGCGCTACCGGCCCATGAGCATAAGCGCCCTGGCCGGGACTTTCAGCAGCCCGTGAATGGGCTTTTTTGAACCCGGGTCGCAGCCGTTCTGCCTACCTATTCGCTGACAGGGCTGCATGATAGGCCGGACTACACTACCAGGGCATGAATTTGAACATAGCTTTAGCAACTTTCCGTCTTTGATCCCTAGAAAGATTGCAGAGCCATATAAGATTTGGGATGCGGGGCCCATATTTAAAGCTTTCGGGTTGTTTTTTTTTATATTTTTTATAATTTATAAGCCGAATAATTAAATTCTTGTTTTTTAATTTTTTCTGAAAACGAGGTGGTTGCATGAAAAAGAAGGTAAGCAGGGCAATCAGTCGCGTGAAGAATGTCAATAAGGCGATGAGAAAGCTGGAGAGGCGGAGGCGAGGCAAGTTCTTCGGGTTGTTCAGGCTTTTTTCCTGAACAGTTAAATTTTTATTTAAGGGGCATTCGCAGATCCAAATGCAAAAGGTTCATGCATTGCATATCCTTGTCAAATCGGAGCAGGAGGCAAACTCTGTTTTGTTTGATCTTCGCAACGGGAAGAGCTTTGAGGAGGCTGCCAGGTCCAAGTCATTATGTCCCTCGGGAAAAAAAGGAGGGGATCTTGGATGGTTTGGGCGTGGCCAGATGGTGCGGGAGTTTGAAACCGCGGCATTCTCGCTCGCTAAAGGAGATCTATCCAAACCTGTGAAGACCCAGTTTGGCTGGCACATCATCAAGCTTGTTGATGTGGAGTAATTCTTTTTTTTATAAATTTTAAAAAAATGTTTAAATATATCTCCCGCTTTGCAACAATGAGCTTTTTTGAGGTTTTTATAATGAAGCAAATGTTCCTACAATGCATGCTCTTTTAGCGTATATGGACATGGAAAGGATTTGAGAAATTTTGCGGTCAAATAACAACACCTTCCTTCACAGCTGTCCGGACTATGCCAATTTCCTTTGACTTTTTCTTGAACTCTTCCGGGGTGTAGCATAATGGCTCTATTTCCAGGGGCCAGAAATCCCAGTATGTGTAAAGTGCTGCTATTCGCGCGGAGAAGAATGTCCCGTTGAAGTCAGGTGATACCAGTATGATGTCAAAGTCGCTGTTCTTCATGAAGTCTCCCCTTGCTCTGCTTCCAAAAAAAATTGCTTTTTCAATACTGTAATCTTTACGGACTTTCTTTAGGAAAGCGCTAATCCTTGAGTCTATTTTAACTTTGTTTTCACCCATTCCAATGCACCTTTGGCTGAATCATAATGCTTTGACGCTATCTGTTCATCGTAAATCTCTGCAGGGACTCCTTGGGCCATGTCAGGGTATCTTGTTATCAGGTATTCAGGATTAAGATCCCTGACTCCGGACATTTTATCATTGGGATAATTTATTCCCTTTGCGAAAAAGATTAGAGAATGGCCGGGTGGAATTTCGCTTTTGATAACAATCCACATTGCTTTAAAAGCCTTTTCGCATGCCTGATGACTGTAGAAAACCGAGCCATCATATTCCTTGTTATCCAGGAGTATTTTTGCTTTCCTAAGGTCTGCCTCTGCTTGTTTCAGCCATTCACCGCTTCTTGATGCTTTATTATCAGGCATGATAACATTCGATGATTAGGACTTTAAATATTTTCACTATCTTGGCTATCTTGGATAAATTATCCATTTTGCTTTTCCAGGCAGCTTCCCCTAGTAACCTGATTTGGCAGGATTTATTGATGGAAAATTTATCCGGGGATTCATCCAGCCTTTTTCAGTTTTAACAAGGAAATGAAACCGAAGCATATTTTTTTTGACTCTATGAAAACAATTGCTCCGACTCCTGTTCTATGATCCCTGTACCGTGAATATGAAAACCTTTTTTCCCTTCTGCTTAGAGCTTTGCAAGTTTCTTTGCAGCTAAAACCCCAATGATATGTTGATATTTCTTTAACTGCTGTGGTTTATGTCAGGTAAGAAAATGGCAAGTTGAGTCAAGATATGGATCCCCGCGGCCGGATTTGAACCGGCAACCTCCCGGGAACGGCTGGCTAATGCTTCATGAACAGCCGGCAAGGCTTATTTCCGCTTAGCAAATCTACAGCCGAGCGCTCTGCCGTTGAGCTACGCGGGGATATTGCTGAGAACTAAAAAGTCGTTTATAAATGTTGCTGAATAATTATGCATTTACTGCAACGATGTTTGACCTTGTCTTCCTCTCCTTGTTCGAGTAATAGAACTTTGCGCTTGCTGGAGGCATGTGCATCTTGCCCAGGATAGACAGCTTTGACTTTATCGTGTAAGAGAAGACTCTTTCCTCGTGCTTTTCAAGCCCTTCAAATTCCCACTTGATTATGACCCCGTCCTTGGTTTGTACTGTTTTGGTGGGGGTTAATGAGCCTACTTCTGATGCCTTGACTATTCTTGCAATGGAGGGTACTTTATCGGCGATTATAACCTTGTCAAAATTCCTTGATGTCCTGTTCTTTACATGAAGTATTACCTTTAGATCGGATATTCCGCCTTCTTCGAAGCCTATGACAGCAACTTCCTTTCTTAGTTTTATCGGGCTCCTTAGTATGTAGTAAAGGACGATTCCTATTACTATTGCAATAAAAATGATGAATGGGACCCTGTAGCTCCTCGTTATCGTTATGCTTGCCTGTGCTTGGGGCTCTATGGGAATATCCCATGAGCTGAACTCTCCCCCTTCGCTGCTGATTATGGTGGCCTTTGGCTCTGTTTTGGCAAGCATTCTTGTCAGGAAGTTTGATTTAAGCTCGAAATGCTTGGTGTCCCTTGTGTTTCCATTGTTGAAGAAGGTTATTGTTTCTGTGGTTTTTAGGAACTCGTTTTTTACTGATTGATCATCGCTTCTTATGTCAGAATATGCAAGGATTTCCAGGGTTTGCCTGATTTCTGGATCTATGTTCTTGTTCTCGGTCTCAAATGTCCAGGTTATGGTATCCTTTTGCGGTATTGTAACTGGATTGATGCTGATGTTCAGTTCTATTGTTTTTTGTGCAAGTGGTTCGAGCTTAGTTATGATATCTTTCTGGAAAGAATTTCCTATGGCGCTTATTTTTAGTTCTGTAATATTTTTTGGATTCCTGTTTTGGAGTTTTATCCTTACAGGGATATTGTTCCTGGGATCTATCTTGGAGGGCATCTCAACGGTTTTTCCCACGCTTGCCATGTATTCCCTTTGAGGGGTATTTTCTGAGGGCTTTATTTCAACTATTAGGAACTCTTTTGTGCTGACCCCTGTGTTTATGGAGTCAATGTCTATCTCAACCTTGTATTGTCCTGAAGGTATGTATTGTATTGGGTTGATGAGCAGGGTTACAGTCTCTGATGATTTGGCTTTTATGTCCACCCCTCCATAATAGTGGTACAGGGGCTTTGACTGCACGCTTGTTGATTATTATCTCGTAGGTTGCCTGCTCACTCCACTGTATTGAGTGCTTGACAGGCTTTTGCTCAACGCTGAATGATGCATATGTAATGCTGGCAGTTAGAACCAGTAGTAATGCAGATATTAAAACCCCTCTTTTAAAACCCAAGATCTCACCAACTGTTTGAATTCAATATTGTTATTTATATACTTTTCTTTTCTTTGCGCGCGGTTTTTGTTATCTTGATGAATTTATGGGAAGGAACTCGCGTCCGTTCCAAGGGACGTTCATCATGAAAGTAATGAATTCCTCGAATTGATTAGTTGGGATCTGACAAGTGTTTGCCAGGGCAAGGGTTATTGCTGCCTTCTGTTTCGCAACTACAGAAGTAAGATTAAGTGCCGGAATATCCTTTCCTGGAACGGCATAAAAATGTTGTTGCTGCCCGAATTCGTTTTTCACAGGGACCCTGCCCCCGTGAAGCGGTACCCTCGCAACAAATGCCCTTCTTTTCCTTGCGAATTCAAGCAAGCCATAGTCTGTCTGCCTTACGTTCCCTGCGCCCTTTGAGACGTAAAGTATTATTCGTGGCAGGTGCAGGTATTGAGAAACTTCAGAGTATCCTTTCTCTATAGCATCCTCCATTGCCTTTACAGTTGCTAGGTGGCTTCCCTCGTTAACCACGGAAACCAGGTTCTCGAATTTTCCGGCATCAGTTACAAATAGGGCATCATTCGTATTTCCGGATGGGGTCAGCCTTTCTTTGTCAAGCTTGACAAGTCCGAATCCTGTTAGCATTGCTTCGGGGTCGGTTAGGGTATCTCTTTTATAGGGTGAAAATTCGCTGTCTGACTGTTTTTCGCACCAGAATCCGTTTTCTACGATAAAAAAATTAGTAAGATAATGCGCTCCGCCTAACTCTCTTGAAGCTGCCGCAATAATGCCCAACTCCAGATTCATGACTCCATCGCTTCCAAGATTGATCGGCCTATGCTTGTCAGGAATCGGGAACTGGGATGATGCTGTTAAGTATGGATTGGTAATGTTCCTGTACTGGACGAGTTCTTCCCGCGTCGGTGTTTTTTCCATGTATTTTCTTGCGTTCCATAATTTGATGGGATTGGAATATGGAGCTGCAAGGCCAAGATAGGATGATGTGTCTGCACCGCTGTCTGTTCCATGAAGCACAATTCCTCCGTCTTCCTTCATGTGGCGCTTTGAAATTGCATTGACGATCGTATCGCGGTGGATGAAGTCCATCTGGCTGCTGTCCATGGGGCCTACATTGATAAAATCCAATTCAATCAGGCCTGCATCCGCAAGTTTTCCGTAATACATGTCTTCCATTACTATTTCCTCGATTGTTTTTGTCTTTTTTATTGGAGTTAATTCGCCCTTTGGATCGGGCACGCAGAATATAGTGCCTCCTTTGTAGTATATCCCCATTTTTAGGGGCCTTCCTTCCCTTTCCTTGAATCGTTCCAGATAATAGACCAGGCTGGCTGCCATTTTCAATGCTCAATTAAAGTGTAAACCATTCGATATCGGGGTAGTAGTTACGGAGCGTATTTACAACCCTTCCAGCTAGGCATACTACAGATATATCCTTAGCTAAAGGCATGTCGTAAAGCGCTTTTTGGTCCAGACTGCTTGAGAAAAAAACATTATCAAGTTTAGAGTAATCGACTGTGAATGGGGAAATGCAGCCTGCACCTTCTGTGCACAAGTCATCAATTTCTTGGCGAAGCCCGAACCGCTCTCTAAAGGCTGTTCTAAGATAATAAAGATCTGCCCTGCATTCTCCATCCAAAAAGCATGCAACCAGTTTTGTCGGCTTGTGCGGAAAGTTGCTTGATAAGGACTTATTGGGCCTGTTGGTTAGAATTAGCCCTTTCATTATCCGGACATTCATCGCCGAATAAAAAGGATGTTTTCGATACAATTCTTTTTTTTCCTGGACTGTTACTGTTTCTGAAGGATGCATCACAATTGCATACGGCTTTAGTGCGCCCATCGCCGCCCTTCCTATCATACTTGAAAGATCTTGCATTTTATCACTAAGAAATGAAAATTTAACTCAATTAAATATTTATCTCAAAATACCGGAAAAAAATGAAAAAATTTAAATAAAAAATTGAATAAATATTCAAAAAATAAGGGAAAAATGAAAAACCTCGACGATAAGGACCATGCCATAATGAAGGCGTTGAAAGAGAATGCCAAGCTATCGACACAACAGCTATCGAAGAAGACAAAAATACCTATAGCTACCGTACACAACAGGATAAAAAAGCTGGAGTCGAGCGGCATAATAAGGGGCTATACAACTCTGCTTAACGAGGAGCTCACTGGAACGATCATTTCTTTCGTGTTCATCTCGGTGATGTATCATCTGCCTGATGGAAAAGTGATAGACCAGGAGGGGCTGGCGTCAAAGGTCAAAAAGAGCGAGCTGGTGGAGGAAAGCTATGTCGTAACCGGATCCAGGGACCTTATAGTTAAGGTGCGGACAAAGAACATTGGGCAGCTTAATGATTTCATAATCAAATACCTCAGGACCATTCCTGGGATAGAGAGGACTGAGACAGCAGTCGTTTTGAAGTGCGTTTGACCTGTTTTATTAGGGATGGCTTGTTTGTCAAAGAAAGGTTTTACAAGGATTCTACAGGCACATTATGGGCCGGATTTTCTAAGGATTTATTTATCCTTTTTTTTTGTGATTGCCTGGTTTGTCTGCATACCGAGCTTTAGCACCAGGCTTCACAACGAATAGGTTTCAATTGGGCCTTATATGTATTCGCATCCTCTCACATCTATTGTTTGCCTTCCGAGATTGCTGCTTAAGAGATGGTCGAGCCTTTCAATCCAGTACCCATGGTACAGTCCGCGCAATGAGGTGATTGTCATTCCGTTGTCTTCAGATTTGGATAATTTTTCCCCATATACAGTTATTGTTGGCCCTACAAAGTAACTCATCCTGTGCCCGGTAGTTTCAACAACTCTGCTTATCCTGTCAACTTTGGAAGCGTGGCTTTGCCCATAACACATTAGATAGTCACCTCCGAATACATGCAAATCTGCTTTTAGTCCGTTGGCATCTGAAATGGCATCCCGTATAGGGTCAAGCATGTAATGGAAATTCAGTTTTGCATCGTCCCCTGCCCTAACAGTGTATTTTACGGTGCTGCAGCCGTCAAACATGCACATTCCAGATACAGTCTGCTTTTCTGCATCCACTTTTGGCAGGCAGGTATTTGACCTTTTGCATTCGCATACAGGTGAAAACAATGAATCCTGGCTTTGCCTACTTCCCGGGAGAAGCGGCTTTAGCTTTTGTTCTTTGTAAAGCAACATCACTGTATCAATAAAGCTCTGGGTGACGGAGGACTCCGAAAAGTATGTTACTTTAGCCTCAAGCTTCCCTCCTAAAAATGCAGATACGTCATCGAGCATTTGCTCTAATTCGCTCTTTACATGTTCCCTCATCGAGCCGTGGCATTTTCCAGGGTCTTCGTAATACCTGTATGGCAGGAAGAAGTTTCCCCTCTGGTAGTCAAAGTCAAGGTCCATAATCTGAATATCCAGCCTCGCCCCCGACCTTGAGGCTGCAAGTGATGCGATGTACACAGTCGCAGCGGTTCCTAAATGAAGGTTTCCTGATGGTTTTAACCCCATTGATATCTTCCCATATCCGGGGCCCAGTTTCGAGTGATCGAATAGGATAATGTGGTTCAGGTTTGTGTTGGTAGCAGCAGGTTTCATCTTCTAAGGCCCCCGAAAAGTTTTTCCAAGAGCCTCAGAAGCTCATAGGCGCACCTGACCTGAATGTAGAAATATTGTTATTTTGGTCAGATGACATGTTATGGGCGAATGGCTATATACTTATAAAATTTTATATATATTGATATATATTATATTAGAACCTCGATAGTTTGTGGTTTGTCGTGGGTGGTTTGTAGTTTGTTGCGGTTCGGTTTCGAGTTCAGCTATTCGCTTCTTTTTTGTTTTCATTTTTAATTAGGTATCTGATGCCACATAGAACCAGTAGTTTCGTTACCACTAACCACAAACCCTGAACCACAAACAAAAAAAGCGGGATTGCCCGGATTTTACCAAAAGGCTTAAATATTTATGTCTATACCAAGTATATACATGAAAATGCAGAACGTTAGAGAACAGATTGTTAAAAAAGTAGTGAAGTCAGGAAACGGCGGAGCGGTATGGGTTCCAAAAAGCTGGCTGGGCGAGGAGGTTATCGTTATACTGCCCGAAAGGCCGAAGCTTAGCGAACGAATAGTGCATTTGCTAGAGCCTTATCTGAAAGACATAGTATTTGCAGGTATTTACGGGTCTTATGCGCGAAATGAACAGGAAAGTGAATCTGATATAGATATATTGGTATTGACAAAAGACAAGAAAATTAGGGTGGGCAAAAAAGGGAAAATGGACGTATCTGCTTATCCAGTTGATAAGTTCAAAATAGCAATGGAAAAGCGTCCTGTTGAATACTTTCAGATTGTAAGGGAAATGCAACCATTGATAAATGCGAGTATACTTGATGATCTGAAGAATATCAAAATAAAGGAAGTGAATTTCAAGGGCTATTTAGTTGAGACGAGAGAACATCTTACAAGCAGTAGCAAGCTGCTTGGGTTGGATAAGGAAGAAGGGAATTATGTCAAGTCAATGTCTGTAATTTATTCATCATTCTTGAGGCTTAGGGGATTGTTTATTATGAAATGTCTTTTAGGCAGTGAGGTTTTTTCAGGCCAAAGATTTAAGGAATGGCTCATTCAAGAAGGATTAAGCCCTGGGCAGTTTGAAGCATTCCAAAGAATTTACAGAACAATCAGGGATGAGGGTCGTGCAAAAGGCTTTTCGTTGGAAATCGCTGATGGAGAAAAGCTATTGATTGTGCTTAAGAGGGAATTGGAAAAATTGGAGGCGCATATTTTTGGCAAACAGGAAAAAGAGGTTAAAAAAAGGAATAGAGTCCATTGAAAGGCAAATATTGCTTCACGAGGAAAAGCTGGAGTTGGCAAAGGCTAATGATGATATTGGCCTGACCGAATACTATCAGAAGGAGATTGAAGCTAAGAAAAGAGATAAGGATGAGAAGAAAAGGCTGCTTGATAAGGGTGGTTAATGTAGTCTGATACACTGGAATTTAATGCTTATAGCAAGAGTGACTAGCTTAATAGTTTGCCGGACATCTGATCAAAACTTGTAGCAAAAGCCATACTCTTCAAATCCCGCTGCCTTGTACAGCAAATGAGCAGCTTTTCGTTCCTTTGATGAGGATATAAATATGTATTGGGCCTTTTTTTTGTTTGCAAATTTCTGGACATTCTCTACAAGTTTCCTTCCTATCCCCTTTCTCCTGTGGACTTGCTTTACATAGAATTCCTCGATTTCAAGGATAGGCTTCGGGTATCTGACAACATGCCTTATGGAATAGGCAATAAAGCCTGCAATCTCATTATTTATGGTTGCGAGATCTATGTATGCATTTGGTTCGGCCAATACTTTCAGGAAAGAGTCGTTCTTTGCATTCAGATATTTTTTAGGCTTTGTTGACAGGCCTTCATACAGCTTCAATAACTCCTCGCGGTCTTTTTTTGTGGCTTGCCTGATTTTTATGATGGTCATTTGAGTTTTACAATAATCGCTTGTTTTAAATCTTTATGATGGAAAAGTGGGACTGCCCGTATCTGCCCTGACAGTTTGTGGTTTGTAGTTTACTGCGGTTCGGTCAGTTGTTGCCTTCTTTCTTTCTGCCTTTTCCATTCTTCCCACTTTCCATTTTGTTTATGAGGTCAGTATTATTGAGCTAGTTGGATTTCTCTTTGAGAAACTTATCTTTTATCTCTCTTATTAGCTCTACTGAATCTTTTTTGGCAGCCATTGCCTCGTCAATGCTGACATTTTCACCGTAATAGTTTACTGCATTCCTAAGCTTTCTCATGTTGTCAAACTTCATTGCAATAATATTCTCTCCCTTCTCCTTTAAAAAGTACGTGAATGCTTCATGTGAGTAAACCTTGTACCCTTCCTTTAGGCAAATGGCTTCCACAACCTCCCTTAAAGCTTCATAATAAGTAACGAGGATTGTTGCTGCGCTTATACTGTTAATTTTCTGGTCTTTTAGAAACAGCAGATGATTGTTTGATGTTTCAACCAATGACTTGACTCTGGCAATGTCCGGATTTCCTTTCCTGACCTTCCCCTGCTCAATGAAATCGGAAAAGTTCATTCAAAAAACCTCTATGAAGCCTTTAAGTATGATTCCGTTTAAGATGCTATTGGCAAGGTTTTTATTTTCCTCTTGCATCTTTTCAAATTCATCCTTGTTCTTCAAAAAAAGCTGGATTTCTGCTCCGAGCAGTTTGTTGAACTTCCCAAGGTCAACCTGTTTTTTGACATTGCTTAGAACAAAAATATCAATATCGCTGTTTTTATCATTTTCTCCTTTGGAAAAGGAGCCGAACAGTATAATTGCATTAGGAAAATGCAGTTCCTTATCAAGGTGTTCGATCAGCCCAGATATCTTAATCGCTTTTATGTTATGGAAAACTTTGGCATCTTTGTAGATGCTGCTTTCGGTATCAGCCCTGAACAAGAGATGGCCTCTTTCAAGCTTTTTAATAATAAAACCTTCCCTGCTAAGTTGATTCAAGTATTTAGAAGCTGTGGTGGCATTGACTTTGGAACGCCTCGCCATTTCCCTGACATGAAACCATTTAGCTGGCTCTTGGAAAAAATACTCCAAAAACGATTCTATTCTGATTATCTTAGACATATGTCTATTAAAATAGACGGTTGTTTATATATTTTTTGATGAAATGCCCTGATATCGAATATCACATAACCTCTGTCTTTCTTAATTGAAGAATATCACAAAGCTAAAATCTGAATATTAAGTAACATCAGTTCCCGCATCAATGTCTCTTTCGACAGTTAAAAGAACGCATTCACTTCCGTCTTGCTTTTCAGCGCATAAGAGCATTCCATGGGACATTTCTCCACCAATTTTAGCCGGCTGGAGGTTTGTCAAAACTACAATTTTCTTTCATAAAATTTCAGTTTCACTGTGACAAGACGCGTCACAATTTGGACTTTTTTCCCATTTCCAATGTCACCTGAAGATTATAAAGATTTTCTGTCTTCGGAATACGTTCAACCTTTACAACTGCACCAATTTTCAGCTTTAATTTTTCCCAATCATCATAGGATATTTCATTCATAAAACAATAGAGCGCCCGACAAAATAGTTAGTAGTTTATAGTTCGTAGTTACCACTACCACAAATCCCGAACCACATACAAAAAAGTGGGACTGCCCGGATCTGCACTGATAGTTTGTGGTTTGTCGTGGGTGGTTTATAGTTTGCTGCGGTTTGGTTTCTGGGGCGTTGGTCTTGGGGGGGTGGGGTTCAGATCTGCTTTTTCTTTCTTGCTTTCATCTTTTTATTAAGTATCTGATGAATTTATTCCATCAACCATTCCCAGACAGGCTTGACAATTATTTTTTTGCCATCAATTATGAAATGATCTTTTTGCTTATATGTCAATATAATCCCTTCTTTCAAATTAAATTTTGTAAGGGCATCCATCAAGCCACTTATTTCCCTGTCTTTGGTTTCCTCATTAAAATCAAAACATACTTGGATTGCAGAGATTATTTTATCCCTTTGCTTAATTACAAAATCACATTCATTTGTTTCCTTAAAATAAAAAATCTCTTTAAATGTCCGCCTCAAATTCAAAAATACAAGATTTTCCAGCATTTTCCCCATATCCTTGGAGAATGTAGCGGAGTTATTATGAGAAAAGCCATTGTCTATAGAATAAACTTTTTTCGGATTAACTTGCTGCTGTTTATAAGAATAGCTGAAGCGTGGCACTGTAAATATAAGATAAGCATTTTCAAAATAGGAGACGTAGTCAATTACGCTCTGGACTGATTTCACAAAGAATGTTTTTTTAATGGAATTATAGGAGAATTCTTTCCCTACATTGCTAATTAAATACACAAGCATCTTTTTTAGAGTGCTTATGTTTTTAATTCCAAATCTCACAGCAATATCCTTTGCAACAATATCGTAAAACAACTCATGAAGGATTTCTGGATCCCCTTTTTTGATATATTCGGGAAAACCGCCCATATGTAGGTGGGCTTGAAAGGAATTTATGGATGGATTTTGTTCAGTTATTGAAAGAAATTCTCTGAATGAGAAAGGAAACATTTCTATTTGTAGATGTCTCCCTGTCAGTTTTGTGCCGAGTTCGATGCTTAATAACGCGGCATTCGAACCAGTTAGCAGCACCCTTTCTTTTTTATCAATCAAATATCTTATGAATTTCTCCCATTTAGGTGCATTTTGGATCTCATCAAAAAAAAATATTCCGCCCTCACCGTATATTTCTTTCATTATTTCTTCAATCTTATTAAAGTCCGCTAATTCAAAGCCCTCTAAACGGGGATCCTCAAGGTTCAAGTAATAGCCCTTTTCTTGTTTTCTAAGTATTTGATTAAGCAATGTGCTCTTTCCGCATCTCCTTATTCCTGTTATTATTAAGGCAAAGGATTCCTCTATCCTGATATCTTTACCTTTTTCCCTTGGTGTGCCAAGATTGAGGCTATCCAACGTTTTTCTTTGCGAAACTATTACTTCTCTAAGGGTTTCTTTTGTTATCATGATATGCGGTTTCCTTAACATGTATTTAAATCTTTATACTGTCAATAGAAACTAATTTCTACTGTCAATAGAAAGATTAGCAAGTGTTATTCTAGTTACCACAAACTACAAACTTATCACTACATACAAAAAAAGGTGGGACCGCCCGGATTTGAACCGGGGTTGCTACCACCCCAAGGTAGAGTGATAGTTTGCTCCCTCTTGGTGAGGTCCAAGCTACACTACGGCCCCGAAGGTCGGAGTGTCCATAAACAGCAGTTTATGATACACTACGGCCCCCTTGTGTTGTTTTTTCAGAAATCGTCTTTATTTTAAAATATTCACTTTTTTTCAAGTACACTGATGAAGGTTGGCATGGGGGTTAGGACGAGTTCGCTTTTTTTCAGGATAAGGCCTGTTCCTCGGATGAGCTCCTTTAGTTTCTTTGGGTTAAGCTTGTGTATGTGCATTTTCCTTGCCATGCTTAGGTCCTTGTGGACGAAAACGGCTGTTGGGAGGGCCCATATTCCCCTTATGGGTTCGTATGGGTATGCCAATATTGCTTTTCCTCCGCTTTTAAGGACCCGGTGCATCTCTGAGAATGCTTTTGGCAGGTCCGGGATGTGCTCTATCGTGTGCATTGATACGATCTTGCTGAATTCTTCTTCTTCAAACCGTAGGTTTGTTGCATCCATGCAGTATGCTTCGCAGTGGCTGCAGTTCTCTATAGCTTCGCAGTTCAGGTCAATGCCAGCAGTTCTTTTGCATGTTGCCCCTGCCTTCGTCAGGAAGGCTCCCTGGTTGCATCCTATTTCGAGTAAGGTATCGGAAGGTGAGAGATGGAGGATATTGAGGATTCTTTCATGGAGCATGTTGTTCATGAATCTGCTTGTCACTTGTATGTAGTTGGTGTAGCTCTTGTTATAGATTGTTTGCATGATCTGTTTCTCTTCGGGTATTATTATAAATCTTTCCAATTTGCGCTGCTTGAGTCGTCTTCCTTGGATATCCTTATTACTTTGTCTGCATAGCTTTCTATCTTTGTTTCGTGGCTTACGATTATCATTTGGCTTATCTTTAGCCTGTTTATAACATCCCTTACCCTTTCGAGCTGCTCGCTGCTGAATCCGTCTGTTGGCTCGTCAAGTATTATCAGTTCTTTAGTCCTTATGTTTGTTATGAGGTCGTTTATTACCTTATTCAGGGCAAGCCTGTATGCAAGTGCGCAGCTTGTTCTTTCGCCTCCTGACATGTTTTCGAAAGAAAGCTCATACCCGTTCTGCTCTATTACGGGGGTGAATTGTTCGTCCAGGCGTATGCTCATTGACGGCTCTTCCATCAGCACCTGGAACCATTCTGCGAAGAATGTGCTGAATTCCTGGTGTATCCGAAGCATGGTGTGCTTTTCTATTGTTTCTGTGAGTCCGATGAAGTGGTCCTCCAGCCAGTGGATGTTTGCTTTTAATGATTCGGACTGTTTTTTCGCGGCTTTTTTCTTCTCAAGCTCCGCCATTATGAGTTCCCTGGATTTTTCAATGCTTCGTTTGTGGGTTTCGAGTGCGGCCTTTTGCATTAAGGCTGCTTTTTCTTGGCTTAATGCTTCGTCAAGGTCTTTTTTTGTAATTGCTATTCTTGTTTCGATGCCTTCAAGTGATCTGGCTTTTTGGTTTTCAAGCTCGATCGTTTTTTCTAGAAGCGCTATTTCCTTTTCTGTTGCTCTGATCCTGTCAGCAAGTGAGTTCAATAGCCTTTCATTGTCAAGTATCCTTTCCTTTGTCTGTTTCCCTTCCCGTATTATCCTGCTTATTTTCCTTATTTCTGCCATGTCAAGTGGGCAGGTTATTGCTTCTGCTGGAAAGTATTCTGGTTCCCATGATTCGATTTCTGATGTCAGGATGGCTGCATGTTTTTCCTTTTCGTGTATTTCTTCAAGCTTTTCCCTTAGCTTAGTTATCTTCTGTTCAATCGTTTCTTTTGCTTTTGAAGCCTCTGTTATTTTTTTGTTTGCTTCCTCTGCTTTATCTTCTTCGATTTTGGTTATGTGTTCCTTGTGATCCGGGCTTACGGGCTGCATGCAGGTTGGGCATGTTTGGATCGCGTGTATATTCCCTGTGATTTTTTTTGAGAGTTCTATTATGAATTGCTGCCTACGTATCTCCGCCTTTATCTTTTCCAGTTCCTCTTCCTGGATTCTCGTTTCCTGTTTTATCGTGGCCTTGTTGGAGATTTCCTGCATCGCTTTTTCTTTTTCGGCCTTGGCGGTTGCCAGCATCCCGATCAGTTTTGATAGGTGATGTTTCGCCTCCTCTTCCACCCTCTTCAGGTGTGCAGCATCATTTGTTAGCCTGATCATTTCGTTTTTTGATTCCCTTATTGATATCGACTTTTCGTGGATCATTGAGTTTGCAAGCTCGATGTTTTTCCTGCATTCGGAAATCATTTTCCCTTCTTTTTCGAGGTTTCCCATCTTCCCTTTTATTTCGATTAGCCTTGCTTCCATCTTCTCAAGCTCTGGTTTTGCGGCCGATAATTTTGCTTGCGCCTCTTCCAGCTCCTTTTCCATCGTGCTTTTCATGCGCTCCTTTTCTAGGATATCCTCTGTCTTTGCATCCAGTTCCCTTGTTCTTTCCCTGATGGTCTTGATCAGGGTTTGGGCGTTTTCCTTTATCCTCCTATATTTGTCTATCTGGAATATTTTCCTTAGGGTGTCTATCCTTGTCTGGTTGTCTTCCTGGAGTATTATCTTCATTTCTTCTTGAGGTGTGTAAACCGTGTACCTGTATATGAGTGATTTTGATTTTGTTAGAAGCTCTTTTGGGTACCCTAGCATCTGCAGCACCCTAGCTCTTATCTCGATTGGTGTGCCTTCGTTTTTTACCCCGTTATCTATTACATATCCCGAATCCTGCCTGACTGAATCCCTTGTCCTTTTCAGGCATCTTTTAATTATGGTTTCCTTCTGGTCTATGGTCAGTTTTAGTTCCACTTCGCCTGTTGATTTCCCGTTTCTCAGGAGAGTGCTTCCATCTATCTCGTTTGTGAGCCCGAAAAGTGCGAATTCTATCGCAAGGAGAACTGTTGACTTCCCGCTTCCGATGTCTCCGCTTAGCAGAACGCATCCGTTTGGGAAGTTTATAGTTGCATTGGAATAGCTGCGTATGTTCGTCAGCTTTACAGAATTGATTATCATCTTGGGCTGTTCTTTTTTAGTCTTGTTTTCAGGTCCTCTATGACTGGGACAGGGCTTGGGTCTGTTTTGTATATTATGGAAAGATAATATGCAACGTACATTCCTGTGTGTATTGCAGTGAACATCTTTGCGAGGAATGAGCTGCCCTTGAGGATTATCTGGGTGCTCTCCACTTCTGATTTTGACATTACGTCCATAGTTATTGAGATTCTCAGCTTTATCCTGCTGTTGTCTTGTTCATCCTGTAGGAATATCCCGTAGAATTTTGCATTCATGTTCCTGAAGGCGTTTATCTCGTTGTGGTTCATTTCGGGTATTATGTTGCTGAAAGCATGTGTTTTCGCGCATTCATTTATCAGTATCTTCCAGATGTATGCGGCTATGCCTAGCTTTGATGACGAGTATATTAGGGGTATTTTCCCTGAAAGCTTTGTTGCGATCTCCTTTCCTTGTGCCTTCTGAAGTCCGGATTTTAAGCCTTTCAGGCTCATAGTGAGCTCTGTTTCGTTTATTTTTATTAGGCCGCTGTTTGAAAGGATCTTGAGCATGGGGAAAAACATGTATCCGACTGCAAACCTTGGCTGTATTCCTTGTGGGAGTAGGACGAGCGGTATGCTGTTCTCCTCTGCGATCGACCTGAGCTTCCCTCCGGAGGTTATTATGATTGTTTTTGTCCCCTTTGACATGGCGTTTTTCAGGCAGCTTATAGTCTCCTCTGTGTTTCCCGAATATGATATCGCGAATACGAGGCTTTTGCTTGTGGAAAATTCCGGAAGATTGTAATCCCTTATTACGGACACGGGTATTTTCAGGTTTATGTTGTCTGCGTATGCTTTAAGGATGTCCCCTGGATGTCCTGAGCCTCCCATTCCTGCTATTATTATGTTTTCGATTTGGCCAGGTATCCTGGTTGTTCCTGCCAGGTTTATGGCTTCTTCAATCTGCTTTGGGAAGCTGTCTATCAGTTCCAGCAGGTTTTGGCTGTCAATAGGTTCAGGAGTCATGGTGTTTACCGTTTTTCCTTTTTATTTATATTTTTTTATTGTGACATGGCTATTATCACTGCACCTGCAGACATGATTATTGCAGCAGCGATGCGTTCTTTTATCATCCTTTCCTTGAAGATGAAATATCCGCCTATTACGCTTATTATTATGCTGGTTCTCTTTATTGAGATCACATATGATACAAGGGACATGCTGATTGCGATCATCTGGAAGAGCATTGAGAATGAAGACAAGGCCCCTATTGGCAGAAGGGTTTTGTATTCCTTTGCAGTTTGAGCAATCTTTTTGGTTTTAACAAGGTAGATGGTTAGGTAGCCTGCGATTACTGAGTTGACAGTTAATGCCCAGAATGCAGGCGATGAGTTTTGGACTCCTATTTTGTCTATGTTTGAGGTTATGCTCCAGATTAAGGCAACTATTAGCATGAGTCTTGGCCCTTTTTCAGTGAAAAGGGCTTTTATGGGGGCTAGGAAGCTTTTCCTCCTTTCGCTAAGATTGATGAAATATGAGCCTAAAACTATGAGGAAGATTCCTGCCATTCCGAGTATTGTTGGAGCTTCGTTTAGGATGAGAGGGGATGTGACTAGGAGGAATATGGGCGTGAATGCGAGCATGGGGACAGTTGCGGATATGTCCGATGCCTTTAATGCCTTGATGTAGAGGATTGACGTCAGGATATTCAGGCCGCCTCCTATCAGGATGGCTGCCCAGAATCTTTCGCCTATTTCGGGCATACCTGTCAAAATGAGGAATGCTGCAAGTATCGGGAGCGAGAATGCCCTTAAGGACCAGGCTATCGTATATTCGTCTGTGGCCTTCAGCTCTTTTTTGGAAAGTATGTCTTTTGCAGATTCAAAGGCTGCTGTTAGGAAGCTGAATATTAGCCAAAGCATGATCGCCTCTTTCCTTGTGTTATTTTAAATTTATGCATAATTTATAGAGTAATAAATATAAAATTCTGTGTGTTTAAGGGGTTTTATGGCGAGGAAATTTAAGAAGGGTCAGGTGGGCTTGTTTTCTGTTTTCAAGGACGAGCTTAAGGAGGGCTTTCGTGCTTTGGCTGGCACGGTTAATTTCATGGCTCATGAGGCTTTCCACAAGGGTGAACGTGTGTTTTTGAGGTTATTGTTTTCTTATTTCTCTCTGCTTTCGGGAATAATATTTGTCAGTATAGCGGTTGTGCTGTTGGTCTCGGAGTATTTTGATATGGGCAGGGGATGGGGTTTTCTGGTTATTGGGCTGTTTTTTGTTGTCTTTGGCTTGTTGCTTAGGTTGCGCCTTTTGGGTTAGGTCGCCTGGAAGAACAGGAGGTCTTTTGTAGTGAGCTTTTTCCCTTTCATTATCTTGTCTTTGAGCTCTGCTTCCTTTGCTTCAAGCATCCTTTCGGTTTTTTCCTGGGACTCTTTCCTTTCGTGCTTGTCCTGGGTGTCCATCCTTGATTTGATATCTGAAAGCTCCAGCAGCTTTTCATTGAGTCTCTTGCTGGTTTCTGAGAACATTTTCTTTGCTTCAGTGCCCTTCTCAGTGAATTCCCTTTTTTTTCCTTTAAGTTCAGAAAGGGCTTTTATGGAAGCCATCATTTGTTCATGGTGTGCCTGGCTTTCCTCTGCTTCCCTGATTATTTCTCCCTTGAGGCTCCTTGTAAGGTCCCTTGATTCCTTGATCTTGCCGTTTGTCAGGCTGATTTCGTTGTTTGTGTTTATTAGGGTGTTTATTGACTCAAGCTGCCTTTTTTTTTGTTTGAGCAGCTTCATGACTTTTTGTTCCTCGGCAAATGATATGGCTTCGGTCTCTATGCGGTTTTCCATCCGCTCAATCTCTGTTTTGAGCTGTGATGGTGAGCTTTTTAGCTTTAGCTTGCTGCCTTTTATGAGGGAGTTTCTCTTTTCAATCAGTTCTTTCAGGGCTTCGGTTTCCTGGTTCAGCGCTATTTTCTTTGCCTTAACTGAGCTTGTGAGGGAATCGCGGTCTGATCTGCTTTTCCGGATTTTCTCTATGGCAGAAGCTATCTCTTTCTTGAGAAGGTTTGCCTTTTCGAACAATTCTTCCTTTTCGCTGACCAGCTTATTCATTTCTGTTTTAAGCTGGCTTGTTTCGTTGCGGCATTTCCTTAGGTCTGAAATCAAATCAGCCATAATCGCGATTTATCCGAACAATGCTCCCAGTCCCGCTGCTGCCTGTTCAGCGCTCTTTTTCTCTTCTTCAGCGCCTTTCTTTTCTTCCTTCTTCCCCTGTTGCGGTGAAGCTGGCGGGGCGGCTGGAGCAGCTTGAACTATGGTTGCTTCCTTGATCGCGGCTTCAATGTCCACGCCTTCAAGGGCTGAGACAAGTGCCTTGACCCTTGCCGGGTTTGGACTGGCTCCTGCGGCCTGTAGCACCTTGTTCAGGGATTCCTCGTCTATTTTTTTTCCTGCTTTATGCAAAAGCATTGCAGCATACACGTACTCCATCTTTTATCCCTCCGTTAATATCATTCTTGTTTTGGCAGGAGCTTGTATATTGCTTCTGCCTGCCTTTCTGCATCAACTGCCTGCTTGTGGACTACAAGGTCTGAGACAAGCTCTTTTGCGAATGCAAGGCTTTTCGCATCATTGTGGGCTTTTCCGATGATTGCATTGATTGAATCTTTAGTCGGGAATGCGATGTAAACTGAAAGGTTTCTTGCCTGGCTGAAGGTGAGCTTGATGTCGTTTATGTATTGCTGCTCGTCCACTGCCAGTACATCTTTTGTGTAGATTGTTCCGTTTTCATAAATGGCGACTAGGTCCAGGCCGATTTCCATGGGATGGATGGCGAGTTTTGCCATTACATCCGCGACCTTTTGGTTTATCTTTTCTCCTTCCCTGACTAGGATTTGTTCCTGCCTTATTGATACCTTTCCACCTTCCACTCCTGTTTTCAGGCCGACTGCTGAAAGCTCGCTTATTATTGGGCCTGGTGCGAATTGGGTTGGTCCGGCTGGGATCACTATGTCTCTCGGTGATACTTGGCCTGCCTTGGCAGGAGCTGACGTCTTGCTTTTCTTCAGTATGGATGCGAGTTTGAAAGGGTTTTCCTTCGTGAAGAGCAGCGCAGGCATGCCTGTTATGAATTTCTTGAGTTCTGATATCCCTTTCTTGTCTTTTTCTGACGCGTCTATGGACAGGTTGATAAGCCTTTTTTTTGACATTGAAATAAGTAGCTTGTCCTTGAGTTGTGATCTCATTCTTTGGAGCTGCGGGGCAGGGATGTTTTCCATGTTGACTATCCCGACAAAAGGGTACGGTCTTATGAGTCCTGCAAGCTCATCAACCCTTTCGATCTTGTATTTCGCAACTTTTGCTTTGTTCATGGTGATCACTTTATTTTTAATGGAGGGCTCATTGTGAGCTTAAGAAAAGCATTCTTCACGTTCGCCTCCTCGTTTGGAAGGTGGTGTATTATCTGCTCATACATGTTGATGACGTTTTCAGCTACTTTTTCTGTATCCATGTTTTCAGTGCCTACAATGCATTGTATTACGGGGGCGGTCCTTGCAGACACCCTTATTGTCTTTTCTAGGTTTTCCCTAAGGGTCTTGAGATTTGCCTTTGGCATGACTATGCAGCCTGATTTCGGGTTTGGCATTTTTCCTTTCGGCCCGAGTGCCCTTCCGAAGAAGGTGGCTACTTGTGCCATCATATTTGCCTGGGCTATGAAGAAGTCATATTTCCTTGCCAGATTCTTTGCGAGCTTCTTTTCTTTTCCGAATTTCTGGAAGTCTTCCTGAAGAATGACCTCTTCGCATGTTTCCTTTGCATCAGGAAGCATGATCTGGTCAACGAATGCGCATACCTTTATAGGTCTTCCTGTTCCATTTGGCAGTCGTGCAAAGAAGTCAACCTGGTTCTCGTTTTTTTTCAGGTCTAAATCTTTTATGTTTACAATGAGTTCATAACTTTGTGAGAAGTTTCGCTTTTTCAGTTGCCTGAGTTTTTCAAGGGTTTCAGCAATGCTTTTCTTTTCCATGACAAGCCCTCCTACCGAAGTAGTGATGCGGGTTGGATTTTGGAAAAGCTGCTGATTTATAAATTTAATCAATAACTTTTATAAAGAGGCTCTTTTTCTCGAGACATTATGACGGGTCTAGCAGATAAACGTATGGTTGAGTGGAGAAGTGAGCCTTCAACGATCAGGATTCCTAAGCCTACGAAGCTTGACAGGGCTCGGACCCTGGGTTATAGGGCAAAGCCCGGCATAATTGTTGTCAGGCAGAGGCTGATCAGGGGGGGGAGGCAGAGGCCTGATATCAAGGCAGGAAGGCGCTCTAAGCATTCTGGCCAGAGGAAGGTTCTTGGAATGAATTACAGGCATGTTGCTGAACAGAGGGCTTCCAAGAGGTTCCCAAACATGGAGGTTATCAATTCATATTTCCTTGCCAAGGACGGAAGGCATTACTGGTTTGAGGTCATAATGGCTGATCGTGATCACCCGGTTATCGGGTCTGACCCTGGTTTGTTCTGGGTGGCTTCAGGCAAGAATAAGGGGAGGGCATTGAGAGGGCTTACATCTGCAGGGAAGAAGAGCAGGGGTCTTTTCAACAAGGGTTTTGGTGCAGAGAAGATGAGGCCCAGTTCAGGTGCACACGGCAGGAAGGTTAAGTGATTTTTTTAAGACTTCATCTTTTTTTAATAAAATTTATATAGCTATTTTCAACAGATTGAAATCCATGAAGGTTCATTGCACCAACTGCAATTATCAGTATTCGCCGAGGTCAGGAAAGATGCCTTCGAAGTGCCCCTATTGCGATAAGCAGGGCAGTATTGAGAAGATCAAGGAGATGCAGCAGTGGATTGATGAGATTGCTGATGAGGAAGTCGAGAAGTCTTCTCGCTGCTAGATTCTGCTTCGAGAACATCCTTTAGGGATTTAAGGGCGACCTCCAGCTGGCTGTCATTTGGGACTTTGGTTGTTAGCTTCTGGAGCATGAGGCCTGGGAGTACGATTGCCCCTAGGAGCGGGTTTTCTTTGTGCCTTGCGCTGATCTTCAGCAATTCATATGATATTCCTGCTATTGCGGGGAGCAGCAGCACCCTTGAGCCCAGCTTTATGACCCAGTTTTCGCTAGTTATTATGGAGAACACGAGTATGCTTACAAGCAGCACGAATAGCAGGAAGCTTGTTCCGCATCTTGGATGCATTGTGGGGAATTTCCTGGCTTCCTCCACTTTCAGTTTCTTGCCTGCCTCATATGCATGTATCGACATGTGTTCTGCCCCGTGGTACTGGAACATGACCCTGACTTCAGGTATCCATGATATCACCAGGAGATATGATATGAATATCACTGTTCTTATTATGCCGTCTATTATGTTGAACATAATTGAGTGGTTCTTTGATACTATGGTGGTAAGGTAGAATGGTATGGCTACGAAAAGAAGGAGCGCGAATACCACTGAGAATGCGATCGTTGCAATTGTCTCGTTTTTCCCTAATTTTTCTTTTTCTCCGGTGGATTCGTTTGCTGAATACATTATCGCATCGAAACCGATCACGAGGGTTTCGTAGAGGGATGTTACCCCCCTTATGAAGACCATCTTTGAAAGGCTCCTCGTTTTTATCCTCTGCCTCTTCACAGATATGGTGTTGTCAGGCTTCCTTACCGCGACTGAGTAGTAGTTTGGGCTTCTCATCATTACGCCCTCAATTACTACCTGGCCTCCTACGTTTAGCTTTTCCATTTTTAAAACTGGTCCTTTTTTTTAAAAACTTAGGTGTTTCATTTTAAAAACATTCTCGTTCGCATTCCTCCGGCGCTTTGTCAGGCCTCAGCCGGACAAACACAGGGGATCTTAATTTTCCTGCTTTCGTGAATTCTGAGTATTTCACTTCGCATACAAGCTCAGGTTCAACGGTTGTGATTCCTTCCTTTTCCCCTGTTTTTTTTAGCATTCCGCGTAGCTGCCTGAAGAAATCCTCGGTGAATCCAGTTCCCACCTTTCCAATGAATTTCATCTTTCCTTTTTCATAGAGTCCGAGGGCTAGTGCGCTGATTTCCCTTTTTTTGCTGGTATATCCTGTTACTATGCAGTCTATTGTCTTGTGCAGTTTTATTTTTAGCCAGCGATCTGTTCGTATCCCGGGGTAATACGTGCTCTCCTTTCCTTTTGCCATTATGCCTTCCACTTTCATTTTTTTTGCGAGTTTCCATAGTTTTTCCCCGTTTTTCGTGTATGGAACTTTTTGCATGCCTTCGCCTTCATTTACAGTGCTTTCTAGGATCAGCTTCCTTTCTGACAAGGGCAATCCTGTCAGGTTTTTCCCGTTTTTTTCAAGTATGTCGAATGCGGCATAGTGGGCTTTTGCTCCTTCTTGCAGAATCTGGAAGCTGGGTATTCCATTCTCATCATAGGATACTATTTCCCCGTCCAGGATGCAGCTTTTTGCGCTTATGTTTGCCCTAAACCTGAATTCGGGGAATCTTGCCGTGATGTCTTTTTCATTCCTGCTTGTTATCGTGATGCCTTTTTGATCTGCTTTGCACAGCGCCCTAATTCCGTCTAGCTTGGGTTCGTAGAGAAATCCTCCTTTTTTTAGGTCTGTTACGCTGCCTGTTTTTGAGAGCATGGGCTTCATCTATTTTTCCCTTATGCTTGCCCTTAGTGCCTCTATAAGGGTTTTCCTTTCCTTTTTCCCCTCTTTCTTCACCTCTATCTTTTCCCCCTTTTCCATCCTGCGGACTATTTCTCTTAGCTTTTCCGAAAAAGTGTCCCTGAATGAGGATATGTCAAATGAGTCTTCGTATAGTCTCTCCATGAGTTCATGGGCAAGCTGCATCTCCTTCTTTTCGAGTTTCGGGTCTTTTTCAAGCTCTTTTATCTGGTTTATGTCCCTTACCTCGTGGCTGTAATTCAGTGTTGTCAGGAGCATTCCATTCCGATGTGCGCTGATAGCGCATATATGCTCCTTGTCCTTTATCACGAACCTGCCAAGTGCAACCTTTGCAGCGGATCTCAGAACTTCACGGAATAGGAAATATGCCTTTTCAGTCGCTTTGTCTGGAGCAAGGTAATAGTGGCTGTCCAGGTGAGGCTGGCTTATCTGGTGTGAGCCTATGAAGGCGATGATGTCTATTGTTTCTGTTTTCTCTGGTCTCAGCTTTTCGATCTGGTCTTTGCTGATCATGAAGAACTTGTTCTTTCTGATCTCTATTCCTTTGGTGGTTTTTTGCCATGATGCCTCCTTGTTGCAGTTTGTACACCATCTTCTGTATTTAAGAGGGGTTCCGCATTCCTGGTGTAGAAGCCTGAATCCGGTTTTCTGGCGCTCTATTGCGGAGTAAAGCCTGACTGGTATGTTAACCAGCCCGAATGAGAGTGAGCCTTTCCATATGACTTTCATTTCACGTATGTTTTTATCAGGGAAAGCAGGAACAGGGTTGCGAATATCGCGAAGAGTATCCTTGCGGTTTCTGTCGCTATCCCTGATATACCTCCAAACGCGAGAATTGCCGAGATAGCTGAAACGAAGAGGAACATGATCATCCATTCAATCATGGGTTTTCAGGCGTTTTTTTTGATATTTAACATTAGCTTTATAATTTATATATGATGTCAGGCATGAGTAACCTATAAATTGTTTTTGTCGCTTTACTAATAATGGAAAAAAAATATAAAGTCTTGGCTTGAGCTTTCGGGTATGACAGAGCAACTGTATCTCTCTGACTGCTATCTCAAGGAATTTGATGCGAGCGTTGTGGGTGTTGATGGCAGGCAGGTTGAACTTGACAGGACCGCATTTTATCCTGATTCAGGAGGGCAGCCTGATGACACTGGAATCTTTACCTGCGGAACAGGTGATTTCATTGTCAGCTGTGTTTCAAAGGATAAGGGGAGGATTGTGCACGTTGTTGACAGGGAGGGGATCAGAATCGGCTCCGGAGTTCACGGCCAGATTGACTGGGTGAGAAGGTACGTGCATATGAGGTATCATACAGCCGCCCATCTTTTGGCAGGCATCATTCACAATGAGACTGGCGCAGTGATTACTGGAAACCGGATTGGCTCTGACGGGACCAGGATTGATTTTAACCTTGGGGATTTTGACAGGGACCTGCTTAAGGGATTTGAGAAAAAAGCTAACGAGGCTATAGCCTCTGATTTCCCGGTGCTGATCAGCTTTCTTTCCAGGGAGGATGCTTTGAAGATCCCTGATATTACCAAGCTTGCTATGGGGCTTCCCGAGTCAATAAAGAATGTCAGGCTTGTGACGATCAAGGGTTTTGGCCGGGAAGCATGCGGGGGTACTCATCTTTCCAGTACAGGAGAGGCGGGCAGGCTTGAGATTTATGATTTTGAGAACAAGGGGAAAAACAACAGGAGGATTTATTTTAAACTCAAGTGCGATGATTAGCGATTTTTTAATTCCTGCAATGGCCGTCGGGATTTCTGAGTTCGGGGATAAGACCCAGCTTGCTGTTTTTTCCTTGTCGTCAAGGTGCAGGAGCAGAATTTCACTTTTTTTTGCAGTTATGGTCGCTTTCTTGATTGTTGATGGCTTCGCTGTGTTGTTTGGAAGCATGGCAGGGCAAGTAGTGGATATGGGTATCATTAAATTGTTTGCATCTGCTGTTTTTATTGCATATGGATGTTACACGTTGCTGGGTAATAATGATGGTGCTGGATCATTTGGGAAAACTGCCTTTTTTTCTGTTGTCGGGATGATTTTCCTTCTTGAGCTCGGTGACAAAACCCAGGTAGCAGCAATTCTTTTTGCTTCGCAGTTTAATCCGTTATTAGTCTTTCTCGGCATTGAGTTTGCGCTTGCATTTGTCACTCTTATTGCGATATTTGTTTTTTCCAGGTTTGTCTGGTTTGTTGACAAGGGCGTTATGAAATTTATATCCGGATTGCTTTTCATTGTATTGGGGTTTGTTTCTTTGTTTTTTTAGTCACACTGGACACTGGACATGCGCGGACAAACCTTTTATTTGATGGCCTGATCGTTTTTCCATGATTCGTAACAGTTTCGTCTTTCTTGACAGGATTGGCTTGGCCCGGGAAAGGGCCATATGGCAGTCAAATGTGAATGACTGGGACTGTTTTTTGGGGGCTTCACGTGTAAAGGGGATAGGGAAGTGTAAGCCTTTTTATGACCGGCAGATTCTTAGGGCCAAGAGGCATCTTAATGAGGATGATTCCTTCTTTTTTTCGGGCATATTCCCTGTTTCTGAGCATTGGAGACTTTACGAGCGGTTCCGCGATGATGTTGTTTTCATTGACATCGAGACATCAGGGCTTTCAGTCAACGATACCGTGACTGTTGTGGGGCTATATGATGGTTCTGACACGAAGACTATGGTTAGGGGAATTAATCTTGACTTCAAAAGACTCGGGGAGGAGCTTTCCAGGTATAGGATGATCGTGACTTTTAACGGCAGCAGCTTTGATATTCCTTTCATCAGGAGGTTTACCGGGGTTCCTGGAGTTCCGCACTTCGACCTTAGGTTCGGGTGCAGACGGATAGGTTTGTCCGGCGGGCTGAAAGCGATCGAAAGGGAGGTTGGCATTAAGAGGAAAAATGAGTTTGTCGCAGGGATGAATGGCGGTGATGCTGCCGAGCTATGGCGGCTGTACAAGGCAACAGGCGACAGGTATTACCTGGACTTGCTTGTTGAGTACAACGAGGAGGATGTAATCAACCTCAGGCAGCTTGCCGATTTTGCTTATTCTAAGCTTAAGGAACGGGCATTAAATTTTTAAAATACGATATGTATCGTATGTTATTGTCCGTTACTATGAATTTTTCTTTTTGATTATTGAGCTTTTGTAGATTTCAGGCTGGTGAGATCCTATCCTGATTATTTCCGTATTTAATCCCTTCTCCAGTAGCCTTTCCTTTAGCCCTTCTGTGAATGACTGCTGGTCATACCCGAGACATATCGCATCAGGCTTCTCTTCAAGTATGGTCTTTAGCCTGTCCCCTTTGCTGCTGCCAATCACTATTTTGTCAGCGATTTTCAGCTGTTCCAAATGTCTTTTGCGCTCCTGAGAGGTGTACATGGGCTTCCTTTTCTTCACTTCTTCGACAGTTTCATCAGCAGCAACAACAACTACAAGGTAATCGCCGTGCTTCTTGGCTTCCTTCAGGTAGTATTCGTGCCCTTTATGGATAACGTCAAAAGTCCCGAATGCCATTGTTTTTTTCATCTTGGTAAAAACAACTTAGTGCGCAAGGTGATTTAGTTAAGTTTTTAAATACTTTATTCATTCCCGTTCTTATGGCAAAGCTTAGGAAGGGTGTCAGTTACCGTACAATAGAGAGGCCTAACACCAGGATATCCAAATTCAAGGCAAAATCCTTTGTGAGGATGACCCCTAACATAAAAATAATCAGGTTTGACATGGGTGAGCCTGGGAAGCCTTATGACTATGTTCTTTCGCTTATCCCTAAGTCAAGCATTCAGATCAGGCAGGAAGCCCTTGAATCTGCAAGGATGACTGGGTTGAGGATTTTGGAGGGTGCGCTTGGAAAGTCAGGATACCATTTCAAGATAAAGACCTTTCCTTATCATATTTTAAGGGAGAATCCGCTTGCTTCCGGTGCAGGTGCAGACCGAATGAGTACAGGAATGCAGAAGTCTTTTGGGAAGCCCATAGGTGTTGCCGCACAGGTTCGCGAGGGCAAGCCCCTGTTTCAGATTAGCGTTAACAGGGAGAATGTCCAGATTGCCAAGAAGGCTCTTCACAGGTCACTGACAAAGCTGCCTTGTTCTTTCACTATAGATATTTTGGCAAAGGAAACTATAACCGAAGCGTAAGCATAATGCTTTTTTGCTCTCCGTTATGCAAAGTGCATTGATAATGGAACTTTCGATATGCTTTGTTATTAGATGTACGCTGAAAAAGCAATTCGAGTCAGGGCTTCTGCACTATTCCATATGCTTGGGTCGTGAGGAATTGATTTGAGCAACTCGGGAATCCTATTAAAATGATGCTCGGTCGACCCTCCTCCATATACGGGTATGCGCCTTCCTATAGTCGTGAAAAAATCATAAATAAGGAATTCCGCAAGCTTCTTTTCGTCTTCGTTCCCGCTCCTGAGGATCTGGATCGGGTATGCCAAGTTGCCTATGATGTGAATGCCGCTCAATGCAAGTGCAGTGTAAGGCTTCTCTTTTTTTTTAACTGCATTTTCTGCCAGCCTTGCAGATGTATATAGCAATCTTGCTATTGATCCTCCTGATAAAATAAAAATTCCTGCTTGTTCATCTATGAGGTGCATGAAGTAGAGGGCAGGTGCAATGTATGTTGCTTTCGATGCTGCAAATATAAAGCCGTGGACTCCGAAATCAGGAAGATACCCCAAAACTCTTTCGTGTTCAAGCGGCCTTCTTAACGAATCCGCTTCCTCTGATGAGATTTGTCCTTTTGTCTCCCAGCTTTTTATTCTCCTTTCAACATATTCTCTGGCTTTTTCTGTCCGGTAGTCAAGGGATGAAACATATTTCCATGCTGTTTTTGCAGCTTTCCTATAATCCACTGAGCCTGCCCAGCGTAAAACTGATTTAGGGACATCTGAAAATAAGGTTTGCGCCCCTTTTCTTGCAAGGCCTGCTGCAATAGTCATTGCCCATATGTTTGTGTGCGCCCTATAGTATTCTGCTTGCTCTCCTGTAATCTTTCCTTTTTTTAATGCGAATTCTATCCCGCACTCTGCCTTGCTCATTGATTTCCACCTTTCCTGATGAAATGCAAGGGCTGAAATATCCTGTTCAAGATTTGAGACTTCTACGGAATCCAGTACCTGTTCGAGGCCGCCTATGTTTTCATTAACATATTCAGTAAGCCGCTTTACGTCAACATCGTCGTATAGTGGTCTCTTGAAATGCAAGGTCATTGGCAGGTAATATCTGAAAAATTTTACTGGATTGATAAGTATCTGCCAGGGGAATTGCGCCCCTCCGGATTCCATGTCGATTAGAACTGTGCCCATTTTAGTTAATTTTAGGTTGTTGATTGCCCTTAAATTGTCTGTTTGCCATTTCTTCCCGTAAAAACCTGATTGAACAAGGTGTTCCCTTATTGTTTCCAAAGATTCGCATACAGCTTCAAATTCCTGGTTTCTGGAGAAAGGCGTTTGGAGGCAGGGGGACGAACCTTCAATAAATTCCGTATCAAGGTAATATGCTTTCCTTTTTTCATCCCACCCTATGCCGACTGCATTTGAAATGGTGATGTTCGGTTCCCAAAAGCGAAGTAAAGGTGAGAGAATTCTCCTTCCATAGTATGCGCAAGAAATTGCATCTTCATTCCAGCCGTAATGGTTTGGAGCTCCTGTTGACAGCATCGTAAAAAAGTCTGCGAATGGGTCTCCAACGAAGGTCTTCCGTGCGATAACTTCTCGATCTACATTCACCTTTGTTACGACGCCTGATTTTCCTCTTCCAATCTCCGGCTCTATTTCAGCTTCAAGCGAGGAAACCATTTTGGCCGATTTTTTCCAGCAGTTCCTTTAAGCCTATTCCTTTTTCCGCTGAAATCTCTGTTATCTCATGCTTTTCGGTTTTTTCCTTTATGTACGTTATTTGCTGCTTTTCCGATATATCATGCTTGTTTATCGCTATTGTTACTTTTATCTTGAAGTTCTTTCTTACATCCTCAAGAAGCTGCAGCTGTTCGTCAACGTCATACCCGCATGTTTCTGTAGGGTCTATTACGAAGATTATTGCGTCTGCAAGGTATTTTAGGGCTAGCATTGACTGGAGCTCTATCCTGTTTCTTTTTTCAAGGGGCCGGTCAAGAAGCCCGGGGGTGTCTATGAATTGAACTTTTTTCCCGTTAATGTTTGCATAGCCTATCATTAGGCCTTGGGTAGTGAATGGATATGGGGCTATTTCGGGCTCTGATCCTGTTATTGACCTGAGCAGTGTGGTCTTTCCCACGTTGGGAAACCCCGCTATTACTATTGTTGTGAGCCCGGTCTTTATCGAGGGGAATCTCTTTAGGATTTTTCTCGCGGATTCCAGGAATTCGAGCTCATCCTTTATTTGGTTCACTGTCGAGCTTACCCTGCCATAGTAGCTGTTCTTGTGTGTGTATACTGCCTTGACGTCCTTTGAGGCCCTTATCTTTCCGTAATATATCCTGCCCAGCCTTTCAGATTGCTGGTCTGCCCAGTTTACTGCGCCGAATGACTTTTTCAGCTTGTTGTAGTCTATGGTGCATTTTACCAGTTCCTTGTAGAAGTCGTCGAGCTCGTCAACTTTCGGAAAGTTCCTGACGATAGAGCTTAGTTCTCCATGAAGTACTCTGCCAACTGCCTTTATGCGTTCGGATTCTATTATTACTGTTTTCTTTAGCCTGTCTCCTTTTATGCTTTCCCTGATCTTTTGCGCTTCCTTTTTCCCCTTTCTTATTGCAACATCAAGGTAGAACTGCGATTTCTCTACCTTTTGTAGCGTCTGAAAATTCATTGAGTGGTAGAAAAGAAAGCATTATAAAAATGTATGCGTTATGTTGATTATGGCTGTTGATTTCGTCAAGAGGTGGGCATTGGCTGTTTCAATAGCCATAGTTTTCAACCTTTTTGTAAATTATGGTTTGGCCACTTTCTATAAGGAACCGATGTATGAGGCTTATTGCAACTCAACCTTTTATGGCCCTAAGCCTGTACGAATAGTGCCTCCAGACAAGGCGCAATGCCCCGATGCCCTGTTCAATGAAAGCCTGGAAAATGAATGTGCCGGGAGAAGGGGCTATATTCAGTACAACTACAATGCATCAGGGTGCCCTGTTTCAGCCTTTTGTGAGACCTGCAATATTGCCTATGAGGAAGCAGGCAACAGGTATCATGGGAATGTTTTCATCTTCCTGGTTGTGGTTGGCGTGGCTGCTATCATAGCAGGCTTGATTATCGGGTTGCCTTCTGTTGGCATAGGTTTTCTTCTCGCAGGCATCATCAGCATCATTGTCGGGACGTTCAGGAACTGGGGGAACCTGACTGATGTTGTGCGTTTCATTGTTTTGGGAATCGTTCTTGCGGTTCTTATATTTGCAGGGGTAAAGAAGGTTAAGTGAACAAAACTTCAATTATTTCTAATGATGGCTTGATTTTATTACAGGTTTGTTTAATTTTTCCCTTTTTTTTTAATGTTTCGTTTAGTTACGATGCTGTTAAATTTAAATAATGCCTGCTTCAGCCAGAATATCGAGGAAAATTTTTGGAGGTTGGTGAAATGGATTATAACGGAAAAGATGTTGGTTATTATGTGCCGTATTCTGGGGGCCAGGTGGCAGGTTTTGTTCTTTTGGCAAAAAGCCCTGAAGATGCGATTTACAAGGTCATGTCGAGTAAAGGCTCGAGACATGTTGAGCTTCAGGGTGGAGGGCGATGCTGCACATATGTTAGAGTGGACAAAGAAAATCTGTTTGGAACTCCTGTGCCGTTTGGTGCAGTTGCGGATTCGTTGCCACGTGAAAGCTTGGTGGGTATTATAAGGACAACGAAATTGGGTCACAGGTTAGCGCCCGTTGCTGATATCGGAAGGTTCCTCCAATAACCAACCGGAGGCGGTCATGATGAATGAAAAAAGCGCATTTGCGTACATGGCTTATGACGGCAGCATGGAACTTGCAGGATTTGTTGTTAGGGCAGGAGGAAATCCGATTGATGATTTGATGGCTGTGTGCCATGGCGCAATAGAGTTCTATAAGAGAGGGGAGGGAATCATTTATGTCAATCCATCGAAAGGAGATTTGAGCGCTCCTGTCCCTTGGGAGGATGCCTTGGCTTCTTTGGATGAGAGTTGCCTGTTGGGTTTGGTTAATCCGAGGATTGACCATCTGATCATGGGGCCTTCCCAGGTTGACGAATACGTTTTGGACTCAGGTTTTCCCAGACCTCGTTGAGCCCTGATACCAGCGGTCTGTAGTCGGTTTTCAGATCTTTCCTGCTTTTTGACACGGCACAATAGAACTCCCAATCCTCATATGGGAAATCATGGGTTGTTGAAAATTTTACGTTTGGTTGTTTTCCCACTTCCCTGCCAATGTCCTTTACCAATTCGCCATAGCTTACGATTTCGTCAGAACAGATGTTATACGTATTTCCCATTGCTTTTTTGTTTCCGAGGCATGCTGCAAATGCTACTGCAGCATCCTGAACATGGACGAACTGGACTTTTGGGTTGGATTTTGGTAGCCTGATTATTTGCTCATCGTATACTTTTTTGAATAGCCTGTCCATCCTTTGAGTGTAGTCTTTTGGCCCGTAAATGTACGTTGGCCTCAATATTGTGAAAGGTATTCCTGAGTTTCTGATTATCTCCTCGCATTTCACCTTTTCAATTCCGTACTTGCCGAAAGGATTTTTCCCCTCGGCTTTTGAATCCTCTTTTAGCGGCATTGGCTGATCCTTATTGTAAACCGCTATCGAGCTCGTAAAGATATAGTGCCCTATTTTTCCATTGACAATTTCTATAGCCTTCTTTACCTGTTCAGGCTGGTATCCTGAGAAGTCGTATACGGAGTTGAAATGTCAGAAATTGCTCTCGACGCAATCTGTGGCACTTTAGTGCGCAGTAAGGACGAGCAATTTCTGAGCATGCTCAAGAACACGCCCTGGGCTTTAGCCTTTCTTTAAGCAGTTCAAGCATGGTGTAGTATCCAAGAAACCTGTTTCCGCCGAGCACCAGGATTTTCATATTCTCATAAATTCTGAAATTTTTCCGTCCTTTCCGATTGAGTGTATCAGGAATTGTTCTTTTTTGTTTCCTGTCATTCCCGGGCTTCCTGATGGCATCCCAGGCAGTGCTATTCCGGCTATGTCTGGCTTTTCGGAAAGAAGCTTGTTTATCGCTTCTACAGGCACATGTCCTTCGACAAAATACCCTTCAATCACGCTTGTATGGCAGCTTTGCATGTTCCTTGGGACTTTGTGCTGCATCTTTATTGCGTCCATGCTGCTGACTGTTCTTGTGTCAACATCAAATCCTTTTTCCTTTGCATAGTCTGAATACAGTGTGCAGCATCCGCACCCCGCATCCTTGAAGATAACCAGCCTGCTCCTGTCTGAATCGCTGATTTCTGTATTTGCATTTGAGCATCCTGCTATGGTGATTAGGAGAAATGCAAGAATGCATAATTTGTTTTTCATGCTTTTAGGAATATCTTGTTATTTTTATTGATTGCGATTATTTTGGCCAAAAGATGCCTTGTATACCGCCTTGGAAACAGCCGGGACCACTTTCTTGTCCAGGTTTCCAACAATGATCCTTTCCCTTGTTGGCTTTATGAGGGATGCTATTGCTTCTGCTGCAGCTATCTTCATTTCATCGGTTATTTTTTTGGCCCTTGAGTCAAGCGTTCCCCTGAATATCCCCGGGAAACATAGCGAGTTGTTGATCTGGTTCGGGTAATCTGATCTTCCAGTTGCTATTACCAACGCACCTCCTTTTTTCGCATCCTCAGGCATTATTTCCGGGATCGGGTTTGCTAACGCGAATATGATTGGCTTGTTCATTGTTCTGACCATGGCAGTACTCAGCACCTTAGGGGCTGAAAGGCCTATAAAAACATCCTTGCCTTTTATGATTTCGGCAAGGCTGCCTTTTTCCATGCATGTGTTTGTTTTTTTTGATATTTCTTCCTTGTAGCTGTTCATTCCTTCTTTTCTTCCCTTGTAGATGGCCCCTGAGCTGTCGATGATCGTTATGTTTCTTATCCCGTATTTAAGTAGGAGATTTGCAGTTGCTATTCCCGCCGCACCTGCCCCGTTGATTACGACTTTTGTTTCCTCTATCCTCTTTTTAGTGACTTTTAGCGCATTTATCAGGCCGGCAAGGACTGCTGTTGCGGTCCCGTGCTGGTCGTCATGGACAACAGGTATGTCAAGTTCCTTTTTGAGCCTCTCCTCGATGTAGAAGCATTTCGGGGCCTCGATGTCCTCGAGGTTTATCCCTCCAAACACGGGGGATATGTTTTTTACGGTCTCTATGATTGCCTCAGGGTCTTGCGTCCCTATGCATATCGGGAATGCGTCTATGTTCGCGAGTTGCTTGAACAGAAGGCATTTGCCTTCCATGACAGGCAGCGCAGCCTCTGCCCCTATGTTCCCGAGGCCCAACACCCTGCTTCCGTCTGTAACAACTGCGATGGAATTGCCTTTCATGGTGTATTTGTATGCTAGGTTCCTGTCCCTTGCGATTTCCCGGCAAGGCTCTGCAACTCCGGGTGTGTACGCTATGGCCAAGTCCAGGCTGTTTTTTACCGGGAACTTGACATTTATCCCTATCTTTCCTTTCAGGCGTTCGTGTTCCAGGAGCGCTTTTTTATTAATGTCCATCTTAGAATTCCTACATCAGGAACTTCTTGTTGCCGTCCATGTCTGTAAACCTGTCTGCTTCCTCGATCAGTTTCTTTGAGGCTGTCTTGCCGAATGCCATCACTTCAACCCTGCAGCCGAGAGCTCTTCTAAGGTGCTGTAGTAGCGGCAGGAAATCTCCGTCTCCGGAGATAAGGACTATGGTATCAAGCCTGGGTGCGAGTTCTATTGCGTCCATCGCTATGCCGATGTCCCAGTCCCCTTTTTTTGCTCCGCCTATGAATATCTGGAGGTCTTTTGCCCTGACCTCATATCCTATGTTCTCAAGTGCATCGAAAAAGTTTGATTCGTCCTTCACGTCTGCCTTTATGACATAGGCTATTGCACGTATCAGCTTCCTTCCGCCGACTGCTGTTTTCAGTATTTCCCTGAAGTTTACTTTTGTGTTGTACAGGTTCTTGGCCGAGTAATACAGGTTTTGCACATCAACGAAAATGCCCACTCTTTGTTCCTTATGTATGTTTGCTACCATGATTTCACCTTTTTCTAAAATAATTTGTATAATGATATTCCCTGATCAAACAGTGTTCCAGACCTCATCGAATTTGTTTTCCATACTGTTTTGCGATTTTTTAGGAAGTTTCATCATTTCATGAATAAAAATATTCTTACTTATATGCTTTTCTGAACAAAAGCTGTAGAAATCACTTCCTTGCATTGCCAGAGCCTTCGAAATGCGCGACCTTGCTGCCGTATAGGGCTGCATTAACCCTGGTTCCGTAGTCTGCAGCTGGCGAAACTGGCTTGTTCAGCTCTGTTCTTGCGAATGCGCTCACTATTTCTTCTATTCTTCTCGGTGTTGCCTCATTTACCACGTCAAGCCCGCAACTATTTGCGGCTAATTCGGAGACAGCCCCCTGTCCTGCAATTCCCTTTGCCATTCCCTTTTCATTGCTGATGTACAGGCTGCTATTGCCATAACCCTCAAGGAAAACCTGTAGATCCCTTGTTTGGGGGTCGATATAAACGACCAGATGTCCGAGTATGGATCCTCTTCCTGAGTTCCTGGGTATCGAATTAAGCCTGTCAAGGTATTGGTTTGCCTTTTCCTGATAGCGGCCTGAATACAATAAAGCTGCCAGGTTATTTCTTTCCCTGACGTCATCAAAAACTCCCGATGATGCAACATTTTCTATATGCCCCCAAAGTTCCTGCTGGGTTTGTGATCTAACCCTTGCCGATGGAAACGCGTATAATTGCCTGCCAAAATCAAGCGGTGTGCTGTTAGTTCCACCTCCTTGGTATAGGCAGCTTAGGTTTTGAGTTTGGATAGTAGTCCTAGCCGGGATAATTGAGGTTTGAATTGTCATCCTTGGCTGTTCCCCTTCTTTTTGCGGGATCAGGACAACTCCTGCTGGCACCAGAACAGGGTATCTGCCTGTATTTGTTATGGAAGCGTCGGATATTCCTCCTGTTGCTTCGATTTCAATACTTCTATGCCTGACAGCCTGTTCCCATGTTACCAGAACAAGATCGTATCCTTTTGCTACGTAAAGTGGAATTACTGCAGCACCGGGACCAACCCTGACAGGGTCTCCGGTTTCGTGCGCTTCCAGAAATTTCTCAAGAGTTCTAGGATTAGTTTCCAGTTCTTGTGATGGGGTTTTTTTGTTAAACGGCCATTTAAACAACATTTTAGGCAGTTACTACTTTTTAGTATAAATTTCTTTTGCTTTTAGTCTCTGCCATGGCCGTTGTAGCTTAGCTCATTGGCAGTTGCCCTGTCAGTCATGGAAGTCTCCTGTCCTGAAATATGCAAAAGGTCAAGAACTGCAGGATCAACTTTGTAGGCGTGGGCTGATGGCGTGATATGAATAAGCCGAGCCTTTCAGATTTCCTTCTTTGCGCCATGTTTGAGAATCCTTTCGAATTTATCAGGCCATGTACTGCAGCGCGATACGCAACAAAAATATGCTTGATAATTTGAACCGTTGATAACCGGCAATTCTCCATTGCCCTTGATGTACTTTATTATTTCCTCCAATGGCTCAGTCATGTTTTTTAGAATTTTAAATATTCGGTCATGATTAGTGCCCTTGATATGGCAGCTCGACTGCATTTCCCCTGTCAGGGGTTCCTCTTGCGCCGGAGTTGTAGAATAATTCGGCCACTCTTTTGTCAACAGTTCTTTCCGGAGGCTCATAATTTGAGATGTAAAGGCCCAAAAAATGGGACCTTTCCCGTTGGTCATCCCTTTTAAAAGAGCCTGATCTGATCATTGATTGGACCGCTTGTCGATAGGCAGTTTTGTATTCTTCATAATTTGGACGGCTGACTTCAGGCATTTTCCCGCCATCTTTTATGTAGTGGATAATCTCGTCTATTGTGTTCGCCATGTTTTTCAGAATAAGTGTTTTCCTTTATAAATTTGACTGAAACTTTATATAAACTGCTTTCCTTACGTCGGTCATGCAGCTGAAATTTTATCCTATCGATGTTTCTTACAGGGTTATAAGGGATATTGCGGTCTTGCACCTTTTTGGGCGTGCTTTTGACGGGAGCCAGGTGTGCGTCATTGATGAGTCATTTGAGCCTTATTTCTGGATGACTGGTGCTGATCGAGAGGAAATAGAGGCTCTTTCCGTCAAGCGCATTGATGCGGAGATCAGAGTGAAGAGGGTGGAGGTTCACAGGAAAAAATTCATTGGGAAGGAGGTTAATGCGCTTAAGGTTTTTGCGTCACTTCCTTCAGATATTCCTATTCTTAGGGAGTCGGCAAGGAGGTTTGGGAATGTTTTTGAGGCTGATTTCCTTTTTCCAAGGAGGTACATGGTGGACAGGAACATAACCCCTTTGTCGCTTTACGAGGCCGAAGGCGAGTTTGTCCCGGGCTTTAACTATAAGGTCCCGGTTTTCAGGGCTTCAAGCATATCAAGATCAGGCGAGGATATGCTTCCTTCATTCAGGGTGCTTTCGCTCGATATAGAGACCCACAGCGCGTTTGGCAAGGGCATAGTGCCTGAGGAGCAGCCTATCATAATGCTTGCTTTGGCGGGCGATAATTTCAGGAAGGTTATCACCTGGAAAAGGTTCAAGACTGATCTTGATTATGTTGAATTCGTCGGTAGCGAGCTTGAGCTTATTGAGAGCTTCAAGAGGTTCATCGCTGATTACAGGCCTGACATCGTTGCGGGGTATTATTCTGACGGTTTTGACTTTCCCTACCTGGCCAGCAGGGCTGAGAAGTATAAGATCCAGCTTGACCTGGGCCTTGATAATTCGCCTTTGAGGATCATGAGGAGGCAAAACCCTTCTGCTGAGATAACCGGGATGATTCATTTCGATGTTTTCATGTTTGTCAGGAAGATATTCGGGAGGTCGATGGAAACAGGCATCTATGACCTGAATTCCGTTGCTTCCGAGATACTTGATGAGGGTAAGGAGAAGGTTGACTTGGCGGATCTGTATGATGCATGGAATAACAATGACGGGCTGGAGAGGTTTTGTTCCTATAACCTTCAGGACGCGGTTCTTACGCTCAAGCTCGCAGGGAAGCTCCTTCCGAATCTCATTGAGCTGGTCAAGGTTGTCGGCCTTTCTGTTTTTGATGTGAGCAGGATGAGCTTCTCGCAGCTTGTTGAATGGCATCTTATTGGCGAGGCCAGGAATTTCAATGAGATGGTGCCGAACAAGCCTGAATTTTCGGAGTCAAGGCAGAGGATTGAACGTACTTATGAGGGTGCATTTGTTTTCAAGCCTACCCCGGGACTTTACAGGGATGTGGCTGTTTTTGATTTCCGGAGCCTGTACCCCACCATCATTTCAGCGCACAACATAAGCCCGGAGACAATGAATTGTGAATGCTGTACTGGCCAGGACATTGTTCCTGGGGAAAAGATGTGGTTTTGCAGGAAAAGGAAGGGTTTCATTTCTACTGTTATTGAAAGCCTCATAATCAGGAGGATGCGGATAAAGGAGATAATGAAGTCCTCTGAGAAAAGCAAGATGCTTAAGGCAAGGGAGGGGGCATTGAAGACAATTGCGAATTCGATGTATGGGTATATGGGCTTTTTTGCGGCAAGGTGGTACTGCTTGGATTGCGCAAGGAGCATCACTGCATTTGGAAGGCATTATATCACGGAAGTGATTGGAAAGGCGGAAAAGAATGGCTTCAAGGTGATTTACTCTGATACAGACTCCATTTTTATAGCTTTGTCGGGGAAGAGCAGGTATGATGCCGAACATTTTGTTGATGAGATAAACAGGTCTTTGCCTGGGCTAATGGAGATGGAGTCGCAGGGCTTTTATCCATGCGGCCTTTTTGTCGGCACAAAGGACAAGGGCCTTGGCGCGAAGAAAAAATATGCTTTGCTCGGAGAGGACGGCAGCGTAAGGATACGTGGCTTTGAGACTGTCAGGAGAAACCTTTCGCTTGTTTCGAAGGAGGTGCAGGAAACAGTTTTGGGGATAATCCTGCGGGAAAATGATGTTGAGAAGGCATTAGGCTATGCTAAGGAAACGATAGAGGCGATAAGGAGGAGGGAGGTTCCTTTGGAAAAGATGATAATAAGGACGCAGCTTC
>JACPBS010000005.1 GCA_016180195.1 Candidatus Woesearchaeota archaeon
GAACACAAAGAATTGCATTCTTGTGCCCAATTGTCAAAACAATTTGGGTTTCGCCCTAAAGGGCGGGGCTTTGAACCCAAGGCGAAATTTATTTGTAACAAAACGGGAAATTTCCCATAGGAAAAAATTTATCTATATTCTGTTTTTCCTGTTTAGATGCGTGTTTTTATTGAGCGTGAAAAAAGGAGGAAAAACATTTCTTATTCCGGAACTGTTTCAGGCCTTCTTAAGAAGCTGTCCTTGAATTCTGAAACAGTTCTTGTCGTCCGCAATGAGTTTCTGCTGTCGTCAGACGAACTGGTTTCAAATAGGGACAGTATCCGGATATTAAGCGTTATTTCTGGTGGCTAGGTATTCTTTCAGCCTTTTTATGGATTCGATCCTGAATCTCCCGGGATCTCCGGGCTTTTTTGATTCTGAATAGGTTTTGTTTTTGCTTTTTGGGATGAATATGAAATCGTTTCCCCAGCCGTTTTTTCCCCTCTCTTTTTCTGATATTCTCCCTTCTTCAGTCCCTATGAAGCATAGTGGCTGCTTGTCTGGCTCGCAATAGCCTATTGCCGACCTGTATTGGCATTTCCTGTTCTTTACGCCTTTCATTAGCTTCAGTATCCCCTCGTTCCCTATTCTTTTGGTGATGTATTTGGATGATGTTCCCGGAAAGCCGTTTAGCGCGTCAATGAACAATCCTGAATCCTCGACGATGACTGTTTTTCCGAGCCTTCTTGAAAGTGTCATTGCCGCGGTTTTTGATATTTCGCAGGGGTCATCTGCCTTTAGTTCGGGGTATTCGAGTTTTAATACCTCTATCTTTGGCAGGAGGTTCTTGAATTCCGATTCCTTGTTCTTGTTGCTTGTTACAAATGTTATCATCGTTTCTCGAATATCTTGTATATCAGGTATGAAATTGCTGAAGAAAAGACTATCAGTCCAAGCAGCACATAGAATGCATTGTCGCCTGACACGATTGGCACGTTTTTGACATTCATTGAGAAGATGCTGGTTATTATGTTTGGAAGGGTTGAAAGCAGGGCTACCAGGGCAACTATCTTCATGAAATAATTTAATTCGTTGCTCGCTATTGTTGATTGCATGTTGAATAGGTTTGATAGCAGCTCACGCTGTATCTTTTCAGTATCCAGTATCTGGAGGGCGTCAAAGTAAAGCTCCGAGAAGTGTTTCCTGTCGTCGTGGCTGAGGAGCTTGTAGTAGCTTTTCCTGAGCTCATTCAGAACCTCGATGTTCGCTATTATTGCCTGGTTGAAGTAGCTTAGGGATATGCTTGAGTCGTATATCTTTTGTATGTTCTGGTTTGATAGGGCCTTGTAGTCCTTGAACAGGTCTATCCTTACGGAGATTCTGTCTATGAAGTGCAGGAATTCGTCATTTACCTTGTCAAGGATGTAGAATATGAAGTATCCTATTGGCTTTTTGAAGAGAAATTTTCTTTTGTTTTCCAGGAGTGCTGTTGACAGGTCGCTCAGTATCTTGTTCGGGCCTCTTTCTATTGTTATTACCTGGTTTCCGTACGCGTAGATGTAGATTGGGGAGGTAAGTATTTCATCTCCTTCCTTTGAGGGTGAGCTGTAAACTATCTTGAGGTGCTTGTTCACGCTTACCCTGCTTCTTTCCTCCTCTTCTATTGACTCCTTGAATTCGTCAACGCTAAGGCTTGTTAGCTCGGCAAGAACGCCTATTTCATCGTTCTCCGGCCTGATTACCCTTATCCATACAGTTCCTTTTCCTGCAGAATCAATGAATTCCTTTGTCTTTTTTAAGTCTAGGTGCTCGAGCCTTTCTATTTTCTCGGCTTGCATTTGGAATAATTCTATCATTGAAAAAAAGTTGTCTTCTATTTATAAAAAATTAACCTTTTGAGAAATCGCAGATTTTCCCTTTGAATATCGCCACATAATCTTCCAGCTTCATCTTTATAGACCTCGTGTGTGAGCCTGCGTTGAATGCGATCATGCTGTTTTCTGTTAGTGACTTGTCAACATAAGTCTCGATTCCGAAGATAATGCCTGTTGGGGGAACGGATCCTATGCTGCATCCTGTTGCGGCCTCAACCTCTTTTGGCGTTGCAAGCCTCAAATCGTTTGAATTGGTTATTTTCTTTAGCTTTTCAAGGTCTGCTTCCTTTTGCGCCGAGGTCACGCCCATTATGTATTTTCCGGACGATTTGAGGATTAGTGCCCTTGCTCCCTGTTTGAGTTCGGTTCCCCTTGCCTCTGCAGCTTCCTGGGAAGTGAATGCTGCTTTGTGCTCAATGATCTCATATTCTGCTTTGTTATTTTCGAGAATTCCTTTCAGCCTTTCAATGGCGGTTGGCTGTTTGTTTTCGAATTTTAGATGCAGTTCAATCAGCTGCCGTTGCTCAAGTTCTGATGGTGAACCATCCATCGGGTTTTCAGCGGCTTTCGTTTTTGGAAAGGCTATGACTTCTCTTATGTCGTTGAATCCCTGCATCAGGGCAACCAGCCTGTCAAGGCCAAGGCCCATTCCGCCGTGCGGCGGCCCCCCGTATCTATATGCTTCAAGTAGGAATCCGAACCTTTTTTTTGCAGATTCCCTGTCTATCCCTACAACGCCGAATGCCTTTTCCTGTATTGCTGGCCTGTTTATCCTTATTGCCCCTGATCCGAGTTCAATGCCGTTCAGGACGATATCGTACAGTTCCCCCTTTACTTTCTCAGGGTTTTTTTCCATGATTTCGATGTGTTCTTTTTTCGGCATGCAGAATGGGTTGTGGTTGAAGTCCCACTTGTTTTCATCCTCTTTCCATTCGAACATTGGAAAATCAGTAACCCAGCAGAACCTGAATTGGTTTTCCTTTATCATGCCGTGCTCGCTTGCAAGTTTCTCCCTTAGCTTTGAAAGTATTTCGTTGGTTTTTGCTTTTTTGTCTGCTATGAAAAACAGGAAACCTCGCTTTGCCTTTGTTTTTGAAATGATTTCGTGCTGGATTTCTTCAGTGAAATATTTGGTTATTGAGCTTTCAAGGCCGCCTTCGGTAACCTTCATCCATGCGAGGCCCTTTGCACCCTGCGTTTTTGACCATTCGATCAGCTGGTCTATCTCATTCCTTGAGATTTCTTTCTCGAAATTGATGCATTTGATGGATTCAGCATCCTTGAATACGTTGAAATCCGATCTTTTGCATATATCGGTAACGTTCGTTAGCATTAAGCCGAATCTCAGGTCAGGTTTGTCTGTCCCGTAAAGGTCCATGGATTGGTCGTGCGTCAGTCTAGGGAATTCCTCCAAGTCCACTCTTAGCACTTTCTTGAATATGTGCTTGTACATTCCTTCCACAAGATTCATTACGTCTTCCTGTTCCACGAAGGACATTTCAAGGTCTATCTGGGTGTGTTCAGGCTGCCTGTCAGCTCTCAGGTCCTCATCTCTTAGGCATCTTGCTATCTGGAAGTACCTGTCCATTCCGGCTATCATCAGTATCTGCTTGTATATCTGTGGGCTTTGCGGAAGCGCGTAGAATTTTCGTGCGTGTATTCTGGACGGGACAACGTAATCCCTCGCTCCCTCAGGGGTTGATCGTATCAGGATCGGGGTTTCTATTTCTATGAATCCGTTTTTTGACAGGTATTCCCTTGCAGATTCCGTTACAGTGTGCCTGAATGCAAGCCGTGATTGCATTATTGGTCTGCGCAGGTCAAGATACCTGTATTTCAGCCTGGTTTCTTCGCTGGCAACAACCCTGTCCTCTATCTCTATCGGCGGGGTTTCTGATTCATTAAGTATCTCAAGGTGGTCTGCAAGCAGTTCTATGTCGCCTGTTTTCAGGTCCGGGTTTCTCATTCCCTCAGGTCTTTTCCTTATCTTGCCTTCCACTTTCAGAACGAATTCCCTTCCAAGGCTCTCTGCTTTTTTATGCACTTCCCTGTTATGTGACGGATCGAACACTGCCTGGGTCAGCCCGTATCTATCCCTTAAATCAATGAAGATTATTCCTCCATGGTCCCTTCTGGATTGGGCCCATCCGCAAAGGATGGCTTTTTTCCCTATGTTTTTCTGGTTCAGTTCGCCGCAGGTATGGGTTCTAAGCATTCGGACTGTAATTTTGATATTGTTTATAAAAATTTTTATTGAATTAAAATTTTCTTTCTGCCATGTTAAAAAGAACCCTATTGGCTTGAATTTTTTACTACTGCTTAAATACAATTTTTTCCCGGAAAAGTTTTTATATGTGATTCCAGAAAGATTTGGCAATGGCTGATGATTCAAATCTGGCTGAAAAGATTGTTAATCACGCCCAGAAAACCTTTGAGGAATTCGATGCAAGAAAAGAATCATTAACGCAGTTGGACGAATTGCTTGCAGAGTTGATAAAAAGGAAGGGTGCGCATAAGCCCGGTGATTACCCGTCTTTACATTTTTTTCTTTATGGATGCTCTGGATTAAGAAACAGGTTATTCACTTCCGTAGATGAATTGTATCGGGGCATGACTGTTTCGCTCAAATGGTACGCCGGACCAGAAAATAAGGAAAAAATAAGGGTTATTGATCTTAAAGCTCAAGCCGAAAATATAAGGAAAAGGTATTTCAGCAGGTGGATCAAGGATCTTTGGATTGTTAGCGATTCTTTCGATAAGTTGAAGAAAGCTAAAGACGATTTGAAAAATGGCAGCGCAGATGCAAAGGCTAAGAATGAGATCATTAAGCTTGCCGAGGAAATAATCAAATTGTTTAAGCACATCATAGACAGTACAAATAGCACAGTCAACCGTCTTGATAAGCTATTTAAGGAATTGCCTGCTAAGTAAAAATCTAGTATTCTTCCAGCGTAGAAAGATCCCCTACTGGAAGCCCCAGTTCCCTTGCTTTTAGGACCCTTCTCATTATCTTCCCGCTCCTTGTCTTGGGCAACGATTCTACGAACGCTATTTCCCGCGGGTATGCGTGTCCTGCGAGCCTTGATTTTATGAATTCCTTTATCTCGTTCTCGAGCTGCGGTGATGGGCTGAATCCAGGCCTTAGCTTGAGGAATGCCTTTATTATTTCCCCCCTTGTCGGATCTGGTTTTCCTATTACCCCTGCTTCTGCGACTGCCTTGTGCTCTATGAGTGCGCTTTCAACCTCGAACGGGCCAACCCTTTCACCTGCTGTTTTTATGACGTCATCAGCTCTTCCTATGAACCAGAAGTATCCGTCCTTGTCCATCTTTGCGCGGTCGCCTGAGATATACCACCCGCCCTTGAAGTATTCCTCATACTTCTTCGGGTTGTTCCATATTACCTTCATCATGGATGGCCAGCCTGGCTTTATAGCGAGGTTGCCTTCTTCTCCGATTGGAAGCTCCTTCCCTGCATCATCTACTATTGATGCTGTTATGCCTGGAAAGGGCTTGCCCATTGATCCGATTTTCATGTCAAGGCATATGTAGTTGCAGATAAGCATGCCTCCTGTTTCGGTTTGCCACCAAGTGTCATGGAAGGCAAGCCCGAATGCCTTGATTCCCCATCTTATTGCTTCAGGGTTTAGTGGTTCTCCAACGCTGCACATGTGCCTTAGGCTGCTCATATCATATTTCTTGTACGATTCTCCTGACTGCATCAGCATCCTTATGGCTGTTGGTGCCGTATACCATATTGTAACCTTGTGTTTTTGTATCAGGCTGTACCATTTTTCCGGGTCAAACCTGCCTTCATGCACTAGTGTCGTTGCGCCGTTGCTCCAGTTTCCAAGTATTTCATATGCTATTCCTGTTACCCATCCGGGGTCTGCGGTGCACCAGTATATGTCATCATCCTGAAGGTCAAGCACCCATTTGGCGGTCATGTGCTGGTGCATTATTGCCCAGTGGCAATGAACAACGCCTTTCGGCTTTCCTGTGGTGCCTGAAGTATAAAGCATGAATGCGTTCTCTTCAGGGTCCATCCTTGCAACATCGAATTTGTCAGGCATCTTTTTTGCTTCAGAAAACGGGATTGTGTCATGTGTTGCTTTTTCAGAATCAGTCAGGATTATGTGCCTTAGTTCGGGCAATTCGTGCCTTACTGCGTCCACCCTTTTCTTTAGTTCGCTGTTTGTTATGAGTATGCTTGCGCCGCTGTCTTTTAGCCTGTCCTTTATGGCATCAGGCCCAAATGCGGAGAACATTGTTCCTGCAATCGCTCCTGTCTTCACAATTCCGAGAAAGCCTATGTAAAGTTCAGGCACCCTTGGGAGGAATATGAATGCCCGGTCTCCTTTTTTTATTCCGAGTTCCACCAGTAGGTTGGCAAACCTGTTTGTCTCTTCCCTGAGGTCGTTGAATGTGTATTTCCTTTCTTCCTTCTCTCCTTCCCAGATGAGCGCTATCTTGTTCTTTCTCCATGTTGTGCAGTGCCTGTCTATGGCGTTATGGGCAGCATTGATTTTCCCGTTCCACATCTCGATTTGCTTTTCTGCACTATACTGGTTTTTCGTGTACTCATTCAGGTTTGGAGTTTTTCCCGGGGTTTTCTTGAATATTTCCTCGTCCATTAATCTTTTTTTGTTGTTTCTCGCTTATAAAACTTTTTAATTCCGGGCAAAAAGTAACATTTAAATATTAGTTTAATTTGGTTGGTATTACTTGTTTGTAGTATAAGGAGGCTTAACATGATTATAAAGGAGGAGTTTTTGAGCAAGTTAAGGACTTATTTCTCATTAAACCTTTATGAAGTAAAGATTTGGACTGCGCTTCTGTCAAGGGGCGTTTCAACTGCCGGTGAGCTATCTGATATCGCGAATGTTCCTAGGTCAAGAAGCTATGATGTATTGGAAAGCCTTGAGAAGAAGGGCTTTGTTGTCATGAAATTCGGGAAGCCGATAAAATACCTGGCAATCCCTCCCACTGATGTTGTTGAGCGGGTTAAGAAGCATATGAGGACTGAGGCTGATAGGAAGATTAAGAGGCTTGAGGAGCTTAGGAATACCGAGATACTGAATGAGCTTAAGGCTCTTCACAGCCAGGGTGTTGAGCTTGTCGAGCCTACAGATCTTTCCGGGTCGCTTAAGGGCAGGCATAATTTGTACAACCATTTGGATATGATGATTAAGAATGCTGAAAACTCCGTTACCATTATGACAACGTCTCAGGGGCTTGTGAGGAAGATTGAGGGCCTTAAGCCGACCTTGGAGAAGATAAAGAAGAAGGGCGTGAAGATAAGGATAGCTGCTCCCATAACAAAGGATACCAAGGATGCGATCAGGGATATAGCTGAGGTCGCAGAAGTGCGCCATACCGACAATAAGGCCAGGTTCTGTATTATTGATGGCAAGGAATTGATGTTTATGGTTCTTGATGACAAGGAGGTTCATCCGACTTATGATGTTGGGATTTGGGTGAACACGCCTTTTTTTGCGTCCGCTCTTGAGAACCTTTTTGACCAGCACTGGCAGGGCATGAAGCCCGCCAATGAAGTCATTAAGAAGATGAATTAGTAGCGCAAAAGTAACTCATAATAATCCTCTCTTACTAATCAGCATAAGTAACCCATAAAATTGTTATGTCTGACATTAAATTAGGGTCCGTTCCGAAGGGGAGAGAAAAAAGAAGTTCACTTCAGTGAACCGAATCGGTTTCAGCAAATAACCGGGTTTTCAATTAGGCATAAATTAGGCAAAATTTAAATACATTCTTTGAGTTTTTTCCCTGATGCATGATCTTGAAAGGCTGAGATTGTCTCTTCATCCGCTGGAAAGGAAGGTTTTGCCTTTGCTCACCGGAATTAAGGGCATCCAGGACCTGGTTAAGGAGTCCGGGCTTTCCGATACAGAGGTGAGGCGGGCTTTGCAGTGGCTTGGGGGGAAGGGTCTTGTCGAGGTTAATGAATCCGGTTACCTGCAGGTGAATCTTGATTCTAATGGCTTGAGGTACGCCCGTGAATCGCTTCCTGAGCGAAGGTTTGTTGTGGCATTGAAATCCGGTGCGCTGACCCTTGATGATGTGAGGAATAAATCGGGGCTTTCTGATGAGGAAATGAATATTAGCGTTGGTATTTTAAGGAGAATGGGCGTGATAGAGATTGGGAAGGACTTGTTGGTCCGACTGGTTCGTGAAGGGCCTGTTTCAGGAGAGCTTGATTCTGAGGTATTTCTCAGGAAAAAATTCCCGCTGCTTCTTTCATCCTTAGGGGAGCATGAGAAAAAAGTGCTTGACGGGCTGAAATCCAGGAAGGGCATTGTCAGGGTGGATGAGGTTAAGGATATGAGGGCGTCAATATTGCCCTTGGGCAGCGATGTTTTGAAGGCAGGCATAGATGTTGATGTTATTGACAGGGTAACTCCTGACATAATCAAGTCTGGAAGCTGGAAGGGAAAGGCTTTCAGGAGGTATGATATTCATTCAAATGTCCCAAGGGTGTTTGGGGGGAGAAAGCAGCACTACAGGCGTTTTCTGGAGGAGGTTAGGCAAAAGCTCCTTTCAATGGGCTTCACTGAGATGAATGGGCCGATTGTCGAGACTGAATTTTGGAACATGGACGCGCTTTTCATGCCCCAGTTCCACTCAGCACGTGACATTCATGATGCGTATTATGTGAAGGTGCCGAAGTATTCGTCCGATCTTCCGCAGGCATTGGTTTCAAAGGTTAAGGCTGCTCATGAGCATGGGGTTGCAGGAAGCAGGGGTTGGAGGTATTCTTTTGATGTGAAAAGGACGCATCGTCATGTGTTGAGGACCCAGGATACTTCGATCTCCCCCAGGATTCTTTCAAGTCCTGAATTGAGGGTTCCGGGAAAATATTTTCAGATGGTCAGGTGTTTCCGTTATGATGTGATTGATGCAACCCATCTTGCTGATTTCAATCAGATAGGTGGTTTTGTTGTTGAGGAGGGTATCAATTTCAGGCACCTTATTGGATTGCTTAGGCTTTTTGCCCGGGAGTTTGCGGAAACAGATGAGGTTAGGGTGGTTCCTGCATATTTTCCGTTTACAGAGCCTTCTGCAGCTGTTTACGCGAAGCATCCTGACATGGGATGGATCGAGCTGGGCGGAAGCGGCATTTTCAGGCCCGAGATGACGCATCCTTTGGGTGTTAAGGCGCCTGTTATAGCTTGGGGTATTGGTGTTGAGCGCCTGGGAATGTTCAGGCTTGGTTTGAAGGATATCAGGCAGCTTTTCAGCCATGATCTTGAGTTCTTGAGGTCGGTGAAGGTGGTTTAGATTCCAACGATAACTTTCTCTTTTAAGGATTTGCAGAAGCTCGTGGGAAGGAGGATTTCTGAAACATCCCTTGAGGAAATGGCAACTTATTGCAAGGGCGAGCTTGGGCGTTACGATAAGAAAACTGATGAGGTCACGTTTGAGCTGGATGACACAAATCTTCCTTATCTTTGGAGTGTTGAGGGCATTGCACGACTCTTGAGGGGAATTTTAGGCGTTCAAAGGGGATTGCAGGAAATAAAAGTTTCGAGGGGGAAGTATTCAGTCGAGGTTGATCTTAGCGTTTCAGGAGTCCGCCCGTTTATTGCTGCGTTTGTTGCTAAGGGGAAAAAGGTTGATTCCCAGTTCATCAAGCAGCTTGTTCAGCTCCAGGAAAAGTTTTGTGATGGTTATGGCAGGAAGAGGCAGAAGGTTTCTATTGGGCTGTATTCTTACAAGCGCATAAAGTTTCCAGTGTCCTACAAGGCTGCCAGGCCTGAGTCAGTCAGGTTTGTTCCTCTTGGTTTTAGTGAGGAGATGGACCTTTCGGAAATAATTGAAAGGCATCCTAAGGGAAAGGATTATGGATGGATTCTAAAGGATTTTATCTCTTATCCTGTTCTTGTGGATGGCAATGGCAGCGTCCTGAGCTTTCCGCCGATAATCAATTCAGATTCCCTTGGTAAGGTTGAGGAGGGTGATTCGGATATTTTTTTCGAGGTTACAGGGACTGATGAGCCTTCGGTTATCCTTGCGGCAAACATCTTTGCATATGCCCTTTCAGAAAGGGGCTTTGAGCTTTTCACGGTGGAGGTGAAGTATCCTGACAGGAAGCTGGTATGCCCTGTTTTAAGATCTGAAACAATGAGGATCACGAGGGATCAGGTAAGGGGGCTTCTGGGTTTGGATTTGAAGGACTCTGAATTGAAAAAGCTGCTGGAAAGGTTCGGTTATTCATTCAATGATTATGTGGTCTCGATTCCTCCATACCGTGCGGACATCATGCATCCTTTTGATGTGATCGAGGATGTGGCAATTGCTTACGGTTTTTGGAATATTCCGTCCAAGGAGCTTGAGAGCTATTCTTCTGGCTGTTCTTTGCCGGTTGTTGGTTTTATTGACAGGGTTAGGGAAATTGTGATCGGTCTCGGGTATCAGGAGTTGATGAGCCCGATTCTTTCCAACAAGGCTGTGCTTTATGACAGGATGTGCACTAAGGATGTGGGAACTGTTGAGATTGACAATTATATGTCTGAGCTTTTTTCTGTTGTCAGGACATGGCTCACTCCTATGAATATGGAGGTGTTGTCCAAGAACAAGCATGTTGATTTCCCTCAAATGATATTTGAGCAAGGTCTTGTTACTGAAAGGGATTGTGAGAAAATAGCTGATTATGAAAAAATTTCCATTGTCTCGTCTCATTCAGGTGCTGATTTCACTGAGGCAAAGCAGGTTCTTGAGTATTTGATGAGGCAGCTGGGCATCAGCTTCGAGATCAGGGAGGCTGAGCTCGGGTTCCTTATTCCGGGAAGGGCTGCTGAGGTTTTTGTTTCAAGGAGGAGAATTGGTTTCCTGGGTGAAATCAGTCCGCAGGTTCTTGAGAATTGGGGCATTGAAATGCCGGTCGCGGCTTTGGAGCTTAATGTTTCAGCCCTTTTTGATGTTTCTGTCAAGAATGATTAAGTTTGTGTCTTTTTCTTTGCCGACTTCGCAGGAGCCTGTTTTCCTTTTTTCACAGGCTTTGCAGTTTTTTGCTTCGCTTTGCCTGTTTTTTCCTTGACTTGTATTCCGATTTTTTTCAGTTCCTCGATTACTTCCTCATGTGAGGCATTCTGTTTTATATCGGTTAGTGTTCCCAATGGCTCAAGATGGGTTATGTTGCATTTTTTTCTCCTGAATTGGCCGTCTATCAGAACGTAGTTGTTGTCTATCATGTCTATGACTATGCCTTTCCTTCCTGCATCCCTTCCTGCTATCTTGGCAACTAGTCTTCCTATTTGTATCATTTTGACCTTGCTGAATCAATTAACCTTCTTCTTGAACAGCTGCTGCAGAGTATTCCCCCATAGGGCCTTTCGGGCCTTTTCATTGTTTTCGGTGTCTTTGACAACTTGCCTGGCCTTAGCCTAGGGATCCCGTGGAGTTCCCTGCCGCAGTTTGAGCATACAAGCTTCTTTGGTTTTCTCAACACGTAGTCAACGGTCTTTCTTCCTCCAGGGGTTTTTTTGAAAACCCGCCGCATTGTCCTTGATTTCTGCTTTGACGGCCTCATATGTATCGTGAATTTTGGGTTGTTTAAAAGTTTTTTCCTAATGCACTTTGAGAACTGATCTTATTCCCATGCTGAATGCAAGTGATAGGATTATATAGGTTGCGAGCCACCCTGGCTGCCAGCCTAATATTTTTATGCCTCCAAGAGGCCTTACCGGAGGGTTATCTATTCTTATTGCCTTTATGTTGCTGTCCTTTCTTATCGGATACTGGTCTCCGCTTTTTATTCCCAGGAAGCTTTTTTCTTTTTCAAGAAGCGTGTCTTCATATTCCCATTTTTCAGTTATTTTTATGTTTCTTGTGTATACCTCGTTGTCGTATCTGTATTCCAGTTCATAGTTCCCTTCCGGCCCTTTTAATCTCCATTTTACTGATTCATTTGCTTTTTGTTTTGGTTCGCTTAGCAGCTGGATGTTTTCGGGTGCTATCAGTTCTATCTCCCCGCCGGATGATTTTTCGAATTCTGCGGTTGTTGTGAATTCCTTTCCCGGAATTAGCTGCTCGTACGCGACTGAGCTTTGCATCCATCCGAGTATTATTAGAGCAGGTATCATTGTTATGAGCATGGGTTTCATTGATGCCCTGAACTGCTCCATTGTTTTTTCAATTAGTTGCTTGTTGATTTCAGCCATGGCACCTGTGTCCTTGGCGTTTTTTAGGTCCCGTCTCAGCTGTTCACTCTCTTTCTTTATTGCTGAAAGGCGATTTTGGTCTGTGGCGTATTTGTATACCAGCGTTACTATTATGGAAACAAGCAGCGATATGATTGTTATTGTTGGCAGCGGCCCTAAGAATGACAGGATTTTATCCAGCATTTATTCACCCATGAATCTCTTAAGTACAGGGCTCATGTCCATGGCGTGCTGCTTTGCTATTTCCTCGTAAAGCTTGAACACTATCATGACTGTAAGCAGTAGGCCTGTTCCGCTTGTTAGCGCCCCGAGCAGGTCCGCGGATGCGCTTAAAAACCCGACCGTGATTGCCCCCATCACTGTGAGTGGGGATATGTACCTTCCGAGAATGCTCTCGAGAACCCTTTCATCTCGCCTGAATCCGGGTATTTGCAGTCCTGAGCTTATCATCTGTTTTGCCTGGCTTTCTGCATCCATTCCTGATGTTTTCATCCAGAATATTGAGAATACGACTGATCCGATTATGAAGAACAGGATGTAGACTGCTGAATGTGCCAGGTCAATTGCCTGGAGGTTTCCCCGTACAGCCAGGGAAAGCAGCCTTGGGGGCTGGAGCCATAGCACCAGGCCTGAAGCTGCTTCAGAGCCCGAGAACGTGCCCAGTAGCGGGCGTCCTGCGTTTTGGAGCAGCCTCGCGAAAAGCTGTATGTTTGCAAGCAGCGCCGCGACAAGGATTACTGGTATGTTGCTTGTGTAAATGAATGCAAGTGGCCACCTGATGCCGTGCCCTCTTATCCTTCCAAATGAGAGCGGGATTTCAACCTTCATTGACTGGGCATATACTGCTATGATGAACACCAGTATTGTTGCGATGATTGCAAGCGCGCTTTCGGTTACTGCTTTTAGGTCCCCTTGCTGGAGGAAATGCACTATGGCTAGCAGGGCTCCTACAGGAGCTTCTCCTGTTTGGAACCAGAATATCTTTCCCTGTCCTGCAAGCGCGCTTGTTGTGAATGGGCTTATCAGCCTTACGACAACTGTTTTTGATACGCCTGCTGCTATGAACAGGCTTATTCCTGATCCGAATCCCCATTTGCTTACTACCTCATCCATGAAGAGTATCAGTATTCCTCCCACGAATAGTTGGAGTATTATCACCAGCGGGCTGATTCCCGATGCGGGTGCCAGGCCCCCTGTGAGCACGTACACTACTGCTTCGAAGAGCACGAACACTATTGACAACAGTTTTTGTGTTCCTTGGAATTGTGTTTTTCCATCATGGGTTGTTAGGTCGAATTTTATCACGCCTGCCCCGTTTAGCAGCTGCAGGAGTATTGATGCTGTCACGATGGGTCCTATTCCCAGGCTTATTATTGATCCGAATTCTGCCCCGAGTATTATGGAAAGGAACTCGAATTGCGCAAGGGCATTAGCGCCCAGTCCATACAAGGGTATCAGTCCAAGGGCGAAGAACAGAATAAGTATTGTGGCTGTCCACTTGAGCTTTTCCTGGAATGAGAGCTTTTTTTCAAGCGGCTTCGAGACCTCTGGGAGGTTTGATGTTATTGTTTTGAAAAATGACATTTTACTCGATCAGTACATCGCCGCCGGCTTGCTTTACTGCTTCAGTGGCTTTTTTTGAGGCTGATGTAACCTTTATGGTCATCTTTTTTGTTGCCTTGCCTTTGCCAAGCAGCTTGTTATAACCTTTTTTGGCCAGGTCTATTAAATATTTTCCGCTTTCCTGGGTTCCCAGTTTGTCTATGTTTGATTCTATCTCCATTATGTTTATGGCTTTGACCGGAGGCTTGTTGTGCGTCCTGAATCCTTTTCTTCCAAAATAATTTTCCTTCCATACAGATGGTTTTTTTGAATCAGCCCGTTTCCCGGTTCCTGCCATTCCAGCTCCGCCCTTGTGGCCTGATCCGCGGTGCTTTTTCATTGATCCCCATCCGTGCGTGTGGGATCCTCTTTGCCGTGAGTTCTTTTTTCTTCTGTTTGTTGTCATTTTTGCTTTATGATGTCCATTATTTTTTCCTTTTGGTTTCCTGTTTTTGCTTTTTTTATGTGTGCGAGCTTGAAGCTTTTTGGGAGCTTGTTTTTTTCCTCTTCGCTTATTTCACCCCATGCTACGAAGTCCTTTACTTTTTTCACCATGCCCATTATTTCAGGCCTGGCTTCGAAGACTGAGCAGTAGTTTTTCCTGTAGAGCTTGAGCATGTTTAGCGTGTCCTTTACCTGGCCGTTGAGGTTTATCTGGCCTTTCAGCCTTACAACTGCTATGCTTTTCATGCTTCCACCTTCCCTTCTATCGCTCCCAGGTTTTGGACATATTTTGACGGGAGCTTGGTTGAGATGAGCTTTGTGAGCGCCTTTTGTGTTGCCTTGATCAGGTTTGTTGTTGTCCTTGTCTGCCCTATTGTTTTTGACCATACATCCTTTATCCCTGCAGCCTCAAGTATTTTCTGGCTTTCCCTTTGAACGACAAGGCCTGTTCCTTTTGGTGCGGGCATTAGCATTAGCTTGACTGATCCGCATTTTCCGGTTATCATGAAAGGTATGCTGTGCGCTTCTTTGCAGCCACATTGCCAGCTTCCGCATCCGCGTCTTATCTTTATTATGTTCAGTTTTGCATTTCTGAGGGCTTTTTCCCTTGCCGGCACGGTTTCCCTGCTTTTTCCATATCCTATCCCGACGTAGCCGTTCTTGTTGCCGACAACTATGTAGGTTGCAAAGCTTGGCTTGTTCCCTTCGGCTGTTTTTTTCTGGGTTTGCTTGAATACCCTTCTTTGTCCACCCCCGAATTTCCCTTTTGCCTGGCCTATCATCATCAGGTCTGAGCTAAGGTTCTGGAGGAGTATGTCCACGATTTCGGGCTCCAGTATTTTTTTCCCTGAGTCAAGGATCTGGTCAATGTCTGTGATCCTGCCTTCCTTTACCTGCTTTCCAAGTCCGGTTTTTGGCTCCCATTTATCAGTTGAGAATGATCTTGTAGTTTCGATTATGCGTTCTTCTTCCACTGGAGCTATTACTTCTACCAATTCTTCTTTGTTTTCCATTTTTTTACTTCTCCTGCATCTTTTTTATGGTCAGTTCCATTTCCTTTGCCGCGCTGCCTTTCAGGTGGGCTCCCTTTATCCTGTCTTCTGAGGGGAACACTGATGGATCATGGCTTACCATTATGCCGGCGTCCACAACCCCCTTTAGGGCTGCATAAATATTTCCTTTTTTGTGGATGTTGAATCCGAGGTCTGCCACAGCTCCTTTTATCTTCTCTTTTGCTTTTAGTCCTGCCAGGTAGCCTGTTAGGTATGATGTTGATATGTTCAGGCCGTGCTTCCAGCCGAGTTTTTCCAGCTGGCCCGAATCTACCGTGACCATTATGACGTCCCCGTTTTCGCCTTTTTCCGATACCTGAACTATCATTCTGCGTATGGTCTTCCGTATTATCAGTCTCGGCATTCCGGAGAGGAGAAGCTTTGTTCTTTTTTTGTAGTCTGTTCTTCCTTCGCGTTTCCTTCTGTATTGTACCGAATATCTTTTTGTTTTCATTTTGTGATGAGTTTTTGTTCGTTAACGTACAGTTTTATGTGTCTTTTGTTCCTGAAAAATCCTCCTTTGGATTTTTTGTACAGGTTGTTGTAAGTTTGCTTTGTTATCAGGCCTTTCTCCCTGAGCTCCTGGATGAATCTGCGCTGCAGCCTTATCCTGTTCATCCAGTCTCTTTTCGGGTTCAGCCTGGCGGTTTTGTTGCTTCGCCTGCTTCCCTTTCCCTTTCTTCGCCCTTTCCTGAGCTGTGCTGCGTTTCTTCTTATCCTGGACCTCGAGATTCCTCTTGCAGGTACTCGTGTGATTGCCCGGGATGATATTAGTCCCTTTATATCTGCGTTTGTTATGGCTTCCTTTATGTCAGCCAGCTTTGACTCGTCGAATTTTATCCTTTTTGGCGAGCATTTCAGGAGTTGGCTTGCAAGTCTTTTTTGTATCATCATATTTCCCTCTTGGTGAGGATCTTGTCTTTTTCCTTTTTCTCCTCTTCCTCGGTTTTCGCCTCTTTCTTTTCAGGTGCCGGGGATGGTGCAGGTTCCTTTTCCTTTGCCGCTTGTTTATCTTTCTTTTTGAGCTCGATTTTTCTGTTTAATTTTTCCTCTGTCAGGTTTATGACTGTGATTCCTTTTTCGGCTGCTGCCTTGAGTATTTCGATTTTTTTCCTGATGCCGACTCCATGTTTTATCATTGCTGCATCTTTGTTTTTGTCAAGCTTCGTTAGGTCTTCCGGCCTGCCTATCAGTATCCTTCTTCTCCCTTTCCTGTCAAGGTGCTTCACGAGCCTGGGCGAGCTATACCCTATTTCAACGCTTTTAGGCTTTCCCTTGATGCGCATCCTCATTTTCGAGTGCATGCCTTTTGGTTTTCGCCATCTCTTCTTCAGCTCCTTCCTTTTGTGTTGGTCCTGCATGATGAAGTCTGGCTTTCTGGATTTTATTCTCTTCCTCGTTTCAAGCAGTTTGTCTATCATTTTCATTTGTCTTTTGATGTTATGAAGATGCCGTCCATGAAGATTCTTCTGTCGAATTTTGTTCTCTTTGTAAGCTGTTCTATTGACGCTGCGCATTGTGATGCGGCTTCCTTTTCAGCGGATTCTATCGTTATTTCCTGCCCTTCAATCTTGATCTTTACCTGAGGGCTTACCTTTATCTTCCGCGGGAATTTCTCTCCGAAGAAGTTTTTCACTGTCAACTCGTTCCCTGATACTGATACTGTCATGGGGAAGTGGCCCGAGCAGATCTTCATCTTGTATGTGAATCCCTTGGAAGCGCCTTTCAGCAGGTTGTTTATGTGTGCCCTTATCGAGCCTGCAAGCTTTTTTGTTTTTTTCTTCGCTATGCTGTATTCGAGTATTATGCTGTTTTCCTGTGCTCTTATTGATATTCCGGGGCCGCTGATCCTTTTTGAAGGCTCGCCTTTCGGGCCCTTTATCCTGAGAGTCTTGTCTTTGTAGCTTGCGCTGGTGTTTTCCGGGAGCTCTATCTTTTCTGATTTTTGTTCCATTTTCAGTAGCAGTATGCTATCAGCCTTCCCCCGAGGCCTTTTTGTTTTGCTTCGGAGTGGGACATGACTCCTTTTGATGTGGATACGATTATGACTCCGAAGTCTTTTGCAGGCAAGTACCTTTTTTCGAATCCTTCGAATGATCCTTTTTTTACGGGAAATCTTGGCTTTATTGAGCCGCATTTGTTTATTGATCCGATCAGGTTCACTGCAAGGCTTTTCCCCCGGTTATCCTTTCTTTCCTCGACTTCGCCAAGGTATCCGTTTTCCTTCAAGATAGTCAGTACCTGCACTATCGAGCTTGATGATGGCCTGATCTCGCATCCGTTCTTCCCCGCCTTTTCTGCGTTCATTATTTTCGAGAGCGCATTTGATAATGTGTCGTTCATCATTTTAAGTGTATTTCTTGAACCCCACTTTTGTTGCTATTTCCCTGAAGCACCTTCTGCACATGTGAAGCCCGTACTTGCTTATGTGCGCCCTGGTGTTGCCGCATCTTATGCAATCTTTTGTGTATTTCCCGAATTCCCTTTCTTTTGGCTTGTTTGCCTTCATGTATTTCTGCAGATTCACGGGCTTGTCCTTGAGCTGCTTGAACATTTTTTTGTATGAGCTTACAGTCATTCTTCCTCGCCTATCTGGGTTTCAAATTCATTCTTGATGAATTCTATTGCTTCATCTTTTGATATCTGGTGCTTTGCACTGATTGTTCTTTTCTGGAGCTTTCTCCTCTTGATCCTGAAACCTATTCTTTCAAGGGTTATTGATGCTTGGAGGCCCATGACGCCTATTTCAGGGTCGTATTTTATCCCCGGTATGTCTATGTATTCATGTATTCCGAATGAGACGTTGCCTTGGGAGTCGAACTGGCTTTGGCTGAGTTTGTTGTCCTTGGCCTGGAGCAGTCTGGATATCAGCTCCTTTGCAGGGGCTTTTCTTACAGTTATCTTGCATCCGATTTGCAGCCCTGGCCTGAGCCCCCAGTTCGGTATTCTTTTTGTTGATGTGGTTTTTACTGGAGTTAGCCCTGTTATGTTTTTCAGCAGCTTCATTCCCTTTTCAAGGGTCTCCTGGCTTTTTCCTGACCCTATGTTGAGCGTTAGCTTTTCTATTCTTATTTTTTTCATTTTACACGGTTATTGCTGGTTTTTCTTTGCCTATGGCGAATGCGAATTTCTTCAGTGTTTCAACTGTCTCGTCTCCTATCCTTACCACCAGGAGCTGTTTCCTGATTTCCTCGATTGTTCCGGTGGAGCCCTTGTGCTTCCCGCCTGAAAGAAACACGATTGTGTTCTTCTCCAGGGGAAAGCTCCCGGCTATCTCCTGTCCCGGAAGCTTCAGTAGCAGGCTGTCCCCTGTGTTGTACTTGGCGTCAGAGATTATTGTTCTTCCATCGTGGAGTCCGAGCTGGATCTTGCCTTTGCTGATTGTGCTTTTGCTGTTAATCCTGCACACCTTTAGGTTTTCTTCCTCTGCCGGGATGGTTTTGAGTTCCAGTTTGCCTTTTCGGTTTATGATCATTCTGTAAGTTTCATTTGTTTCAGGTATCTTTAGCACATCCATGAGGCCTACTTGTCTCCTTGGCTCTTTGGTTTGTTTTCCGTCAATCAGTATGGTCTTGTTCTTTATTATCGTCATTGATTCTCTTGCTGTGACCGCGTGCTTTAGTAGGTCTCTGAATATTACGCTTAGAGGCATGCTGGCCTCCATGCTGTGCCCTCCTGGAGCAGGCCTTGTAAGGAACTTCAGTCCTTTGCGCGCTATTGCCCACGATTTCGGGGCAGCCAGCCTTTTGAGATGCTTCTTCATTTTAGTCTCCTTTTATCGCCTGTGTCTATTTCTGTTATCATGAGGTTTGATGGGTTTATAGGGTAAAATGACTTTGTCCCGTCCTTTCTTTTCATCTCTATGCCCTGTACATATATCTCTGTTTTTTTAGTGTCCACCCGCTCTATCTTTCCGGTCTTGCCCCTGAACTGCCCCCTCATTATCTTGACTGTATCGCCTTTTCTGACGCTTATTGATTTCATGTTGTGCTTTTGCCTGAGTTCCTTTGACAGGTGGGATGATAAGTATCTTTTTTTTATGTGGAGCGGCGCGTTTGCCCTGTACTTCCTCTGCTTGCCTGGTTTTTTGCTTCCGATCCAGCTTTTTGAAAATTCTTTCATTGTATCACACGATTATGCTTGCTACTTTTGCCACTCCTGGCCATCTTTCAGTGGCTTCTTTTGCAATTGGTCCCTTGAATATTGTCCCCTTCGGGTTGCCTTTATCATCTTTCAGCACGACTGCTGCATTGTCCTCGAATTTTACCCTGAGGCCGTCTGCCCTTCTGAACTCTTTCTTTTGCCTGACTATTACCGCAAATACAACCTGCTTTCTCATGTCAGGGCTTCCTTTTCTTACAGATGCAAGTATCAGGTCGCCTATTCCGCATGCGGGCTTTCTTCCTTTTACGGTTTTCGAGCCCTTGACCGATATTACCCTTATTATCTTGGCTCCTGAATTGTCGCATGTCGGGATCATGCTTCCGTGGTTTATCGGTCTTGTTATGTGTGCTTTTACTGGTTGCATATTACACCTGTTTCTTTATTATCACGAATTTTTTCGTCTTGCTTATCGGTCTGCATTCCATGGCAGTCACTTTCTCGCCCTGCCTTGCTGATATGCAGTCGGGATTGTGCGCTTTTATCCTTGTCATTTTCTTTTCATACCTTTGGTACTTCCTTATGTACCCTGTTCTTTCCATTTCTATATTGGCTGTCTTCCTCATTTTTGTAGATCCTACTATTCCCGTGAATGTTCTTCCCCTTATCTTGAGCGTTCCGTGGAAAGGGCAGTTTTTGTCGCTGCATGCTTCGCTTTCCGTTTTTTTTTCTGTGTTTTGCTTCTTCATCTCGTTCTCCTATATGTCTATTGTTTCAGGCGCGAATCCCATCGATATCAGCTGCCTTTTTACCTTTCCTTTATGGTCTCCTTGCAGCTCTATTTTTCCATCCTTGATGGTTCCACCGCATGCAAGTTCTGATTTCAGCTTCTTTGCGATCTCCTTGATGTCTATTTCTTTGTGGTTTAGTCCGTCAACGACTGTGCTCGTCTTGCCGAATTTCTTGTTTTCAAGGTAAACCTTTATTCGCTGGCTTTCCTTTGCAATGGACTCGCAGACGCAAATGGGCTTAGGCAGCCCGCATCTTGGGCAAATTTCGTTCATGATCCTTGTTTTTCCCTCCTGATTGTCAGTATTCTTGCTATTGTTCTCTTTATCTGCCTCATCTGGCCAGGGCTTTTGGGTACTGTTCCTGTGGCTATCTGGGAGTTGATTTTCATCATCTCCTTTCTTAGCTCAACTAGCTTGGCCTTCATTTCCTCTGGCTGCATCGTTTGTATTTCCTTTTTCCTCATCTTTTGGTTCTCCTGATTCGATTATTTTTTCGGGAAGTATTTCAACATAGTCCGGCAGCTGTATGCCTGGTGGCATTATGCTCACCTTTATCCCTATTATCCCTGATTTCAGCTTGGCTGTCCAATATGATTTTTTAACTTGTTCGGTTGCTATGTCACCGCATTTCTTGATGTATCCGCCGTATACTCTCCAGCTTCTTGCCCTTGCGCTCGGAATCTTTCCGCTTAGCCTGATCTCTATCCCTATTGCTCCTGAATTCAGTGCATCTTCCATTGCCTTGTGCATTATTCCCTTGAATCGTTTTGAGCCGAATTTTTCAAGCGAGCTTGCGATTTTTTCAGCGATTATCTGGACATCCAGGTTAAGGTTGTCCACTTCGCTTAGTTCAATCTGCGGGTTGTCAAGGTTGAATTTTTTCTTCAGCGCCTTTGTCAGCTTGCTTATGTTCTCCCCTTTCCTGCCGACCACTAGTCCGGGTTTTGAGGTGAATACGATGATCTTTTCGCCTAGCGGCGTCCTTATCATTTTTGTATGGCTCAGGCCTACGTTTTTCAGGCTTTCGGATATGAACTCCTGTATCCTGTATTCCTTCATTTTCTGCGATACGAATTCACGCTCAATCATTTTTTCCCTCATCAACCATCACTTCGATGTGTGTTCTTTTCATAAGCCTTCTTCTTTTCCTTCCGTAATGGTAGCTTTTTGAGGCCTGCTTGGCGCATATGTGGGTTATGACCAGGCTGTCTGGGTTGAGTCCTTTGTGCTCTGCGTTGGCAGCAGCGTTCTTGAGTATTTTTGTTATCTCTATGCAGGTTTTTTGGGGGTATCTTCCTGTGCCCATTCTTCCTTTCCTGTGGCCTGTACCGCCCCTGTTGAATTTCCTGAATGGGATTGCTATTTCTCCTTTCGATGCCTTGTCAAGCTGCGATATTGATTTCTTGAGGTTTTTCCCCCTGATAAAGCTGCAAACCTCGACTGATTTTTTCAGAGAGATGGGCAGGGCAAGGCCGACTGCCTTTGCCGCGTTTTTCCCTGTTTGAATTGAGTATCTGTAGTCCATCTGATCACTTCACTGATAGGCTTGCGCTGCTTCTTGTTGCGCCTATTCCTGGTGCATGGTGGCTTACCTTCTTTCGGGTCATTACGAATTCGCCGAGGTAGTGGCCCAGCATTTCAGGCATTATCAGTATCGCTATGAATTCCTTTCCGTTGTACACCCTTAATGTCTTGTTGATCATTTCAGGCAGTATTATCATGTCCCTGCAGTGGGTTTTTATGTTCTGTTTGTTCTTCTTTATTTTTTCCATGACTTTTTTTTGCTCTTCGGTGAGCCCTCTCTTGAGGCTTCTTCTTTGCCTGGAGGGTAGCAGTTCATATAATTCTTTCTGGCTCATCTGTTGCAGCTCTCCAAGCGTTTTTCCCCTGAATGTGAATTCTTTTCGTGCCATTTTACCTTACTTCCTCCCGGTTCTCCTTGGCCTGATCAGGCCTACCTTTGCGCCTGGCGGGGCGTTTCTTCTTGCGATTGTGACTTTTCCTTTCTTTGAGGTCCTTGAGCCTCCGAATGGGTGATCGACGGCGTTCATTGCAAGCGCGCTGACCCTCGGGTATAGCTTGTTCAATGCGTTCCTGTTATGCCATCTTTTGCCTGCTTTGAGGAATGGCTTTTCAGTCCTTCCGCTTCCTGCCACGACCCCTATTGATGCCTTGCAGAGCGGGTCGAATTCCCTTATTTTCCGTGATGGAAGCATTACCTGTATCTTCCCCCCCAGCTTTGATTGCACCCTGGCGAATGTTCCTGAGGATCTTACGAATTTCCCTCCATCGCCTGGCTTGCTTTCAATGTTGAATATTGTTGTTCCTTCAGGTATGATCTTGAGTGAAAGGATGTTTCCTTCCTTAAGCTCCGCATCTTCCCCATGCTGTATCATGTCCCCTGTTTTCAGCCCGTGGCGCGCTATGAGCAGGGATTCATCAGATCCAAACATGACCCTTGCTATGGGCGCTGTGTGGCCTGTTGAGTGCAATATGTCCATGACCACGCCTGTTTCCTTTGTGTTGTTGGCTAGGCTCTTGTATTTGACGTCGCCGATGAATCTGAAGCTTGGCGACCTGTATGTCATCGAGCCTTTTCCCCGTTTTTGCTGTGTGAGGTTTTTTCCCATTTTTACATCAGCCCTAGCTGGGTTGCTACCTCTATTGCAGGTGTTTCGGGCTTCAGCTTTACATACGCCCTTTTTTTGCCTTTATTGGTGATGAACGTGTTCACGCTTTCCACTTTTACCTTGAACATGCTTTCCACCGCTATCCTGACGTCTTTTTTTGTTGCTTTTTTGTCTATTGCGAAGATTAGCTTGTTTTCTGACTCCATGAGCTTTATGCTCTTTTCCGTTGCCAGCGGGTGGCTTATTGTTTTGTATTCGTCCATTTTCATGCAGTCTGTTTGGAAATCAGTCTTTTTTTCGTCATTTTCATAAAAATAGTTTCTCCTTTCCTATCCTTTCGACAGCCTGCTCTGTGAATATGGTAAGCCTTGCAGGCGTTGCTCCTGGAGCGAGCAGTTCTGCGTTTATCTTGTCAACCTCTATTATGTTGATGCCCGGTATGTTTCTTGCGGATTTTATCAGCTCGCATTTTTTTGACACGACGAGCAGTGGCCCGGTCTTTTTTTCGTATTTTCTTCCCCTCATCTTTCCTTTTCCTGCGCGTATCTTTTTTTCCTTCGTCCTGGTAAGCTCTTCCTTGAGGCCCAGGGTTTGGAGTATTTTTACTGCATCTTTGGTCTTTCCTGTGTTTTCGATGTTGCTGGTCAATATGAATGGATAATTGTCAGGTACCTTATGCCCCCTTCCCTTTACTAGTTCGGGGTTCAGGGAAGCTGCCATTGCCGACCTTATTGCTTTCCTGTTTTCTTTTTTGTTGATCTTCTTTTCAAGTATCTTTTCCGCCTTCGGTGGATGTGCTCTTCTTCCTCCGACTGTTCCTGGCGCGAATGCTCCGACCCAGATGAATCTTCTTCCTCTTCTGCTTACTGTTTTTCTGGGAACTCTTGATATTCCGATTCCGTATGAGCCTTTGAAGTTTCTTCTTCTCCTTGATATCTTGGCTGATTGCCTTTTTCCGGCTGTTGGCGATGCCCCGTATGGCTGCCTTCTGTTAGCCTGGAGCGTTATTACTGCCCTTTTTATCAGGTTTGGTCTGAATGGCTCGTTGAACTGGTCGGGCATCTCTACAGATCCTTTTTCAGTGTTGTCCGTGTTGAGTATTTTGAGCTTCATTTACAGTCCCTGTTTTGATTGCAGGCTTATGTTGCTTATTTGTGGTGCATGCTCAGGCACAAGCTTGTTTTTTCGGGTTGATGCAACCATCTTTATCAGCCTCTTTCTTGATCCCTGTATTGAGCCTTTGAGCAGAAGATATGTGCTTTTTACATTGCCATATTGCGGAAATCCTCCGTCCACGTTTATTGACTTGGCGTCTTCAGATACCTTTATGACCCACTTGTTTCTTTCCATTCTGTTGTGGTATCCCATCTGGCCTGCGTGGGCTACTGTCCAGCTTCTGTTGCCTGTCCACGGTCCCAGGTTGCCAGGTCCCCTGCCTCCCTTTTCTGACTTGTGGCTTCTGAGAGTTACCCCGAACCTTTTTACAGGTCCCTGGAAGCCCTTTCCTTTGGTTACTGCAAAAATATCAACTTGCTGTCCTTCCTTTATCACGTCCTGGACCCTGACTTCCTTGCCGAAAACCTGTTTTGCATAATTCAGCTGCTCTTCTAGGCTGCCTCCGATGGATAGTTCGAAAAGCTCGGGCTTTTTTTTCCCCATGTTTGTGAGTTTTGGCTGTGTATATGCGGATACCCTTATTTCAGAGAATTCTGACAGCCTTTTTTCATATTCTCCGAGCTTTGCTTCCGGGTCCTTTTTTGGGAGGCTTGTCTTGCGCGATAATTCCTTGTCTGCCTTTGTGAATACCTCGCCCAGAAGTTTAAGCCCGTTTAGGGTGCTTTTGTACATCCTTATTGATGCGATTTTTAGGGGGGGGCATTCGATCACTGTTAGCGGCATGAATATCTCATTCCCTTTGGTATGTGAGTATGCCCTGTTATCAATAATTATTGCGTGAGTCATGCCTACTTTATACCCTGCGAATCCTAGCAGTTTGGCCTCCTTTGACTTTGGAAAGTGCCTTATTCTGCTGTAGGGCCTGGATGACTTTTTTCTCGGCCAGTACTGCAGGCTTCCTTTTCGTGGACTTCTTGTGGTAGCCATATCCGTAAATAGCTCTTTCTTTCTTGATATCGCTTCAATGAGCCTTTTCGTAGAATCTTTTCCAGAACAAGGGTTTGAGGAAAATCCGATGAGCAGTTGGCTGATCGGCCCGTGAAGGGATTCTTTTTCAGGCCCGTATGATATTTAACCTCGTTAAATACCTTTTTTGGGAAATATGGCTTATTTATAAAGCTTTGCCCCTTTTCTTTGCAAATATGCTGGGGTTTTTGCACCTGTTGCATATCTGTTCGGGGCATTTGATCTGCATGTCCGAGTAGTATCCTGGGTTGCTGCAGTTCGGGGGCAGTATCCTTTTCCCTTTCTGCTTGTAGTATTCCAGTTGCCCCAGAATGTATGGCTCGCCTAATGGAGGCTTGTTTTTATGGTTCCATTCCTTTGTTTTCTGTTCAATCTCCTTGTATTCCCATCCGCAGCTTGACAGGAAGTTTATGAGTATGAATAATGCCCTTTTCCTGCCGTCTTCAAGTCCAAGCATTATTTTCTTGATGCATGGCGGCCAGAACTGTTCAGGTATGGCTTCTTCGCTTAGCGGCTCGTGCTTATAGTCTTTTTGCTGTTTGGTTGTATTTGCGCTTTGTATGCTAAGATAGTATGCCCTGTCAAAGAGTTCCTGTGCCTCGCTTCTTCCTGCTTTTTCCCTGCACAAAAACCTGAATTCCTTTTCTACCGTTATCTTGTCAGGATGAGCATCCTTCGTGTCGAATTCCATGAGCTTGGAGGGATTGAGCGGGGTTGATACCAGGCCTGATTTTTCATGGAGGCTGTAGGGCATCCTGTAAAGGTGCCTGGATGATATCAGCACAGTATCAATGTTGAGGAATGACTCTATATATAGGGATACTTTCTCATTCACCTGCTTTTCGTTGTCTGTGCTCTTTATCCGGGATTGATCGCTGGGTTCCTTTCCTGTTTTTCTTATGATTTCCGTTATGTTTCTTTCCTTTTCAATAAGCCTTGTTTTTACGCTGTCCTTTATTTCTTCTTTAAGGTATGCTGCCACAATTCTCGCAGCGTCAGGGAAAACAAGCCTTGGCTCTTTCCCGCTTATTGTTTCGGGGAATGCTTCGAAAGGGATTCCTATGTGAAGCCCCTTGTTTCCGCTGAATTTTATGCTTATGGACGATGCTATGCCGTGCTGCCTGAGTTTTTTCATTATCTCTTCAGCAGCTATCATTGAGTAGTCGAGGAATGCGCAGTCTATGTCCAGCACAAGGTCCCAGCCTGTCCTGAGCTCCTCGATCTCTTGCTTCGGCATCATTGGGCTGAGCCTGTGTGGAAAGCTCCATAGCTCTTCGGATGCGTGGAAAGAAGTTGCGCCTTTTTGTGCCAGCTGCAGGATGTCCCTTGGATATTTTAGTATGTCCGGGCGATGCCCGAAGCTTTCCCCGAACCTGGCCACAGCTTCCTTGTTTTGTGCGGCATAGATTATCTCATCCTGCACTTCCCTTTTCTTGTAATGCCTTATGGCTGTGCCGATGTCAATCATGAACTCAGTTGCTTTAGAATATTATATATTGGTTTTGGCTATGGGCCTTTTCTTTTGACCATGAAGTAGTACAGGATTGCTCCCACAATTCCTAGAACTAAAATAAGGATTATCCAGAGGGCCTTTTGGTCAAATTCCCTTTTTATGCAGTCTATGAGCATGATCAGCCAGAATATGAAGGATCCGATCAATAGTGCGGCGATGAAAAGCATTAACCCTATAACTACTCCTCCAACATCTTCAGCTGTTATTGGCTTGGATAGAAGTGAAAAAAGGATTGCAGCGAAAAAACCCTTCATCCATGATCTTTTTTTATATGTTTATATAAAATTTTTTTGTTTTTAAAAAATAAAATTAATTAACCTCCTCGTTTCCCAAGTAACTGTTATGGATCGGTTTGAACCCTGCCAGGCTGTGATCGTTGAGGGGAAAAAGGATAAGGAAAAGCTTGAGTTGCTTGGGTTTAAGAATGTAATTGCTTTGAAGGGCCCGATTTATCAGACAATAGAGGAGGTCGCTTCGAAGTATGGCCGGGTGATGGTTCTTACGGATCTTGACCGCGAGGGGAGGGTTTTGTATGGGAAGATCGCTTCGGGGTTGAGGAATCTTGGCGTCAATGTTGATGATTCGTTCAGGAACCATCTTTTTAGGAATACTAAGGTGAGGCAGATCGAGGGGATTTCTGAAGAGGCGATCGCTAGTTTTTTATAAGGGGCGAACATTCCATGCGCATGTCCGGATGGAACCAGTTGAAGACGGTTTTGCTCCTTGGCGTGCTTACAGGCATGCTTCTTGGGGCAGGCTATTTCCTGGGAGGCCGAACAGGGCTTTTATTTGCGCTTCTGTTGTCCTTCTTGTTCAATTTTGGCGCTTATTGGTTTTCTGATCGCATAGTCCTTGCGATGTACGGTGCCAAGGAAATCCCGGAAAAGGAGAATCCGAGGCTGCACAGGATCGTGGATGATGTTTCCCGTTCTGCAAAAATTCCGAAGCCCAGGGTTTATGTTATTAGGAGCGATGCTGCGAATGCATTCGCAACAGGCAGGGATCCGGGGCATGCAGCCATTGCGTGCACTGAAGGTATAATGAAGATTCTTGATGAGGATGAGCTAAAAGGCGTTATTGCCCATGAGATAAGCCATGTAAGGAACAGGGATGTTCTGATAGCCACGATTGCTGCCACGATTGCAGGTGTAATCAATTATCTGGCTCATTTTTCCCTTTTTTTTGGTGGCGGTGATGACGAGGATAGGAGTTTTTTGTCTGTTATTGCTTTGGCAATAATAACCCCGATTATCGCAATGATAATCCAGTTGGCAATCTCCAGGAGCCGGGAATACATTGCGGATGAGACCGGGGCCAGGTTGATACGTAATCCCCACGGTCTTGCTTCTGCCTTGGAAAAGCTTGAAAGCGAGGCTTCAAGAAAGCCTATGAGGATGGGCGCAGAAGCCACATCCAGCCTGTTCATTGTCAATCCATTGAGGGGCAGTGGTCTTCTTGGCCTGCTTTCCACGCATCCTCCTTTGGCAGAGAGGGTCAGGAGATTGAGGGCTTTAAGGCTCTGATCAGGTTATGTATTCGCTATCAAGGACGTTTCTTATCTCCTTTGCCTTTTTGTCTCCTATAAGCTCTACCCTTTTCAAGTCCTCTTCATTGGCATTGATCACGTTTTTCACTGTCCTGAATTTTTCAAGGAGGGGTTTGGCTGCCATTGGGCCTATCATTGGCAGGCTGGAAACTATGTATTCCTGCATTTCCTTCGTGGTGATTGGTTTGTTTTTGTGTGGGGTGTAATTGTTCCCTGATGTTTCCTGCTCCCTTCTGGCTATTGCCAGTATCATGTCCGCGGTCTCGTTTGCGTTTCTTGTTTGTATAAGCGGTATCCCGTAGCTTAATGCTATGGTCGCGATCATCCCCCTGATCGCCTCAGGGCTGACATTTCGGATGCTGTAGATGTCTTCATCTCCTTCTATTATCATTATGGGTCTTTCGAACCTGCTTTTCAGTTCCCTGGCTTGTGATAGGAGCCTTCCGTCAATTATCGAATTTACGAAATCCCCGTTTTTCTTGGTCTCTATCCCTGCCCTGCTGCTGCATATGTAATCTGCGCATTCGAGCCTCTGCAGGTTGATTTCTGCATTGTCTGAGAGGCGTTTGAGGACCTGGCTGCCTTGCTCTCTTGAATCGGCAAATATCAGCGCTTTTTTCATGAATTTGTCAAGGTTTTCATTGTTTTTTTGTTTTGGTTCTGATGTTATTTTTCCTTTTAGTTTTTTTATGTTGTGGTACATCATCTTTTCTTTCCGGTGGGCAACCCACCTGAATGCCTCATCCCTTGTGTTTTTCGTCACCAGCACGATAACCCTTCCCTTTTCCTGCCTTCCTGTTCTTCCCCTTCTTTGTATGTGCCTTATTGCCGAGGGTATTGGCTCGTAGAATATGACTATGTCTACCCTCGGTATGTCAAGTCCTTCCTCGCCTATGGATGTTGCGCAAAGCACATTGAAAGCCCCTTCCCTGAATTCGTCGAGCATCTGTTTTTGCTGCTTTTGGCTCATCCCAGTGTCCCTTTTTTTTGCCTGCCCTACGAATATTCTTGCGTTTATCCCGCTGATTTGATTCATTTCGGAAGCTATTTTTACCGCAGAATCCCTGTATTGCGTGAATATTATTATCTTGGTGTCAGGCTTTGCCTCGTTTTTTATTATGCTTGCCAATGCATCAAGTTTTGGATGTTCCACTCCCTTTTGGAAAAGGTTAGCTGTCTTCTCTATGGCCTGCCTGAAGTTTTGGTCGTTATCAAGGTTCTTTGATGCCTTGCTCTTCTTTTTTTCAGATGAAAGCCTTTCGAAGTATTTGTGAAGTGGGCTTATTCCTTGTGTTTCCAGCAGCTCAGAGGCATGGTATATCTTTATTGTCTCAGCTATGAGGGATATCGCATTCCATGCTGCGAAGTCCTTTTCCCCGCGGGCTATTCTCCCATGCAGGCTTGCCTGTAGCTCAAGAAGTTCCTTCTTGCTTGGGTTGCCTGCTCGGAGAAGGTTCCATTTCTCTATTTTCTGCATCCTCTCCTTAAGGCAGCTGTCCAGGATTTTTTTTATCTCGACCAGTTCGCCTCCCATCTCGACATGCTTCCATTCTATCTCTATTTCTTTCACGTACGGGGCCACGTCCGGGTCATTGTATGACCTCGCTTCGATTTCTTCAAGGAAGAGGTTCCTGCATACTTCGTGTATGGATTCCATTTCGCTGCCCGGTGATGCTGTGAGCCCTATTATTCTGGGGTGCATTGAGTTTTTCTGGTATTGCTCGGCGATCCACACGTAGCTGTAATCCCCGACTGCACGATGGGCTTCGTCAACGCCCAGAAGGCTTACTGGCTCCAGGCTTATCCTTCTTGTTATCAGGTCATTTTCAAGGCCTTGTGGTGTGCTGAATATTATTCTTGACTTCTCCCATAGTTCTTTTCTCTTATCAGGCTGTACCTTTCCTGTCAGTATGCACATGTCTTTTTCAGGCAGTTCAAAATGCTTTTTGAACACTTCATGGTATTGGTCTATCAGTGGCCTTGTTGGCCCGATAAGAAGTATTTTTGATTCCGGGTATTGGGTCAGCCTGTGGCTTGCCATCATCAGGAATATGTTTGTTTTTCCCATGCCTGTTGGCAGCACTACAAGCGTGTTCCTTGTTGCGCACGTTGCGAATATGGACTGCTGGTAAAGGCGGGGCTGGAAATCCTTGATCATCGGATTTCGGAAGGGATGTGATTATAAAAGTTTTATCAGCTTATTCTTGAATATGGAATAGTTTATGTAGTTCCCGGTTATGAATACCATGAAAAGCATTAATGGGTTCGCTGAGCGGTTTGCTATAATATAGCTTGAGGCAAAGCCCAATGTCAGGAAGATGTAGAGCCCCATCCCGCCGTGCCTTTTCGCGTATAGTATCGATGCTGTTATGAAGCTGCAAATAAATATCGCAACATAGCTTAATGCCGCATTCTTTATTGCGAATCCTACGAATGCGCCTGTTATTATTAGGATGACGAAAAATATCTCTACCCAAAAGCCAAATACTTCTAGGCCCTTTTTTCCCTTAAACATTGGCAATATTGCTAATTTGGAGGCTTTTATATAAAAATAATTCGTAAATATCATAGCAGAGTGCATTAATAATGGAACTTTCGATATGCACTCTGCTATTAGTAAATCGCATAATAATGTTCCAAACTCAATGCGATTTACTATTAAAGCTTCTTTTCTATGACGTAGTAGAAGCCTAGCCAGAAAATAAGCGCTGTCAGGATGGCCCCAAGTATTACGACCCACCATGCAAATCCCTTGTACAGGAAGATGGAGATTCCTGCCATGGCCCCGTAAGATAGGAAATAAACCCATCGACTGGCGTACAGGACTTGGAGCCCGTCCATACCTGGCAGGGGAAGCATCATTGTGAGCCCTAATAGTATGTTGACGATGACTAGCTTGTGGACGAGGGGTTCCGGGAGGAATGTCATTGTCTTGAAAAAGATTGCAAGTAAGATGTTAGTCACAGGACCCATCAGGGAGACTGTGCCGTAATGGAAATATCCCAGCTGGTACCTGAAGTAGCCAAGCCTGTGTTTTTCTATTATGTTTATGAAGGCGTTGCCGTATGCCAGAAAAATGATCTTTCCGTAGGACATGAAGCTGAGTATCAGGCCTGCGAGGAGCCCGTAGAAGAAGGGCCTGAATGATGTCTTGTAGCCTTGTTCGAGTCCGACAATCCTGTGCACTATCTCGTGTGGAAACACTGCTAGGGAGACAGCGGCCATGCTTATCATGAGGTTTATCAGCCATGGCCCGATCTCAAATTTCTCGCGGCCATCATTGAACCCTACAATGAAGCCCATTAGGACAATAGAAACAGCAAGCCATTTCAGCTCATCCCTGCTGAACGAAACATATCTTCTTACCTTGTCTATCCAGTTATATGCATCTATCACAGGCTTGTATTTTAAGAATGATGTTTTTAAACCTTGCTAATCTCTAACCTAATCCCTTAGCACAAACTTGTCCAGAACCTTCTTTGCTTTCTCCCTTCTTTCCTGGTGATGCTTGAGGAATGCATTTATCTTTTCTATAAGCACTTGTTTCAGTTCACCTGTAAGCAATGCCCCTGACTTGTAGTCGTCACGTATCCTCTTCAGTTTTTCATCGCTCTCCTCAAAGAACCTCAGCCATTGGTAGCTTACGTCTATTTCAGGGTTACCCCCCTTCAGCCTGTGCTCGGCGACAGTGTCTTTTCCTCCGGAAAATGCGTATTTCCTTATCTTCTTTTCAACAATCTCAGGAGGGTCTGTCGTGTATATTGCGCTTTCTGCAACCGATGCAGACATCTTTCCTCCGGTTCCGCTCAGGGGGGGCAGGAAGCTGCAGTGTATCGATGCTGGCTTGTAATGCCCGATTTTCGGGAGTATATCCCTGCTTACCCTGAAATGCGCGTCCTGGTCAATCGCGTGCGGGATGATGCAGGGCATGTTTTTTCCTTTTATTGCAGAAGGCAGGAATGCGGGGACTGATTGGACTGAAGTGAAGAATAATTCCCCGACGTTGTCGCTGTCATTGAACCCGAACACTGCTTTTGCAGTTGATACTGTCAATTTTTTTGCGACCTTCAGTGCCTGCCTGTACAGCGTTTTGGAATAGTCAAGGTCCGAGAATATGAAAGTCTTCCCCTGCTTGAATCCGAGGGCAATCACGTCAAGTGCATTTTCATAAGCCAGCCTGTTTGTATCTTCAAGGCTCAGGTTATCGTTGAAAAGGAATTTTTCGTCATCAGTCATCTGGAACCATAATTCCACATCGAACTTTTCCTGCAGCCATTTTGTGAATATCCACGGAACCATATGGCCTATATGCGTATTGCCGCTCGGGCCTCTTCCGGTATATAGGTAGAATTTGTTGCCCTTCTCGTATTCATCCATTATCCAGTTCATGTCCCTGTGCGAGAAAAATATCTTTCTTCTGAGAAAATGATGGAGCTCCCCTGTGTGCTTCCTTATCCTTTGCAGAAGGCCTTCGCTTATTGGCTCTGTCCCAAACTCCTTTATCAGCCTATTGTAGTCTATTTCCCCCTCAACTTTCCATGGCGTTACTGTGAATTTTCCCATTTTTATACGCAGCTTACCCAAAATACTTGTTTTTTATCAAATTTATCATGGAGCTCATTTTTGCAAGAAGCATTTTGGCTTCTTCAGGTGCGATATCTTTCCCATAGTAGTTAATAGAATTTCTTATTCTTCTGAAATCGTTGAATGAGTCTCCTAATGCGGACTCGTTTAGCGCTTCTTTTAGAAGGTATGTATAGCATTCATGATTGTAAATCTTATAGCCTTTTGACAAAGCCAAACCTTCCAGCAGCTCTCTTAAGGAATCATACATCAACGACACCTTTGAACTGGAAGTGTTTTCATTTAATTCAAGAAGCCCTTGCGAAATGAATTTCTTTGCTGATGATTTCATTAATGACAAAATGAGGTTTTTGTCAATACCCACCTTTTTCACAAGATTCGCATTTTTCATGCATGAGGCCCAGTCCATCACCATCCTCCAGTTATTATAAACCCATTCAATATGCTGTTCATCAGCTCACTGGTTTTTACATCATTCTTGTCTTTGAACTTAAATAAGTCTATTTTTCTCTTGAGCTTCTTCTCAAATTTTGATAAATCCATCTTTTTTTCTGTTGGGCTGAATACCGCTATATCTATGTCTGAATCGGATTTTGCCTCTGCTTTCGATAATGAACCGAAGAGAATGGTGAGGGGTGATAAGTATTCATTTAGGATATGTTTGATCAGCCCTGAGCTATTCAGTTGCATCAAAAAGTAGGCCCTGCAAAGCTCTATGAACAGCTTATCCTCCCTGTTCGCATAGTAGTAAATATAGTTTTTTTCCTTTTCAACATTAAGCAAATTCTCCTTGCGGAGGTTTTTTAGGAGCTTTGATGCAGAGGGTGGGCTTATTTTCCTGATTCGCGCATATTCCCTCACGTTTATTCGCCTGTAGTTGTCTTCAAAAAAAGGCATAAGGTCATCAAAGATATTTAACATATGTTAATATTTTTTAACATACGTTTATAAATTTTGTGTTTTCAGTTATTGTTTTAAATTTTTACATGTGTGAGTAAAATTCAATAACCGCAGCACCGCTTCAATCAATAAGTCTGTTGTATTTATGATGTTTTTGTCTTCTGGAATGACGAGTGAAATTTCAGTGCATCCTGAAATTATTATTGAACCCTTTTCTATGTATTTTTTCCCTATTTCTGCTGCAATAAAGTTCTTTTTTCCCATGTTGATGTCAAGTATTGATTTTTGCACTGCGGCCATTTCATTTTTTGTTATTTGTAGATCTTTTATGCCTTCAAACTTGAAAAGCCCTTCCTTTATTGTTGATTCCGTGGAAATCACTGTGACCTGTTTTCGTTTCCTTTTTCTTACATTAGCTTCGACTTCTTTTCTTAGGTCTATAATGGGGGCTTTGACTTCTCTTGACAATTGTTCATGGAATAACTGAATTGTATTGCAGACTATCACTATGAAATCAATTCCGAAAGAATCCAGTTCCTTTAAGCCTTTTTTATATGCTTTCAGGTCATCTTTTTTATCACCTACAAGATCTGGTGCAGGGATGCTATTAATTATTATCTGAGGATAGTCTGTATTTTTCTTTACTTTTCCAGTTTCTTGCAGCCTTTTAATCAGCTTAAGGTAGAAGCATCCAGTTGCCTCAGGCCCTATTCCTCCAAGTATTCCTATTTTTTTATTCATGTGTTATCACATACCTCGTGTTTTTTATCCCAAAAAAACTTTCTTCAATTTCCCGTATCGTATCGCCAACCCTCACTTCCAGTCCGTACCTCTGTTTTATCTCAAAATCCTTTCCAATATCCCCTTCCCTTTCAGCAAGTGTCACCTTGTAGTATAGGCTGCTGCCTTCACTCGCTAGAGGAGCCCCTCCCCATCCGGGCGTACAAGTTATCTCGTGTCTGATGACAGTCTCGATCGACTCAATCCTTCCTCTTCCGGTTTCCCTGTAGCTGAAAAGCTTGTCTATTAGCTTCATTTTAACACCGAAAACCGCCCAAATTAGGTCTGTAATTTGTGTGATCAAACACTAATCGGTGAATTTTAGGGGTTTTGACAAACGATGTTGGTTTCGTAATTTCTGCGTGTTCAGCGCAGTAAAAACTTTCATCCCGAATGGAGTCCCCCAAGTCTCTCACGTTTTGGAAAGCCACATATATTTCCTGTGGCTTTCCAAATTCAAGTGCTGCTTCTGTTACAACCCCGCATATTTGCCTTGGGATTCCAATCATTTGGAATATTACTGAATAAAAGACCTCCTCTTTTTTGACCATGTCAGAGTCAACATGAATTCTCCCAATACCTTTTTCCAAATTGTCGGGCTGTTTTGGAATAAAGTTAACTCCAATAATCCTGAAATACTCAGATGGGGTAAAGTCTTTTTTAAGATTGAAAGTTCCAGCTTTTTTCATTTTTCTTGAGAGTTCATATGCAAATCTTATTCCGGGACTTCTCTCTTCATCATCAGGGTGCACTCTTCCAGGGATGCATTTTTCTATCACATATAAGCTCTTGTAATCTTTCGGATGTGTATACTCACAAGTACATCCTACTATTCTGGTTTCAACATGTTTTAGTTTACCTAAAACATAATTTATTCTTATCTCCGCAATTCTATCGTGAAGATCCATTTTTCCCTCCCGCTTTGACGTAATTTACCTGATACCCTATCCGGTAAAATCCTTTTACTTGTTGTGTCTGCCCTTCCCCTCTCAGCCTTCCTTCCAGCTCGTATATCGGTGTCAGCACGTTTCCTTCAATCAGTTTGGTTTCCTGGTAATGTATTGTTACTGTTTTTACTTCAAAATTGCCGTCAATCTTCCTGATTAGGGTGTCAAGGCTTTGGTTCTGCCTTGCGGCTTTCCTTGCCATGGGAATTGCATATTTCGCTTTCTGTTCCGGTTTCCCTGCCCTGACAAGGACTGGCTCCTCTTTCCTTGAGTATATTACACACCTCTCCCCCCTTTTTACCTCTACGTAAGTCGCTCCACCAAGATCGTATGCGGCAACAACGCAATCCATAGTTTCCCGGCTTCTGTCAATTAGGCATTTTTCTACCTCTTGTTCCAGTTCTCTTGTTGGTGTTAGTTGTATCCTGTTCATTTTTTCCCTCCGTAGAAATACGTTTTTTTCCTTAAGTCATTGAACGAGGATGATTCATGAACCAGTTTCAGGTGTGTTAGCTTCTTCAGGACGTTCTTTACGGTCCTGTCAGGATGCCCTGCTTCAATCAGTTGCTGCTGGGTTGCTATTTTGTTGTTTTTAAGGAATTCAAGTATTGCCCTGCATCTTCTGCCACCGGCAACCACCTTTTATTCTTTGATCTGTAGAATTCAGTTCAATTTCGCCAAAGGCAATCGCCTGTTTTCATGGTGATTGTTTGGTAATTGCTCTTCCTTATATAGTTTTGTATAGGTGCAATTTTTCTAAAATGCATTTTTGTTTAACCCCTGTTGTTTTGTGCTTTTCTGTAAATAACCCTTTTCACGGCAGTTGCAATATGATCATGGCTAAGCCCATATTTCTTGTACAATTCCTCTGGCTTGCCTGATTCTGCGAACATGTCCTTCACGCCTATCTTTTCAATGGGAACATATGCCCTGTTTTCGAAGAGTACTTCTTCAACTGCTGTGCCTAGCCCGCCAATTATGGTGTGGTCTTCTGCAGTAACAACTGCCTTTGTTTTGTTTGCTGTTTCTATTACAAGTTCCCGGTCTATTGGCTTTATGCTTGACATGTTGATTACAGTTGCTTTTATCCCTTCTTTCTCCAGTTCTTCTGCGGCTTTTAGGGATTCGCTTACCATTGTCCCGCAGGCTATAATTGCGGCGTTTTCCCCTTCCCTGAGGATGTAGCCTTTCCCGATCTCAAATACGTGGCTGTCATCATATATTATTGGTGTTGGCATTCTTGACATCCTCATGTACATGGGCCCTTCTTGTTTATGCATGGCTTCAACTGCCTTTTCTGTCTGCATGGAGTCTGCAGGGACTATTACTTTCATGTTTGGAAGGGAACGCATCACTGAGATATCGGTTATTTCCTGTGCGGTTGGCCCGTCCTCGCCTGTTGCAAGCCCTGCGTGGCTTCCGACAAGCTTCACGTTTGTTTTGGAGTAGCATACTGATACGAATATCTGGTCAAGGGCATTTCTCACAAGAAAGCATGCAAAGCTTGAGGCATAAGGCTTTTTCCCGCAGGTTGCAAGCCCGGCTGCCGTGCTTACCATGTCTGCCTCGCTTATCCCCATTGTGAAGAACCTTTCCGGATGATTTTCTCCGAACTGCAGGCTTCTTGTTGAGTCCTGAAGGTCTGCATCAAGAACAACAACATCATTGTCTTCAGCTATTCTCAATAGGCCTTTCCCGTATCCGTCCCTTATAGCTGCTGTTTTTTGTCCGGGCTGCATTTTAGTTTGCCTCAACTTCGGATAATGCCTGTTTCAGCTGATCATCGTTTGGCGCCTTGCCATGCCACGATGACACGTTTTCCATGAACGATACGCCTTTTCCCTTGATTGTCTTTGCAATCACGACTTTGGGTTTTCCCTTTATGCTGGTAGCGAGGTCAAGTCCGTTTACCAATTCACTGATGTTATGCCCGTCTACCTCTATTGTGTGCCAGCCGAATGCGTGGAATTTCTCTGCCAAGGGTTCTATTCGCATTAGCTTTTCTGTGGGCCCGTTTTGCTGCAGCCCGTTCCTATCGACAATTGCTATGATATTGTCGAGCTTGTAGTGTGCTGCTGATTTCGCTGCTTCCCATACCTGTCCTTCCTGCAGCTCCCCATCCCCCATTATTACGTAAACATTGTAACTTTTTGAGTCAAGTTTTCCTGCCATTGCAATTCCGTTCCCAACAGACAGGCCCTGGCCAAGGCTTCCTGTGCATATGTCTATGCTCGGAGTGTATATGCTTGCGTGGCCTTGCAGTCTTGAGTTGAGCTGCCTGTATGTCTTTAGTTCCTCTTTTGGGAAAAATCCTGCTTCTGACAAGGCAGCGTATAGTGCAGGTGATGCGTGCCCTTTGCTCATTACTATTCGATCCCTGTCAGGCCATTTGGGGTCCTTGGGATTGTATTTCATCTTGTAGAAAAAAAGGGCGGAAAGTATTTCTGCACACGACAGGCTTCCGCCAGGGTGCCCAGAGCCTGCATCATGCGTCATTATAAGGCTCTGCTTCCTTATTTCCTTTGCTGCCTTTTTCAGCCTGTCCGCATCAGCCAGCATGCTCTGGGCTTCAGTCCTTTTTTATAAAAAGTTTGTGAAAGCTAATGTTTTCCATTCACTATCGCATACATCTCTCTGCAATTAGCTATCAGTTCCTTTAGCGCCTTCGGGGACTTAAGGCTTTGCGCATAGTCGCAGTGGTCAACCATTCCAGGCAATGCAATTTCCACCATGGTTCCTTGTGCACCATAAATTATTGATGACAAAGTCCCTTTTTCCACAAGATCTTCCCTTCCTGTTCCATGGCTTGCATCTCCTATAACAGGCAATACTGTCTGTTGGCGCAATGCGTGTATTGCAGCAAAGTCCATCATGTTTCTTTGATAGCTGGTATCCGGCGCTGTCACCCCTCTTTCGCATGCAACAACATTTGTGTTTCCTGCAAGCCATGCAGTTTGAAGGGATAAAGTATACTGTTTTATTGATGCCGACGGGTTTCTTTTGTGCAGTATTGGAAGTCCTGTCTGTGCAAGATCAGTTATCAAGCCATGTGAATTGCTGTTTGTTGCCCCTATTTGTCCCATAGCAACCCCGTATTCGATAAAAGCAGCTAGGCAGTCTATCGTTTCCCCGTTTTTTCTCTTTGTCGAGTATACAAGCTCTGTTACAACAGGAAGTCCGGTTATTTGAGAGACTCTATGGAGAATTTCTAAACCTTCTATTCCCAATCCCTGAAATGTCCTCGGATCGCTTCTTGGCTTGAATGCTCCTCCTCTAAGAAGGTTTGCACCCGCCTCTTTTGCCCAGTGCGCAAGCTCCAGTGTCTGGTCAAATGAATGAACAGTGCAGGGGCCAGCTATTACTGTAAAGTCATCTCCGCCTATTTCAATTCCATTTACATTGACCCTTAAGGTTTTGCCATTCATGTCAGGGTATAAATTTCGGCTTACTAAAGGGGGAGAGTCTGTAACCCTGACCACATCATCAACAGATGGATCGATTGATTTGAAGTAAGATGCAATGGAGTCAACATCAGCCTGGCTTGTATCTCCGGCTATTCCAATAATGTGGGGCTCTGCCTGAGAAGGAAGAAGCTGGGCTGTCCATCCTCCGTAGCTTTCTCCAATTCCTGTTACGGCATTGGAAATCTTCTCTATTCCTTCTGGTGTTTTTTTGTTTCCATTAAGTTTGATTATCATCAGTTTCCCTCCATATATCTATTCTTGTGAGTATTCCCTTTTCTTCAATTCTAAAAAATGCAAAGTTCAGAGAACACGCTGTTTTTGGTCAATTGCTGCCCGCCTTAGTATGCCAAGCTTCAGCGGACTGAAGGATTAGTTCAAATAATAATAGCTAAAGCTGCCAAAGAACTTGCTGTTTTTTATTGTGGCAGCTTCTTTCATGGGGCAAGTAAACATTGCTTGTATTTAAGCTTTTTTGTTCATGTTCAGTTTGTTATTTGCGGGGTAAAATGGTTTCAAGATAGGAAATCAGGTTTTTTACAACGTCTTCCATGGTTACTATTCCAACTACGCTGTCTTGGTTTTTTACCGGAAGCCTTCTGAATCCTTCCTTTAGCATGGCTTTGTTTGCCTCAAGAAGGTCTGAGTACCAGGATATTGTTTTGATTGGGGATTTGGCTATTATGGCTGCTTTCGTTGTTGATGCTTTTTTGGGGTTTATCATTATCTCCTTTATGATATCCCTTTCTGTCAGTATTGATTCCTCATCCCCTGGCGATTCGCGATCGACAATTGCGCAGTCTGATTTGTTTGTGCTCATGGCCTGCCTGATTTCCTTTAGGGTTGAGTTTTTTTTGACCCTTACAATGTTTTTCCTTATTGCAAGTGTAACATCAGGCAGCCCTTGTAAATCCTTGAAATGGGTGTCATAGAATTGCCTCAGTTGTTCTGCCAGGTCTGTGATTGTTATTATCCCGGTCATTTTTTTCTCTGAAATTATTATGGCCTTTTTTTGGCCTGAATACTCCATATGCTTGTAGGCTTCATACAGGGTCGTGTTTGGTTTTAAAACAACTGGCTTAAGCAGGGATGATGTTCTTATCTCGTCAGACAGCTGCATTCCGTTTAGCAGGGCATCTTCTGTGATTATTCTCTCGTTAACCCAGCCAATTGGTGTTATTCCTTCAGCAACAATAATCCCGCCTTTTTGCTTATCTGACATTAGGCGCGCTGCTTCGCCTATTGTGCTGGTGGCTTGTATTGTTATGGCTTCTTTTGCCATGAAATCCTTGACTTTTTTTTCAAGAAGCTTTCTTAAGTCCTTGCTGAATTTGCTTTCTTCAGGGCTCTTGTTGGTGGTATTGTAATAATGTCTTGCTGATACTGTGAGCAGTCCGATTAAAACGAGAATTATTGCAGCTGCCAGGTATATTTCGATTTCTGGTCCTGTGAATATTTGCTTTTTGGCATTGGCCTGGCTGCTTCCTCCAGGATTGGCTTGTGCTGTTGCTGAATACCCTTTTATTTCGGGGGATGTTATGTTTACTTCTGTTCCCAGGGGCAAGCTTATGTTCTCTCGGAAGAAGTAATAGCCTTCCAGGTCGGGGTTTCCTAGTTTGGTTGCCTCTTCTGAATCGAGTGTTTCTGTTTTCTGGGTGTGCGTGTTGCCCTGTTCATCAGTCCATGTTGCCTGCACTTCTATGTTTGCAACAGGTTTGCCTTTCTCATCCTCAAGCTGGCCATAGATACTGGTTGGCAATGGGGGTCCGTTGCCATGTTCGTCTTTCTTTGTTTGGATGATGTTCTGTTCTGTTTTTTTTGGGGTTTCCGGGGTTTGGACTGGGCTTGATGTGAATCTGTAATAGCTTCCGTTGTTGCTGTCAGTTGCAATATTGCCTGAGGAGTCTGTCGCAATTACCTCAAATGAGTATGTTGCAGGCAGTAGTCCTGTGATCGCTATTTTGTGGTTTGTTGCGAATGTTTTATTTTCAACTGATGTTTCAGGTGCTGTTGGACCATATCTTACTATGGAAATTGCAGGTTCATTTGTGCTTAATGAGATGACTGTTTCCTTTCCTAGTTGCATTGATTGTACGCTGGTTATTTCTGGGGGGTTTTTGTCATTGGCACCGCGCAATACAAGCATGGGCACCGATACAGCATCTTTTCCTGGAGTGGCCGTTATTTTTTCGGTGTTGACGCTTCCTTCCGCGTTAATCAGGATATCGCTTCCTTCCTGGGCCATTATGGAGCCCTGTGTAAAGAAGTAGTATCCTTTATATGAAGGGTTGCCTGATGCAGTTGCTTCTTCAAGGTTGAAGGTTTTTGTCCTGCTGGTGCGTGTTGTGCCTGAGGAATCTTTCCATGTTGCTTCAACATTTATGCCTTCTGCAGCGTTGTTGTTTGAATAGGATACCTTTCCGTAAAGTGCTGTTGGAAGGGATGGCTGGGTTGCATTGGCTAGTTTTGTGATTAGAAGGATTGCGATTATAATCATGAATGAGTTGGTTATGGCCTTTGCGGATCCCATGTTGCATCCTGACGCATGTCTATCATGTATCCTGTGCCCGGCTGTAGGGCTGTTATTGTGTTCGGGTTGGTTATGCTTGGGTAAGGTGAGTACCGTTCCCATCTCTTATCTATGGCGTTGTAGGAAAAAAGTGCATAATATCTGCTTCCGAGGTTGGATAACGCGGTTTCAGGACTTGATTGTATCTCATAAGGATACCCGATCATGTTCCAGTCCTTTTTGAGCTGTGTAGTTAATGACGGGACCCTTGTGCCAGCTATTGTTAGTGTGGTGTCTTCGATAACATCTATCCAGTATCCCTTGCCTGGCTCTATTGTGTTTAGTGTTTCTTCTGGGTTGAACAGCTTTTCTTCGGCAAAGTGTGATTTCCACGTGTTTGAAAGGCCGTCATAGTTGAACATTCTGGTGTATTTTCCGCTTATTGGCTGCATTACTGATTTTATGTCATTTTTATGGGGCATGACCGGGAAGCTTATCAGGTTCCAGCCTTGGTAGAGCTGTATGGTGTAGCTTACTTCCTCGTTGAGGTTCATTGTGTTGGCTTGTTTTAGTTCGCCTTCTGCCAGGTTGTCGGATGTGTCCTTCACTCTGAACGTGTAGTAATGTGCTGCTCCGTCATTTGGGGTGCTCCAGGTGTATGTGCATGATCCGTTTTTTGCCGTTTCTGCAAATCCGTTTGTCGCTGCCTGCCATAGGCAGCTGGAAGAGCTTTGTATTTCTGTTATGCAGATTTCGCAGCTTTGACTTAGTGAGTTGTCTGATACAGTTGCACGCAAGACAACTGTTCCGTATATCGGGTTTTGTATCTGCTGGACAAAAACAGTCGGCGGCGTCATGTCTGCCGGGATTCCTGATTCTGCTGTCACTTTTATGTTTTCATTTCCTGTTTTGTCGGTTGCGGTGACGGCATAATAATAGGTCTTGCCGCCTTCAAGGCCTGCGTCTGTGTAATTTGAGGATTCCCTTTTTTGGATTGTGGCAATCCTGAGGTCGGGTGTTGCGGTTGAAAAAGGAGAGGTACTTCTGTATAATGTGTAGTTACTGAAGTCTTCTTCAATGGATGGCTGCCATGTTATCTTCAGTGATGTTTGGTTTTTCAAAGTATATACTGTTATGTTCTGGATCGGCGCTGGGGCCTTGAGGTCTGGAATGGTTGCATTTGCTGGCGTGACTATGCTATTTTCGTTGTTGTACAGGTCTACTGCTGTGACCGCGTAATAAAATGTTTTTTCGCTTTCGATGTTTGCGTCGATGTAACTTGTTTCTGATGTTGTTCTGATTCGTTGGGCTGTTCTTGAGTCTTCAAAATATGTGTTGCTCCTGTATATTGCGTAGTAATTCAAGTCGGTTGCTGGTGATTGTTGCCATGCGAGTTGCAGTCCGCCTTGGCCCCACTTTGCTGTAAGGGAAAGGATTGGTGGCGGTGCTTGCGTGTCAACTTCAAAATTGACAGTTGCATTTCCTGTGTTGGAGTTAAGGTCTTCACAGCTTATCTTTAGGTTGTTGGTGCCTTCCTTTGCTGTTATAACTGTGTTGTTATCTATTATTGGCGAGATCTTGTTGTCGATATCCTGGCTGCATTTAGTTATAGGCTCGTTGGCAGAATAATTCAGTGGAATTGCTGTGTTGTTGTACTTCCTTCCATTTTGGGGGTGGGTTATGATTATGTTTGGTGGTGTCAGGTCTTCTATAGTGACCGATATTGTCTGGATTGTCCTGTTTGCGTTTCCTGCTGTGTCACTTATAATTGCGGCATAATAATATGTTTGCTGGCTTTTGACAAGGTCATCAGTGTAGCTTGTCTGTGTTTTCTGCTTTGTTGTTGAGATTGCTGAAACCGCAGGATCGTTCGTGGAGCTGAAGTTTTGCTGGCTCTTGTATATGGAGTATTCGCCGAAGTCTTCTGCTGAGCTTTGGGTCCAGTTGAGCATTACAGCTTCTTTCCTGGGAATCTGCAGAGCTGTCAGCTTTTCTTGTCGTGGCGGTGTTGTGTCAACAGAAAAGGAGATTGATTCATTTCCCGGGTTTCCAGCGCCGTCTTGACATGACAGGGTGATGCTATTCTGGCCTTCTGTCGCATTTATGAAGGGAGTGATGGCTTCATTTGTTGCTCCATTTAGTGAGTATGCGCATGTTGCTGCTTCTGATACATGGTATTGCAGGGGGATGGTGAGTGTGTTGTAGGCTTTTTGGACAGGTGAGGTTATGGTGATGTTTGGGGGTGTTATGTCGGATGTTGTGCCTGATGCAGTTATTACGTTTTTGTTCTCATTGCTGGAGTTGTCGACTGCGGTTATGGCATAATGATATGTTGTCTCGCTTTTCAGGCCTTTGTCATCATACTCGTTTGTTGATGTGTTTGCAATGAGGAATGCTGGCTGCGCTTTATCGAATGACGAGTTGCTTCTGTAAACTGAGTAGTGGCTTATGTCTTTTTCAGGGTTTGCCTGCCATTTTATTTTTAGTTCTGCTTGTCTTGGGACCTGAATAATGTCCAGTCCGGTGGATTGGGATGGAGCGATTGTGTCCGCAGATGTTCCTTCCTTGGAGCTTACTGTATTGTTTTCGTTTCCATGAATGTCGGTTGCTGTTACAGCGTAATGGTAGGTTGTTTCGCTTTGTGCAGTGTTATCCACATAAGCTGTTGCTGAAGAAGCCACTGTTCCTATCATTATTGCCTGTGTTGTTGATGTGAAGGGTGATGTGCTTCTGTAGATGCTGTAATTGCTAAGGTCCGTAGAGGAGATGGGTTGCCATGTTATTGTGATTTTGTTTTGGGATTTGGCAGGGGATATGTTGATGATCACGATTTGTTGCGGGGCTACGGAATCTTTGCTGAAGGTTATTGCTGCGCTTCCAATATTTTGATTTGTGTCATTGCAGCTTACGTTTATCGTGTTGCCTCCTTCCTCTGCTGTTATCCTTGCTGTTGCAGTTATTGGCTGTTGTGTATCGCTGTTTACGGTGTATGTGCAGTTTGCAGGCTCGTCAACGCTTACAGAAAGTGTTATTTGGTCGGATGTGTAAGTTTTGTTCTGTGGTTGTGATATGGTTACCGAGGGCGGGCTGAAGTCATATGTTCTTGCGGATGCTGATTGTACTGAGATGTTTTCGTTTCCTGAGTTGTCTCTTGCGACAACTGCATAGAAATATGTTGTGTCGCTTGCAACATCTGTGTCTGTGAATTCAAGTTCATCGGCATTATTGGTCGTTGCTATCTTTGATGCCTGTGTTGTTGATGTGAAGGGTGATGTGCTTCTGTAGATGCTGTAGTTGCTGAAATCAGGTGCGTTGCTTTTGCCCCATTTTACATGCACCGATAGTGCTTTGTATGCTGTAGTGGCTGTTGTTGTTAATGGTCCTGGCGGGTTTACGTCGGCAACTGTTCCTGAAGCCAGCAGGACAGAGGTATTTTCATTTCCGTATGCGTCAACCGCTGTCACAGAATAATAATATGTTGTTTCGCTGAGCAGCCCGGCATCTTCATGCTGTGTTAAACCTGTGGATGCCACTTTTTCAGCATTTGATATCGATGTGAATGGCGTTTGGCTTCTGTAGATGTTGAACCTGCTGAAATCCCTGGACTTGCCCGGCGTGATGTTCAGGCGCAATGAGTTTTTTCCCTTTTCGCTGTTAACTATCGTGATGCTGTTTGAAGGGATTTCTGCGTCAATATCAAATGAGGCTGTTGCAGCTGCCTGGTTTTGGCTTGTGTCGTTGCAGTAAAGTGTTATTGTATTTATTCCTTCGGGGCCTATTATTGTGGTGTTGCCGCTGATTTGAATTTTACTGTTCCCGTTCAAGGTGTATCCGCACCAAATGAGCTGCTCGTTAGCCGAGTATTGCAGCGGGATTGTGGCATTTTTATGAATCTGATTCTTAGGAGAGAGAATAGTGATTGAAGGCTGTATAGTGTCTGAAACTGTTCCTTGGGTTGAAATGACGCTGGTGTTTTCATTCCCGACCATGTCGGTTGCGGTCACGGCATAATGGTAAGTCTGCTGGCTGATCACAGTAAAGTCTGTAAATTGAACTGTGTTTTGATCAAGTATGGTTGCTATTCTTGATGCGGATGTTGTTGACTGGAATGGAGTGTTGCTCCTGTAGATGTTATAGCGCTCAAAGCCTGATTCCGGGCTTTTTGTCCATGTAATCAGGAGCTGGCTTTTCTTTGGAACCCCGGATACCGCGATGTTGATTGGCTGTGGCGGCGTTGAGTCTACGCTGAATGTTAGGGAGGAATTGCCCTGGTTTTGGCTTGTGTCGTTGCATAATAGTATAAGTGAATTGTTCCCTTCATCTGCATTTATTGTTGTTGCTCCGTTTACAACAGAAATTGGCTTGTTGTTAAGCCTGTATCCGCACCAGGTTGTTTCCTCGTTAGTCGCAAAGTATAGTGGAACAGAGGTCGTGTTGTAGATTTTTTTCTCTGGCAATAGTATGGTTATATTTGGAGGGATTGTGTCTGCAGCTGTTGCCTGCTGGAATATGGGGTCTGCCTCATTTCCGGCTTCGTCAATCACTACTGTAGAATAGGAGTATGTTTTCCCGCTTTCGACATTCCCATCTACAAACTGGGTCTGGCTGATGTTTGTTATTATAGCGATTGCCTGTGCAGGGCTGCTTGACCTGTATACGACATATTGCTTGAACTCGCTTTCCGAGCTTTGCATCCATCTTATTGAGATCTTGTTCTGTTTGGCAAGCGGCTCAACGGTCAGTGGAAGCGGCTGTGGCTTCGTGTTGTCAATCTTTATTGTTATCTGATCGGATATTCCCGTATTTCCGGCCTCATCTGTCGCCCTGAATGATATGGGGTGAAGCCCGTCCGGAACATTTGTGGTGTTCCATTTGTAGATACAGTTGCCCTGCATGCTGCCTGGACCGAAGTTGTGTTGCGCTTTCAGCCAGGAGCATGGATTTCCTGCGCAAACCTCGCAGTAGGAAAGGCTGTTTGTTGAGTCCGAAATGTTCGCGCTTAATTCAGTCACGTTCCTTGCATGGGCTATGAGATTCGCTCGCACTATGGGCGGCACTTTGTCCTCAACAAGGAAATTTGTTTCTGCCTGTCCTTTGAGGCCTATTATGTCAGTTACGGTGATGGTTAGCTTGTTCTGCCCTATTTTTGCGGTTACGTTTATTGCCTCACCCTCCTTTCCGGTGACTATTACAGGAGAATTGCTGTTGAGCACGAACTCTGACCTAATAACCGGTTCGTTCACTGTGAAGTTTAGAGTCAGGAATGGTGATGGATATGTTGCTCCGTTTTGTGGGGTTGCTATTTGCGCTATTGGGTGGGTTTTGTCGACAATGACTGGCAGTGTGATGTTTATAGGCATGCTTCCTGGCTGGGCTAATATGGTTGCTTCCTGTACTGCATCAGGAGCGCTGATCCGTATTGAGCTTCCTTCCTTGGCATTGACATTTGCCTTATTGAAAAGGTAATATCCCAGCAGGTATCCACTTGCAATCGTTGTAGCAGATGTTGTTCTGTTTATTTTGTCTGTATCTGTCCAATAGGCTATTACGTTTATTCCTCCAAGCAGGGCTCCGCTTTTTTCCGTGACGGTTCCGTAAAATGTTGTGGGAAGTGCCGGCTTGTTTGCCTGTGTTTGTGTTGTGAGGTTTGTGGATGCAGTCCTCATGTTTCCTGCGGCATCTACTGCATATGCTTGAATGTCGTAGTAGGTTGCGGGCTGCAGGTTTTCCATGATGAGTGTGTGGGTGTAGTTAAGTTCTTGGGTTGTTGTGTTCAGGGCTGTTTTGGATTGGGTGTATGAAATCGTAGCATGGCTTGGCTCGTTTGTTTTGATCGTCACCATGCCTGTCTGTCTCTGTATTTCATCTGCTTCAAGTTGTATTACTGGCGCAGTGCCTTCAAGCCGGGCTGTGCTTGTTATTGACAGCTCGCCTGCTTGCTCGAGGATTGCCATCAATTCAATGCCTCCCGCTATCTTTCCTTTAAAGCCGGGGCTTAGCTTCCTTGATGTTGCAAGGATATTCCCGGATGTGTCGAGCATTTCATACATTGCGTCAGGGTCATTCCAGACAAGGATCACACTTCCGTTCTGCCCAAAGCTTATGCTGGGGTTGTCTCCGGATGGCGCAATGGCAACTGATTTAGACACGCTGCTGGTGTTGATGATGCTCAGGGTTATTCCCGAATCCGATGCAGAGGCTACATAGCTTTCAGCGGCAGCAACAAGGGCAACTCGTCTTGCGTCGCCTATCAAGATGCTGTTCTCAAGGTTTCCTGCAGAGATCATGCCGTGATACGCTTTGCCGCCACTTATCCACGCAATCCTAATTTCCATATCTAAAAGTGATGAAGTGACCGCATAATCAGTGACATCATCGACAATCCTTGCATCACCCGAAACCTTGTTGCCGTAGTTGTCCAATTGTGTGTGATAAATGCTGTTTATGCCTTCCCTGTTGTCAATCCAGAAGACATGAACAAAAGTGCCGTCGCTCGCAACCTTTGGATTGGTTGACTCGAAAAGGTTGAACGTGATCCTTCTGTTGCTGATAACCGCCTGGTCGTTTATAATCTGGCTATAGTAAATTTCGTTATTGCCGTCCCTGTCATCCTGCCATGCTATGTGTATTTTCTCCGTCTCTGAAAAAGCATGAGGCTTTTTTGAATTGTAAACCGTGCTTGTGAGCTTGTTCGAAAAGGCCAATATTTGAGCTGATGGGCTTATGCGGGAATAATAGATGTCAGGACTGCCATCGCTTGAATCCTCCCATACAACAGCGAAATTCCCTGTGGTTTGCTCCCGGGATATCTGCGGATCGGTTGCGTTTCTTTTTGGTGAAATTATTCTCACGGCAGCTGACCAGTTTACGGGTTGGCTTACGAATATGGTTGTTGAATTTATCGCAATATTGCCTGATATGTCTGTTGAGGTTATGGACAGGTTGTAGTTGCCTGCCCGGGCAGGTGTAGAAAGGATTCCCTGGTAAAGTCCTGAAATATTATTGATGTTCATCAGGACTGAAGCTCCTGCAAGGGATGACGTGACATTTGTTATCGCTGAGAGATCCGTGATTTTGGCTGCTATATTGATGATTGAATTGGTTTCTGGTCCGGAGCCTATGATGATTGAGTCCATATTCGGCCCTTTCCTGTCAAGCGTGGTCTTCTTTGGGACGCCTTCCGCCCTGTTTGAACCTGTGTCTTCCACCCGAAGGTTGAGGGTGTATTGGTTATCGGGAAGCTCTGAACCTTGGAAGGTGAATGTGCATGTTCCCTGGGTTTCGCCGCTGCCAAATGTCCTTAACGTAGTCCACTCAGTGTCGCAAATCCCATCAATGCTTGCGCATGACTCGCATGTTTTCAGGCCGTTTTCATCGGAAACTGTGGCTGTGAATTGAAAGTCGCCTTTGATTTGTGAAGGGACTTGACTTACGGATATGGAAGGCTTTGTGGTGTCCTTCAGGCAAAAGGCTTTTTTTTCGAGCGAATAGCTGCCCTTACTGGTTACATGAATAGCGTAGCTGCCTTGGTTGAGTCCATCCCTTATCAGGCTAATGCGTTGTCCTTTTGATGCTGTTCTGTTTTCATCCCATGAGTTATCGCAGGCATTTGGAGTATATCTTGCGCTTAAGGTCTGGTTTCCGTAAATACTGTTTAGGGTGAGGTTTATTGTACATTCACTGTTTGTAAGCGTGTAATAGTAGTATTTTTCGGAGCTTGCAGGTGATTGCCACGTTGCTAGATTGTAGTTCCCTGTGTGCATCGTGTCATGTTTCACCATGCTTCCTGCAACGGTTTCCGGTTTTCCTGAGGTGTCGTAAACATAAATGTTGTGCTTAAACTGGGTTGGGCCTATTATCAGCTCAAGCTCACCATCCCCGTCAACATCGCCGAGCGCTGGAGATGAACTTGTGCCAAGGGAAACATCATCGATTTTCTTCGGAAAACCAAAAACAGGAATACCGTTGTGGTGCCACGCATATTTTCCAGCAATAATCTCCTTGTCACTGTCGCCATCAATATCCCCTACGATTGGGTTGACAAGGCTTGAGTAGTCAGTCATTGACTGAGGCCAGCCTGGTGAGGTGACCCCGTTATTTTCAAGTACGTAAATTTTCTTACCCGACCTTATTATGATCTCGTTTGCACCGTCCCCATCTATATCACTTATTGCCGGGTCACTTAGGCCATAGCCTACTTCTATCCTTATCGGAAATGTGCTGACCGGTTTCCCATCATGAAGGAAGGCTGAAAGCGTGCCGTTGTTCCCTCCCATCAGAATTTCCAGTTTGCCGTCACTGTCAAGATCTGCCAGGACAGGACTGTTGTAGGAAGAGGATAGTCGTTCTCCTGTATCCCTTGGCCAGCCGCTTACTGGGTTTCCGTATCTGTCAAACATATAGATCTCTGAATATCCTGTTGTCAGTATCTCTGGGGATCCGTCGTTGTTTACGTCCCCTGCAGAAGGGCAACTACCCATGTTCAAAGTCCCAATGGGGATGTTCCTGTATGTTGTTCCGTCATTATGGAGGATCACGATCTGTTTGCCTGCGTTATAGATTATTTCCTTTCCGGAGAATGCAGGGTCTATATCTGCCGCAACGATGCACGCGTTGCTTGGCATGTAAAATGTCCCTGTCACCTTTCCATCATAAGTATATATCTTTCCGGTGTTTCCGTCGTTGATTATCAGCTCGTTCGTTCCATCATCATTGACATCGGTGACCACAAAGCCATTGTTAAGGTGGTCTGACGATTGTATGGGCCATCCAGGCGCGACGGTTCCGTCGGAGTTGAAAACATGCCTGTAACTTACCGGGTATCCTTCTGAGTTGTACCTTGCAATCCCTGTCAGTATCTCAAATTTCCCGTCGTTATTTATATCTGCCACTGTTGGGTTGAGGATAACAGTCGGGCACCATCCAGGTGCACACGGTTCAAGTTGTTTTGGCCATCCTTTGTGGAGGCTTGGATCAACATACGCTGTTGCTGTCTTAGATGTTGTCCGGCCGCCTGAATACTGCACTGTCAGTCTCAGTGTGTATACGCCTTCTGTTTGTGCAGTGTTTGTGTTCCATGTTGCAAGCAATTCATTGCTTTTCTGGTTGAGTCCGTTATTTGCAAGTATTATGCCGTTAGTGCTCCAGGATATAGGTGCGGTTCCTGATCCATATTCGATTTTGTAGTTTTCGAAGCTATTTCCGATCACTGTGCCTTTTATCTCTAGATCGTCTTGGCCGGATATTATGTCTTGTGCAGAGGGAGTTGTGATGAATACGTTATTTACCTCGACATTTCTTGTTTTGTTGTTTGCCTCTCCCAGGCTGTTTCTGACAGTTAATCTTAAGGTGTACGAGCCTTCCACAAGTCCAAGCGTGTTCCAGCTTCCGAGTTTTCCATTTATCACTGGCATTGAAGACTGGATTATCGTTGCCCATGTTTGGGGATTGTTTCCTGGAGCGTATTCAAGTGTGTAGTCTGTGAAGTTGGAAGCGAATGCGGTGCCGTTTACGTCTATTATTCCTGTTACCTTTCCTGAAATATCGATGTAAGATGTTGGGAACGTATCGCTTTGTGTGATTGCGGCAAGCACATTTACAAGCCCTGCACCCTGAGAGTATTTGTCAATTCCCTGGTCAACAGCAGTCTTGATCATCGAGTCTTTTATCTGCTGGGGCCCCCACGAAGGGTGTGCCTGCTTGATTAAAGCTGCTGCTCCTGCAATGTGGGGTGTTGCCATCGAAGTTCCGGAAATTGACACGTGTATGTTGTCGATGCATCTTGAGCCTGACCATGCGCTATCCCATTCTGCTGCGCAAATGTTTATCCCTGGGGCTGAGATGTCTGGCTTGTCAATGCTGCCTCCGCTCCACACAAAAGGCCCTCTGCTGCTGAATGAAGCGATTGGATTGCTGCAATAGCCATTGGTTCCGATGTTCTCAGGCCTGCACCAGGCAGCCACTGTCATTGCTTTCCTGGCGCAGCCAGGGCATGCTATGGTCTGGGGATTTGGCCCTGAGTTGCCGGCAGCTACCGAAACGAAAACCCCGTTATTGAATGCGTTGTCAACTGCCTGTGAGGCGGGGTCATCAGGAGTTCCCGAGCCTCCGAGGCTTATGCTTATCACGTCTGCTCGGTCTGAAAGGTTGCCGTCTCCGTTTGGATCCAGTGCCTTGTTTATTGCTGCGATTATGTTGCTGTATGAGCATTGCCCTCCTGAGCTGCATACCTTGTATGCGTATATGTCTGCATCTGGCGCCACCCCTTTCAGCGCCCCTTTGCCAGCTGCGGTTGCGGCAACATGGGTTCCGTGTCCATGGTCATCCATTGGGTCGGGGTCGTTGTTTTGGAAATCGTAGCCTGCTTTTACCTTGCACTGTGGTCCGAAGCATCCTCCTAGGTCTGGGTGGGTGTAATCAATGCCTGTGTCCACGATTGCTATTGTCCTTCCGAGGCCGGTGATTTTGTTGCCGGAAGAGTCGTTTAGTTTCCATACAGAATCTGCCTCGATGTAAGCTGTTGATGTTAAGAGGTCTATTGTGATTATATTATTGGGGTATATTTTCTTTACACCGGGCTGACTTTTTATTGTTTCGATTTCGCCTTCGGATACGTTGAGCAGCGCCCCGTTGAATGCTGTGTCGTATTCCTCTTTGATTTTCTCTTCGCCATTGATGATTAGTCTTTTTATGTTTTGGCGGAAATTAGTGTGTTCGTTTTTTATCCTTGATTTGTGCTGCGTTATTGAAGTAGGCCTGTTGAGTTTTGTAGAGTTCAGGTCTGTTTCTAGTTCATTCAGCCTTTTGTTCAGGTTATATTTCCTTATCGTTCCGGTTATTATCGCAAGGCCCTTCGTGTCAACCCCTTCGATTTCTTTCCTGAGCATTTTCGCCCTGGTTTCCTTTACTGAAATATCCGCATTTATTACGCTTTCAACAGCCGATATTGGCTGTTCATCAAACTGCACTATATAGCCCTCAAATGCTGTGCTTATGTTTGATTCCGTAGAATAGAACATCTTGCTTGTTCCGAAATCCTCAGGAAGGGTTTCCATTATGTTTGTGGGTTGCGTTGTGTTTGCCTGGGTTGGGAATGGTGCAATGCCTGGGCATGAGCTTCCGTTGCTGCTGGTTTTGCAGTCAATGAAGCAGTTCGATATGGTTTCTCCTGAATCGCATTTTCCGTCGCCGCATTCGCCGTATTTAATGTTTAGGTTGGCAACGAAAAAAGTCGGATCCTCCATAACGTATAGAGTCGAGATGTTGTCATTGTAACCTGCTTTGCTTACCCTGACTGTTCTAGGGCCTGTCTTGGCGTACATCAGGTTGACAGGGGTTTCTCCTATGTATGCGTTATCCAGATAAACATCGGCTGCGCTGGGTTGTGATCCTACAAAGAGTGGCCCGATGCCAGCGGTTTGGTTGCCAACTGAAACTTGCACGCTTGTTTCTGCAGCGTTGTTTGCCTCATTCGACTCCGTTACTGAGGATTGGTCGTCAGCTATAACCTTGAGCGTGTGGGTTCCCGTTCCTCCTATTCTCGCATCCACCCCCATATCCCAGCTTTCACCTGGCGCTAGTGGGTATATATACGTCCCCCCTAATGCATCCCGAACGCCGTCAAAATGTACCCATGCTGTGCTTTGCCCTGCGTTTGCTGTTCCGATGTTCATAACTACTTCATGGAATCTTAATGTTGTTGTGCCCCCTGGGTTCGGCACACTGTAGGTTTTTTGCTTTGGCTCGACTATCGCCACAATATCAGGAGCGTCGTTTGGTCCTGGCGTGTGCATCGTTAGTGGAATATCGATTACTGTTTTCCCTTGAGCGATTGTTATTGGTTTATTTATGAAATCGTATCCCTGTTTGGAAACCGTAAGTACATGGGTCCCTGGAGAAAAGCCATGGACGCTTAAGGGGGTCAACCCCCAATTGTAATAATCTATCTTGACCCTTGCCTCATCAACATTTGATCGGAATTCTATGAGGGTGTTCTCTAGGGGTTCCTGATTCTGGACAGTTAGAAGCCTTTTTTTGGTTGAAGTTCCGATACTGGCTACAAACATGTGTTGCCCTGTTCCTACCTTCACATTGAACGTGGATGACTGAGTTTCCCCTGGTGACATTGAGGGTATCTGGACACTCCATGAGTTTACTGTATAAGAGCCATCCCAGCCTCCATCCTTGAGTGTCAGGTTTGCAGGCGGTGAGGGTGATGTTCCGGTGTTCTTCGCCCTGACAATAACTGAGAGGATCCCGGCATTTTCAGTCGGTTCGATTGATAAGTTATCGACGACAATGTTATTGCAGTTCGGAGGGCAACCTTGCTGTTGCGAAGCAGTTGGCCTCATGACCAGCTGTACTGTTTTCTTTAAGTTATTGTTGTTCTCATCAGACTCTGATACCCTGGAGAGGGCGTCTGCAGATGCAGATACTTCATAAGTTCCGTCTGAAACAACCGGAGTTACTATCATGTTATATGCCATTCCTGGAAGTAGGGCGTCTGTTGGCAGGCCGTTTTCTATTAAGCCTACTCCTATTCTTGTGTTGATTGTTGATACGTTTATGTCTGTTGAGACAGGCGAGTATGCAGTTGAATTCCCGCGGTTGAGCAGCATTACATGAAACCCTGAAGATGCGCTGTAATCTGTATATGATATCGGAACCCCTGCGTTATATGGCATTGCTGCAATGTCTGTTATCGCCAGGTCCGGAAAGCCCGTCTGAAGCTGTGTCGGCAGATCCTTGGATATGCTTGTAGTTGAGCCGCTGTTTACGTATTCTGCTGTCATCGAGTCCTGCCGGCCAGGGCTTGACAGCCTTACCAGATGGTAACCGATGCTTAGGTCAGGTACATCAATGGGGGTTCGTCCGACCATTGCCTGATCGATGTAAACATCAGATTGTGCATCAGCTTCTATGTGCATGTTACCTCTTTGCGATGCAGAACCTGCTTTTATGCGCACTAGCTGCACATTGTTTTCCTCGTTTGACTCTGCATTCTGCTTGAACGAATCTGCTTCGACATTGAAGTAGTACCCGCCTTCATTTAGCCACGTATTTACGCTTACAGTTTGTGACTGCCCTGGCGACAACGAGTTTAATCCCATCCTCCATTTGTTCCAGTTGCCCTCGATGTCAACAGTGCTGCCACCTGCAGCGCCGCTACCGATATTGGTTATCGTGGCACTTATTGTTTCATAAGATGCTGCGCCCGGATTCGGGTTGCTGAAGGTGACAGAAGACACTATCAGGTCTGGTTGGCTGGTTTGGTTTTCAGAATGAGCATCAGGCAAGAGGATTATTGCTGCAGCAAAAGCGGCCAATAGAGCTACAAATATTGTTGCACCCTTTTTTCCATTCATGGTCTGCAATGCTCTGGAATGTCTTGCTTTTAAATATTGTTCTATGTCTATGTCTGCATGTATCTGTTATCCCGAAACCCATGTCCTGTGAATATGCTTTTTATGATTTCAACCGCCTTCTCCTTTTTTTTCGGGAATGCGGCTATGTTTGCCTTTATGTGGAAGCAGTTTCCGCTGTCGGTAATCCAGAACTCATTGTTCAGGAGTTTTTCCTTGTCCAGCCTGATAAAGAAGTTTAGGTTGTTGTCCAGTCTTGATTCCTTTTGCCTCAGGAGAATTTCTTTTTGTTTTTCTCCTAGGTTTTCCTTTAGAAATCCGATGAATGCTTTTATATGCCTGTCCTTTTCAAGCACAATCTCCATTATTCTTATCTTCTTTTCATTGAATCCTGTTGCGGTTTGCTTTTTCACGTTTATTTTCTCTTTTTCCAGGTCCAGGCTTGTTAGCTCTCTAAGCTTTTCCTCGATTGCTGCCTCATTTTCATCTTCCTTTGCAAATACGCTTATTTTTATGGAATTTGCAATCTTCATGCTGGCTTGGTTGTTTTCCAAAGTTTTAAATAGGTTTTGAATATTTTTCGGCTTCATGAAGCATGGCTGGATCATAACTTCTGTCCTTATCGCACTTTTCCTTTTGTCCCAGCTTGTCGGGCTAAAGGTGATTGACAATTATGTGGATAAGAAAGCCGGGCCAGGGGTTGTTTCTTATAAGGATCTTCCTTATAGCATCGAAAGGCCGGATATTGCCCCTGGCATGTCTGTATGGTTTATTCTCTTGGCTGTTTTGATTGGAACGGTTTTTTTGTTGCTGCTCATAAGGTTCAGGAAGATTGGGCTGTGGAGGATATGGTTCCTGTTAAGTGTTTTGTTGACTTTGAGCATTGCATTTTCGTCATTTATTCCCTCCACTGTCGCATTTGGGCTTGCGCTTGCGCTGTCATTGTGGAAGGTATTCAGGCCCAACGTGGTCGTGCATAACTTGACCGAGGTGTTCATCTATGGGGGGCTGGCCGCTATATTTGTCCCGATACTCAACTTGGCCGCGGTTATTATTCTGCTGCTGGTTATTTCTTCTTACGATATTTTTGCAGTTTGGCAGTCGCGGCACATGGTCAAGATGGCCAATTTCCAGACAGCATCCAATCTTTTTTCAGGCATTTATATACCTGGGAAGGGAGGTGGCAGGTTGCCTCGAGCCAGAAGTGATTCTTCAAGGTCAACGGTTTCCAGCGCTGTTCTTGGAGGGGGTGATATGGGGTTCCCGCTTATTTTTTCAGGTGTCGCGATGAAATATGTCGGTTTTCCTGATGTCCTTTTTGTAACACTCTTTGCATCTGCCGCTTTGGTTGCGCTTCTTCTTTTCGCTCAGAAGAATAGGTTTTATCCTGCAATGCCGTTTCTTTCTGCAGGTTGTCTTATAGGTTATGCGTTTGCAGCGTATGTTTTTTGAATTTTGCATCTATTATCCGGATCACTTCTTCCTCGTGTCCTGCTCCCATTACGGCAAGTACCCTTGAATCAGGTTTTTCCTTCATTATATGGCAGAGGTTCGAGGCCATTACCTGATTCCTTTCATCAACCAGCGCTTTGTATATGCCGGGGTATTTTTTCCTTGTTTCTTTCATTAGTTTTCTTATCAGGGTTTTTTCAGGTACTTTTGTAAGGTCTATGCTTATCTGTTTTGCGAATGGTGAGGAAAGTATATCCTTTGCTAGGCTTAGCTTTTCTTTCCATGTGAATTCTTGCGAGAACCTTTTCAGCGTTATCTCGATGTCCTGGTCTATGAGCGCGATCTTTATTCCTTTTTTTCTTGCAAGCTCGATGGCGGTCTTCATTTCAGATCCGGGTGTTACCCCTGTGTACTTGCCAAGCTGGCTCTGGAGCCATCCGCCTATGAGGAGGAAGAGAAATCCCTTTACGCCCACTTTTTTAATTTCAGAAAGTCCGGCTCTTCCTTTGATGTTATTCATTATTGAATAGAGCCTTCTTTTGTCAAGTTCAAGCGCCACTATTTCGGGATCGAAGCTGCTGAAGGCTTTTTCCACGTTATTGATGCTGTCTCTTGAGATGTGGGAGGTTCCAATAATCAGCAGGTTTTTGTATTGCATTCGTTCTTGGGTTTCTTTGATAGGTTAAAATCATTGCGGTAGGGATGACTGATTTCCTTGCAAAAACTTTATATATTTGTTTCCCGGATATTTTTTTACGACTCATAAATAGTATTGGAGGGAATTGCCATGCTTAAGATGAAGAAAATGACTGAAACTTATGATATGAAGGTTTTTACGGATTCTGGGGAGTATTTCGGGGATGTTGAGGAGGCCATCCTGACACCGACAAAGGTCGTTGGCTGGAGGGTCAAGGCGACCAAGAATTCATTCCTGACCAAGATTCTCGGCGGCGGGGCAAAGGGCGTAATCATACCTTACCAGCATGTGAAGTCTGTTGGGGACGTTATGATCATCAGCAAGATGGCCGTTCCTGCCTATAGCAAGGAAAGCGATGAGGAGTAGTTGTGATATCAGGAATTTATGTTGTCCTTGTTGGATTTATACTCGGAATTCAGCATGCTTTTGATCCTGATCACATAATCACTGTTTCCAACATCATCAGTGAGAACAGGAATGTTCTGAAGTCCTCTTTTTTAGGGATGTCTTGGGGGTTGGGGCATGCGCTTACCCTGTTTCTTGCGGGTTTTCTGCTTCTTGTTTTTAAGCTTTCAATCCCGCAACAGCTTGCCTTGTTTGCAGAGCTTGTTGTAGGCTTTATGCTGGTATTCCTTGGGATCAAGACAATCATAGATGCATCCGGCTTCAGGTATCATTTAGATTTGAAGCATTCCCATGGAGAAAAGTTCCATGAGCATCTGCATCACGATGACAGGCATTTTCACATGCAGAAACCATTTATTATAGGCATGATTCATGGATTTGCGGGGACCGGTGCTTTGATGCTTCTTGTACTTGGAACCGTTCATTCTGTTTTTGAGGGAATTGTTTACATCTCCGTTTTTGGAATCGGGTCGGTCATTGGCATGCTTTTTGCGACAACATTGATTGGGCTGCCATTTGCATTGTCAGCTTCAAGGCTTTCTAGGATTAACCTCGCAGTGAAGGCAGCCTCAGGAATCCTTGGCATTTTGTTCGGTTTTTTTATTGTTGTAACTGCCTTTTTTGCTTTGTATTGACTTAACAATGTGAATATGCGGTAGCCGGGAATTGAACCCGGATTGCAAGCTTGGGAAGCTCGTGTCATGCCGTTAGACCACTACCGCGTAATGCTTTTCTTGGATTTAGGTTTCCTATAAAAATATTTACAGCCCGTTTACAATCCTCAATATATCTTCCCCATAGCGCATTATCTTGACAGGTCCAAGTCCGTTTATGTTTTCAAGCTGGTCTTTTGTCATCGGCATTCTTTGGGCAATCTCGATGATTGTCCTGTCATGGAGTATCATGTAGGGCGCAGTTCCGAATTTGAGGCTCTGTTCCCTTCTCCATTTTTTTAGCATTGAAAGAACGTCGCTTGATCCGGATTTTACTGGCTCAAGCCTTAGCTGTGTTTCCTTGAGCATCTTTTGCATGTCCTCGTTTATGAAGCTGGTTATCGAGTTCCCTGGATATGTGAGGTAAAGTGATTTCTTTGCCCTGCTCAGTGCAACATAGAAAACCCGTCTTTCCTCCTCTTCTTTGTCGTATGCCTCTGTAGCCACCATGTCAACAATGGGGTGCTCGCTGCCTTTGCACGGGAAATTTGTGCTGGTGCATCCCATGACAAATACCATCTCTGCTTCCATTCCCTTGATTGCATGTATCGTTGCCAGTGTTACCTCGTCACCTTGTTTTGTCTGTTTCCCGGTCTCTTCAGTCCTTACTACGTGCTTGATGCCTCTCAGTTTCATTGCCGATGAGAGGTCATTCAGCTGTCTGTTGGTTCTGGATAGCACGAATATGTCTTTACCATTGAGCCCAGAGGACAATATTCTCTGTATCACGAATTCGAATTCAGCCTGCTCGGTTTCGAAATTCAGGAGCCTTATGTCCTTCTCCCCGTGTCTTGATGCCTCTACATCGGGGAGCCTCATGTTCCTGATTGACTTGTTCATCAGGTCTATTATGTGCATTGTTGACCTGTAGTTTTTTGTGAGGCATATTATTTCGGGTTCAGGGTGTTTATCCTGGAAATTTATTATGTGCCTTATGTCAGACCCTCTCCATCCGAATATTGATTGCCTTGGGTCGCCTACGCAGAATATGTTTTTGGGCGACATTATGTCCAGCAGTTCGATCTGGATTGTGTTGACATCCTGGTATTCATCAACAAGGATGTGCTCGAATTTCGGGATGGTTTCAGGGTGGCTTCTGAACAGGTTCAGAGTATCAACTAGCTGGTCAGCATGGTCCCTGAGTCCTGATTTCTCCATGTTTTCCTCGATTGACTTGGTCAGGCTGTGCATCATTTCTGCAGCCTCGATGTGTTTTTTTTCGATGTTTTTGGTGAAATCGGTTATTTCCTGGTTTTTTAGCTTGAAGTAGTCCCTTATCATGAAGCAGTCGTTTACCAGCGTGTTTCCCAGCTGCTCGATGGTTTTGTCTTTTTTTTGGCTGTGGCTGAAATACTTTTCAATTGCCTTCTCGGTCGAAAGCTTCATTTCAGACAGGGCATTCCTAAAAAGCATCACCTTGTCATGGTAGTTCAGCATCCTGACGCTTCTTGAATAAATAAGGTTATTGTGCCTTAGCAGTGTTTTTTCACAAAACGAGTTGAAGGTTTCGATCCTTGAGCTGTTGTAAGAATCAAGCCTATTGGCCATTTCCTGTCTTGCTTTTCTTGTGAATGTTATGGCCAGGATGGCTGATGGGTCGATTGATTTGTACGTTACAAGGAATTCAACCCTCTTTGCGATGACCCTTGTCTTTCCCGCCCCTGCCCCTGCAACGCACAGTATGTGTCTTTTGTCGCTTATCACTGCCTTTTTTTGCTCGTCATTCAGGTCTTCCAGGAACTTTCCGAATTCCGGGAAAATTTTCCTTTCTTCATCGCTTATCTTGGTGGATTCGAAGCTGAAGGAAAATTTTTTCCTGGTTGGATTCTTTATTTCATTGTTCCCTTTTTCAGTCAGCTCCAGCACTTTCCAGAACTTGTTTCCATTTACCGGAACAAACGCAATCAGGCCGTTGTAAAGAAGCTTGTCTATTGTCTCAGCAAGCTCATCCTCGTTGTATGCAAGGCTCCCGAAGCCCTTGAGTTTGTGTAGCCTGTTTCTTTGTATGGATTCATTGTCCTTGTTGCCTGAAAGAAAATCTATAAGAAGCTTTTTCCCTACGCCGAACGGGATCTCTTTTATTCCATTGAGCACGTTGAGGTGGTCCAGGTCTCCCATCTATTTCGTGCCGGGGAGCTATTATTAATTTTTTTCTGCCCTTTTTTTTATCAAGCGTACTTGATGCTTGCGGCTTTTTGGATGGTTAAGATGTTCAGAACTTCATTTTCCTGTTCCTGCTGTCTTTTTTCATGAGGAGCACTACTTTTCCCGATTCCTGCTCGTCTATTATTTTGTATCCGGAATGTTTTGCTATCGCTTCGGCAAATTTCCTTACCTCTTCCATGGTGAGTGCATTGTTTGGCTTCAGCCTTTTTTTGCTTTCCCCCCTCCAGCTGTATGATTTGACCTCTACGAACTTGGGCAATGCTTTTTTTATCAGCGTGCCGTATTGCTCGGGATGAACGTTGGTTAGCCCTTTTATTATTGTCATTCTTATCGCGGTTCTTGTCTGCTTTCTCCTTTTTTTAAGGATGTCCAGGCTTTTCATCAGCCTGATCCATCCATCCTTTAGCATTGGTTTGTCAACCTTCATGAAAAGTTCCTTGTTGGGCGCGCTTAATGAGATATACATCTGGGTCGGCGCTGTTATCTTTTCAAGCACTGCCGGAATCTGCCCGTTGGTTACGAGAAAGCTGGTATACCTGTTCTTCTTTATTTCCTTTATGAATTCATCCAGTTTCGGGTACGCTGTGTTTTCGCCGTTTAGGGAAAGTGTAAAGTGTTTTGGGTGTCTGGATTGGAGCCATTTTTCCATGTCAGTTCCCTTGAACCCTCCGAATCCTGCCAGAAGCCTTTTTTGGGATTCCACTGCGTTGGTTACGAGTTCTTTTGGATCGTCTATTTTTCCGAATGGTGAATTGTTTCGTGTGCGCCAGCAGAACAGGCAGTTCATATTGCAGAAATTTAAAGCTACGGACATCTGTATGCATTGGTGGCTTCGTATCCCGTAGAATTTTTCCTTGTAGCAGGGCTCTCCTCCCCTTATGCTTTTCGCGGTGTAGTGGCACGTTTTGCATGCAGAATGCTCGCCTATGAAGTCATATCCCTGCTTTCTTAGGATTGCCTTGTATTTTTTGTCCATCTTTTTCATGGATTCGATGACAGCTATAAATTTTTAATTAAAAAGGGCTTATTGAAAACCTGGTTGTTGCTGAAACCGATTCGGTTCACTGAAGTGAACTCCTTTTTTCTCTCCCCTTCGGAACCGAGGGGAGGAAAAAAGAACCTTGGTTAAACAAGGCGAATCGGATCGTTTACAACAGAACATGCAATAGGTTTTCAATGCGCCATTAAAAAGAAACTTTTTTATATCTTCTTTTTTTCTTAACGATTGTTAACATGGTTTTGCCCCAGGAAATTGAGATTTGGTATGTCATCCCTGCATTGAGGAGGGAATTGGCTCTGGAGCTTGTGAGGGGGCATTCAATGCCTCAGAAAAGAATAGCTTCTGTTTTGGGTCTCACTGAGGCGGCTGTTTCCCAGTATGTTTGCCTGAAGAGGGGTGCAAAGGTGCATTTTCCCCGTTCTCTTAGAAGGGAAATCGCGCTTTCAGCAAAGAGGATTGCTAATGGTTCGGATGCAATGAGGGAGCTGATGGGCCTTTCAGGTAATCAGTTGGTAAGGAGCCTCGTTTGCACGTTGCATAGGAAGGGGAACCCTTCGTTGAGGAATTGCAGGATCTGTTATGGTGGATATGAAAGGGCTTAGCAGGAAGATTGTCAGGGAAATATCGGATTCAAAGAATGAGCCTCTTTGGATGAAAGACTTTAGGCTCAGGTCCCTGGACGTTTTCATGAAGACTGGTTTTCCCAGATGGGGGCCTGATCTGTCCGGGATTGATTTCAGCAGGCTTTCTTATTATTTGAGCCCTGGTTCAGGGAAGTCCTCTTCATGGGATGATGTTCCTGCTCATATAAGGAAAACTTTTGATAAGCTGGGTGTGCCTGAGGCTGAGAGGAGGTTTCTTGGCGGGCTTGGAGCCCAGTATGAGTCAGAGATGGTTTATCACAGCCTCAAGAAAGAGATTGAGGAGAAAGGAGTCATTTTCATTGATACGGATTCGGCATTGAGGGATCATTCGCGCTTGTTCAGAAGGTTTTTTTCCAAGATTGTGCCTCCTTCGGATAACAAGTTTGCTGCCCTTAATAGCGCTCTTTGGAGCGGCGGGAGTTTTGTTTATGTTCCTGAGGGTGTTAAGGTCAATGTACCTCTTCAGGCTTATTTCAGGATTAATGCGCAGGGCATCGGTCAGTTTGAGAGGACGCTCATAGTTGTTGGGGAAAATGCATCATTAAATTATATCGAGGGCTGCACAGCTCCAGTTTACTCATCCCCTTCCCTGCATGCGGGTGTTGTTGAGGTTATTGCATTGAAGGGGTCAACTGTCAGGTACACGACAATCCAGAATTGGTCCAGGAATGTTTACAATCTTGTTACCAAGAGGGCGCATGCTTATGCGGGCAGCGTTGTTGAATGGGTTGATGGTAATCTTGGCAGTAAGGTCACTATGAAGTACCCGAGTATTTACCTTAAAGGTAAGGGTTCGCGTGCAGACATCCTTTCTGTTTCGTTTTCCGGGAAAGGGCAGGTACAGGATTTGGGTGGGAAGGTTCTTCACTTGGCACCTGGTACGAGTTCGCGCATAATTTCAAAGTCTATTTGCCAGAAGGGGGGGTCTTCCTGCTATAGGGGTCTTGTTTATGTCAGGAAGGGGATGGCTGGCTCAAGGTCAAGCATGCGTTGTGATTCATTGCTGCTTGACAGCGTGTCAAAGGCTGATGCTTTTCCTTCTTTGAAGGTGGAGGAGAAGGATGTGGAATTGATGCATGAGGCAACAGTCGGAAGGGTAAGCGAGGATGCGCTCTTTTATCTCATGAGCAGGGGGCTTAGCCAGTCCGAAGCCGTATCCCTTGTTGTGCTTGGCTTCATAAGCCAGTTTACAAGGGAGCTTCCGATGGAATATGCAGTGGAGCTTAACAGGCTGATCAGGCTTAATATCGAGGGATTTTGATGAGAAGGGAGGATTTTCCGATACTAGCGAGGAAGGTGAATGGGCATCCGCTTGCTTATTTGGATAATGCATCCACTTCACAAAAGCCAAAGCAGGTAATTAGTGCTGTATCTGATTTTTATGAGAATCACAATTCCAACATACATAGGGGCATTCATTCTCTCAGCGAGGAGGCCACGGAGATGTATGAAGATTCGCATGTTAAGGTTGCCCGCTTCGTAAATGCGGATAACGGCGAGATAATATTTACTAGAAATACAACTGAGTCGATCAATCTGCTGGCGTATTCGCTTTGCCTGGGGCTTAAGGCAGGCGATGAGATTCTGCTTACAGAGATGGAGCACCATAGCAATCTTGTCCCGTGGCAGCAGATTGCTCTTAAGGGGGGCTTGAAGGTTAGGTTTGCCAGGGTTGATGATTCAGGGGCTATTGACATGGAGCACTTCTCTTCTTTGCTTGGGAAAAGGACCCGGATTGTATCTGTTGGCCATGTTTCGAATGTTTTGGGCACGATCAACCCTGTCAGGGAGATTTCAAAAGCTTCGAGGGATAACGGTTCTGTTAGCATAATTGATGCTGCCCAGAGTGTCCCGCATATGCCTGTCGACGTCAAGTCGTTGGGATGCGACTTTCTCGCATTTTCCTCCCATAAGATGCTTGGCCCTACTGGTGTAGGAGTCCTGTATGGAAAGCGGCATATCCTCGAATCATTGCCTCCTTTTCTTTTCGGCGGTGACATGATAAGGCAGGTTGATTTCGGGAATTCAAGGTTTAATGATGTTCCTTGGAAGTTTGAGGCTGGAACGCCGGATATTGCGGGAGCCGTGGGGTTGGGTGCTGCTGTGGATTATTTGGGGCGAATAGGCATGGATGCCGTTCTGGATCACGGGCGCAAGCTTTCTGATTACGCAAGAAGCAGGCTTCTTTTGACTCCGGGAATTGAATTGTATGGTCCGTCAGGCAAGAGGGGCAGCCTTCTTTCTTTTAATCTCAAGGGCGTTCATTCCCATGATGTTGCCGAGATCCTTGATCGTGACGGCATTGCTGTCCGGGCAGGGCATCACTGTGCAATGCCCTTGATGAGGAAGCTTGGTATTACGGGCGCGGTGAGGGCGAGCTTTTATCTTTATAACTCGAAAGATGAGATTGACAGGCTCGAGTCTTCGATTTTAAGGGTTAGGAAGGTTTTTTCAAAATGACTGATCTCTACCAGGAACACATAATGGAGCATTTCTACAATCCAAGGAATAGGGGTTCAATGAGGGATCCGGATATTTACTTTAAGGATAGCAATCCTTTGTGCGGGGATGAGGTTGCGATTTATGCAAGGATAAGAAAGGGGCGTATTTTGAATATTTGTTTTTTGGCTGTTGGTTGCGCGATAAGCCAGGCTTCAGCTTCCATCCTCACTGAGCAGGTGAAGGATAAGCCATTGGCATACGTGAAGGGCATGACTTCCCAGGATTTGATCGGTTTGATGGCCATTCCCTTGAGTCATTCCAGGGTTAAATGCGCGGTGCTCCCGCTCAAGGTATTGCAGGCAGGCATCGTTGTTTATGAGGGGAAACATGGCGCTTGAAGTGAATAACCTGAAGGTTGAAGTTGATGGCAATATTGTTGTCAAGGGGGTTTCATTTGTAATTGGAGACAAGGATGTGGTTGCCTTGATGGGCCCTAATGGGTCTGGCAAGTCAAGCCTTGCATTGGCGTTGATGGGCCACCCAAGGTATAAGATCAAGTCTGGATCTGCTGTTCTGGATGGGGTGGACATTACAGGTATCAGCCCTGAGCAGAGGGCGAAGCTCGGCTTGTTTCTTTCTTTCCAGAACCCTGTTGATGTTCCCGGCCTTGGTGTGGAAACCTTTTTAAGGCAGGCTTATAATTCGGTCAGGGGGAGGATGGGGGTTATGGACTTCCATCTTCTTCTTAAGGACAGGATGTCCTCTATCGGGGTTCCTGGCCAGTTCTCCTCGAGAGACCTGAGGGGTTTTTCCGGTGGTGAAAGAAAGAGGATGGAGCTGTTGCAGATGTCTTTGCTAAACCCGAAGATTGCGATTCTTGATGAGATTGATTCAGGACTTGATTCAGGTGCTCTGAAGGATGTTGCTTCCGAGTTGAAAAAATTAAGTGCAGGATTGCTGCTCATCACGCATTATATCAGGATGCTTGAGTTTCTTAGGCCTGATGTGGTTCATGTTATGAAGGCTGGCCAGATCATGAGGTCAGGGGATTTTAGGCTTGCGTTGAGGATGGATAGGGAAGGTTTTGGGTAAAAATGGTGGTTTCTTTCAGGTCGAGGATATTGAGCATCGCCGCTGCATCTGACAAGGTCAGGATCTTCAGGATGGAGAAGGATCCCTCTTTTCAGTTCAGGTCGGGCCAGTTTGCTGTTTTGTCTATTGATGGTTTTTTTTCACGGGAAGGTTCCCTGGCGAGGAGATCCTATTCCATTTCGTCTTCAAATCATGATGATTTCATCGAGTTTTGCATAACCAGGGCAGAAAATGGCTTTTTCTCGTTGCAGATGCACAACCTTAAGGTTGGTGACTTCGTCAATGTTCAGGGTCCTTTTGGTGTTTTTGCATTGGAGATGCAACTTCCGGAAAATACGGTGTTTGTTGCAGGCGGAAGCGGCATTTCTCCGTTGATGAGCATGATTAGGTGCTTGTACAGGGAAAACGCATTCCCTCCGGGTTTCAGGCTTTTCTATGGGTTCAGGACACCTTCTGATTGCGTGTACGGAAGCGAGCTCCAGTCCATTTCTGCTGAGAAGGGGTTTGCCATTATTATGAGCGTGGATAAAGCTGCGGAGGGATGGAAGGGTGATGTGGGGTTTGTTTCTGATGTATTGCAGAGGCATTGTGATTTTCCAAGGTCAGATGTGTACCTTTGCGGCCCTCCTTTGATGGTGTCTGCCACGATAAGGGAGCTTTTGAGGCTGGGGTTTGATGAGAAAAGGATCCACAGGGAGCAGTGGTAAGCAAATCATAGCCTGCTTATTTGGTCTTCTGATACGGCCCCTGCTGTTTCATGCATTGTTTTAAGCCCTTGCCTTAGGGATGCCTTGTCGCATATCTTTTCATGAACATGGGGTACTATTATCCACTTTTCTTCGGGCTTTGAGAACGGGTTTACCATGATGAGAGTGAGCTTTTTTTCTGCGAGATTTCCCCATTTTTCAGTGAGGCTCTTGAGGTTTTCTTTTGTGTTGAATGTTACTATTGTTGAATTGTCGGCTGCCCTGGCAAAGTCATTTACTGAGATCATCGGCACGTAGATGACCTTTTTGTCCTTGAGAAATGCTGTTGTTGTTCCTTGCACTGTTTCGATTTTACCTTTGTGCACTTCTGCCCTGAATCTTGCATAGTTCACGGTCCAGTTTTTAAGATATTCCTTGGAATCCATGGGATTGTGCCGAGTTTTTTTATTTTAAATATTTTTTTGGAAATAATTTTAAATACGCCCTTAACTGAATCATCTCATGGGGTGTTTTTTCCATGGAGCTTGATGCTGTCAACTCAAGGATACTTGAGGGCCTTATCTCTGACTCGAGGCTGTCCTTCAGGGAGATTGCAAGGAAATCAGGGGTGTCAGTTGCAACTGTGGTGAACCGGGTGAGGAGCCTGGAGAAGGATGGAATCATTAAGGGCTATACTGCACTGGTTGATTACGATAAGCTGGGTTATGACATAGATGTGATCATCAATATCAAGGTTTCAAAAGGCAAGCTCCTTCAGGTTGAGGCCAAGATTGCCGCTTCTGAAAACATTGTTGCCGTTTATGACGTGACTGGGGATTATGATGCAGTTGTAATTGGCAAGTTCAGTAACAGGAGATCTCTGGACGCTTTCCTGAAGAAGATTCAGACATATGAGTTTGTGGAGAGGACAAACACTGTTGTGATACTGAACACGATAAAGGAGAGGAGGTTCATTCCTTCTTTGGGTAAGTGATGCTCTCCACGTAGTCCACGTATTCGTTTGTTTTCTGGTAGAATTCCTTGATCAAGTCCATGTTTATGTCCAGTATGCCCTTGTCAATCGTCGCGATCATTGTAACATGCCTTCTGTACTCGTTGGTCTTCTTGTATTCTGCCTTGCTTATCTTTCTCAGCAGCAGGTAGAATTCGACCATTTCTGTTATTTTCGGGTCGTTGTAGACTTTCTTTACTATTTCGCATTTAAGGCCTGTTTGGGGGGGTATTTCCTTTATTTTTTTCTTGTCCTTTGCGTTTTTTAGCAGGAGTTCTATCGAATACCCGATGCTGCTTATAAGCCTCATTACTATGCTTCTTATGACATCAACTGTTCTGGTGTATTTGAGGCTTACGTAAAGAAGGTGGTCCGCCCTTTTCAGGTCTTCCCTTGACTCCTGCAAAAAATCCATTTTACCCTTAGAAAGCCGCTATTTTTCTATTATTTGCCCTCTGTGAGTTTTATTATTGCCGAGGCCAGGTCTCCGCCGGTTTCTTTAAGCGCCTTTGCAGCTTCCTTTTCGCTTTTGCCTGTTTGTTCCATCACTGTCATTATGTCCTCTGTGCTTGTCTCTGCTTCCCTTTCGATTGCATTCCCCATTATCTGGAATGTATCCTGCCCCATCATGTTGACCTTTGTGACTTGAGGGTTTTGTATCACGATTTCCTTGTTACCTGTCTTTATGATGACTTCCTTGCAGGGAATGTCCTGGCTTTGTATTCCCATCTTCTTCATCGCTGCCTTAAGTGCCCTGTCATCAAGTCTCATTTTGCCAGAACGTGCAGAAGAATCTCCATAACCATGACAAGCACGACCAGGATCACCACATGCCCTGGTTTTAGCTCTATCTTGCTTTTGTATTCATCAAAATACCTTACTATGCCGCCCATGGAGCTGGGCATTTGAATCTTGTTATCCCTTGACATTATATGCTATATATTCATGCACATATAAAAAGGTTTTTGCGTTGCTATTCAGAATGCTCATAATCTATTAGTGCTTTCATGAGTTTCAATGCGGCATCGTATGCCTTAGTTCTGGTTGTTGTAGTGGACATTGGTTTTCGGCAGTCCGATTATCCGATTACCTGCTTTATGTGCTTCAGCCTTGAGAAATTCTCCCTTTCCATCTCCTCGAGCCTGAGCCTGATGTAGTTGGCGTCTTCTTCAAGCCTCGGTATGGTTATCTTTTCAAGTGCATTTACCTTCCTTTTTGTCTTCTCTATCTCCTGCAGCAGCCTTTTGAGGGCTGTCTCGTACTCTGCTGCGGTGAGGACCTTTTCAACCAGTTTTTCATACGCAAGCGCTGCCTCGTCTGTTGTAACTGATGCTGAGACAAATCCATAGCCTCTTGACATGGGGCTTTTCTGGATTGAGCCCTTTTTTATCTTTGGGACAAGCACTCCCATCACGTTTTTTGTTTCCAGCTCTATGATCGGCTTGTCTTTCAGGGCAAGCGCTATTGCTTTGAGCTTAAGGTCGGATTCTATTGCCCTTGCTATGTTCATTTTTTCAAGCGCTTTCCTGTATTCCTCGATAAGTTCCTGCCTTACGTTTTTTGCGTTTTCAAGCGCCTTGAAGAATTCCATTATCAGGCCGTCCCTTTTTTTCTTGAGCATGCTGTGGCCTGATTTTGCTAGTTTTATTTTCTTCTTGAGTGTTAGAAGTTCGCTTCTTGTCGGTTTTACGTTGGATGCCATTCTTAAGAAAATTTGCGATTATGGCAAATTTTTTCCGTGGTATTTCTTCTTTGTGTCAGGGCTTATCCTTATCAGTTCGTTTTCAGGAAGCGTGCTCAGAAGTTTCCATGAGGTGTTCAGGGTTCCTTCCTTTATTTCCCTGTTCTCATTCTTCCCCTGCCTCACGAATTGGTCTTCGAATTCTGCCGCGAACCTCAGCAGTTTTTTGTCCCTTTCAGCAAGCGATTCCTCGCCTACGATTGCAGCAAGCCCCCTGAGGTCTCTTCCCTCTGCGTAGTTGGCGTAAAGCTGGTCTGATACCTGCTTGTGGTCTTCCCTTGTTTTTTCAGGCCCGATGCCCAGGTTCATGAGCCTTGACAGTGATGGCAGGACATCTATTGGCGGGTATATCCCCTTCCTGTGCAGTTCCCTGCTTAGGACTATCTGTCCTTCTGTTATGTATCCTGTTAGGTCGGGAATGGGGTGTGTTATGTCGTCCCCGATCATTGTAAGTATCGGTATCTGGGTAACGCTGCCTTTCTTTCCGTGGATTATCCCTGCTCTTTCATATATTGATGCGAGGTCAGTGTACATGTATCCGGGGTATCCTCGTCTTCCAGGTATCTCTTCCCTTGCAGCCCCTATTTCTCTCAGGCTTTCTGCATAGTTTGTCATGTCTGTAAGAATTACAAGCACGTGCATGTCTTTTTTGAATGCAAAGTATTCTGCGGCTGTGAGAGCCATTCTGGGGGTTATGAGCCTTTCCACTGCAGGATCATCAGCCAGGTTGAGGAAGACCACTGACCTCTTTAGGGCGCCGGTTTGCTCGAAATCGTTAATGAATTTCTGGGCTTCCTCATTCGTGATGCCCATGGCTGCGAAGACTACAACGAAGCTTGTTTCTTTTCCCACTACCTTTGCCTGCCTTGCGATCTGTAGCGCAATTTCATTGTGGGGCAGCCCTGATCCTGAGAATATGGGCAGCTTTTGCCCTCGCACTAACGTATTCATGAGGTCTATTGTTGATATGCCTGTTTGTATGAAGTCTGAGGGGCTTGCCCTGGCAACGGGGTTTATTGCAGCTCCTGTTATGTCTATTTTTTCGTCAGGTATTATCTCGGGGCCTCCGTCTATTGGCTTTCCTGCCCCGTTGAGTATCCTTCCGAGAAGCTCCTCTGACACAGGCAGCTTTATGTTCTCTCCGAGGAATTTCACCCTTGTCTGTACGTCGAGCCCTGATGTGCCTTCAAATACCTGCACAACAACGACATCATCGCTTGTGTCGAGCACCTGGCCTGTTTTTATTTCTCCTGACGGGGTTTGGATCTTTACCATGTCAGCGTATCCTATAGGCTCCGTTTTCTTCACGAATATTAGCGGTCCTGCGATCTTTGTGATGGTCTTGTATTCCTTTTCCATTTTCTCATCCCTTGATTTCCTTTTCCATTTCTGATTCTATGCTTTTCAGGAAGCTTTCATAGTTCTTTTCGAACTTGACTTCGACTATGCGGTCTTTTGATTTCATGTCAAGTATTTTTTGGGCCCTGGTTCCTGACTCTAGGGCTGAATTGGCGAGGTCCGCGTATTTCAGTATTGTCCTCATCATCATGTATGCCTTTTTTGGCGGGCAGTACGTGTCTATAGGATGGAATGCGTTTTGTTGCAGCAGCGTTTCCCTTATCAGCCTTGCCACTCTGAGCGTTATTCTTTCTTTTTCAGGCAGCGCATCAGACCCTATAAGCTGCACGATTTCTAGCAGCCTGTCCTCTTCCTGGAGTATCCCCATTATCCTGTTTACGCAGGCTCTCCAGTCCTTTGCAGCGTTCTCCTCGAACCATTTTTCCAGTATGTCCGGGTATAGTGAGTATGATGTGAGCCAGTTGATTGATGGGAAGTGCCTTCGTTGTGCCAGTTTTGCGTCGAGTGCCCAGAATACCTTGACAACCCTTAGTGTGCTTTGGGTTACTGGTTCTGAGAAATCTCCTCCTGGCGGGGATACTGCGCCTATTACTGAAACTGAGCCTTCCCTTCCTGAGAGGGTTTTTGCCCTTCCCGCCCTTTCATAGAATTCAGCTAGCTTCGTTGATAAGTAAGATGGGTAGCCCTCCTCGCCGGGCATCTCTTGCAGCCTTGATGATATTTCTCTCATCGCCTCAGCCCATCTTGATGTCGAGTCTGCCATTAATGCAACGCTGTATCCCATGTCCCTGTAATATTCAGCTATTGTGATTCCTGTGTAAATTGAGGCTTCCCTTGCAGCTACCGGCATGTTTGATGTGTTGGCTATGAGTATTGTCCTGTTCATCAGGGGCTGGTCTGTTCTTGGGTCTATCAGCCTTGGGAACTCCTCAAGCACCTCTGTCATCTCATTTCCCCTTTCCCCGCACCCGACGTAAACAATCACTTCTGCGTCAGCCCATTTTGCAAGCTGCTGTTGGGAAACGGTCTTGCCCGATCCAAAAGGGCCGGGTATTGCTGCAACCCCGCCTTTTGCAAGAGGGAACATCACGTCAAAGATCCTTTGGCCTGTTATGAGTGGGATGTTTGGAAGAAGCTTCTTTTCGATTGTCCTTCCTTTTCTGACAGGCCATTTCTGCATGAGTCTTATTGATTCCCCGTTGTCGAGCCTGCATACTGTTTCCTCTACTGTGAATGATCCTTCTTTTATCTCGTTTACCTTTCCACTCCTTGTCTTTGGCCCTGCCAGTATCCTGTGCTCGGTGTTGAACTCCTTCACGGTTCCTATTGCCGTTCCTGCCTTGACTATGTCGCCTTTTTTCACAATTGGCTTGAATTCCCATTTCTTCTTTCGGTCAAGTGCGGGCGCGGTCAGCCCCCTGGATATGAAATCCCCCGCTCCCTTCTTTAGCTCTGGGAGGGGCCTTTGTATTCCGTCGTAGATTGAGTTCAGCAGGCCTGGCCCGAGTTCAACTGAAAGCGGTTCCCCGGTTGTTTCAACAGGCTCTCCGGGCTTTAGGCCTGATGTGTCCTCGTAAACCTGGATTATTGTTTTGTCGTCGCTGATTTGGATTACTTCTCCCATCAGCTTTTCATGCCCAACCTTGACTACGTCGTACATCTTTGCCTGCAGCCCTTTTGCGGTCACTACCGGCCCGGTTATCCTGTATATTGTTCCCATTTTACAGATCGATTCCTATTGACCTCTTTATGAGTTTGTTTATGTTCTCTTCTGAATTTTCTGTTGAAAGGACGATGAACAGGGGCTTTATTGAATCCTCGAGTTCCTTCCTTTCGTAGTCCTCGAGCTTTCCCATGGTCTTGTCATCTATTATTATGACTCCGAATTCGTTTTTTGTCAGTCTTTTTATCTCTTGCGCTTTTTCGATGTTGAACGTTTTTATTCCAACCAGTTCGAATCCTAAAGTAAATTCCCCGGGTCCTATTGCGGCTATTTCCATTTTAGGCAACTATCTGGCCCTCCACGAATTCCTGCTGAAGGCCCAGCTGTTTTGATTTTATGAGCATCTTGAGGTTTCTTGCTTCTATTTCCTTTGCGAAAAGGTATCCGAAAATGGCATCGGCCTTTAGAGGCCTCTGGTGCAGCATCTTTAGCCCGCTTTCAAGAAGATGCTTGAAGAGGCTTGTCTCGAGGTATATCAGTGTTCCCTTCTTTTTATATTCATCCAGTCCGTGCTTGGCGTGTTTTCCATATTTGCTGTTTTCTATGATTCCTGGCAGATCCTCGAGTGATGCTCCTGCCAGCCTTTTAACTGTCTTGCTTGGCGAGCTTATGAGGTATTTTTGTATTTCCCCCCGGTCCATTCCTTCCCTTTTGAACCTGAATATGTTGATTATGTTCCTTATCTCTATTTCATTCTCAAGGAATTGCCGGAATAGCGATTTTCCGGTGATTTCAATGACCTTGCTGTAATATTCCTTGTCCAGCATGTTTTCTATTTCAACGAGGTTTTGGGATTTATCGCGGATTTTTTTTAGGGTTGGCCTGTCAAGCACTTCAGCCAGCATCTCTTCCATCGTTGCCTTCTTCATCAGGTCTTTCAGGAATTGGATTGGTAGCGCGTATGGCTCCATTAGGTGTTCAATTTCAGTTTCACCGGTGTATTTGGCCCTTAATGACGTCTTGACATTGTACAGGTCATGTCTCATCAGGTAGATGTCAAGGAATTGCCTCAGCTTCATTGGTGTTATGCGCCTTAGCTTTTTATGGGTGTTGGAAAGGTTTTTGTTGATTGCTATTTCTGCAAGCTGCATGCCCTTGTGGATGAGCGCGACCTCGTCTATCTCCTTCTTGTACTCTGTTGATTCAAGGAATCCTGTTACCTCATTGAGGCTCATTTTCACGAGCTTGGTGTAGTCGCTTTTCTTGAGGAGTGCTGATTTCATGACTGACACTCGTGCATAAGTGTAAGGGTAGCTTTGGTTTAGTGCGCCCGGGCTAGTCTGTCCTGAATAGTATTTTTGCAACATCTTTCAGCGATTTCTCCCTGACTTGGTCTAGGATTGATTCATAACTGTAGTCTATTCTGATTGTCCCGTCCTTGTTTTCAGCTATTATGCCCCCGATGATTGGCGCTGCCTGTGTTTTGAGGCCTTCGATATGTTTTATGTCTGCTTCGCTGCACAGCACCCTTCCGGGCTCCATTTGATTTTTCGCTTTAGAAATAAGCGACTTGATGTGCTCCTTTCTAGTCGATTGGGGCATTTTCGAAATCTCCTGCCTTGCGCTCTCGAAGGCTTCCTCAATTATCCTTTTCCTTGTCTCCAGCAGCATCTTGTTTACTTCAAGCTCTGCCGAAGACATTTCCCTTATCTTGAGCTCTTCAAGCTCTCTCGCTGTTTCTTCCTCTGCTTTTTTTTTCTTTTCTCTTGATTTCTCTTCGGCTGATTCTATTATGGCTTTGGCTTCCTTTTCAGCTTCCGAGATGATTGCTGCATGCTGTTTTTTTGATTTTGCAATCACCTCATCCCTGACCTTTTCTATGCCCATCTTTTCAGCCGCCTTTCGCAAGCCCGAGTATCATGATTGCTATGACAAGGCCGAATATGACGAGGGTTTCAGGTATTACTGTCATTAGAAGTCCCTTCCCGAAGAATTCATCCTTTTCAGCCATTGCACCTATCGCGGCACTTCCTATTTCTTTCTCGGCAAGTGCTGCCCCTATGGCGCTGATGCCTATTGCAAGGCCTGCGCCTATAGCTATCAATCCTGTTTCTGCCATTATTTCACCTCGTAGTGTTTTCTCCGAATGGTTTGTAGGGCTTTGCGCCTCCTATAAAAAATTTTGTGAAAAATTCAACGTATTCGAGCCTTAGGGAATGCAGGAATGAGCCGAGCAGCCCGAGGACTATGTTCAGTACGTGTCCCAGCAATAGTATGATGATCCCTATTACCACTGAAAAGCCGCCCTGATGGAATGATTCCTTGGCGAATTCGTTGATTATGATTGCTAGCTGTACCGATGCCAGGCCTACTGCCATGAGCCTTGCGTATGAAAGGATGTTGCTGAAGATTGTTATTGATTCAACAATGGCCTTGAATGCCCCTATTGTTCCTGTCCTCATTTCGCCTATTGCAAGCATGACCACTCCGGCAATTAGCAGTGAAAGGGAAATTGTGAGATAGGGTTGCATTATTTTTATTATCCCTAAGGATGCCAGGATGAAAGGGCCTCCAGCTTCGATTAGGAACCAGCTGAATTTTTCAAGGATGGCTTGCTTGAGCCCATGGTGCTTCAGCTCGTTATAGAAGCCTGCCAGCAGCCCTATGTTGATGTGAACTGCGCCTAGGATCAGAGAGGCGACAAGCAGCTGTTGTATGCCTTCCTCGTGCGCTCTGCTCATAAGTCTTGGTAGCTCCATTCCCAGAAGATTTTCCTCCCCGAAGAATTCGCCGAATACAAATCCGAATAAGATGGAGGATGCTGATGCCAGTGCAAGTATTGTTGCGAGGTTCTTTGCCTTTTCCATTTTAGCCCTGATTAATAGGGAAAGGGCAAGGGTTACCATTCCATATCCTATGTCGCCAAGCATGAATCCGAAAAAGATCGGGAAGGTCAGGAATAGTATTATTGTCGGGTCTATTTCGTTGTAGACTGGCAGGCCTCTTAAGTGCATGAGAAATTCAAATGGCCTTGCCGGTTTTATGTTATGCAGCTTTACCGGTGCCTCTTCCTCGTCAAATTCCTCCTCCCTTATGTATATTTTTCCGGAAGCTGCCTTTTCCAGCCTTTTTTTCAGGCTGATCATTGAAGAAGTGGGTACCCAGCCTGTTATTACCGCGATGTTCCTGGTTGATCCGAATTTTAGGGGGGCTTGCGCAATTTCAAGTTCTTGTGATATTGATTTCTCGAATGATGCCAGGCTTTGCTGCCAGTTATGTTTTAGCTTCTTTAGCTCCTGTTTGGTTTTTTCCCGCTCGCCTTCAGCCAGTCTTATCTCCTTGACTATCCGTTGGGCATGGATTTCTGGGCTTCCTTTCATTCCCGAGAATGACTCGGTTGGTATCTCGGTGAATCCGTTGTTTGAAAGGATTTCAAATGCCTTCTGCCTATTTTCCTTGTTGATGAAAAGTGCGAAGGCTGACTTGTCTTCGGGTTCGAATATCCTGAATTTGTCAGTCTCCCTGTGAAGCTCCCTTTTGGCCTTGTCCATGCTTTTGCATGTTCCTGTGATGCATGACAGGTTCTGGTAGCCGCTGTATGACTCGAGTGGCAGGCCGATCTTGGCAATGCATTGAAGGTCTGCCTGCAACTGGGTCATCCGTTTTAGGTCTTCTTCCAATTTTTTGAGCTTTTCATTTTTGTCAGTGACTTCGTTGTGGAGTTTCCTTATGCTCTTTTCCACGTATGTAATGTCAGGCTGGCCATGCCCTGTCTTGAGGTTGTGTTCTGTGCGGAGGTGGGACTGAAGCGACCTTATCAATACAAGGAGTTCGGATAGTTTTTCGGCATTTTCGAATGGCTCTCCGATGTCCAGTTCAGCTTTTTCATGCTCGTGGATGTGAAGGACTCTGGAAGAATGAAGCTCTTTTACCGCCCTTTCCAGCTGGGTTTTTGGAACGATGATCCTTGCCTTGGTCATCCGCTGGGGCATGATCATTTTATTGCTTCCTCAAAATAGGATATGATGGTTTCGATTGCCTTTTCCTTTCTTCTTGAGGCCTTCTTCTCAATTTCCTTTATTTCTGATTTCCCGGCTTCCTTTATCTTTTCCTTGGCCAGCCTTATCTTTTCCATGCCCTCAGACATCACCTTTTCGTGGTAATCCTGTATCTCCTTGTCCCTCATATTAATTATCTTGTGGCAGGTTATCTTCGCGTCTTCCACTATCTCAGTCTTCCTTTTCTCTGCAGTGCGGAGCATGTCCTCAGCTTCCTTTTCTGCCTTTTTTATTTCATCTAAAATGTCCTGTGCCATGTTTAATAGCATAGGGCAAGAATAAGCCACCTTCTGTCATACCCGCTGTGCAGCAATTTGCCGCGGACGGTATGTCTTAACATTCGACTAAGCGTCAAAGACTTGCACCAGCCAGGGCTCGCCGTTTCACCGCATCCTTCAGGATTCAAGCCAGGTTGTGGCCTGGCTATTTGTCTGCAGGTTAACTCTCCCCCTTCACAGGAGCCATTAAATGGCCCTTTCGCTTTCGCGATCGGGGATTCGCCGCTTCATCCCGGCCTGAAGGCCGTTTCGTTTCTGAGCGGTTGCCTTCCCTTTCAGGAACTCCCTTTCAGGAGTGGCTTTTTTCAGCGCCATTGCACTTGCAATGACGCGTCCGGTGGATGGACTTTCCTCAGCAATTTGCATGCCGTAGTTAAGTTCTTACCCCGCTGAAAAATGAACATTCAGCATATTTAAAAAGGTTTCTAGTTGTTCCCGAATACTTTAAAAAAGCCCGGTTGTTTATTGTTTCATGGAAGAGAAGATCGATTCGGGCTCCCCAGTCCTAAACAGGCTTCTTGAAGGAGGGTTTGAAAAGGATGTTATTACAACTATTTTTGGCCCTGCTGGTGCCGGCAAGAGCACTGCCTGCCTTATGGCTTCCGTGTATGCGGCCTCGCTTGGGAAGAAGGTCATATACATTGATACTGAGGGAGGTTTTTCTGCCACACGGCTTGGGCAGCTTGCGGGTGACGCTGACAGGGTGATTAAAAGCATCCTTTTCCTTAGGCCGACGGATTTTGCCGGGCAGAGGAAATGCATCGGCCAGCTCAGGCATGTTGTTAACCATAAGATAGGCCTGATAATCGTTGATACCATCACGAATCTTTACAGGTGTGAGCGGACCGATGACAATTCGGCGTTGAACAGGGATTTGGGAAAGCAGGTTTCTTATCTTCTGGAGATATCGAGGACAAGGTCGATTCCGGTTATACTCACTAATCAGGTTTACTCTGATTTCAATGGAGGCGGCGTGAGGATGGTTGGTGGTGACATAATAATGTACAGCAGCAAGTGCCTTATAGAGCTTAAGTCGCTTAAGTCTAATAAGAGGCTCGCGATTCTTCAGAAGCACAGGCACATTCCTTCCCGGGAGATTTTGTTTGAGATAACATCATCCGGGTTTTCCGAGCTGAAGGATAAGTTCAGGATTTTTTAGTCATGCTCCATTACGTTCCTCAGGATGTACATGATTGCTTTTGCCATCTGCTTGTAGTTGTCGATTATGCTTGCTGTTGTCGTGTCTTTCCTCTTGTTCAGCTTGTCAAGCGTCTGTATGTATTTTTTCGTTTCGGCCTCAACCTTGTATGATGACTGCTTGTCTTTCTTGTAGTATATCTTCATGGCATCCCTGTATCTGCCTGAGAGGTGCATGAATGCCTTTTTCAGGTCATCGTTGCTTTTCATCGTCAAGAGCTTGGATATCCTTTTGATGTTATCCCCCACGTGCTCAAGCTGCACTGTTACCTGCCTTGAGATGAATAGGTCCCAGTATGTGGTGTTGAACATCTTGAGCGCTCCGGGATTGTCGGTGGCTGCCCTGAATATCCTTAACGCGAGAAGTGCAAGCCGGTTCACTTCCCTGTCGCGTTCGTAAATACTTTCGATGTTCTCTTCCTTTGTGGAATCATCGAGCATTGATTTGATGAGCATGTCCATGCGCCTCAATGTATTGTCTATTGAAACCTCGCTTATATCCATAAGGTCCTTCACTATGATGCTTGAAGAGGTCTCTTCAATGACTTCCATCCCCACAAGGCTGTGGAATATGGGCTTGAGGCTTGATGACAGGTTTTTTATGTTGCTTCCTGTGAGCCTGATGACGCTGTAATTTCTGATATAAGATGCCATGATCTCGGTCTTAAGCTCGTTCAGGCTCTTGTTCTCGCAGTTTATTATTGCCTCGCTGGGGGCCTTCTTTGATTCGTCCTTAATGCCTATTATTAGTTCAAAGGGCCTTTCCTCGATCCGCACAATGTCCCCCTTCTTTAGCCCATTGCTTTGGACCCAGCTTTTTGGCAGCGTTACGACGAATGATGAGTTCCCGAAACTGACTATTTTTCTCACTTCCAAAGCAATCACCCCGCTTTCTGCTCATTATGCGAAGCCCCAGGCATTATGCTGGGCGGCTGTAACTATATGTTTATATATAGTATAGGGAATAAGTATATATAATTTTTTGCTTTTTATGTTTTTGAGGTGATGCATATGGAAGACTTTGAAGATGACATATACGATGCTGTTGGCGCGGAGCAGCTCCTTGACGATGATGAGCTCAGCCCGGAAGAGGAAGGATTCATGATAGGTTATGATTCTGATCTCGAGGAATAGTTTTCTTGTTTATTCGTCTGTAAAATCCTCTACGCTGGCCTTGAATTCTGATTCTTTGCCTTTCCTTTTCTGGTACTCCTTTGCGATTATCCAGAAGAGCAGGCCCAGGCTTTTTTTGCCTTTGTTATTGCCGGGTATTACCAGGTCTATGTTGTTTGCCTGGTTATTTGTGTCGCATAGGGCAATTACTGGCAGGCCTATCTTTATTGCGTCGTTTATTACATTCCTGTCAGGCCATGCATCAGTAACGAGAACAATCTTGACTTCGGTGTATTTTTCGAGCTTGGGGTTTGTCAGCGTGCCTGGAAGGTATCTTCCGGCGATGACCCTGATCCCGGTGGTCTTGTTCAGCATCCTTACCGCTTTCCACCCGTTTTCTCTCCTGCTGGCGCAGAGTATATCCTCGGGCGAATAATTTGATAGCAGGTTTAAAAGTAGCCTTATCCTTTCGTCTATTTTCTGCAGGTTCAGTACGCTAAGGCCGTCCGGCCTTGTTTTGTAGATGAACTGTTCCATGTAGCGGGTCCTGAATTTTGTCCCTATATGTATCCCTGATTTAAGGTAAGTATCCTGTGGCACAAGGAACTGTGCGGTTGCTGGAATATTTTGCTCTTCATTCATTTTTCTTTCACCTTTTGGTTAAAGCAGCCAGAATTGTAGCAGCTTTTATGGCCCACTGCAATCGCCTTCATAAGAAGACTAGGCAATGGAATGCGGTATTGGCGGGGAATTTATAAAGGTTTGCAAACTCGGTGATGACCTGGCTTTTTTGTTAAAACTTGGGTGTTTCAATGGTTCAGTCTGAAAATTTCCAAGTCCTCGTATGAGGGCCCTTCCTTGCCGCGAAGTGTGCTTTTCTTCAGCTTGAACGAGTCAATTGTAAAGCTGATTTTTTCAAGCTTTGTTTTTTTCAGCTGCTGCAGGAACGCGTTTTTGTCTTCGATATGTTTTATCCTTGCCAGTGTTATGTGGGGGCTGAATTTGTGGTCATCAGGGAATTCCTTCCCTATTGCTGAATTGATTTTCTTTTGCAGCTTTATTGTTTCGTCTTCAGGTTTTAGCCCTGCCCATATTACTCGTATGTATTTCTCGCTTGGAAAGACTCCTATGCCATCAATGCATGCCTTAAAAGCACTGGCCTCGATTTCCCTGAGCTTTTTCTGCAGTCTCCCGGCGTCATCGGGAGTGACTTCTCCAAGGAATTTCAGCGTCATGTGGAAGTCTTTTTTGATGGTTGCCTTTGCATGGCTTAAATGTTGCTGGGCTTTTCTGAGTTCAGCCTTGGCTTCCTCGGGGAAATCTATTGCAATGAATAGCCTCATTAATCCTGGTTGGGTGAAATGTTGTTATTATTTGTTGCGATACAATTTTAAAATGGGAGATAATGGCTTCTGGTATGAATTCGAAAAACCTTGATCTTGCCATAAATACTGCAACGAAGGCAGGTGATTTTATAAAAAAGTCATTTGGGTCGTCATTTTCAGTTGGCATGAAGCAGCAGAATCCAAATGATGTCGTTACTGAAGTTGATAGGAAATCAGAAGCAATCATCATTGAAGCGCTTTCAGATGCTTCGGATTTTTCCATTCTGAGTGAGGAATCAGGCATGAAGGTTTCAGATTCAAGCCATAGATGGGTGGTTGATCCGTTGGATGGGACTAAGAACTTTTCCAGGCAGGTTCCTCTTTTCTGCGTGTCTATTGCGCTGATGAGAGGCAATGACCCGCTTTTGGGGGTTGTTTATAATCCCATGTCAGGGGAATGTTTTTGTTCTGAGGCAGGAAAAGGCGCTTTCCTTAATGGTCGTTTGATCAGGGTTTCTGAAAGAAGCATTGTGGAGGGGTCCTTGATTTTCCTTAACAGGGGCCTGAAAGCTGAGCATGGGAATAACTTCATCGAGGCAGCGTCAAGGTTCCGGGACTTGTGCTCGATCAGGTATTTCGGGACTACTGCTTATGAGCTTTGTACAGTGGCCCGGGGAAATGGAGACTGCTTCCTGAGTTCAGGGGATAAGCTTTGGGATTATGCGGCAGGAATTCTGCTTGTAACTGAAGCTGGTGGAATTGTAACTGATTGGAACGGTCGTGCTTGGGATAACAGCACCAGCTACATTCTCGCTTCCAACGGGAAGCTTCATGAAGATATCAAAAAAATAGTGAATGGAATCCAGTAGCTTATTCTTCTCCGAAATCTTCTGTGTCTTCTATTTCTTCGTCGGATCCCTCTTCTTCCTCGGATTCTTCTCCGGACTCCTGTTCTTCGTTAGATTCCTCTTTCTTTCCAAGCACTTCTGCGAATCCAACGCTTCCTAGGACTTTTGTTATTTTGATCCGTACATTGTCTCCTTTCCTTGTGTTAGGGACGAAAAGAACAAATCCTTCCCTCTTGGCGATCCCATCTCCTTTTTTCCCTACTGCCTCAATCTCTACTTCCATCTCATCGCCAACCCTCACTGGGGCTGCTTTTCCTCTGAAACCTCCTCCTCTGTCACCCTGCATAAGATTCTCCTCCAAATTTTTTTTTTTATTGCTCAAAGGGGCTTAATGCCCAAGAGTTTGCTCCGATTGGAATTTTTCATTTTTAAATCATTTTCGTTTATATATAAATTTTTCCATTCACTACTTGTTAATTAACAATCCTTGTGAAAATAATTTTATAATCATAATGCAGAACTGTTTGCATGTCTGATTTTGACCTCGGTTACTTTTATTACCTTCATGATAAGAATGAAGAATCTAGGGAACTGGAGGAAAGCGGTCAGGTTTTTTTCAGGACAGCAATTACCCTTTCAGTCATCTCAATACTGCTTTGGCTGCTTTTCAGGAAATCAGAATTGCTTATTTTGCTTTCAGTTGCTATTGGTTTGTTCATTCTTGCCAAGAGCAGGCAGGCTAAAATGGAAAATATAGGCAGCCGTAGCATTCCTGATAGGCCTCTTCTGGTCGAGCTTCACAAGGGGGATCTGCACAACAGGTTTTCAGGGGAAATAAGTTCCAACCATTCTGAGAAAGATAAAATTGCAAGGATAATCTTGGCCAATTCAGGCTCGGATATAAATCAGGTTTACCTGATCTACACGAAGTCGGGAGGGACTTTTGAGGCCGAGCATTTCGTGAGGGTGGTCCATGGGCTGAAGAAGCACGGCCTCAGGGTCACTAAGACTGTTTCCCTGTAATAAATTATAAGTCTCTGACACCAGTCTCATCAACCATGAATGCGCATTCCGCTTCCGGAAGATTCGGGCTATCCACAAGCTTTGCAACCCTGCTTCCCTTTTTCCCTCTTCTCAGGTAAACCCTGTAGGTGCTATTGTGGCTGACAATATGCCCGCCTATCGCTTCTGTCGGGTCACCAAAGAACACGTCAGGCTTTGCCATAACCTGGTTAGTTACGTAAACGCATAAATTGTAGGTTGTCGCAAGCTTCATTAACGAGTGCATGTGCTTGTTCAGCTTCTGTTGCCTGTCTGCAAGCGTCCCCCTTCCAACAAATTCTGCCCTGAAATGGGCTGTTAGCGAATCAACGATAACCAGCTTTACATTCATCCCTTTTTTTATCAGGTCTTCGACCTTCTCGGTAAGAAGCATCTGATGGTCTGAGTTGAATGCCCTGGCAGTCTTAATGTTCTTCAGCACCTGTTCCTGATGCAGCATTTCCTTTGAAATCTGGTTTATCCTTTCAGGCCTGAAGGTGGATTCAGTGTCTATGAATACTGCAACATATTCGGGGTTAAGCTTCTGCAAATTTACGCATAGGGTGTGTGCTAGCTGGCTTTTTCCTGCACCGTAGGCACCAAAGCATTCTGTTATCGCTCCTGTTTCGAAGCCGCCTCCAAGAAGGTTGTCAAGTGCAGCGCTCCCGGTTTTTATACGGGTTATGTTTTCCCTTCTCTTCAGGACTTCGTCTGCGCTTTCAAATCCCATCTCCATATTTTCCCTTGCAGCGTTTATGACCTTTCTTGCAGCCAGTTCGGTTAGGCCCGAAGCCTCAATTATCTCTCCTGGGGTGGCAACAGCTATGCTCAGCATCGTGTCATAACCTGTCATTGCAAGCTTTTCAGCGGTTGCAGCTCCTACTCCGGGCAGCTTTAAAAGTTCTGATGATCTTATTGGCGCGTTTTCAGGAATATAATCATCCTGTTCTTCAATCACCTGTCTTTTTTTCATTCTTTATCACCCTCACATGATTTCTTCGATTGCAATTGAATCCTCTTTTTCCTGGAAGTTCTCATTTGTCAGCAAGTATTCATACGCCTTGTTTAGCACTAGTGCTGCTTTTGGAAGGTCGTTTAGCCTGAGAGAACCAGTTGATTTCCAGGTTTCACCATCTTTATATCTTCGTTCGAGCTGCACGCTTGCGTAGGAGCCCTTTGATGTTTCATTTCTCCATATAGTGGCAATTACTGCGCCAGCCTTGAATTTTTTCTCTGGCAATTGCTTGCCTGTATTGCCTGTTTTGTTTTCCATTTTTGCCTCCTTCCTCCAGCCATTGCGGTCGGCCCATTATTCGGGTTCGGGTTTTGTTTCAACTTTCTCGGCATCTGCCTAAAAGCGGAGTAAGTTTTATGGTCAGGGAATTGTTTTATATACTTTGCGCGGCCATGTCCAGTGTCCAGTGCAATTTGTCTGGCATTACCTGGGTTTCCGTCATTTCCATGTTCATATGCGTTTTCAAGGTTACCAGTCCAAATTGTGTAGTAGTAAATAACGAAAAATTTATAAATTGCGGATTTTTTTTTGCGCCATGCACAAATCAGGCATTATTCTGTTTGGGCCTGGAAAGATCGGCCTCGAATTCTTGAATAAGGTCATGCATGATCCTAATCTGGGTTTGGTGGCTTTGGTTGATGGTTCAGGCTATTTTTCAAATAATGGTTATCTTAACGGTGCTGAACTTGCAGGTGCAATTACGCACAAACTTAATGGCGGCAAATTCAATGGCGTGCCATTGGCAGGGATACAGACAATTCAGCACAATCCAGCTTATGGACCTTATTTGGCGGCTCAAATTACCTTGGATAAGATTGTGTCAGGAAAGGAAAATATAATTGTTGTTGACGCAGCTGATAGCGACCATACCGCTTTGGCTCTTGCATCTGCTTTGATTAAAGGCATTAAGGTTGTCTCTGCAAATAAAGCTCCTTTTGCAGTCCCAAACATCGGGAATATCTTCATGTCTTCTTCGGTTAATAGGCTATATTTTGGTGTTTTGGAGGGAACTGTCATTAACAGGGCAACTGTTGGTGCAAATTTGGGTGTTCCGGAAGCTTTGCTTGAAATTTTATCCCAGCATCCGGATTCCCTTTCAATAAGAATGGCTCCAAGCGGCACTTTGAACTTCGCTGCCAGTTATTTTGGAGGGATTTCTGAAGGATTTGATGCAGCAATCCATAATGGATATGCAGAGCCATATCCTTATATTGATGCTTCAGGTATTGATGTTCTAAGGAAGGCTACTATTCTTGCCCGCACTATAGCCACGTACTTATGTATCCCGTTCTATCAGATATCTGTTTCCCATGAGTCGTTTTTGGAAAAGGCCATTACCCTGCATCAATCAAGGGTTCAGACATGCGATTGTGATTTTGAGGGCTTGAAATCATCCAGGGGAGATGAATTTGTGGAGTGTATTAGATCATTGGATATGGACTTTGAACTTTTGGGATCAGGCGGAAATTTAAGGTACGTTGCGGACGTAGTTCTTGACAGAGGCTCTATATCTATCAGAACCGGTCTTCTTTCTTTTAGTCCTGACACATACTTGGGATCTTTGAAGGGGCCTGATAACCTGTTTCAGTTTTATGTCAACAATGTAGGGACACCGGCGAGGGTGATAGGTCCGGGGCCTGGAGCTGGAATAGGTCATACTGCACAGGCTTTATACGAAGGGGTTCTGAAGCACAATTTGAAATGAATTACGCCATTCTTAAATTTGGGGGTAGCTGTTTCTCTACTTTGGAAAGGACTTTGCAGACTCTGGGTATAATAAAATATCATCATGATCGCGGCGATAACCCCGTTGTTGTGGTTTCTGCAGTTGGTGTTCCTAAAGGATCGGATAAGCCAAAGACCACTGATAAGCTTCTTAGGGTTGTCTCGCTTTTGTATGATTTGCATCAATATGACAGGGCCCTGGATTTGGTCCGGGAAGTGAAATCCCCTTATCTGGAACAAGGAATAAGTTTTGGCTGCACTGATGATGATTTTATTGCTCTCGGGAGGCTTGAGCATGTTTGCAGCACGCGAGGATCTGCTGATTTTTCATCGGGCTTGAAGTCGAATTTTTTTGAATCGAACATTCCGGAAGGGATGCTTCGTTCTGCATTGTTGGATGAGTTTGTGAAAGGAGGGGAGATCGGAACATCAATGTTGATAACGAGGGGTTTGGAAAGCATGGGGATTCCTTCGGTTGCAGTTTATTCCCCGGATGCAGGCTTTATCTCGGATTCGCAGTTCACGAACGCAAGTCTTCTGAAGTCCAGCCTTGATTCCGAAATTGCACGTGAATTCATAAGGCTGTCAGGAAGGAATAAGGGAAGCGTTCTGGTTTACCAGGGGTTTATAGCCAAGGATATGCACGGTAACAGCACAACTCTTGGAAGGGATGGTTCAACTGCAACTGCATTGGCTATTGGATCTGCGATAAATGCCAGGTCCATAATCATATATTCTGATGACCAGGTGCTTCCCATTGATCCCAAAATAATTCCCAACAATACCCCAATAGACCAGTTATGCTATTCTGAGATGGCCGCACTTGCTTATAATGGATTGAAAGTGTTTCCTCTTAGCATGCTTTCAGTCCTTGTTCAGAAGCAAAGGCTTCCGCCAATTTACATGAGAAGCGTTGAAAGGCCGGACGATGTTGGTACGCTGATAAAGAACAATGCCAAATATTCAGGGGTTGCACGCGCAATGGCTGTGAGGAGGAATATTGGCTACAGGGAGTTTTTTATTGATAATGAAGGGCAGAAAGAAAGGCTAATCTCCACTATAAATGAATATGATGGCGTTTCAATCCTGAAACATGTTGATGAGGTTGATCCAAGAGGCAGGAAGCTCTATTTTGTTTATCAGTTTGATCCAAGATTCATTGATGTGCTTAGGGAGGATCCTGAGCGGATGCAAAATATTTCTGATAAGGTAAGCACATCCGACCCCGAATTTCCTTCTGATCTAGGCAGATATTTCAAGGAGACTCTGTTCCTTCATCTTAAGCAGGCATATGGAAGTTCCTTCAGGGATGGGGTTATTCAGCTTCATAATGCAAGCATACTTACGATTGTTGGCAGTGATCTTGGAAAATCATATGATGCGATTTCCAGGGTGATGGCAATCATAGGAAGGGTTCAGCCTCATCAGAAGCTCCAGCATACTGTTCACAGGTTTCCTATAGTTAGGGAGGCTGATTATATCCAGCTTGTTATTCCAAGGGGGCTTGAGAATGTGGCTGCAGAAATATACAATGAGCTTTACAGGGCCTGATTGTCGTTCCTTAGCTGCTCTATTTCCCTTTCAAGCCTTTCTATTTCCGGTTGCGGGTCAGGGTTTACAATAACATGGTTTGCTATTATCTCCACCCTGTTGAACATCTCGTTTTTCGATGCCCTTCCCCGTATCTTCACGTTTGATCCGAGCACCTCGTTCCTTATGTTCTCAAAGAGCTCTGGTGCATCCTTGTACTGGAGAAGTTCTTCATGGCTCTTTCCAAGCAGGTTTTGTGCTTGGTCCCTGAAGAACACTGCTCTTATGCTGTCAGTTCCGTCGTCAATGAATCCGTTAAGAACGTAAGAGTATTCTGGCTTTGTGATGCCGTGCTGCTCGCAGACAGGCCCTTTTTCTGATTGCCTTAGTTTTTTCCCGCATCCGCATACCTCGAAATATCTTGGCTCAAATACCTGGATTAGGGTTGCGATTACTTCTACCGAATTTTCTGTGCCTTCAAGCTGTGATAGCTGTTTTCTTGCAGATGCCTGCGGCTTTATTTCCACGTTAACTGTTTCCCCTTCCGGGTTTATTATTAGCTTTCCCCGTTCATTGAGGTGTATCTCGTTTGATGAGTTCCTGTCCTTTACATAGCCGCCCTTTATCTTTATTATGTCACCTGGCTTGATCTTCGACGAGTTGTCAGCCTGGCCTCCCCAAAGGACTATTCGTATCTGCCCGGTCTCGTCTGCAGCCATCAGTGATGAAAGCTTTCCTTCCCTTCCGTTGCTGTTGAATGTCCTTGTTTCGTATATTGCAGTTGCCTTTGCAATTATTTCCACATCCCTCATGCCTGAGAGTATGTTCTTTATTTCAAGCTTTCCTGATTGCTGCTCAAAGAGCCTTATGCCGAGCTCATTTGCAAGTATGTGGGCTGCCCCCTCCCTGCTGACAAGCCCTGAAAGCTGCTTTACCTTGCTCTCGACCTTGTTCCTTATTTCTTCCTCATCAAGCCCTGATTTTTCCTTGATCTTTGCTACAAGCTCGTCAAATGAGAATTTAAGCATGAAGTGAAAAGGCAAGATAAATATAAATAAGTTGTGGTAATCTAGTTGAGATATTCGCTCACATCAGCTTTTCTTGCCTTCTCAACGTAGTTGTTGTCTGTGCATTTGCATCCGTTATAATACCTGAATGCGTAATCCCACTTCTTGTATTTCCCTTTGCAGGAATAGCATTCCTCGTTGTCAATTCTTCCTTGCTTTTCCTTCTGCTCATATTCGAGATAGCCTGCCTTAAGATACATTATCCCTGCCTCTATGTTGCATTCCATGTCATCTATCGTTTTTCCCGAGCATGATTCGGTCCCTGTGCATATCTGGCTGCTTGACGGGTCGTATTTTATTGTCCCGATGCACTGCTTGTGTGCGCATGTGTTTATCTGCATTATTCCTGTTGAGCAGCCATTGTCGCCTTTTTTCACGTTTCCTTTTGAATCTGTATGCTGGAATGTGAATCCGCTTTCGATTGCTGCTATTTTAAGTGCAGCTTCTTTAGGCACTCCTTGCTTTTCTGAAATTTGCTTTATTACCTCAATCTCACTTATTGCGATTGGAATGGGCTCTTTTGAAATGGCGAACCTTATTTCTTCGTTCCCTTTTTTTGCGCAGATTTTGACTGGTTTCGAACTTTCAGGGTGTTGGCCGCAGCCGACTTCAAGTATTGCATTGCCTGCTTTTTGGTTGTTGGATTCCATCATGCATTCTTCGAAGTCGTCATTTCTGAGGCATTCCTCGGTCAGGCTTTTTGCCTTTGCAGCTATGTCGTCATATGGCGAGAAATCGTTTTGAATGGCGATCCTGAAAGAGGGTATTATGGAATAGTATATGGAGTCTTTCTTTCCATTGCCTTGGAGCGCCATGGGCTTGCTTGAGGATATGTAAATATCGCTGTCGGCGAATGAGTATCTGTATTCAGAGGGCATCTCTGCTTCCATGTAGTTCAGGTAGTAATGTTTAAGCTTTCTTGAGATGGCTGTTTCAAGCCCTTTTTTTGCATCTTTTGAGGAAGGGAAGCATTCCTTTTCCCCGTTTTTCCACATGTTGAATCCTTCAAAGCTGCCGCATGGTGATTTGCCGCTATACCCGCCATTTCTTTCGATTTCGGCCAACGCCATCCCTGCAGACAGCCTTGCAGCCTCTTCTGCATAATACATTGCCTTTTCCCCTTCTGCATACATTGCAAATAATTCAAACTGCCTTTCGCCTACCGTTTTGCCTTTGGATACCTTGTCGAATTTCACCTCCTTGTCAATCAGGAGGTAAGAGATCATTGTCAGGCTTAGCATGAACACCAGCGTGACTATTATTGCTGTTTGTTCTCCTTTTTTTCCTATTATCATTTTAGTAGTTGGTCTTTTTCACTGTTCTCTGTATCATCTTTATGCTGTTGGACGGTTTCGTGGTGGGTATTTGGATTTCTGATCTTGGTGCTGTTGCGAGTTCGCCTGGGCCTGCCATCTTACATTCTAGTGATTGTTTTGTCCATTCTGTGTTAAGCCAAATCTTCTTGCCTTTGTTGTCTTCAATCTCAAGAATCACGCATTTGTTTTCGTATGTTTTAAGGTAATCTGCTGCTGCTTCATCAATTTCGGCACTTAGCTCGTTGAATCTTGATTCGTCGTTTGCAGTCCATGAGTCATGTAGCTCTTGTATTAGCGCAGTCGTGGTTTCATGCCTTACAGTAGTGCTTTTCAGGAAGTTAAGCTGGTTTATGATAGTGATGTACTCATCAGATCTCTTTACGTCGCTCCCTATTATGAATCCTTTTTTGGTTATCTGGTTCAGCATTCCGGGCCTGGATAGCGATGATAGTAGGAGTATTATCACTGCTGCTGTGAACGCGATTGTGGCCAGGATTATTATTGCAGGGCTTATTCCTTTCTTTTTCATTCTATTGCCTCAATCTTCCCGGGTTTTCCCCTGCCTTCCTCAATCAGGTAAGTTTCCTTTTCATTTTTGTGCGCATCAAAACCCACCCGTGGCCTCATTCTTACGAACCATTTCTGGTTGTAGTACATCTCGTGTTCCCCGTATCTTATTGATGCGCTTATTACTGTACGGTTGCCGAAATCAATTTCCCTGTCAACATCCTTTGAAACCTCTATGTTCCCCACTTGAAGCCTCCCGGTATCCTTTTCAACCTTGGAGATCTCATTAATCAGCCTGTTTGAGATGATTTGTAGTTCAGCGTCCTCTATCTGTATTTTTTTTTCAGTGTAGATGAAGAATATTGCGGTTGTTATGACAACTACGTATATGAGGTACGCGATTGTCATGATGTGGACAAGGTTCTCGTCTATCTGGCCATGTTTTCTGCTTCGCATTTCGGTAGCTCTTTTATCTCTATGGTGGGCGTTGCCCATTGCCATGTTCTGGTTTTTTCATTGTTAATTATCACTGCTTCATCTTTCAGCATTATCCAGTTCCAGCTAGACATGGATTCGTCTGGCGTGATTATGTATGTTTCCATTCCGTTTGTTTCGATGTAGTTTAGCTGAGGCAGCGTTTCTGTGGAGATCTCTGTTGTCCCGTCTTCGGAGCTGTAGTATAGTGCAGAATTCCCGTTTCCTGAAATGATTATGTAATATCCTTTTTCAAGCACTATTGGATAGGATTCTATGCATTTGAAATTATAGCTTCTTTTTGTGCTCCCTTTTACGAACTCGGTTAGCTCCCTGAATTTCCTAATCGCAGATCTTTCATTGTCGTTGTATATTCCTTTAATCGCTATTTCATTTCTTTTTTTTGTTATCTTTATCGCCCTCGGAGCTCCGTCAGATGAAAATTTTAACTCATTGAATTCATGGCTTGAGGCATAATAATGGGTTGATTTCGCCCTTTTTTCGGCGTCCTTTACAGTAACCAGGTGATTCCCTATTGATATCTGGAAATGCTCGGGAAGGCTGTATGTGTATTCGAGGTCTCCTGGGCTTGCATAAATTGTATCGAGAAGCAGTGCAAGGTCCTTTGAAACATACTCCCTCTCCAGTGTTGTGTCTGAACCCAGTCGGGTTACAAGAGAGGTTAATGCGATGACAGTAAGGGCTGCAATCGTGAGGCCTATCAGCGAGTATACTACTATGTATTGCCCTCTTTTCCCCATGCTTTCACTTTGGGAAATCTGTTTAAATAGTTTTTCTAGATGGATCTGCTGTGCATGACATCAGTGCAAGGTCATTTTTTTCCCTTTGGGCCATGATGCAAATCGTTTTTTTCTTGTTCCCATCGAATGCCACGTTTTGGGCCTTTCCAATGTTTTCTTCCAGCCCGTAGGCTAGGAAGTTTTCAACCCCTTCTACGCCTTTGCAGTAAGTTTCCTCCCTTGCCTTGCATTCTGGGTCTTTGCACAGGCATAGGCATGATCCTGAGTTGCATTGGGGGTTCTCGGGTTTTTTTATGGTCTTGCCGTTTGAGAGGCTAAGTGTTGCCGAGTTGAAGCCGTATAAGTAATCCTTGATGTATATGTTCTTCATAAATGGCTCGTTCTGCTTTGCATTGTCAGCTAATTGTATGAAGTCGTTGAGGGATTCAACTTGATTGGGCTCCCCGATCGTTATGATTTTCGCGAAGAATAGCATTACTAGGATTATGAACGGGACTATAATGACCGCTCTTATTATCGTGTCTTTCGATTCATCCATCAGAGCAGCACCATTTTGTTTCCTTTGGGCAGCCTGACTTGATACATATTTGCCCTTCTATCCGGTCTCGTTCACAGCTGCCTTGGCATTGGTTGAGGCCTGTTATGCTGTCAACTATTTTTCCGATGTTGCCTGTAAAGATCAGTATTACCACTATGAGGACTGTGAGCGCTATTGCCGCAACTGTTATTGTTTCGAATGACAGGCTGACTGCATTTTTTTTCATGTTACCACCTTTCTTTGGCATTTTCCGCTTGACCCCAGGAAGCCTCCCTTGCATTCAATGTATTCTGGCGCGCAGCATTCGCCTGCATTCCCTCCGATTATCGGATACCCTCCTCCGCAGTTTTCACCCTCATTTTGGCAGCTCTTGCACTCGTTGCCCTTCCTTCCTGTTCCTGCAGGGCAGTAGTCTATGATGCAGTTTTCCCTGCAAATGTCATACTCTCCTTTCCTGAAGTTGACTGGCTTGTAGTGCCTTGGGTCGCAGTTTTCGTCTTTTATCCCGCTTTTTCCCCACCTGATGCACTCTGGCACCCATTTTCCGTCCTCCATCCTTGCCTTTTGGCACTTGAAATACCCTTCTTCGCATTTTTCGCCGAAATCAAACATCTCGCTTACTGTTTCAACAATTCCTTTCAGGGTTGGTTCTGTAAGGCCTCTTGCTATTACTAGCAGTATTATGCCTGCAAAAATGTAAAGAGCAGGTTTTATTAGGTTCTCGATCGCTATGCTTGTCATTTTACCCGAATCTGAGTATTTCCATTATCTTGGAGAAAAGGTTTTCTGCGCCCCCTCTTAATATTATTACCCCTCCTATTGATACTAGCAGCAATCCCAAACCTATCAGGAACATTATCAGGATGTGCCATTGTAATCCCTTCTTTTTCATGTCCTTTTCTTGGCTGCCTTGTTTTTATATTTGTTGCTTGACTGGTAATTCCTCACATCCCAGGTCTTTCAGGAGGTTTTCATCGTATTTCCCGAAGATCGTGAATGCAGTCCAGTCCCTTATGATGTTCTTTTTTGAATAGGCTTCAATAGAGGCATCCATTGCAGTTTCTAGCGTGATTCCCCTTATTATTGCAGCTCCCCCGGCCACTACGAGTGCTGCTCCTGCTGGCAGCCCAACTCCAGTTACCCCGACAGCGAATCCTCCTGCAAGCATCACTGCCCCCCCTATTACCGAAATCTTCCCGCTGTTGCTTTCCCAGTATTTTCCTATGAATTCCATCATGTTTTCTAGCATGGGCTCGCTTTTTGCGTAGACGAAAACAACCGCATAGGCACTGTCAGGATCAAAAGTTGTCTGTTTCAGTTCCTCCCTGTTCTTTGTGTCTATTTCAGGCTTTATTCCCCCTTTTTTGCCTCGCATGTAGTCCAGGTACGTTATCCCTTCCTTTGCCAGTTCCTTGTTTGGAACAGTATTCTTGCGCAGGTAGTCTAAGAATTGGTACCCGTTTATTTCCATATCTTCCTTGAAGGTTATTATTGAGCATACGCTGCAGTACTTTTTGGGCCCTCCGAAAAGGTCAAGCTTCCCTTCGCCAAACTGGTTCCAGCAGTTGTATATCTCGTCTGCAATGGGCTTTTCCGCATGATCGCCTAGCTTGATGCTTCTGGTCTTTCCCCTGTATTCAATGCTGTATTTTGTCTTTTCAAATTCCAGGTATGTTGGTGGGCAGTTTATTATTTCGTCAGGTGGGTTGTAGGATTTTATGTGCAGGTTGGAGTGCCTTATCACGCTTTGCTTGCATGGCTCCCTGGAAAACCCGCTTTCTATCCCTGATGTTATCAGGCCTGTATATGATAGAAGGGCGAATATGGTTATTGCTAGCAGGATCAGGCTCATTATTGCTGATACAGTTACCCCTTTCCTCACCCATAGAGTTTTTCGCATTTTTTCCCCACTTCTGATGTTGGCATCATCTCTACAAGAAGCACTCGCGGGACTTGATCTCCGTTTGCTGTTTCAAATGTCTTGTATGATCCGAACATCAGGAGTCCTCTTTGCATGCCTTTCTTTATCAGAGGGCTTTCCTTGCATGCGAGCGCGAACGTTGCCCCGCCTGCTTTCGATATCTTGCTCCCCACCATCAGGATCTTTGAAGGAAGCTTGGCTGATCCCGGGATTTTTCCGGCAAGGCTTACAAACCATCCTAGTGCGGGAAGCGCTGTTGAGCACGCAGTGCCCCCCAGTCCTGTGAGGCCCCCTACGAGCAGGAGGTCTTTTAGCTTGTCGGGCTTGACTGATATGAATACTATTGATTGTGGCTGGGTTTCCAGATCGATCTGGTATACTTGCCCATCTTCATTTCTTGCGCCTCCGCTCAGAAAGTCCCAGTATGTGGTTTGTGCTCCTCTGGAGTCTTTGACATAATTGTTCTTCAGGAAGATGTTGAACTCCTCGAATTTTTCCTTTTTGTATGTTACCTGGCTGTCGAACTCTATCTGGCTGCATACCACGCATTTTGATGAGTCGTCGTAGTTCCCGAACGGGTCTATTTCCCCCTCTCCCAGGTATTTCCAGCACCGGTATAGCTCATCGGCAACTGCCTTCTGCATGTAGTGATTTGGGTTGTCATTGAATCTTCTGTAGTTGACGTTATCTTTTTGGTACGTTTTCCCGTTGTATGCGTAGATCCCGTCCTCTTTTATCTTCACGTAGTGTGTTTCGCATTTGAGGTCGTTTATTATCGGTGATTCCAATCCGAAGAATTTGGTTCCTGCCATTGTTGTTGCGGACATGCTGCACATTAGGTTCTGGCCTTGCCCGGATAAGATGGGGATTATTGTGTATACCAGGCCAAGAAGCGTGAAGAATATGATGGCAAATAATATTGTAGAGAATAGCGGGTTTCCATCTTGTGCTTTTTTCATTTGGGCAATAATGCAGATAGAAGGTCTTTGTATATCGTAATTAGGGCGATGAAGGCTGCCACGGCTATTATCAGTATCACCAGCATCTGGAAGTTGATTTCACCTCTTTTTTGCATTGGTCGGTTCTCGGTTCAGCTTTATTTAATATTTTCGGAAAATTAGTAAGTGACAAAAGAGCTTATAATAATCGCTTACTAATATTTGTCAGACATGAGTAATCCATAAAATTGTCATGTCTGACAAAAAGTTTTTATTAATCCTTGCGTATGGGCCCAATATGGGCCTTGAGGAAATGCTTGCCCGTTCGAGGGTTTATGCCGAGCCGTTGCTTGGCAGGGCTGTTAAATGCATAGACTCTGTTGTGGATTGGTGTTGCAATAACGATGTCTACGCTGCAATGGGGGCTGCATCGGTTGTTGGAGCTGTCCTATATGCGTTGTTTTCCAGGGTTAGGGTTCCTGATCCTGATATCATGTCTTTGACAGGCTTATTGTTTGCAGGTTTGATTTCTTATTTTTATTTTCATGATGAGTATACTTTAAGGAAGCTGGGCGTGAAAAGGGGCTGCCTTGATTTTTCCAGGTTTTCCAAGAACGATCATGGCAAGAATTGTCTCCTTCAGCTTTGGGACTCGCCATATGAAAACCAGGGTGCGTGGTCCATAATACCTGCTGCATATGCGCTTTCGAGTTCGGTTGTGGTAACTGAAGGAGCACTTCTTAACGCAGGAGTGGCTTACGTCTCGTCGTATGTAATTTTGAGTGCTTTAAGGTGTGTGTTGCATTCTGATTTGATCATCCCTGCTGTTTGGGAGTCGTATGCTTCATTGAGATGGAAGAAGGGCTCTGCAAATTACATATCTGAATTGGAGAAGCTGGTTGAAAGATATCCTTATCCTAATTTTAAATTGATGATTGCAGATTCCTATCATGAGGCTGGAATGCCTGATAAAGCGTTTAATGTCGCAAGATCCATCATGGGGAAAATGGTATTGCCGAGGTTCAGTATGTGGTTTATTAATGATCACTTGGTTAACACGCTAACCAGCCACCACAGGAATATTGAAGGTTACAGCCCCCGCATGGAATCCTTTTTTTATCTGACAATGGTTTTGGATGAGCTGGGTGTTGATGGATCTTCACATATAGAGGCCATGTCGGGAAGGTTTGGCTCGGTCGAGTCAGGTCTTCTTGGTTTCTGGTATTATCATGAAAAAGGAAACAAGGAAGGGATGCAGAGGCATCTGGAGAGGGTTCTTGGCATTGCTTATGATGATTCGGAGCATTTTGCAAGGGAGCATTTTCCAGGAGGAAGGGTTTTCAGGTTTTCTCCATCGCATATGAGGGATGATTTCGTGGTGAGGGTTGGTGATGAGCCTGAGCTGAGGTTCGAGTTTTCAATGTCAGGTAAGGCCTATGAATTGCTTAAAGGCTCTGATCGTTATGCAGCAACCGAGCCTCTTTTTATGGGCAGGATTTCCGAAGATTCGGTTCTTGTAAGGTCGCAGTTAAGGGGGGAGACGCTTTATGATTGCCTGAAAAGCGGAACTGCTGGCTTTGATGACGTGGTTTCGTCATGGGAGCTGACAAGGGCTATCCACAGGCATTTTGTGGGTATTCCCGGGCTGGCTTATCTTAGGCCTTCTGAGAAGCTGAGGCAGGTTTTGTCTTCAGCCTCATTTGCAGGTAATGCAGGGGAGTTCCTTTTTGCATTTTCAGAGGTTGCTGAATCCTGTGTCCAAGGGGAGATTGTTTTTAACACTGACGGGCATCCGGGAAACCGTATAATGTCAGGTAAAAAGATAGGGATAATTGATCTACAAAACAAGGGTCTTGTCCCTGCTGAGTACGAGGCCGCGAATTATAGATATGTCATATCTCCTGAATTAAGGAAGGAGGAGGATGGGTTTCTGATTCTCAATGGCATTGATCCTGTTGCTTACTATGTTCAGGCTGTCATCAAGGATCTTTCATTGTGCGTTTGGTTTTCCAAAGATGGCAGGGAGAGGGCTGTCGAGAGGGTTCATGATGCGGTTTATGCGATAAAGCAGGTTAAGGATTTTTCGCCATTGTTTTATTCCAGGCATAGCAGGAGCTTTGAAAGAACCTTGTCAGGATTGAGTATGCTTGAGGAAGACCTGGCTGCCTAGGCGTTTATGGCTATCAGGGTTGCTGAAAGATTGGAAATCTCATCAATTTGCCTCAGGATAAGGCAGGCAATCATGCTTCCTTCCCTTACCCGTCTTTTTGCCTTTTCATCCTGTTTCATCCCCATTGCTTCTTGAAGTTTTTTGTAGTCGAATTTATAGTATAGCTCATAATATGTTCTCAGGAGCCTGTTGTTTGCTGCTATCAGGTCTTTCTCGATCGAATCCACTTCTTTGCTTTGTGATATCTCATGGATTATTTCCTTGTAGGTATCGCATATTTTTTCCAGGTTCCATACTATAACGTATGCAAAGGTGGTTTTCCTGTAGTCCTTGAATCCTTTCTTGTTGAGCATCCTTTCGCAGAAGTTGCAGAGCTGGTTATTGGTCTGTTCGAGCGCAAGGAGTTCTTTAAGTTCTTCCTTTTTCTTCAGGCCCAGGTAGTCTGTTATTCCTTCGCCAAGGGCCATTGTGACCAGGAAGGCGCGTCTCAATATTGTGTCGAATTCGCTCTCGAGTTCCTGTGCTATGCTCCGTATCACTGTCCTATTTCCGGACTGCTCGGTTATGGCAAAGCCTACAAACACCTCTTTCACTAGGTCTTGTATTATTTTTGCTGTTGCTTGCGTTTCGTAGAGTATTTCTATTTCATCATATCCGCTTTTCTGTATTGCTGAAATGGCCCATCTTTGCACTTCTTTTCCGATGTCTTGCTTTATCATTATGCTCGTTTTTTCTATGTCAATGCTTTTTCTTGCTGTTGCCACAAGCTTGTCGAATTTTTCCTCTATCTCCAGTTCATCCCCCTTCTTTATGCCCAGTTTTTTTGCCCATTTGCTTGGCAGGGAAACAACGAGTGTTTTGCCTGCTAGCTGTATGACTTTTCTTTTCATCTGTTGATTTATTCGGGTTATAGTATATAAATCTTCCTAAAATATATAATTATATTCCCATATATAACAATTATCCCAAAGATATATATCTTTTTTGAATGATTTACGGTTTGAGGTGATAATCATGAAAAGGAAAGATCTTGTTATCTTAATCATATGAGCAGGAAAACCAGGATTCCTGTCTCTACTATTTATGACAGGTTGAAGTCTTTTGAAGGTGTCCTGATCCGGAAGAATTCATCCCTTCTCAATTTTTCAAAGCTGGGCTTTGTTGTTCGTGCCCTTGTGATTTTTTCTGTCGAGAAGTCTCAAAGGGACGAGTTTTCATCATGCCTGCTGAAGAATAATAACGTCAATTCCCTTTATAGGATAAATAACGGCTATGATTTCGTTGCTGAAATACTCCACAAGGATATTAATGACCTGGAGCATTTCATGGATTCGCTGGTGGAGAGGTTTAAGGTCAGGGAGAGGAAAACCTTTTTTGTCATCGATGAGCTGAAAAAGGAGGGCTTTCTTACTGATGAGAACTTCCTCGACATCATTTAATTAGCTCGTTGAGATCCTGCGGGTCAGGCTTTTGTTCGGGCTTTTTTTCCTTCCCCTTCAGCTTAGCAGCCGCTATTGCCAGTATTATTATTGCGACTGCCGAAACCCCAAAAATTATCGATATTGTCTTGGCTTGGTTTATCTCCTTCTTGATGTCAAGGTCCATTGAATTCTCTTTTTCCGGGGCTTCCTCCTTTTTTCTTTCCTGCTTTGTACTTGGTTCTTGCAGGCCTGAAGTATTGTTGATGGTTATTGAGAATGTTCTTGTGTCAATGAATTTCTGGTAATATTCGCTTTTGTACCTTAAGATTGTGCTTACATTATATGCTCCAGGTTCCCTTTCGAATTCATAAGCATATTCTTTGTGGCTTAATCCTTCTATTTTTACCTCGCTCTGGTTTCCTGAAATCATCCCTCTCGCATTGAAGGAAAGGTCGTAGAATGTATGGTTCGAAGGATTTACAATGAATACTGACAGTTTCCCTTTTCCGCTTTCAAAGGAAGTTCTCCCGATCCTGGCATAAAGCTCCTTGAATGTGATGTTTATGGGAATGTTTGTCTCTATAGAGTCTGTCAGCCCGTCGTATGAAAACCTGGCCGATGCCTTTATCGTGTAATTCCCCGAGAATTGGGCCAGGACCCTGTTATTGATGGCTATGCTCTCGTTATCCCCCATTTGCCCCTTTAGAATGAGGGTGTTGTCTGTTCTGGTTAGGCTGTTGTCGCTTTTCATTATTTTGAGCTCTTTTGGTATGTTTATGGTGAAGTATTCAATGCTTATGTTCTTTTTTGAGCGAAGGTTGAGGTCAATGGGGATCTCTGAACCGAGTTCTGTTACGGATGATACGTTATGTTCTATCTCAAGGGGGTATGGGTTTACTGTTATTGTTGTTATGGCCTCTTCCCTCGAGTTCCTTTGTCCGTTATGGTAGTCTATAGTTGCCCTGGAGATGAATGTAAGGTTTTTCAGTGGCCTGACTGTATAGGTGCACTGTACTTTCTCGTTCGGCTCCAGCCTGCCCTTCCATGTTATGTTATTGAGCAGGATGTTGCAGTCGGATGTAGTGTACGCGTCGAATTCGCTCGGGAACTGGTCGTAGAATGTCACGCCTTCTGCTTCCTTGTCAGCAACATTCTGGAACACAGTTCTGATCTTGTACTCATGCCCCGTGATCATTGTATCGGAGATGTTCCTCGAGATGTTGATCTTGGCAAGGTTTATTTCAATCAAGATAAGCGCCTTGTTTACGACAACATTGTTGAGCGAGTAGTTGTAATGGCTGAAGGAATATCCTTTGAAGCATATGTTATAACCAAGGTCTATCTTGCAGGTGTTATTCTGGACTATTATTCTTCCTTCATTCGTGTTTGCTATTAGCTTGTCCTCATTAGCAAATTCCACTGTGAAGTTTTTTCCGTCTGGAAAGAGGTATTTTGGGCCTTCAAGGACAAATCCATCAAATACCTTTTCAGTATAGGGCACTGCTTCTGCCAGGCCTGTGAAAATGAGTGCTGCTATAGCCATGGACAAAAAAACGCTTTTTATACCCATAATTACGAAAGCCCGGGTTTTATATATAAAATTTACTCGGTTTATCCGGTGCTTCCGAAGCCGCCTCTTGATTTCCCCATGGTTTCCTTTTCTTCCCAGTCGAACTTTCCTATCTTTACGAATACGCCCTGGGCTATCCTGTCCCCTTTTCTTATTATTGCATCCCTGTCTGTATGGTTGTAAACCTGCACCTTTATCTCGTCATTGTCCCCGCAGTAGTCATTGTCTATTATCCCGATTCCGTGTGGCTTTATGAGGCCGTGTTTTCTGGGGGTTGAGCTTCTTAGGGCGATCAGGAGCATGTAGCCTTCAGGAGCTTCAACTATTATGTTTCCGGGTATAAGGGCTATCTCCTTTGGCTTTATCACGGTTTCCTCCCTGCAGAATATGTCAAAGCCAACGCTTCCTTTTGTTTGATAGATTGGCAATGGAAGCGACTTGTCTATTCTCTTTATGCGTGCTTTCATTTAAAACTCCATGAATTCCGATTTTGTTGCATTAAAGAATTTTTTTGTTGTTTCCACTGCTTTTTTGCTGTCAAAATCCTTGCAAGTATAGATTATCAATGAAACAAATCTTGAGCTTGTCCAGACATAGACAGAAATCCCTGAATCGATCAGAGGAACAAAAGCGTCATAGCCTTTGTTTTCTTCTTTTCCCTTCCCGCCTGGAGAGAAAATTATTGGCTTTCCATATGCCTTCAGTTTAAGGTCTGCCGTTATCTTGCTAAAATAATCCTGAATGGTATTTTTGTCAACAGCTATCGAATAAATCAGTTCAATCATCAATCTCTTCCTTGTAACATTGGGCGCCAGGTTTTTCATCATCAATTTAATCAGCTTAAAGTGGTTGGCCAAGCAAGATTTTTATTACTTCTTGATCAGCTTTTCAAGCTCCTTCTGGAAGCTTTCCAGGTCTGCGAATTCGCGGTAGACTGATGCGAACCTTATGTATGCGACCTTGTCCAGGTTTTTGAGTTTTTTCATCACCAATTCCCCGATTTCCTTGCTGCTTACTTCCTTGCCTTCGCTTTTCCTGATTTCCGATTCTATCTCATCGGCAGCTTTTTCGATGCTTTCGATACTTACCGGCCTTTTCTCGCAGGCTTTGTGTATGCCTGCGAATAGCTTTTTCCTTTCGAACTGCTCCCTTCTTCCATCCTTCTTGACAACTGCGATGTCGATGTTTTCAACGCGCTCGAAGCTTGTGAACCTTTTCTCGCATTTCAGGCATTCCCTTCGCCTCCGGGTTATTCCGACAGCGTCATCATCCCTCTTGTCAGTTACCTTTGTTTCCGAATAGCCGCAGTATGGGCACCTCATTCCATTTCACCTGTTTCCTGGTGCCTATACACAGGCTCCTTTTCATGTATGCTTGATATTCTGTTTTGCAGCACTGCCATTGAATAAAGCAATGATGAGAGCCTGTTGGCATAAGCCAGCAGTTCTTTTCTGAGTTTTAATTTTTTTGATGCGGTTACAAGCCTTCTTTCAGCCCTCCTTGATACAGCCCTTGCCAGGTGGATGATTGCAGATCCCTTTGTTCCTCCAGGTATTATGAATCTTTGCTGCTTTCCGGTTATTGACTCAATCAGTCTTATGCCTTCTTCTATTGATGATACATGCTTTTTGTTTATGTGGGGATAGACGGGTTGGCTTAGGCCGGATATTTCTGCGCATACGGTGTGCAGGTCGTTTTGTATTCGTTCAAGTGTTCTTCTTGTTGGGTTGTCAATGCAGAATTCCGCTGCCAGGCCAAGGATGCAGTTCAGCTCATCATATTCCCCTAACACCTCAATGATCGAATCGTCTTTGGATAGTGTTTCCTTGCCTTTTATGCGGGTTTCCCCGAGGTCGCCTGTTTTGTTTGTTTTCATCTTATAGAGTAGTAGTCAGGGCTTGCTTTTTTTTGTTCCCTTACAATCCTGATCAGCGAATATGTATCGATGCTGATCCTTATCAGGGTTAGTGCGGATTTTTGCCCCAGGTATATCAGGAACGCGGTGTTAAGCGCCAATATGTTGAGCCCTGCAGCAGCAAGCAGCATGTGAATCCCTGCTGCAACATCAATTCCGCTCGCAAGGTCTTTTGAGATGAGAATGAATGTTAGCCCTTTTAATGCAAGATAAATCCCTGCGTAAGCAAGTATGCTTTTTGGGATCACGGCTGCAAGCAGCAGTGACAAAAACGCGAGCATGTCGAGTATTCCAAGGGTCTTGAACAGCATATCAGCTCACCTTTTTTATGTGCATGCTCCCCAACCGCATTCTCGGCAGGATACGCAGCCTTCCTTCTTGTCAACATGCTTGCTCTTGCATTCCGGGCATTCCTTGATTTCAGACTTGATTGATGGGGCGCATGAAGGGGCATGGATTGTTTCCTCTCTTGCCTCTTTTTTCGGCGCAACAAGAACCTGGTCTTTTATTGATGTGTCCCTGAAAACAGTGACGTCCTTGCATCCAAGCTTGTATGCAAGTATGTAGCTTTTTCTCATGTCGTCTATGGTCGCATCGGCCGGGAAATTATTTGTCTTTGATATGCTGGAGTCAGTCCATTTCTGGAAGGCTGCTAGCGCCCTTATGTGGTCTTCAGGGGATATGTCGAGGGCGGTGACAAAGACCTCTTTTATGTTATTAGGTATGCTTTGAATGTCCTGGATCCTTCCGGAATGCCCAACCACATCATTCATCATTTCGTCGCTGTAAAGCCCTTCCTTGCGCATTATCTTTTCAAAGATGTGGTCTGCATAGAAAAATCTGCCAACAGCTACGTTTTTTTCAAATACGAGGCTGTATATTGGCTCTATCCCTGAACTGCACCCTGCTATCATTGATATGCTTCCTGTTGGCGCTATTACCGTTGTGAAGCCGTTCCTTACACCTTGCTTTTTCGCTTTTTCAGACACTTCATTCCAGTTGAAGTGCCATTCCTCTTTCCTTTCAAATCCCGCGAATGGCAGAATTCCGTCACTGTAGAAGCTTTTTTTGTAGTATGGCAGCGGACCCCGTTCCGTGGATTTTTCTATGCTTTTCATTTTGGAATGGTAGTTTACTGTTTCCATAAGGCGTTCCATGAATCTTCTTCCTTCCTGCGTTTTGTATGATAGTCCAAGCTCGCACATGGCATTTGCAACGCCCATTACGCCCAGCCCGATTTTCCGTGTGTTAAGGCTCATTGATTCTATCTGCGGGAGTGGATATTTGTTCACATCTATCACGTTGTCAAGGAACTGCGTTGAATCAAGAACGGTCTGTGATAGCCCGTCCCAGTCGAAGTATGCCTTGCCTTCCTCATCCTCAAGCACGAATGCCGATGCATTGATGCTTCCGAGGTTGCATGGCTCATCCGGGTAAAGCAGGACTTCGCCGCATGGATTTGTCGTGACAATTGGCCCGAGTGATTCGAGGAACGGGTTGTACTTGTTTACGTGGTCATAGAATATAACCCCTGGTTCTGCGCTTTCCCATGCATGGTATAGTATCATGTCGAAGAGCATTCTCGGGTTTACAGTCCTGACTATGTCGCCATTTCTCGGGTTTCTAAGCGGGTAAGGCTCGTTTTTTTCATAATGTTCCCAGAAGTCAGGCATTATCAGCACTGATATGTTGAAGTTCCTGAGCCCCTTGTTGCCTTCCTTCGAGGTTATGAATTTTTCGATGTCAGGGTGGTTTATGTTGAGGATCCCCATGTTCGCCCCTCGCCTGATTCCGCCCTGCTTGACAACCTCTGTCATTGTATCGAACATTCGCATGAAGCTTAATGGCCCGGACGCAACCCCTGATGTGGAAGACACGAAATCACCCTCAGGCCTGAGCTTTGAAAAATTGAATCCAGTTCCCCCTCCGGCCTTGTGGATTATTGCTGTGTGCTTCAGCGTGTCCATTATGCTTTCCATGCTGTCTTCTATTCCAAGAACAAAGCAGGCGGATCCCATTCCGAGGGGGTTGCCGAAATTTGCAAGTGCAGGGGTATTTGGCATGAATTTTTTTGATACCATCAGATTGTAGAATTTTTCAATTGCTTTTTCATGGATGTTGAAGCTGCCCTTTTCAGCCATTTTCAGGATTTCTGTCCATTTTGCCTTCATCTGGTGTTGGCTGTTCATGCGGTCGTACATCCTTTTGAGGCCTTCCAGATGGTATCTGTTGAGCGGGTATTTTCCGATGCTTATCTTTCCTTCAAGCGAGGATGGCTCGAATTTCTCATCAGGGTGTTGCGCCTGCCTTGCTTCCTTGTCAAATACCTGCGGTTCGAATATGAGCTCAGGCATTGCAGTGTGCACTGCAACCCGTATGAAGAGCTCTTTTGGTGATTCGATCAGCCTTCCTTTCTCATCCTTTCTTAGGTATCTTGCTTTCAGGACCTTGAGTGCATTAAGGTCAAACGCCTTGTCTACCTCGTCTATTTCTTGTTTTTCAAGAAGCAGCTCCTTTTCTTTTCTTATTTCCGACCTCTTTTGCCTGTAAAGTATGTAAGCCTTCGCTGTTTTTGCATGTCCCGCTTCTATCAGCACCTTTTCTACAATGTCCTGCACTTCCTCTACTGTCGGGATTGTATTTCCATTCCTTTGCTCCAGTTCGGCATTTACCTGGTCTGCAAGCTCTGAAGCTGTTTTCCTGTCTTTTCCCCCTACTGCCTGAACTGCCTTGAATATTGCATTTGCAACCTTGTACTTTTCGAACTTTACTATTTTCCCGTCCCTTTTTCTTATTTGTCCAAGTGCCATTCCATCACCAAATTCATTCCTTTACAATAACTACAACCTGTTGGGGTTATGTGTCCTCTTTAACCCAACATCTTGTATTTGCTCATATTTATATTTTATTGTACAAGAATTAATGCGATTTTTGCCTGCTTTTTATCTCGTCAAGATAATGCTGTCCCCAGGATTTTATTTCGCTGGGCTTGAGATGCTCAATGTAGTTTATTACCTTTTCCCCTCCAAGTATCTGGGGGATTATTACGAAATCAGCCCCTTCATCATAAAGCCTTATTGCCTCTTCTTCGCTGTTGCTTGCAACCATTAGGATTGCTTTGTGCTTTTCCTGCTTGACTTTTTTTATAAGGGTCAGGTTTGATGCGGTGTTGTGCACAACGGAAATTATGATTTTTGCTTGAGAGCTGTTGATCTGGTCATAAATTTCGAGGTTGGTCATGTCGCTGCATATGCAGTTTATACCCCTGTCGGCGAGCACGTTTATCTTTTCAGGGTTATGGTCTACAACTATGAATTTTTTCCTTTTTTTTGAAAGTCCTGAAATTATCTTTTCGCTCATTCTGTGCAAGCCGAAAATTATTATGTGATTTTTCATCCTTTCTTTTATGTTGAAGCGTTCCTTCCTGGATTCCTTTCCGAGCCTGTTAAGAAGTCCTGAAAAATACTTGTTGTAGAGCGTGTCGTCATATTTTATTATGTAGCTTGTCAATATCATCGTTGTGATTGTCGCGACTATGATCATGGAAAAGGTTGAAGGATCTTTTATGTGATTCATGGCTATGCCTTGAGCTGCAAGGACTAGCGAAAATTCACCAACCTGGGCAAGTTGCACGCCTGTGAAGAATGATGTTCTGTTGCTGTATCCGAATTTTTTGACTATGATGAATATGAGTATCGGCTTTATTATGAGGACTGTTAGCAGGATTATGGCCAATGGAAAAATCGCCTTTTGGAATTGGTCGAGTACCATGCTCATGCCTAGTGTGACAAAGAGCAGCACTATGAAGAAATCTTTGAGTGGCTTCACGCGGCCAGTTATTTCGTGGCTGAATTTTGTTGTGCTCAATGCTACGCCTGCGATGAATGCGCCGATCGAATATGAGTACCCTAAAAAGGAGGCGATTGCGGAAAAGAGGAACATTGTGGTAAGTGATGAGATGAATATGAGCTCTGCTGAATGGACAGCCTCCTTAAGGAAGAATGGCAGTATCTTGTAGAGGATGTATGAACTTGCGATGAGGATAAAACCCTTCAGCACGAGTATCCCGATTGCCGCAATTTGTATGCTGCCTGACATGTTGCTCCCCATGGTTATCATTGAAAGGGCTATGATCGCGATTATGTCCTGTATTATGAGCACTACAAGAACAAGGCTCCCATGGACAGATTCAAGCTCCATTTGTTCGCCTAATAGCTTTGCGACCACCATTGTGCTTGAGAACGAGACAATCAATGCAATGTATACTGACAAGATAAAGTCGAATTTGAGTATGAACACTGAAATGATCAAGCCGATAAGGAATGTTGTTGCCACCTGGAATATTCCTATTATCGAGGATTTTATCCCCAGCTGCCTGATGCTGTTGAAGTCCAGCTCCAACCCTATTATGAAGAGCAGGAATGCTATTCCAAGGTCTGAGAATATCTTTACGGTGTTTGGATCCTTAACCAGATTCAGGGGCAGTATAAGCATCCCGGCAATGACATAACCCAGAATAAGCGGCTGCTTGAGCTTTCCTGCGATTAACGCAAATAGCGTTGCTGCAATTATCAGCAGGCTTACATCTTTCAGAAAAAATAACCCTTCCAGACTTTTCACCTCTTTTTCGATCTTCCGATTTGCTTATTATTAAATCTTTAGTTATGGCAAAGTGCGTTAATAATGGAACTTTCGATATGCAATTTACTAAACATTTTATATTTGTCTGTTGTTATTCCTTATATGGGTATTGGGGAATTGGTAGAAGGATTCCAGAGGCTAAAGGACAAGTATAGGCGGCATGCTTTGGTTGCCCTGGCGTTTCTGCTTGTAGTTTTGCTGTTCGGCGCAAGCATAAAGCCTGTCCTTGTTGTTGTTCTGTTCATAATCCTGGGCTCTTTCTCTACCTTTTACCACAACTATTTCAGGTCCCCGGTTAATTTTGAGCTTGTAAAGCTTTTCACCATTGTAGGAAGCGTTGCTTACGGCTCATCAGCAGGGATAATCATAGGCGTGCCTTCGGTTATTATAGGAAGGGCCCTTTCCGGGAGGCTTGATCAGGATACATTGACATCCATTGCAGCTATGGTGCTCATAGCTGTCCTTGCCTCAATGTTCAGGACAGCGGATATTACTGTTATCGGAATTATGCTCGTTGTGGTTTATTATGTTGTCATCTCTCCATTCATAGTGCTGTTCGGGGAGAACAGGGGCTATGAAGCGGTCTACATCCTGACCAATATTATTTTCAACATGATCCTGTTTATAAAGATCGCGCCGTTATTGCTCAACTGGATTTAATATTCTTTCACAAATGCGCCTAAGTCATGCCTGAAGCTAAGGATGTTAAGATTGGTGAATGGATAATCTTCAACAGGGAGCCTTATAAGCTCAAAAGAAAGGAGATTGTAACTGCGGGAACGCACATGCATTCAAAGCTGAAGTTCATAATGCAGGGTCTTTTTTCTACTGGGGAGAAATCAGCCGTGTATGGGCATCATGACAAGGTTGATATTGCTGAGCTTGAAATGAAATCAGGTCCGGTTATTTCAATTGCTGGAAATAAGTGCCAGATTATGGACTCCAGGAGCTATGAGGTTGTGGATGTTGAGATGGGACCTGACCTTGCTGTTGAAGAGGGAAAGGTTGTGATGTTTGTCCTTTATAACGGCAGGCACTTGATTATTGGCGAAGCGCGATAAGATGATCGAGCTTATTTTTCTGGGTCTGGCCATAATGCTTGCGTGGGGTTTTGGTGATTTCATCATGGCCTACATTTCTAAAAAGGGTAACAGCCCTTTTTTGCTCAATTTTTGGGGAAGCGTTGTTTCCCTGGCGGTCGTTTCAGTTGTTTATTTTGCTTTTTTCTTCCCAAAAACAGTTAGCGGCATCTATTGGCTTATTGTCTTTGCTTCTTCTATAGTTGTAGTCCTCTCGTTTATATGTTTTTATAAGGCGGTTGCTGTAGGAAAGGTTTCGTTGATCAGCCCTATAACTAGCAGCTATGGCATTCTTTCCATGTTCCTGGGCCTTTTTTTCCTTAAGGAGTCGTTGAGCAGGACTCAGTATATCGGTATTTTCATTTCAACTATTGGCCTGCTATTGGCAGTTCTTAATATTTCAGAGCTGAGGAGGCTTAAGATCAGCAGCCAGGTTGAAGGATTGAAATATGCAGTTTTTACCTTTGTCTTATGGGGGATTAATTTCACTTTATCTGCCGTGCTGGTTAAGGGTGCTGATTGGGTGACGCCGTTTTTCTTTTCAAGCATTTTTTCTGTCCCGTTGTCTTATGCAATTCTCAGGAGAGCTGAAGGGAAAATGTCTTTGGGATTGAAAAGAGAGACTTTTCTTTTGTTTTTTGTAGCCGGAATACTCCTTCAGGCTGGCGCTCTTGTGTTTACGTTCTCCCTTAACAGTTTCCCATCCGCTCTTCTCGCTCCTATTTCTGCGGGCTACCCTGCAGTTATCATAATCCTGGCGCATTTTTTCTTCAGGGAGAGGATAGCGGGGATTCAGTATGCGGGCGTTGTATTGATACTTGCGGGATTGGCTGTTGCTGCTGTTTAGACTAAAGGATCATATTGAAAACCTATTGCATATTCTGTTTGTAATGATCCGATTCGCCTTTGTTTAACCAAGGTTCTTTTTTCCTCCCCTTCGGAACCGAGGGGAGAGAAAAAAGAAGTTTACTTCAGTGAACCGAATCGGTTTCAGCAACAACCAGGTTTTCAATAAGGCCGACCAAAGGCTAAATTTTTAAATGATAATAACACCTGTATTTTTGTGAAAGGCTTTTCAAGAGACCTTAACGAGCTGATGCAGTTCCCAAATGAGGGCATTTTCAGCACTGTTCTGGTCAAGTCTGAGAATTATAATCATACCCTGATGTGCCTTGCAAAAGGCTCTGGTATTGATACGCATACTTCTACAAAGGCAGGTGCTGTTCTTGTGTTGAAGGGAAAGGGAGAATTTCTGCTTGCGGATGAAAAAATCAGCCTTAAGCCCGGGACATTCATATTCATGCCCCCTAACACGTCTCATTCACTGGCTGCCTTTGAGGACCTTGCCATCTTGCTGCTGCTCGTAAAGGAATGAACAATATTTTTATACGCCCGATCTTGCCATTGTTCATGAAAAAATTCAATGTAGCCCTTAAGTCAATGCCTGTTTTGGCTGTTGTTCTTTCAGTTAAATTCATTCTTGACTACTTTAACATTTCTTTCATAGCAATAAATCCGCTTCTGACTGCGCTGCTTGGAGGAGTCTTCTTTACGGTTAGCATCCTTTTTGCGGGGGCGGTTGCTGATTACAAGGAATCTGAAAAGATCCCGGGAGAGCTTGCTGTTTCCTTGAAGACCTTTTATAATGATGCCCGCATTCTAAGGGGGGTTGTTAAGTCCAAAAAAGTTTTGGAAAAGCTTCAGAATGACATAAAGGAGCTTCTTTACACCATGAACTCGAATTTCAGGAGGAATGTGTGGAAGCTTAAGGAGCTTGATGCTGTTACCGAAAGGATTAACGAGGACATTACTTCTTTGGCTAAGCAGGGCGTCCCCCCTGCATTTCTTACAAAGCTAAGGTCAGAATTGACTGCCATTGATAAGCTTTCACACAGGATAGACATTATCGTTGAGACAACATTTATTCCGGCTGCTTACCTGATTGCTGAGATTTCGATAGGCTTTTTGGTGTTGCTTTTGCTTCTGGTAAAGGGCGACTATGCCTTCTATGCCATGTTTGCCGCGGTTACAACGATCCTTGTGAGCCTCATGTTTCTAATAAAAGACATGGACAACCCTTTCGAGGTCGGCAAGGATTCATGCGCTGACGTGGACTTGAGCCTGCTGTTTAATCTCGAGGATTACTGGAGACGCAATCAACAAAAATAGTAACAAAAATCCGCCGCTCGGAGCTATCCTCGGCCTAAAGGCACGAGGCTTTACGCTCCTCACTTCAATGGCGGATTCCAATTTGAACAGAGTTCAAATGGGCCCAATCACAAAGTGATTTGGGTTTTGGAATGTCAGAAATTGCTGTCGACGTAATCTGTGGCACTTTTAGTGCG